>NZ_CALPDE010000017.1 GCF_943193185.1 Lactococcus ileimucosae
ATTTTTACGCATGAGAAAAGCTCCTTGTTAAAATGGACGAAATATTTTTTTATTTCTTGTCCATTTTAACAGGAGCTGTTCAGAGTGCTTCCTTTTTATTTTCTTTTATGATTTTTCTCATCTTTCGGTAGTTTCTGATGCAATGCTTTTTTAAAAGTTTGCTTGCTTTCTTTTACGAGTCATAAGCATTGAGAGTATTCCGGTTCCAAATAAAATAATCGCTGAAATATAATAAGGGAAAAAGTGATTAATGTCGAACATCATCCCTGCCGCCAATGGCCCTAAAATATTACCGAAGCTTGTAAAGGTTGAATTCAAACCATTAATCGCTCCTTGCTGATCTCCTGCATGCTTTGAGAGATAGGTTGTGACTGCGGGTCTGAACAAATCAAAAGCGAGGAAAATAACAAAGGTTGATAAGGCTACAGTTATTCTATTTCCTGTAAAAGCGATAACAGCAATAAAGAGAGCACTTGCGAAGAAAGTCAAATGAATCAGGTGCAGTTCACCAATTTTTTCGACAATCCAATCAAAGAGGAAAAGTTGAAAGAAAAGGGCAAGAATACCGCTGACAGTGATTATCAAAGCAATTTCGCTCATTGTAAAACCGAAATTAATCGTTGCCATGATGCTGTAAATCGACTCGAAAGCCTGTAATCCAAATGAGGAAATCAAAATAACAACAAAAAGCGACGTAAACATTGGATTTTTAAGAATATCTAGAAACGAGGATTGAGTTGCTTCAGGATTAATATCCATCGTTTTCTCCGACTCTTTAAGCACAGTCATACTTAAGATAAAGCCAACAAATGCTAACAAGGCAGCCACATAAAAAGGCACCCGTATCCCAAATTTTGCTATAAAGCCACCTACACCAGGACCAATAATAAATCCACCGCTAATTGCTGCTGAAACTTTCCCCATAGCCTTGGCACGCTCAGCGAGTGTTGTTAAGTCTGCAACATAGGCTGTTACTGAAGGCATGAGCAAGGCAGCTGCAATACCGCCTAATGCGCGTGAGATATAAAATACGGCTTTGACCTGTGCTAAGCCAAATAAAAGCTCCGAAAAAGAAAAGATAATCATCCCCAAGGCAATCAACTTTTTTCGTCCAACCTTGTCTGATAAATATCCTGCAGCAGGCGATGCAATCAATTGAGCAATTGCAAAAATCGAAATCATCATTCCCATGGTTGTTCCTGAAAAATGCATTTGCTCTTTTAATGGTGGTAGAACAGGAATAACAAGGCCCACTCCTAAGAAGACCAGCAGTAGGTTGGAAATCGCTAAATTAATCATCCATTTTTTGTTTTTCATAAAGTTACACCCCCAATCATCCGATAAAAAGACAGATTCAAAAAAATTGAAACCGTCTTTTTATCTTATTCTATTTACTAATACCCATCTATTCTATCATATTATACAATAAAATAAAAAAGTATCGCATTTATCATTCTATCTTTTAGGTTGAAATGTTCTTACAATAGTCTACAATGAGTAAACATATTGTTTTCTGAATGTCAGACTTTTACTTATGAAGCAAATACCTCTGGGAATAAATAGCTTAAAACATCCATAGTAACACGTCTCCCCTTCCCTTTAAGCGGGTATAGGTGAAACAACATTGCCGGGTTGAAATTCGCCTCAATGATACTATAGTCCGATGCAGACTCATCCGTGAGATCCTCAATTAAAATGTCAACTCCTGTAATATTCACTTGCAATACTCGAGCCACTTGTTCAGCAATCGCTTTATAAGCCTCGGGCATTTCATCAGTCATATCAATAGAATCACCACCTGTAGAGATATTTGAATTTTCTCGAAGATTTACCCTCACTCCTTTTTCAGGTATGCTCTGCTCTGTATAGCCTTGTACTTCAAGCATTAACTTTTCTGTTTCAGTGATTTGTATTTTTTCCAGAGGATAACGGTGATCAACTCCTCGTAGAGGATTTTCATTTTTTGATTCTACCAGTTGTGCAATAGTCGATAGGCCATCACCGATAACATGTGCTGCATCTCGTCGGAGAACAGCTCTTGTTTTGCCGTTAAGCACAAAGAACCGATATTCCGTTCCCGTAACAAAGGTTTCAACAATAACTTCCTTATCTTCATGAAAGGCAATGTCTAACGCTTTTCTAAACTGCGCTTCCGTTGCTGGTTGCTTAAATATAGAAATACCTAAGCCATAATTTGTTGATTTTGGCTTAATGACAATGGGCTTATCTTTAAATAGCGGATAAGCCGCCAAGGCCGTTGAAGGTTCTCTAAACTCTTGTCCTTTAGGCGTTTTCAGTTGTGCACGATCCAGTAACTTTTTCGTCACCACCTTATTTTCCATGACGGCATAGGCTACCATAGAGTCCTTGGAAGTCATATTTCCTTTTTCGACAATTTCTGTATGCGACTTGTATGTGAGAGAAACCATCTGATCTTGAGCATCTAAAACTTCTACTTTTAATCCTTTCTGAATCGCATCGAACAACAAGTTTTGAGTAGAAAGCTCTAAGTCAGTGAATCCTGCCAGCTGAAAAGGATATTGATAGGTCTTCTTGCGATAATCCTTTGCTAATTCTAAGGCAAAATTTGCGTTCTCTTGATAAGCCAACTCCATTTGCCCTGCTATTGTCATTTCTGGCTTTTCCAACATCTGAGCAAATTTGTCAATAATACCCTGATCTTCTTGTGAAAGATTCAATGTCTGCGCAAAATGACGCATTTGTGAGAAAAACTGTTGGCCTTCTTCGTAATAGTTCGTCTTTTTCAAGGGATGTTCCAAGGCAACACAATCATTGATTTCATAGCCCAGTCTCTGACTTGTGTCTGTACAATCTTCCTCATCCATATAAATAAGATAAAGCGCAAAAAGATGGATGAAACGACTTGTATCCTCATCCATTGCTACACGGGCAAATGGATTGAGGTCAAAGTTGCGAAACTCTACATATTGAATGCCACTTTCCATAAGCTCTTCTGCACGTGCTCCACCCCGTAAACGTACAGCAGAATAAAACTCCTTCATCTCTGACAATGCGCCTTCCTCAACATAAGCCGACAAGTCATCATAGTACTTCTCCAAGCTCTGATAGCTGACGAAAACTTCCTGAGCATTGCGATAACCAAACTTTGAATTTCTGATAGACCGGACAGGCTGTTGAGGCACTTCTGCCTCACCGGTGAAAAATCCAAACTCTGCGCGTGGAGAGGCACCTAGACAGTAAGTAATGATCCACATGTAGCGCAAATATTGTCGAGCGAGTTTCATATATACTTCTGTCTTGAAGTCTTGAAAGTCTACATTTTCCTGCTGCTCCCACATCGCTTGAAGCAAGACATCCGCAAATTCAAAATTATAATGAATACCAGATACCATCTGCTTACGTTTACCATATTTTAGGGCTAAACCCTGACGGTAAGCCACATCCTTTTCTTTTTCAAGCTCAGCCAATCTGATGTCACCTTCATTTTCTGGAAGTGCGGGAGGCATAGATTGCACCCAGAGTAGCTCCTCTTCTTCAAGAGAGCGGATAATGACATCATGAAGGGCTTCCATAAACTGTAAGGCTTGCTTTGGATGGTCAAAAACTGGAGTAATTGCTTCAATCTGTGTTTCTGAAAAATCAGTTTGAATATAGGGATGAAAGCTGCGTGCTCCTAAACACTTAGGATGAGACAGGGTACTCAGCTCTCCTGTTGGACGCACACGATGTCCTTCTCTTTCTAAACCGAAATGTGCTTGAAAGAGATAAGGTCTTACTTTTGAACTTGATAATATTTTTTGATAAGAAATAGTCATTTTTATTTCCTAGTTTCTATATTTTATTTTTAATAAATTTATTAAAGCACTCACTGTTATTATATCATGTTACTCCCCGTCACTGGCCGAAATAAAAATGCATTTTATTTATTGTTCATTGTCAAGAGAGTCCGTTTCTAGATAAATTTGTATTCCTTGTGGTTTAAATGTGTGTTTTAGCATATTACTATTCTTTTTGCCCTCATTTCTTACTTGACTATACCCAAAATTTCTAAACATAAAAAGCTAATGGATTTCTAAATTTTGTTAAAATAAAAATAGACAGAAAGGAAGGATTTGTAGAAATCCATTAATATAAAAAATGAATAAAAAATTAGTTTTAAGTCTCGCCTTATTTTCTCTCACTTCTTTTGGGGTTTTGACCGCCTGCAGCAAAAAAGAAAACGTCAAGCCTGAGCCAAGAGAAATTATCGTGGCAACAAATGCTAACTCAAGACCTAATTTTTATAATCGCTCAATGCAATAAAAGTCAGGTAAATCGGATTTCCGCATTCAAACAAGTATATAATTCTTATTTAAGTGTGATTGAAGCACCAGCTTCTTCCAATTTAGCTTTGATTTCTTCAGCTTCTGCAGCTGCAACGCCTTCTTTAATCATTGTTGGTGCACCATCAACGAGTTCTTTAGCTTCTTTCAAGCCAAGACCAGTGATTTCACGAACAGCTTTGATTGTAGCTACTTTTTTGTCGCCTGCTGCTGTCAATTCAACGTCAAATGAATCTTTAGCTGCTGCAGCTTCGCCGCCAGCTGCTGCTACTGCTACAGGAGCAGCTGCAGTTACGTCAAATTTTTCTTCGATTGCTTTAACGAGCTCAGAGAGTTCGAGGATTGTTGCTGTTTCAAGTTCAGCAACGATGTTTTCAATGTTCAATGCCATTTTGATTCTCCTAGTAAATTTTAGTTTGTTGCGTAAATCCGCCGATATAAAAGTTGCTTACTGTTATTCCTAATGGAATTAAGCAGCTGATTCTTCTTTTTCTGCAACAGCTTTGACTGCGAGAGCCACGTTGCGGACAGGTGCTTGAAGCACTGAAAGAAGCATAGAAAGAAGACCGTCGCGGTTTGGAAGAGATGCAATAGCTGCAATTTCTTCTTTGCTTGAAACTTTTCCTTCGATAACACCAGCTTTGATTTCAAGTTTATCTGCTGTTTTAGCAAATTCGCTCAAAATTTTAGCAGGTGCAATAGCATCTTCGTTTGAGATAGCTACTACTGATGGACCTACGAAGCTGTCGTTCAATGCTTCGAGTCCAGCTTTTTCAGCTGCACGACGCAAGATTGAGTTTTTAACAACTTTGAATTCCACACCAGCTTCACGCAACTCTTTACGAAGTTGAGTGTCTTGTTCTACAGTTAAACCACGTGAGCTTGCAACAACGATAGATGTCGCAGCTTCAAATTTTTCCGCAAAGACGTTAACCAACTCAGCTTTCTTAGCAATAGTTGCTTCGTTTACTTTGTAATCGCTCATTTTTTACCTCCATTTTATTTTGTTCGTAAGAATTTTTGCAAATAAAAATCCCCACGACCAAAAGACATAGAGAGTTCAATCATTGTTTAAAATGTTTGTCCTCGGTTGGATGCTTATGACTAACGTCCCCAACTGTCTTCGGTCAGTCCTTTTCAGAACTTCTATTAGTATATCAGATGTTAGAAAGAAATGCAAGAAGAAAATAAAAAAATGATCATTCACCAAGCCATGATCATTTTATCCTTTTGTTCACCCGCATTATGGGCTATTTTTTTATTTTTAAGCGTTAATAAATTTGATTGCTTTTGAACCGCGTAACGCCCAGTACAGTAAAGCGAAACTCCCTGCAAAAATCAGCCCCTCTAAGATGTTAAAGACAATAACAGCACCAATATAAGCTGAAATACCCCCTGGAAACATCGTTGCGATATCAAAATTAGCAAACATTGAATAAAGGGGAATTGCATAAACATAGTTAAGTATTACCATCACTGCGGTTAAAGACAAAGTCCCCGAGAGGGTTGCCATAATGTAATTACGTAAGCTAAATTTGTGACGGAGGAAAAACCAAAGTACCAGTACAAATACTGTAACAGCTACGATATTCATCGGAAGGCCAATATAGGTATTTACGCCGTCACTGTTTAACAAGAGCCATAAAAATGAGCGAATGATAAGAATGGCAAAAGCACTGCTCAAGCCAAGCATAAACAACCCGATCAAAATAGGCAAGATTGTAAAATCAATTTTTAAAAAACTGGCACTCGGAACCAAAGCAAATTGGAACATGGGGTAGGACAGTACAAATGAAATTGCACTAAGCATTGCGATAAGTGTGAGTCGACGTGTTTTTGAATTTGACACGAAAAAACCTCCAAAATAGAAAATAATATTTCTTCATTTTGAAGGGAGCATTTGAATATCGGCGAAAATTGACACAGCCCTAAAAGAACCGGTCCTATCTCTTATTCTTCTCCCATCCAGACTTTACTGTCGGTTGTGGAATTACACCACATCAAGCTTTTCAGCTTCGCGGACTTTAACCGCCGGTCCCGAATTTCACGGTGCCCTGAAGATAAGTTTATTATATCACAAAAAAACTTTTTTAGGTTAAAATAAGTTTTTGAGTCAAGATTTAAAGTCCGAAAAACCGTTGAAGCTTTTATCCAACACTAAACACTTTGTGCTGTCCACCTGATAAGGGCGACATTTAAAACTTTCCTTTTGCGTATCAGTCATTAAGACTTTGGACAGCTTTAGAGATTGGGGTATTTCCCATGACAAATTCAAATTCTTTTCTGATGCTAAAGTCATTTCTTAAGGTTTCAAGAATCACTTTAGCCACATCTTCACGGGGAATATTTCCTATTTCCACATACCTTCCTAGATTAATTTTACCTGTACTGGATTGATCTGTCAGTATCCCGGGGTGAACAATCGTCCAGTCCAAGTTTGTTCGTGTTTTTAGCCATTCATCAGCATAATTTTTCGCAATAGTGTAAATTTTCAGTGAAGAATTTTCCTTAATTTGGCGACTTATTTCTTTACGTCCTGCACGGAAAGTACTTACCATAATGAAACGTTTAACATTGGCTTTTTCTGCGGCAGTCATGACCTTAACTGCTCCATCTAAGTCAATCATGATTGTCTTATCTAGACCAGAGCCACCAGCGCCGGCGCTAAAAACTACCGCATCAACATCAGACATCGCTGCCGCGAATTCTTCAATCGAATTATGGATGATATCCAAGATGACTGTTTCAATCCCAAGTTGCTTAAAAAATTCTCGCTGCTCTTCTTTACGAATAACAGCTTTTTCTTGAATTTCAGGATAATCTTTTAAGTTTTCTGCCAAATGTTTAGCAACTTTTCCATTTGCACCAACTACAAGTACTTTCATAATACTCCTTACTTTCTAAAATGAATCAATTTTTTATCTTCACTAACATTCTACATCATCCTTTGCGGGCTTTCAAAAATAATTGACTTTGAACGACATAAAAAACTGTCAGTAAGTTGACAGCTTTTTCCATTTTATAACGCATCACCATTCCAAATTGAGTTTTTCACGATGACATAATCCACTTTGCGTAGAGCATTGAGATCACGTCCACCTGCGTAGGAAATCGAACTCTGAAGATCTTCTTGCATTTCTTTAAGTGTATCTTTCAGAGAGCCCTTGTGCGGCAAGAGGATTTTTTTCCCTTCAACATTTTTATGCTCACCCTTTTGATATTCACTCGCCGAGCCAAAATATTCTTTGTAAAGCTTGCCCTCTTGTTCAATGGTTTTACCTGGAGACTCTTCATGTGCGGCAAAGAGAGAGCCTATCATAACCATGCTTGCACCAAAACGGACAGATTTTGCAATATCACCATGTGTACGAATGCCACCATCAGCAATGATTGGCTTACTTGCAGCCTTTGCACACCAACGAAGAGCTGCAAGTTGCCAACCGCCTGTTCCGAAACCTGTTTTTACCTTTGTGATACAAACTTTGCCTGGACCGATGCCAACTTTAGTCGCATCCGCACCAGCATTTTCCAATTCGCGAACGGCTTCAGGGGTTCCCACATTACCAGCAATAACAAAGACTTGCGGCATGAGACGTTTTATGAGCTGTATCATCTCAATCACAGAGTTGGCATGCCCATGGGCAATATCGATAGTAATGTAATCTGGAATAGTTGCTGTTTCCGCCAAATCACGGACAAACTGACGTTCATTGTCTTTAACACCAACAGAAATCGATGCAATAAGATTTTGAGCATGCATCTTTTCGATAAAGTCTTTACGTGTACTTTCTTCAAAGCGATGCATAATATAGAAATAACCTTGCTTGGCTAACATTTCAGCAATATTTTCATCGATAATCGTTTGCATATTTGCAGGAACAACAGGGAGTTTAAAGGTATGAGCTCCTAACTTAACTGACGTATCTGCTTCGCTACGACTGTTAATTATACACTTATTTGGAATAAGTTGGATATCTTCGTAATCAAAAACTGGAACCATTGTGTTCATAAAAATGCCTCTTTATTCATTTGTTATTACAGAATACCGACCGAGTTTTCCTCTACGAAAACTTCTCTAGTTTGGCGATAAATATCTCTGCAACCAAACCTTCCTTATTTATTCTACCGCATATTGACTTAAAAAAATAGAAAAAAACTGATTTCACATCAGTTTTACGGCTCATTGTTCGGTTTTTCCGATATTTTTTCTTTGTACGCGCTTATTTCCTGACCAATAAAGAAGAAAAAAGAGCAGCTCAAAGAGAATAAGAAACAAGATAAAGGTGTACATAAAGTAATTTTCTGTTAAAACGTTAATGATAGGATCTGTATCAGGATTAAAAAGCCATGTGTCATCTCGGAAAAAGATTTCATGAAAATAGATAAAAAAGTTGTCAAAACCTATCAACGCAGCGACCAATCCTATAAACAGAGGTGTACCCATCACAAAACGTAGGCCATTATGATAGACGATAGCCAGATGTTCCTTTAAAAAGAGAAAAATCGCCGGACTTAGTGCAAGCATAAGCCCTAAAGCAAGCATGAAAAGTTTTTTCACATCTCTAAAGTGCTGCAAAGCATCGGGAGATGAAGGAAAGTCTGGCATATGCAAGCCAGTTGCAAAAGGATTGACAAGATAAGCCATAAGTATGTTGAAATTATGTCTCAGTGTTTCTGCTGGAAGACCTGATGCTTGCGGCAAATTTTCCAGATGAATATCTATATAGAAGAGAGGAACAGCTAACAGTAAGGTTAAACTGACTGCAGTAGCTGTTCCCCATAAAATAACACTCGTAAAAATTAGACGTTCTCGCATGCTACACTTCCCAATGTTCCAAACTCGAAACAACATATGTTGGAGAAATTGGAAGGTCGGGCACTTCTTCTGCTTTAGTGAAGCCAGTCGTGACCAATAAAGTATCAATACCGTTGTCAATCCCTGTACGGATATCTGTCAAATAGTTATCCCCAACCATCAGTAATTCTTCTTTAGGTATTCCTAATTTTTTAACCGCCTTTTCCGTAATGATTGCTTCAGGTTTTCCAATATAAGTTGCTTGCACACGTGTTGCAGCTTCAATCATCTTGACCAACGAACCTGCTCCAGGCAAAAGACCACGTTCACTTGGGAGATTTAAATCAGGATTTGTACCAATAAACTTAGCTCCCTTATGGATAGCGAGCGTCGCCAAAGCAAGCATTTCATACGTGAGATCGGTATCTAAAGCAACAACAACATAGGCTGGATTTTCACGCTCTTTTTTATAGCCTGCTTCATAGATCGCTTCTTTTAATCCATCCTCACCGATAACATAGACCGTTTTTTCCAAGCCCAAATCATCCATGTAATCTACAGTTGCTGCACTTGCTGTATAGATTGTATCCAAAGGTGTTTCAATATTAAATTGTGTTGCTAAACGTTTTTGGACCACGCGCGGCGTTTTTGTTGTATTGTTCGTCAAAAACAAATAAGGAATATTGGCTGCTTGCAAGCGATGAATAAAATCCTCTCCTGCCGGAATCCGATGATTTCCCATATAAATCGTACCGTCTAAATCAATAAGATAACCCTTATAATCTTTTTTCATCTGTACTTAGTCCTCCTCACTTATTTTCGACCATACAATTTCAATATTAGCATTATCTACACCATCTTTCCTAATGATATGGCAGCTTGTATTTCCTTGAAATTCAAAGACAGGTTGGATAAATTCATGATTTCCGTAAAGTAGCTCATGATTATACCGTATATATATTTTCTTGGGCTCATATGTCATGCGGAAATCATAATCCAACTGATCAACAGCCCAGTCAAAATATCTGGCATTGTTGACATGACCATTCATGTCAAGGTCAGAAAAACGGACGGGAAACGCTAAGTTACAACTTGCCTCTTCTGATACAGCAAGATACTTATGTGGACGGATAATCTTACTGACTTTTGGCGCCTCATAGGGTGCAACAATTTCATCAACCACACGTTCTATTTTTCGGGTATCCTTGTTCATCAAAACCCATGTGGAACTTATTTTGACTAAAATTTCACCACTATCATCTTTGAAAATAAAGTCCCGATAACAGAAAAATTTGTTATAGGAGGTAGCTTCTGTTTCAATCGTAATAACTTCATTAAATTCTGGAAGCTTATAAAGATGAATCTCATACTCAACGACAGCCCAAAACAGATTAAAGTTGTCATAAACCCATGTGTCACTGCGGTTCAATGTATACGACTGTTCTCCCGAAGTTTGAAGGGCCACAGCAAGAATGTCAGATATTCTCATTTTCCCTCGAGTGTCGCTCTCATAAAAGGCGACTTTATGTGTTTGACTGTATTTTATTCCCATTCTTCTATTCTAGCAAAAATAGACATAAAAAGCTGGAGTAAAAAAGAAGTTTACTGACAAAATTAAAAGTGAGTTCAACTTCCATCAGTATAGAAAACACAGGCTTTTTAAAATTTTTTATATTTTTTCAACTTGAATGCCCAAAGTTTCAATAAGCTCTTCTTCATAAGGGTTTTTGGCATGGTATTCATTGATGTACTTAATATGCTTTACTCCTGCTGCCAATACCAGTTTGAGGCAGGCAATGCAGGGAAAGAGGGTGGTATAAAGAATGGCTCCTTCAGGAGAAACACCGTGCTTTGCTGCTTGGGCAATTGCGTTCTGTTCAGCGTGTACTGTAGCAATACAGTGGCCGTCTTTGTCTTCTAAGCATCCAACATCAGTACAGTGTGGCATAAGTGCCACAGAACCGTTATAGCCTGTTGAGAGTATCTGACCATCAGCTGTCACTAAGAGTGCTCCCACTTGCGCATGCGTACAAGTCGAACGCTTGGCGACAACCTCAACAATTTCCTTAAAGTATTCTTCCTTCGTTGGCCGTTGAAAATTTTCAATCATCATATTATCCCTTTCCACATTTACAATTGCTGCATTGGCAATCCTTATTTCTTATATCTTGGAAGTTCATTCCCGTGATTTCCGTCAAATCTTCCATATCAGGATACTCCCCTATCAGCATAATTTCACCATCAACAATCGTTAATGGCAGAGCTTGTTTCATATTCTGCATGGCTTGACTGACTAATGGATGACGGGCAAACAGGTCCGGATGTTCTTCCAGATTATAACGTGCTGTTTGTAGCTGTTCATTTTCTGTTTCTTCGCTGAAAGCTGCAAAGACCTGAGCAATGGCAGACCCAGCACCTTCTGATTTTTCCTCATATATTTCGAGTCGCATTTTTCCCTCAATCTAACAATATTTTTTTAACATTATACCATATGAAACCTGCAAATTCAGGAAAAGTTTTTATAGAAAAGCTCGCAAAAATAAAAAAACCTGAATCGCGTGATTTTGTATACGCCATTCAGATTTTTCATTTTAGCTAACATGAGCCGAAGCTCTGTTTCACCTTCTTTCCATCGCTTTCAATCAAGATTTCCCATAACTTTACTATAAAGACCATAAGCACCATCAAGGTTTTCTACCTTATAGCCCTCCTGTTTCAAAATACGTTCAGCAGTATAAGAACGAAGCCCTGATTGGCAGCTCACGATATATTCTTTATTTTTATCAAGTTTATCAAGACGCTCACGTAAATCATCTAAAGGAATATTTATTGCTTCTTCAAAACCGCCTTGTGCAACTTCGCTTTCTTGACGAACATCTAATAATACTTTACCTTTAGCAAGTTCCGCCTTCAACTGATGCCATTGGATATTGTCAGACAGTCCCATAGCAATATTCATAGCTGCATAACCAATCATATTAACAGGATCTTTTGCCGAGCCAAACGGCGGTGCATAAGTCAGCTCCAGCTCTGGAAGATCAAAAACAGTCAAACCTCCTTTGATTGCTGTAGCTAGAACATCAATACGTTTATCAACCCCTTTCTCCCCCAAGGCTGATGCACCATAAATTTGTCCATCTTCTGGATTAAAAATAAGCTTAAGTAGAATAGAGCTTGCGCCCGGATAGTAACCCGCGTGATCATTTGCTGTTATGTGTACTGCTTTGTACTTCAAATTCAGCTCCTGAGCTTGTCTTTCCGAAATTCCTGTTGAAGCTGCTGTTAAGTTAAAGGCTCTAACGATAGCTGTTCCGATACTTCCTTTATTTGTCACAGGAAGTCCGGATAAAATATCGGCCACTTGACGTCCTTGACGATTAGCCGGACTTGCTAGAGAGATAAGCGCCTCTTGATTGGTGATTTGATTTTTAACAAGGATAGCATCGCCTACAGCATAGATATCCGGTACTGAAGTTTGATAGTGCTCGTCCACCAGAATAGCCCCTCTCATCCCCAGTGCGATACCAGCATCAGCTGCCAACTTGGACTCTACGCGAATTCCTACTGAAAGAATAACTACGTCAGCAGTTAAAACATCGCCATTCTCAAGAATCACTGTCCTGCCTTCATCTTGAAACTCAACAACAGAAAGTCCTGTCATAACGTTTAAGCCATTTCGTTCCAACTCTTCTTCGATATAGAGAGCCATTTCTTTATCAAGTGTGGGCAAAACGTGATCTGCCTTCTCAATAACTGTCACATCCAAGCCAAGTTTTCTCAAGTTTTCAGCCATTTCCAAACCGATAAAGCCTGCACCAACAATCACAGCTTGCTTACGATGTTTAAGTTCCATATAGCCTGTTATCTTATCCAAGTCAGGGATATTACGTAAACTAAATACATTCTTAGCTTCTGCTAAGCCCTTTATATCTGGGATGAAAGGACTGGCTCCAGGAGATAAGATAAGGAAATCATAGCTTTCCTTATACATCTTTCCATCAGAAACAACCGTTATTTCCTTCAAATCCTTATCAATAGAAACAACTTCTGAATCAGGACGAACTTCTAGATTAAAACGTTGCTTCAAGCTTTCTGGTGTTTGTAAGATAAGCTTATCTCTAGACTCGATTTCACCGGAAAGATAATAAGGCAGACCACAGTTCGCAAAAGACACATAAGGCCCTTTGTCAAAAACAATAATTTCTGCATCCTCCTGTAAACGACGGAGACGAGTTGCTGCACTCATCCCTCCAGCAACACCACCAACAATAAGATATTTTTTAGACATTTTCTTCTCCTACTTTTTAATTCATCATCCCAAACTTGCACCACTGCCTGTATTTATAATTGTTGTTCCTTGTACTTATAAAGTCTTGCAAGGTCGTACTGAACATCTAACAATAAGCAGATCCTGTGACTTTTCGCTTCTATTCCCATATCTCTTTCAGCTCAATGGCTCAGCGGAATATTACTTAATGTTGGAATGTGGCTTCAAGATATCCATGAATTTCCTCAAATTTCTTAATACACCCATTATATACCCTTAGGGGTATACAGTCAAGAAATAACTTCTGAGCTACGTCCTGACAGATATATGCCTTATAAAATATTTCCTACAGCGCTGTCCTATAAAGTCACGTTCAAAAGTAAGAATAAAGAGGCCCGCTCAGGCGAACCTCTTTATTCTTCTTTTTTCTTCTTTTGTCGTGCAAGTATAAGCATGACTACAGATAGAATTAAGAGTGTACCTCCAAAACTCCAGTTTTGATAAGCTAGAAGTAAGAGTGACAAACTAAGCAATGCATATATCCAAGCCATATTTAAACCTCCTCAACGTTAAAGAATAATGCTGAACCAAATGAAGATTGTTTAATGAAGCGTTTTGCAGTTTGAGCAGCCGTAGTTATGTCATTACTCGGCTCTTGGAAATAAAGTTTCAATCCTTGTTTTCCCTGATATGTAAATCCATTTTCTTCTAGAAGTTGAATTACTTTTTCTTGCATCATAGCTACATTAACAATAATCATTAGGTTCCTTTCTGTTTTTTATAATTCGGGTTCTTCCATCTTGTTTGCTGCAATGACAAATGGTGTCCAAATGGCGAATGTAACAGCTAGGTTGACAATCGCTAGGATAATCGCACGCCAGTCAAAGCCTGTAGCAAGGAAGGCATTCATAATTGGTGGTGTTACCCACGGTACAGCACTGACTACCGGATCCACCAAATGGAGCATTGTTGCGACATAGGCGATAACAACCGCCACCAATGGTGCAATTAAGAATGGAATAAAGAAGATGGCGTTCAGCACGATTGGCATACCGAAGAGCACGGGTTCATTGATGTTGAAGATACCTGGTGCTAAACCAAGACGTCCTACTGTCTTATAATCTTTACGTTTAGAGAAGATCAAAATCGCAAGGATTAAGGTGATTGTACCACCAGATCCACCAAACCAGACAAAGGCATCCCAGGAGCCACGAACCCAAAGACTGACATAGTCACCGTTAATGGCATGTGCTTTATCAATCGCACCACGCGCTACTAAGTCACGAATACCGTCTGAGTGAACTTGGAAGTAAAGGGCTTGGTTATTAAGACCAAGAGGGAGCCAGATACCGTCAAGAGCAGGCGCCAAGACGTTTGGTCCGTGAAGTCCGAAGAACCAGAAGATGGAGACGAAGAGTGTGACAATAAGAACTGAGAAAATGTTTTGTGAGAGGATTTGGAAGGGTTCTGCAATGTAGTGCGTGATTAAATTAATTACAGAGTCATTTGTAAGTTTATCAATAACATAGTAGACCAAGCTCACCGCATAGATAGCAGTAATCGTTGGAATAATCGCAAGGAAAGCTTTTGCTACAGCCGGTGGGACTGACTCAGGCATCTTGATGGTAATATCTGCTAACATAAGTTTAGCATAAATAATTACTGCAAGGGCACCCATAATGATAATGGTAAAGTAAGCACCGGCATCCATATGTGCGGCAGCAAAGAGGGGTTTCCATGCTGCAAGACCTTGTCCAGTCAGTACACCATTGATTTTATCTGTTGCGGCTACTCCAGCATCGCTCGCACCTAAAGCATCCAAGAATTTTGGCATTTGGTTTGGCAAACCAGCAAAGAGAGTGGCAACTGCAACAACACCACCAGCTAGGTCATTGACACCGTAAGCACGCGCCAAATTGTAACCCCAAGAGAAAGCAAAGATAAGACCAATAACTGTCAAAGTCCCTTGGTTGACGAGTGTTGAAATGTTGTTTAAGTCGCCAATGATTGGTGTATTAGCAAGTGTCCACACCTCTTCTGGTGCGAGTTGGGCAAACTTGGTTGGGCCCAAAACCATTTGTTGAATGGACTGCGGGAAAGTTGTGACGATGGCTGATACCATCGCTGCAAGGGCACCTGTCAGTGTTGCTGGCAGGATACCAATGAATGAGTCACGCAAGGCAACCAGATGCTTTTGCGACCCGATTTTAGCTGCTACTGGGACGAGATATTTCTCCATCCACATCGTAATTCCGTTCATAGAATTCCTCCTAAAATTTTAATTTATTTGCGTATAAGGTTATAAATTATAGCTCATCACTTTCAATAAATTTAAACGAACTCCAGGGCTTGATGAAGTCAAGTAAGAACATTTCGTCTTCTGAGATATGTCCAACAACATTGACCCGGCCATCATTTTTCATTTCCTTTAGGGCAATTTGTGTTTCTCCCTTATATTGACCATATCCATCATTGTCAATAATCACATCGCCTGGTTTTATTGTGTCTGTATCATGTGGCGGGAAATCCAAATCTTTGTAGATAACGCGAGTCATGGTCGAACGTAGCATATATTCTGAACGGTCGCCACGATAACTATGCGTCGCTTCAAAAACACACTTGCGTTCATTTTCCGTCATTGTAGGGCGTGGAACAACTTTAAGTTCAGGCATCCGTGCATGAAAGGCTTCTGCCATATCTCTCAGCTCTGCTTCACTCGCATAAGCATTGGCAATGGTTATGTCATCAATGTCACCTAAGAGCTTATAATGTTTCACCTGAGTCTTTAGACTAAGGTTACGATGCTCTTCTAATGTACATAGACCATCCTGAGTAGGCCAAGGTCCAAATGTCGCCTCATGCGAATTCACAAAAGCCATTGTGTTTAAGTTATACTTTTTGAACTTTTCTGTACATTTTACATAGTGGTCAAACGCTAGACCTGTATAACGGTGAGGGTAAAAGTTATGACTGCCTAATAAGTTTTCGATGTTGGGGGAGTAGTCCATGATACTGTCCACATAACTTGTTCCCTGACTCATGTTAATCTCAATCTTAAGATTATAAGGGTTGCGGGTCATACGCGCTTCCTCAGCCCCTGTAAATCCGAGGTCCAAACGAATACCATCCGCACCCATCTCATCAAAGAAACTTAAATCATCATAAGAGATGTCAAGTTGCTCAAACAGGGCAGGATTAATATCTACCATGACTTCCATACCAAGGCTATTTGCATAATCAATCACTTTCGTAAAGCCCTCAAGAACAGCTTCTTTATCTCCCTTAATTTCTAAAAGTGAAGTAAAGACGCGTGTGTAACCATAGTGATGAGCCAAGTCTAAATAGGCTTTGTCAGCTTCAAAGTTGGAACGTTCTGGATAGATAGAGATACCTAGTTTTCCCATAATACTCCTTTCTTACTCTAGAACTCTAGATTTTCTCATTATCCATTCATCAAGGCATCTGCTGCCGCTACAACATTTTTTCCGTTCATCATGCCGTAATCTTGCATTTTAATCACATCACAAGGAACGCCAACTGCTGCTGCTTTCTTAATGACTTCATTTTTCATGTAAGCCACTTGCGGCCCAAGAAGCAAAACATCTGGTTTTTCTGAGCCAGACAACATGTTGTCAATTTCGGCTACAGATTTAGCATAGATTTCATAATCTTTTCCTGCTTCTTGTGCGGCTTGTTGCATCTTTGTCACGAGTAATGAGGTTGACATGCCTGCTGCACAGGCCAAGGCAATAACTTTATCTGCCATTTCAATAATCTCCTTCTTTTTTATCTATACCAATAGTATAGCGATTTCAGAAATCGATTTCAAATATAATTTGTTCTGACAATATTAAGCGAAAAAACAAATATTTTTTAATGAAATCCTTATTTATAGCGCTTTCGTTTTTTAAAAACTAATAAAAACTTTAAATTTCGTCCCGATTTGCGAAACATGTTACAAATTTAGAAACAAAAAAAGTTTTATCCTTTAGTTTAAGTAAATAAAAACGCCAAATCTTATGAAAAATGTTAAGACTTGACGTTTTTATTGCTAGCTTTAAAAATATTCGCGCAGAATGGCTTTATTCTCACGCAAGACCCGTGCAGTGAATGCACCGATTGTCATTTCTTCTGGCTCGTCTGTTTCAGGACCAACACAGATGTTATTTTGTGGCAAAATATCATCGACAATACGTGCAGAAAATGTGGGTTGACCATTCACCTTCAAAAAGGCTTGAAGATTAACGATGCGTGCTTGCATATAGGGTTGCAGTTGCAACTGTGTCCTTGATGGCTCAGCCAAATCATATTCGAGGAATACATTTGACGGTGCCGTCCACTTGATGACTTCAAAACTTGCTGCATGACTCGATACAAAGCGATAAAGTGCGGCTTTAGCTTCTTGGGTCAACGTAATACATTCACGGATTATAAAAGCCGTACCTGCAAATTCATAAATTAAGTAGCCTAGAACTCTGCCATTTTCTTCATAAGTTGCAAAGTAAGGCTGTGATTTATACTCAAAGTAGTATTCCCAAACATGTTTCGGGCGGACCAGCGACCCTTGGTTATAGACGTGCTCATGTACCTCGGCCATATCTTCAAAAAGCTCTTCACTTATAGCACGGCGCTGCACTTGCCCCACTGTTTTTTTGCCTTTGGGAAATTCTTGGGCAGGTACCGTATAGGCTTTCTGGTCAAAAGCGTAATGATAACCAAATTGACCATAAAACTGATAGGAGAAAGGTGCCAGATAGCTTAAGGCAGTGCCAGCTTCATAATTGTCCTCCAAAATATCGGTCATGAGCTTACGAATACTGCCATTTCCTCTAAATTCGGGATAAGAGGCAACATAGCCAATCCCCGACATCTTCAGTTTAGCCTCCTTCCAGTAGACCCGAAAAGAAGTGTCAATAATCATAGAGGATAACTTATCATTTTCCCAGTAACTGTAAGGTTTTGAAAAACTCAAAAGCTTCTCAAACGCTTCTTCGCGCGCCTTACTTCTTGGCTTGTTAAAAGCATAAGTCGCGAGGTCTAAAAGTTCATGTTGCTTCTTTTCCATATACTCACTTCCCACCACTATAAGCTTGTTCAATGTGCTCTAAAATAGCAATCATTTGACGTTTTTTCCAGTAACCCAGAAGCGTTCCGACAAACATATCATTCAATTTTTGAATCATTCCGCTTGAAGTACGACTTTCTTCGATCGTTATCTCCGTCTGCTTATTGTTGACAGGTTGAAAGCTCCAACGTGTATTGAATGTGTTGCGAATAGTTTTAGTGGTAAAGGCGTACTTATTGGCTTTCACTACTTCATCAATTGTGATGGTTCCATGTTGGTTTTTGCCAAATGTTTTTGAGTACTCAAAGCCATTAAGAGACTTGATATCCGGTCTGCGACCAGTGTGTTTTTCGATATCATAAAGTGACGAATCCAAAATCTGATTGTAGACAAACTCGACAGGAGCATTAATTGTTTTAGTGATTTTCATATGAGATTTCTCCTATTGCTTAGAATAAAATTTATTAAACATTAAAATCATTTTAACAATTTATGTAAGCTCTTGCAAGATTTTTATGAACGGTAAACAATTTCTCCCGAGCAAAGGGTGTATTTTACTTGACCTAAAAGTTCTTGACCGATAAATGGTGAATTACTTGATTTTGAATCAAAGTTTTTATCCACTTTATAAGTATTATTGGCATCGAAAATGACCACATCAGCTGGACCACCTTCCGCTAAATATCCCGCATCAAAACCATACAATTCAGCTGGATTAACAGTCATTTTTTCCAGCAACTGAACCAGTTTAAGATGACCAGGCGCCACCAAATGCGTAAGACCAAGTTGCAAAGAAGTTTCTAAACCAATCATGCCGCTAGGTGCTTCAGCCAAAGCAACATTTTTTTCTTCATGAGTATGTGGGGCGTGATCAGTCGCAATAACACTGATCGTGTTGTCTTTCAAGCCTTCCAAAATTTTTGCAATGTCTTTTGCCTGACGTAATGGAGGATTAAGCTTAGCATTTGTTCCTATCTCTAGCACTGCTTGCTCTGTCAGTGAAAAATGCTGGGGCGTAACTTCAGCACTAACTTTTGCGCCCATTTTTTGCGCAAAACGTACAACATCTACACTTTCTCCAGCGGATAAGTGTTGAATATGTAAACGCGCTTGGGTATCCAAAGCCAACATGGCATCACGTGCAATCATACTGTACTCGGCCACCGTTGTCGCTCCTGTTAGACCACATTGGTGTGCCACTTTGCCTTCGTTAATGCCTAGTGTATCTACCAACTTAGGGTCTTCCTCGTGAATAGAGAGCAGACTGTCTGTTTCTTTGGCTTTCTTCAGAGCTTCATGTAAAACCCCTGAGTCACTCAGAGGAATACCGTCATCCGAAAAACCAACTGCTCCAGCCGCCAACAAAGCATCAAAATCTGTGAGATGTTGCCCATCAAAATCTTTGGTAATAGAAGCAACGGACTTAATATGAATCTTCTCCTGAGCTGCAAGCTCCAATGTCTCAGAAAGCACTTCAGGATTAGACAAAACCGGTTTCGTATTTGCCATCATTACAACTGTCGTAAAACCCCCACGTGCTGCAGACAGAGCGCCAGTATGTATGGTCTCTTTTTGCGTTTGACCAGGTTCACGGAAATGCACATGAATATCGATGAGGCCCGGCGCAACAATTAAGCCACTGGCATCAATGCTTTCTGCTTCTTTTTCTTCCAAATCTTTGGCAATACGAATAATCTTCTTGTCTTGAATTAACACATCCGCAACTTGATCAAAACCCGTCTTAGGATCGATTACACGGCCATTTTTTATGAGTATCATCTGTTCCCTTTCTTGCATTTTACATAATATTTATTATGTTATTTATTCCATATTTCCTGATTGTCCTTGAATTTTTTAAGCATTTCAAGTTCATCCTCTGTTACATAACCCGTTTCCTGTGCAATTTGAATCAGTTCAGAATAATTTGTCAAAGTATGTAGCGGTACTTGGGCTTGTTCAAATTTTAAGGTTGCTTTTTCCAACTGATAGGTAAAGATAGCGATAACACCTAACACCTCTATGCCTTCACGTTGTGCCGCAGCAACTGCCTCTAATACTGAACCTCCTGTTGAAATAAGGTCCTCAACAACAACCATTTTCTGCCCTTTAGAAACGCGACCTTCAATCTGGTTTCCTGCCCCGTGATCTTTTGGTTTGCTGCGGATGTAGGCAAAAGGAAGATCCAGATAATCCGCAATAATCGCACCATGGGGAATACCAGCTGTTGCTGTACCTGCAATCACTTCAACTTCTGGAAATTCGGCTTTAACCAAGTCAGAGAAAGCACGCTCAATGCGTGTACGTACTTCTGGATAAGCCAAGGTTACACGGTTGTCTGTGTAGATAGGCGACTGAATCCCACTTGCCCAAGTAAAGGGCGCACTTGGTGATAAGCTTACAGCTTTTATTTCGAGTAAATCAGCAGCGATAGTTTTTGATAGTGACATGTCTTCCTCTTTCTAGTTCCTTTAAGTTAATCTAAACAGCACGGTATTTATAGAAAAAACACTTGCAGAGAACTGCAAGTGCGTAAAAAAATATGTCAATAATACTTAGACTTCGCCTAAATATTCTATTAAGTAGACAATTATACGGTTTCCTTGCTAGCCTCTCGTGCTAATTTAAAGGTTCATCGCTATATAGTCTAACAGATTTAGTCGAAGTTTGCAATCATAAACTCTATTTTTAAAAAACAAGACTGTCAACGTGATTTTCTAAACTCTAAAGTCATGTCATACCAAATCTCGCCGCCCCATTGAGATTCAGAAATGCCCTTGTTGACAAATCCATATCTTTCATAATAGCCCACCAGATAATCATGACAAGTTAAGCTCACACCTCGCCGGTTTTTCAGTCGCGCCTGCTTGATAAAGCGGGACATCAGCTCCTTGGCGATTCCTTGCCCCTGATAATCAGGATGAACTGCCAAACTTGTGATTTTCTGATAGCCATAAAAATTCGGATTACGCTCCGAATGCTCAAACATTATATCCTCCACAAAACGGCCAGCTGTCACAGGTCCAGCCACATATCCCACAACTGTACCCCTTTCGTTATGTGCCACCAAAAATGAGTCGCTAATACGCTCAATTTGTTCCAGCATCGACTCTCGTGAGGAAGCTTCATTTGGCGAAAAATCCGTCGTTTCAATGTGCATGATTCCATCTAAATCCGAAATTTTTGCATAGTCATAAGTAATTTTTTCCATAGTATTTCTTTCTGATAGATTATTTTTTCTGTTTCAGCATCATAAACTTTCCAGACTCTCCATTGCTTCCAGTAAATTCATCTCGGCTTCTTCTTTTTGTACAGCCAGTTGATCCAGCTCTGCTTGGAGTTCACCCAGTTTAACAAAATCATCTGTTACATCTAACATGGCGTGTGAAATTTCTTCGCTTTTCTTTTCCAAAGTGGCAAGTTTTTCTTCTGCAGCATTGACTTCACGTTCTAATCTTCGGCGGATTTTCTGCGCTTCTTTCTGCTGTGCATAGTCCATCTGACCCGCACTTTCTGGCTTTTCTTCCCAAACAACTTCTTGATGCGCCTCTTCTTGAAGTTTTTTCTCCAAATAGTAATCATAATCGCCCAGATAAAGTTTACTTCCTTGTGGCGATATTTCGAGAACTTTGGTCGCAACACGGTTAATAAAATAGCGGTCATGACTGACAAAAAGTAAGGTGCCGTCAAAGTCTATCAAGCTATTTTCTAGCACTTCGCGGCTATCAATATCCAAGTGGTTGGTGGGTTCATCCAATACAAGAAAATTGTCATGTTGCAGGGCAAGTTTTGCCAAGAGAAGGCGCGCTTTTTCTCCCCCGGATAACATCGAAACGGTCTTTTTCACATCTTCACCGCTGAAAAGGAAAGCGCCTAAAAGATTGCGAATCTCTACTTCTGGTAAAAGACGATGTTCATTCCAAATCTCGTCAAGAACACTATTAGAAGGCGTTAGACGTCCTTGTTCTTGGTCATAATAGCCTAAGTCGACATTGGCACCAAGCTTTACCTGACCCTTAAGAAGGGGAATCTGACCCACAATCGACTTAATCAACGTTGTTTTCCCGATACCGTTTGGTCCTACAATAGCAATGGCATCGTGTTTTCGTGTATCGATATTGATAGGCTCGGACAGCACTTTATCATAGCCTACAGCTGCATCTTCCACCGTAAGGACGATATTGCCCGACTTTTTAGCTGGAGAAAAAGTCATGTGCGCGGCAGCTTCACTTCCGGTTGGTGCTTCGATACGCTCCATCTTTTCCAACTTCTTCTGACGAGATTGGGCACGTTTTGTTGTGGAAGCCCGCACCATGTTTCGAGCAACGAAATCTTCTAGTTTTTCGATTTCTTTTTGTTGCTTGTCATAGTTTTTTTGCTCAGTGGCGAGCATCTCTGCTTTGAGTTCGATATATTTGCTGTAATTCCCCGCAAAGCGTGTCAGCTTGCCGCGTGAAATCTCTAAGGTCTCAGTGACAACCTTATCCAAGAAATAACGGTCGTGACTGACAATCAAAAGACTTCCTGAATAGTTTTTCAGGTAAGTTTCTAGCCAAGCCAGTGTTTCAATATCCAAATGATTGGTTGGTTCGTCCAAAATCAGCAAATCAGGCTTTTCTAAAAGCATTTTTGCCAGAGCTAACCGTGTTTTTTGTCCGCCAGATAAAGAGGAGATAGGGCGATTCCACATCTTCTCGTCGAAACGAAAACCATTAAGCACCGACTTTATCTCTGCTTCATAGGTAAAACCGTTGGCTTGACGGAATTCTTCAGACAGAACATCATAGCGGTGCATCAGACTGTCCAAGTCTCCCCCAGTCAGATCAGACATTTGCATCTCCATCTGACGTAACTGTTGCTCTGTTTGACGCAGTTTTCCAAAGACTGTCAACATTTCTTCAAAAATCGTCAAATCCGATGACAAGCCTGTATCTTGAGCCAAATAATTCAGGTGCAGGTCCTTGACTTTAGAAATCGACCCAGCAGACGGTTCTTCAACGCCTGCAATAATCTTCAATAAGGTGGACTTTCCCGCACCATTTCTTCCGACTAAAGCCATGCGTGAGTGATCTTGAAGATTAAAGTTTATATTTTCAAATAAAACATCACCACCAAAAGTGCGTGCTATCCCGTTTCCTTGTAGTAAAATCATTCTTCTATTTTAACATAAAAATGTTGAAGGTAAAGGACCTGCCTCATGAAATCAATATAACTTAAGAATGTTACACTAAGTCCCCATAAATTCTAGTCAGAAAATGAAAAAAAGAGAGCGCTGGGCTCCCCTTGTTTATACTGTCTTCAGTTCTTGGACAATATCTTTGGCAATTTTTTCAGGAGTTGTAGCTGGTGCGTAACGCGCAACAACTTCCCCTTGGCGATTAATCAGAAACTTGGTGAAATTCCACTTGATTTTTTTCCCTAGAGGACTGCCTTTCTCTGCTTTTAACCAAGTGTATAATGGACTTTCGTTTTCTCCATTGACATCAATTTTTTGGAAGCGAGGGAAGGTTGTGCCGTAATTGAGGCTACAAAATTGATTGATTTCCTCCGCTGTTCCTGGAGCTTGTTCTTTGAACTGGTTGCAAGGAAAGTCAAGTATCTCTAACCCCTCATCTTTGTAATTCTCATAGAGCTTTTGGAGGCCGTCATATTGTGGTGTGAAGCCACACTTTGTGGCTGTATTGACAACGAGCAACACCTTTCCTTCATAAGCAGAGAGAGAAACATCTTCTCCTTGACTTCCTTTAACGATAAAATCATAAATTGACATAGGAACTTCCTTTCTGTATGGCTTGAATTGCTATTGATTATAGCACTTGCTCTATCGGCTGTCAAAGGATGCTACTTTCGCATAAAAACTTTGAGACTCTGAATCTCTTCGACAGTTAAAGGTCGATACTCCCCTGGCTCCAACTGCATATCCAAGACAAGAGGACCAAAGCTGAGACGTTGCAACTGCTCCACCTTTTTACCCAAAGCCAGAAACATCTTTTTGACCTGATGATACTTTCCTTCCTGAATCGTCACTTTTGCATGATGCCCATCTAAAATTTCCAGAAAAGCAGGTTGAGTACATACTCCTCCGATAAACGTGATGCCTTGTGCAAACGCAGCAACATCATCCTTTTCGAGTGCTTCCAAGGTTTCGACCCAGTAAGTTTTTGCGACATGCTGCTGAGGTTTGAGCATGTCAATACCTAAAGGGCCATTATCCGTGATTAATAATAAACCTGTCGTTAAAAAGTCCAAGCGCCCGACAGGATACAAAGCATCATTCTCCTCATCTAGCAATGTACGGTAGGTCGGAAGTTTTTCGTCTTTATTAGCAGACAAGACTCCAGCCGGCTTATTTAACATAAAATATTGATGGGGAAACTGCGTGAGCTGTCGCTCCTCTACAAAAATCTCGTGCATCTGCGGGTCAACATTTCGACTCAAATTGTACTCCACAAGGCCATCAATCTTTATCTTTCTCCTCTGCGCCAGTCGTTTGACTTCTTTTTTATCTGTCCAACCGTTCAAAAACAGGTAGTGGTCTAATCTCATATCTTTATATTTTAACAAATTATAAGTCATCCAGTGACCGACAAGCTCTTTTCACTCTTTCTTTTACATAAGATGACCTAAAAAGACAGACACACATGTAAAATAAATCAGCAAGGCAAGTAAGTCTTTAAGCGTTGTAATAATCGGTGCTGAACCCGCTGCTTGGTCGACTTTTAACTTGATGAGGATAAAGGGAACTAAAAAGCCTAGCATCGAAGATACTGTCATCGTTGCAAAAAGCGCCAGACCAACAGCCAAGCCCAGCATCGGAAGCCCCAGCCATAAAAGAGCGATGAGACCTGCCAAGCTTCCCATCAAAGCGCCAATGGCTAAGCCTACGCGTAATTCTTTGAAGAAGGGCGTAAGAAAGTCCTCCATGTTGATATGCCCCAGAACCAAGCCACGTGTAAAAACAGTTGAAGACTGTGTCCCGATATTACCGCCCATTCCCATGATGAGAGGGATGAAGATTGCTACCATGGCGATGGATTCCAGAGTTTGCTCAAAACCCTCAATGACCAAGCCTGATAAGAGACTTAGGAGCAAAGTCGCAAGGAGAAAGGGTAGACGGACTGCTAATATCTTGTTCATTTTGCCATTGATGAGCAGTTTACTGCGGTCCTCTTCGGCATCTTTTAGGTCCGACAAACCAGCTTGGTTTAGAATATCCTCTGTCGCCTCTTCTTCCAAAATCTCCATGGCATCATCAAAGGTAAGGAGGCCGACCAAGCGCTCATCATCATCTGTCACTGCTAAGGCAATCAGGTCAAGTTCCTTTACTTTCTGGGCGACCTGCTCTTGGTCGTCCGATGTTTTAACAGTTACTGGCTGTTGAGACATCACATCTTCGATAAGTACCGTGGGTTTTACTGTCAAAAGCTGCCCTAGAGTGATAAAGCCTTGGAGTTTTTCCTGCGCATCAACAACAAAGAGGATATAGATGTTTTCCTTGCGCCGTGCTTCTTCTGAAACTTTAGACAGGGCTTCCTCCTGTGTCAGCTCTCCCGTCAACGTCACGTACTCGGTCGTCATGATTCGCCCTGCAGTTTCCGGTCTATAGGCTTGAAGTTTGAGGGTTTCCTCGCGATTTGGAGCGCTTAAGATACTCAAAAAACGCTTGACCTGCTTCTCAGGCAAACGATCAAAAAGCCTCACCCTGTCATCAGGCGAAAGCTGGTTCAGGATGTTCTGTACCAGAGGCGGCTTAATCGTGGACAAAATATTTTTTTGCTGGCTGATACGCAGCACCTTAAACAGTTCGAGTGCCTTATCTTCCGCTAGGGCTTCAAAGAGACTGGCCTGTTCATCAATGGTTAGGTGCAGCAAAAGCTCTTTCAACTCATGTTTTGGCAGGTATTGGAGCATGGCTTGCAGTTTTTCAAACTCTTTCGTTCTAATATAATAGCTTATAAGTTCTCCCATGGTGGTTTTCCTTTTTTGCTTTTCTCTCTAAATTCTAATACTTTTGTTATAAACCACCAAACGATATAAAAAGACCGAAGTGGTCCTTCGGTCTTCCGTTCATCTTCCTTATTTTCGCCCCCGCATTACATAGCCGCAAACAAACCCAATCAAGCCCACAGCAATAATGCCGTAGAACATGGGGATATCAATAGTGAAAAATAGCATATTTATCCTGACAGGAGCAAAGTTCAAAACGGCAAAGATAAGGATAAGTAAAAGAATCAAGAGAACCAAAATTCTTTTTGCTGTGAAAAAACTTTTGATTTTTTCCATGTGTAAAGTTCCTTTCCGAGATTATTATACTGCTATTTTAGCATAATCTCTTATCCCCTCTCAAAAAGTTCCTCTTACCAAATCTTGACGCTAAAGACTTCCTTAATACCCGATAAGATAAAGGTTGGTAAAGCTGGCACAAAGAGAACGAGGAGATAAACAGGCAAACTCAATGGCGCCGTTCCCATCACAAGGTTGAAGAATGGAAGGATCGTTACTAAGAAGGAAGAAATTCCTGCAAAGACCACCGCAAGCACTAAACGAGGGTTACCAAATGGATTTCTTCGGAATAAGGTTTGCGAACTTCTTGCATCAAAAACATGCCACAATTGCCCATAAACTAATGTTAAGAAGGCAACAGTTTGTGCTTCATTGCTTGACATGCCTTGTTTTGCTGCCCAAACAAAGGCTACAAAGACCATCAGACCCATGATTGTCCCACGTATCAAAACCCTCGACCATGTATAGTTGGCAAGGACAGACTCTTTTGGATCACGCGGTTTTTCATTCATAATGTCTGACTCGGCGACATCGTATCCCAGAGCAAAGGACGGTACGGCATCACTGACCATATTGACCCAAAGGACCATTAAGGCTGTTAAAGTCGGTGTTGTATAGTCAACATTACCGATACTTACAGTGAAGAAAAGCAAGCCCAATATCAGGGAAAGCACTTCTGCGACATTGGTGGTCAACTCATGACGGATAAAGTTCTTAATGTTGGCGTAAATCGTTCTTCCGTTTTCAACTGTTTTTTCGATCGTCCTAAACTTGTCATCGAGTAATATCAAGTCGGCAGAGTCCTTGGTTACCTCAGTTCCCGCGATACCCATGGCTATACCAATATCAGCTGCTCTCAGGGCGGGTGCATCATTAACACCGTCACCTGTCATCGCCACAACTTCTCCGTGTTTTTGCAGTTGTTTCACTATTCTTTGCTTGTGTTCAGGAGAAACCCGCGCATAAACATTTGTCGTTTTAACGGCAGCGTAAAGTTCTTCATCTGTCATTTCTTCAATTTCGATACCTTTGATGACCTTAGCATCTTTTGCTTTTACAATACCTAGATTATAAGCAATCGCACGTGCTGTATTCTCATGGTCCCCTGTAATCATAACGACTTCGACACTGGCCTCTTGCAATGTTTTGACAGAGTCCTTAACTTCTTCACGGGCAGGGTCAATAATGCCTGCGACACCTGTCAAGATAATATCTTTCTCTAAATCTTCCAGCTTGCCTTGTTCTGCTTCTTCCTTGCTGAGGATACGGTAACCTACCGCCAAGGTACGCAAAGCTTCATTGGCATAGTCATTTACGGTAGTGATAAATTTTTGTTTTTCACTTTCTTCGGTATTTAATTCACCATCAATCAAAAGGGCACGACTTTTCTCAACCAGAACATCTGGCGCTCCCTTGATATAGAGAAGATAGTTGTCGCCTTTTTTGACAATGACACTCATTGTTTTACGGTCACTGGTGAAGGGCAGTGTCCTGATGAGCGCGTGCGATTCTAAAAGTTGAGTTTTTGTGCAGCCAGCTTTTTGCCCTAAAACAGTCAAGGCAATTTCAGTTGGATTACCAAAGGGCACGAATTTTCCTTCAACTTCTTTGAGAGCTGACTCGTTACACAAAAGGGCGCCAGCGATAAAGGCCGAATACGAAGAAGCTTGCTCGTCTTCGGATAGACTACGAATTTCCCCTTCTGGAGTATAGCCCAGACCAGAAACTTCATAGTATTGACCGTTTGTATAGAAATGTGTAACGGTCATTTCATTTTTGGTAAGTGTTCCTGTTTTATCTGAACAGATGTAGGAAGTACTTCCTAGTGTTTCCACACTGTTAAGTGACTTGATAAGCCCTTTATTCTTCGCCATTTTGGCAGCACCTATCGTAAGAACAATCGAGAGCACAGCAGGTAAGGCATCCGGTATAGAGGCTACAGCTAAGGCGATAGAGGTCGATAAAACAGATGTAATTGATGTGATGCTTAATTCACCAGCTTGGATGATACCCACTACGAGGGTAAAGACAACAATACCGGCTGAAACTTGCATCAAGGTTTTGGTTAACTTATGAACCGTATTTTGCAGTGGCGACGTCCTGTTTTCAACTGCTTGAATCAGCTTGGCAATTTTACCAAGTTCAGTATGTTCCCCAACAGCCACAACGATCCCTAAACCTTGTCCACCAGAAACGCTTGAACCGGAGAAGCCCATATTATGACGATCACCTAGTTCTGTCGTCTCGAGAATAGCATCTGTGTGCTTGCTAATCGCATCTGCTTCGCCAGTCAAATGCGACTCGATAACTTGGAGCTCATTGGTTTCAATCCAACGGACATCTGCTTCGACAAAATCTCCTATAGAGGCTTTGACGATATCACCTGTGACAAGTTCCGTTGAGTAGATTTTTTCAAACTGCCCATTTCGTAAAACGGTCACATAACGGTTGTTCATCTCTTTAAGTGCATTTAAACTTTTGCGCGCACTGATTTCTTGATAGAAGCCTAAAAAGGCATTGATAAGAATTAAGATTAAGATCGCAATGGCTTCATACATTGCTTCTAGACCATGCTTGCTGTCATTTTGAAAGTGGAAAGCATAGTAGGAGCTTACAAAGGAGAGAGCCACCGCTCCGAGTAATACAATTACGATCGGTTCTTTAAAACTGTTAAGAAATGTTGCTAAATATGATTCATCCTCTTCATCAGGAAGTTTATTTTCGCCATAAAGCTCTCTTTGCTTCAGGACTTGTTCATCAGTCAGACCTGTTTTTGGGTCCACCAGAAACTCCGCAATAACTTCTTCTTTTGCTTTTTTATAAAATTCCAAAAGATTCCTCCTTGTGTTTTCGACAGTTAGGGTTACACTTCGCTTTTTCCTAGAGCGTAGCAACCTAGAGAAAAAAGAATGTAAACAAAAAGGGCGCAAGCTCTCAAAAAATCTCCTCCTTACCCTCGGAGGAAATCTCTTGAAGCTTGCGCCCAACCTATATTTATCGTCTATTTAGTTTTGAGTGAATGGATAAAACTCCCAAACACGTCCTTTTATTATATCATAATCTTAGGATTTTTTAAAATTTTTTTAAGCATTTTGTTTTGCATATCACTGCAAGACTTTTCCAGATATTCGCCTCTGAAAAATCACTGGGTTATTATTTCTATATGTTTGATGTCCATGCACCGTCTTGGTCGCGGAGGATAAGGGCGGGCCACTGTCCTGCTATCGCTGAGTTCGTCGCATTCCAATGATTGATTACATTAAATGTTCCTGTTGAAGCACCTGATGGCATTACGATCCAAGGATGCCACTCCCCAAATGGCGTTCGTGTTGTCCCTACATTCGTACGTGAAGCCATAGTCGGAAAGGCCTTTCCAGGTCCCGAAAGATGATTGACTTCTGCTACAGAAAGGGCAAAGGCCTTCTTCTCGCCGTTAGGGTCAACTGCCGCAAAGTCATTTTTCAAAGCAGCCGTAAAGGCTGGATTTTCAAAGTCTAAAATAAAAGCATGAGGTGTTCCTACAACGGGAATCCATCCACTGGCCCATTCTGAAGAATTAGAAAACCAATTTTCACTGATATGTGCATCCGGCCCCACTCCAGTAAATTCTTTTTGCACAGGTTGAACTTGACGACGAACAACACTTGGCAGATTATTATGCCAGTTCTTCATAGCATTATCCAAAGTTGAGTCATTATAGTTATCCGTTGCAGGATTGATATTCCATTGGCTATTGAACTGAGCTGCAACTGCGCCGATCAAGTGATTCCCGTCTCCCTTGTTTTCAAGGTAACGGTATTCAATACCCCGCATATTGAATGTTTGACCCGGTGTCATTTCGCCTAGGATTGGCATACCGCTGCGGACTTCATCCACCAGCTGCTTGGCAAGGGCGCTGTGCTCCTCGTTGCTGCCTTCCCACAGGGCTGCCACATCGCCATCTGTGTTGGCGACCATATTGGCAACAGCTTTAATCCCGTAATACAAGTCCCCTCTGAGTCCTCCTATGGCAAGAGTGGCTTGGTCAAGAAGGAAAGAGGTCGCTTCCTCTGGAAAGAGCAGGTTGGCCCAGTAAGCCCAACCTGTTTGGGGATCCACCACCCAGAAGTTCCCCACACGATCTTGCACTGGCAAGGCATTCCATTGGCTGAGCAACATAACCGGCTGGTCTTGGAGGACGGTCTGGCGAGCCGTGTGTGTCCCGTCTTCTGTATCAGGCGGTGTCCCTAAAATAGAAGTGGCTGTACTGCCGTTGGTCCAGTAGCCATCTGTCCCGTTTCCGGGATGGGTGACCCCTGTGGCCTCTGCTCCGGCATTGGTTCCGTTGGCGCTGACAGAGGTATCGGCCTCTTCGCCCGACTGAGTCCAGTCACGCCCGTCGCCTGCAGCAGCTGTCTTGTGGTTGTCGCGGGCACGGTTAAAAGTCGGCATGAAGTAAGGAGCATTCAGCTGACCTGAGCCGTCTGTGGCTGCGCGGGGCTGCCAACCGACAGTCCAGCGGGCACGGGCGTTGAAGACGGCACCCGGTCCGACACGTTGGCCAACTGTGTTGCCCGAGGCTTCTGGTGTCCAAGGGGTCCATGTCCCGGTGTCTTCCTTGATGGGTTGAACCGCGTTGCCTTCTGCCACCTCTTGTGGGTCGGCTTGGACTAAGGACTCGCCATTGATTTCCATGTATTCGAGGAGCTTAACGCGCACCAAGATAGGCGCATCGCCAAAGTTCTCCGCGAAGACATCCTTGTTACCTGAGGCGCGGTCAAAGTAGTCGTGCAGGCGCCCAACTTCTTCAAAGTTGACACTGACACTGCGGTCATTGATGGCCCGCTGTGTGAAGGAGAACCATGCGAAGGTTCCTGAGATGAGCAGCAAGACTGACAATATGGCTAAAAGGATTCCTAGTTTTTTCCTGTTTCTGTTTGTTGCGTGCATTTTATTTCTTCCTTGTATTTCAAATTTTATGGATATGAGAAGTTTTATGACTTTGGGGTCAAAAACGATTATTTTTTAGCTTTAGTGCAGGGCAAAAAACGTCCCAGTTATCCGGAACGTTTTGGTGCATACGAAAAAGAAGGGAAATCTACCGCCTGTTGTTGTGTTGTGTTGTGTTGTGTTGTGTTGTGTTGTGTTGTGTTGTGTTGTCTGATTATAAGTCATTGGGGGTGTTTCTCCAAATACAATGGTATCTCTCATCATATTTTAACATGTTGCTTAATATTTATGAAATGTTATCATAATGTTTTGTTATGCTAATGACTTTATCAGAAATTTATTTATTCCTCTTCTAAGTTTTTACATTTTCAATCATCGGTCAGCTTATTGGGAAAGATATAAAAAAGTCCTTTAAATACTGTATCTTATAGAGATTGGGGCTGCTTTTGAAGTTTCATCTTGAATTTTTCTGTTCCTGCATCTGAAATGAGAAATTATTTTTCACCTCCAAAGTTTATAGTATCGGGCTACTTTTGGATGGAACTCCTGGGCTTTCCGATACTGTTCAACAAAAAAAGGACTTCACAAATAGTGATAGCCCTGAATGTTCAATCTTAATTAAGCACTCTAGGAATCAAAAATCTTTTTCAATCCCCTAGTTGTAAACTACCCAGCTTCCCGCAGGGAGTTGACTTGCCATTTCGATTTGCTCAGCAAGTGTCATGCCAGCATATTCACCGTGACCTAACAGTTGGAAACAGCCATAGGCGCCTGAACTTGCATTTGCAACATCTACACGGCCATTGGACTCATGCTCGATGATATAGGCCCATTCACTTGCAGAATAGCCTGCTGCATTTGCAGTGTTAGCAGCCATATGGTTGGCAAGAGCTTCTATATCTACCTGACCAGATGTTTGACTTAAGTCAAGTTCAGATACAGACTGTGCTACTTTAGATTTAGCAGGTTGTTTTTCAACTTTTTTGGCAACTGCAGGCGCTTTTCCTAACAAAATGTTATTAACTTCTGTTTGTACAGCTTCAAAGTCAAAGCCTTTGCGTGTAAGCAAAGTGACACGTTCTTGGCCTGTACCATAGTTACCGTTAATAACTTCTAATGCTACATCACGTGTAGATTGTTTTGGCATATCCGCATGAACCATGCCAGTACTATTAAACATAAATGAAGCAATGATACCAGTTGAAAGAGCAACTTTACTGAATTTCATTTAGACCTTTCGATTTCGCCACTAAGAATATTCCATAGAGTGTTGTTCAATCGTGAACCCCCGTATATACCCTATCATCATGGTTACTTCCCATACACATCATAAAGTCTTGAACGCTTGTGTAGGATTACCGTAAGCAGTTTAACGTCATTGCACGTTATGGACGTGTATCTTAAAGAAAATTCAAATTTCTGTCTGCCGCGAATTTACAAAAATAAAAATCCTCTCAATTTAAGCTACATTATTTGAATAGATGATGTTAAATTTTATGTTTAAATTTATTTCACTCACAGGGGACTTATTATATGCTCTTTTCCTTAAACTTAACTTAAAAAATTTTTTCCCGAAAAGAAAATAAAAGATATTCATAAATAAAAAAATTCAGAGGAGTAAGACTACAAAAACATAAAAATATATCCTAAAAACACCTGTTTAATGCGCTTTTAGTCGATTTAAGAAAGTATTGAATAATCTTTTTAATTAAAATATGTTAGAAACTTTTCAAAAAAACTAGCGAGGTTTTTTTACTTTGTTTTTTGTTTCAGTTAAGATAACTTATGTTACAATGTATACTTATATAAAAAACTCCACATCTGCGGGCAAAGAGCCAATGCACAGATATGGAGTACTTAGACAAAGGCAATTACTGAAATACTATTTCAACACTGCTTTCCTCTTATGTTGATTATATCACTAAATGAAGGGCTTACAAAATGTATTACAAAGATGAATAAAAAGTTTCATCTGTGATTTTTGGGAAAATGATGCAAATCTAACGCAGTTTAAGCAAAACAGCTCAATCATAAGACTTTGAGCTGCTTTATTATTTATTCATCTTAAACTGAAGATAAAGGTCATTATACACACCCGTCCAATAAGGCCCAAGGTTAACATAGACTTCATCTTCTTTGATCAGTGCTTCATCAGGATAGTAGGCTTTGTCTTCACGTACTTCTGCGGGAAGGAGCGCTTCAGCTTTTACATTGGGTGTGGAATAACCAACGTACTCAGCATTGGCTGCTGCATTTTCTGGTTCTTGCATGAAGTTGATAAAAGCATAGGCAGCTTCAGGGTTTTTGCTGGTTTTGGGGATAGCCAGATTGTCATACCAGATATTTGTACGCGTAGGTACTACATAGTGCAAATGTTCGTTGCTTGAGGTCATCTCTGAGGCTTGACCGCTGTAAACGACGGCTAGAGGTGTTTCGTTATTAATCATATAACTCATGATTTCATCGCCGAGAATGGCTTTGACATTGGGGGTAAGTTGCAGCAGTTTGTTATAAGCACGCTCAATCTCTGACTGGTTCGTCGTATTCACAGAGCTTCCTGTGGCGATTAAGCTCATGCCCATCACATCTCGACTACTGTCTGTGAGAAGGATTGAATTTTTGTAGTCTTTAGACCAAAGGTCCTCCCATTTTGTGGGCGGGTGAGTGATGTATTTATCATTATATACAATCCCCAAAGTCCCCCAGAAATAAGGCACGGAATAAGTGTTTTTAGGGTCAAATGCCGCATCCAAGAGCTTAGGATTATCATAATCAAGGTTTTTAATCTTGGTGTGATCTAAAGGAAGCAAGAGCTTTTCTTTGGCCATTTTTTGTACCATATACTCACTGGGCACCACAATATCGTAAGCTGTACCGCCTTGCTTAACTTTAGAATACATGGCTTCATTGGAATCAAATGTCACGTAATTGACCTTGTAGCCGGACTCTTTTTCAAACTTTGTGAGGAGTTGTGGATCAATATACTCGCCCCAGTTAAAAATAGTTAAGCTGTTGGCAGTAGTTGAAACGCCTGTAGCAGCGGACATCCGCCAAGCTGTAACGCCAAGAAGGACAGTGATTGCTAGAATCCCTGTAAGAAAATAGATTAATTTTTTCAAGAGTGCTGTCCTTTCTTAAGTAATATTTGGTGATTTTCCAGCAGTGTCTGATTCTCTCATGATTATATAATACCCTATAACCAGTAAAATCGAGAAGAGAAATACAATTGCGGATAGGGCATTGATTTCTAACGAGATACCTGCACGGGCGCGTGAGTAGATTTCGACAGACATTGTGGTAAAGTCATTCCCTGTAACAAAGAAGGTGACCGCAAAGTCGTCGAGCGAGTAAGTGAAAGCCATGAAGAAGCCTGCGATAATTCCTGGTGTCAAATAAGGGAGAATTACTTCTTTCAGTGCTTGTGTCTGTGTCGCACCAAGATCGTAAGCAGCATCTATCAAAGACTTATCCATTTCTTGATAGAGTGGCAGCACCATCAAGACAACAATCGGAATAGAAAAGGCGATATGGCTCAATAAAACGGAGACAAAGCCAAGCTGCATACCTACTAGTGTAAAAAGAATCAAGAAACTTGCACCAATAACAACATCTGGTGACACCATCAAAACATTGTTCAACCCTAAGAAAGTCGTCTTACCTTTAGCTTTAAGGTTTTCAATAAACATGGCGCCAAAAGTCCCTATAATCGTCGCAATTAAAGCACTCAAAAAAGCCAAAAAGAAGGTCTGAACGACAATCAAAATTAAGCGGCTGTCCTGAAAAAGTTCTTTAAAGTTGTCCAGAGTAAAACCTGTAAATTGGTTCATATCTCCGCCTTCATTGAAGGCATAGAAGATCAAGAAAAAAATCGGCGCATAAAGGACAAAGAGCACAAAGCCCAGATATATTTTTCCAATACGATTTTTACTAGGCATTAGTTCCCCACCTTTCTTTCCCTTGTCAGTAACATGATAATCATCATGGCAAGGACTAATATAATAGCAATGGTTGAACCCATACCCCAGTTTTGTGTCGTGAGAAAGTGTTCTTCAACTGCTGTTCCTAGCGTTATCACTTTATTTCCGCCAATCAAACGTGTCAGCATGAAGAGCGATAAACTTGGGATGAAAACGGCTTGGACACCTGAGCGAACGCCATTAAGTGATAAGGGCCAAACCACATGAATAAAGGTTTGCCAGCGTGTTGCGCCCAAGTCATAACTTGCTAAGACAAGATTTTCATCCAGATCCTCGAGGGCGTTAAAAATGGGCATCACCATGAAAGGAATAGAAATATAAGTCGCTACAAAAATAAAACTAAAGTCTGTGAACAAAATCTGTGGACGACCAAGCCCGATAAATTGTAGGAAACTGTTGACAGAGCCATATTTACCAAAGATACCAATGAAGGCATAAGCTTTCAGCAGAAGATTGACCCAAGTCGGCAAGATAATCAACATCAAGAGGAGCTGCTTGTGCTTAAGTTTAGTTAAAACATAAGCCACAGGAAAGCTAATCAAGAGTGTAACGACAGTAATGATTAAGGCATAGAGTATCGAGTTCCAAGTCATCATCAGATAGGTCGAGCTTGTAAAATACTGGCTATAGTTAGAAAAACTAAACTGACCCTGAATATTAAAGAAAGATTGCCAGAGCAGGAGGATAAGAGGGGCTATAACAAAGAGTCCTACCCACAAGAAATAGGGGACAGAAAAAAGTCTTTTGGTCATTCTTCTTCCTCACTTTCCCCGTTTTCTTGCTTATGCAGGATATCGTTTACCGCCTGAGCTAACTCGGTCAAGTCCATAGTGTTTTCCAAGGCTTCCTGAACAGCATCCTTAATGGCTGCCTCTTCTTCTGCGGCTTCTTCTTCGACCGCATTTACGATACCGATAGTTTGCTCTTCTTCCTCAACATACTCTTCGATACGGGCATCAAATTCTTCTTCGGTTTCGTCAAGACGCATGATGTGTATAGCTTCCGGTTCAAAGTTTAAACCGACAGTTTCACCAACCAAGGCCTTATGTGTCGAATGAATGAGCCATTCATTACCAAAGTCATCATAAGCCACAATCTCATAATGCACGCCACGGAAAAGTTGTGTGTCGACCTTGACATTGAATTTGCCTTCATCAGGTAAGGTAAACTCAATGTCTTCGGGACGAATCACCACCTCAATCGGCTCGTTGGGGCGCATCCCACCATCGACAGCTTCAAATTTCTGACCGTTAAATTCAACAAGATAGTCCTCAATCATGTGGCCGCTAATAATATTTGACTCCCCGATAAACTCCGCAACAAAATGGTTAATGGGTTCGTCATAAATATCGGTTGGCGTACCTGACTGAACGATTTGACCTTCATTCATGATGAAAATCCAATCGGACATAGCTAGAGCTTCTTCCTGATCATGGGTAACAAAAATAAAGGTAATTCCTAGACTTTGCTGTAATTCACGGAGTTCATATTGCATGTCCTTACGGAGCTTCATGTCCAAAGCAGACAAAGATTCATCCAGCAAGAGAACTTTGGGACGGTCGATGATTGCACGCGCAATGGCCACACGCTGTTTCTGACCACCAGAAAGTTTATTGATGGCACGCTTTTCAAAGCCTTCTAACTGCACCAGCCTGAGACTTTCCGTGACACGTTGGGCAATTTCAGCTTTGTTTACTCCCTTTATCTTCAAGGCAAAAGCGACATTATCAAAGACAGTCATGTTGGGAAAGAGAGCATAAGACTGGAAAATCGTATGGACATCACGTTTATTAGTAGGGACATCATTGATGCGCTGACCATCCAAGAAAATATCTCCTGAAGTTGCATCCAAAAGTCCCGCGATGATATTTAAAATTGTTGACTTTCCAGAGCCTGATGCACCAAGTAAAGTGTAAAATTTACCTTCTTCAATTTCAAAAGTAATATCTTTAAGGACTGTTGTGCCACTGTCTTCAAAGGTTTTAGTTACATTTTTGAATTCGATAATGTTTTTTGTCATACTGTTATCCTTAAGGGTGGATTTAGAGTTTTGCTTATCATTGAAGATATGACCGGAATCTCAAAACCGGTCTTAAGTTAAATAATGAGGCAGAAAAAACAATATTTTTTATTTCCTGCTTATTGATGTGCATAGGAGAAAGTAGCTTAGGGCTTTCTACTATTATCTAGCATCTTTAGAAGCACTGGGACAGTGCAGGGTATAAAAAGCAAAAAACGATATTTTTTGTCCTTTTCCCAACAAGATGCTTAAGAAAGAGCCTAACAGGGCTTTTCAATCCTCATGAGTATCTTTACACAAGGACGATAGCTTATGACATTGACAATGTAAAAACGATATTTTTTTATTTGTCAACTAACGAAAGCCTTAGGAAATCCTTACAGGGATTTCCGTTTGCTATCAGGGCCTTTAGGCACTTGATAGCAATAGCCAATCAAAAAATCCAAGTGTACACACACTTGGATTCACATTCAATCTTTGATTACATATAAAAAGCAGTCTTACTGCGGAGAGACCGAGTAGTCAACTTTTAGTACTCTTATTGATGCGCGCAAGCGTGTTTCTTGGGTGGAGCCTCTCAACTCCATAAGCAAAATCAATTTGCTTAATCAATAAGGCAATAAAATTGCCAATCGGCTGTGACTCTGGCTGTCCGTATGGCCTTAGTTTTTGCTTGTTTATGGCAAAAATGAGTCCTATTTTCTGCTTAGCAGAACTCTTATAATTATAACGTAAATTTTAGTCCTTTGCAAGAGTGAAACTTTTATAATTTTTTCTTCTCAGAATTGTCCAATCTTCCAAAAACAGCGGAAGATTAGACTTCTATAGCTTACTTGTAGCCCTTTAAAGTGAGAAATTCTACTTGCTTTTTACTGAGTTCAAGCATTGTGGATACAGTTTTCAAATCAAAGGCCTTGGTAGCTAAAAGACGTTCTGCGGCCAGATTCAGACCCGCTTTGACTCCCAACTCCAAAACGGGATTTGTCTTATCATTCGAATCCATGATGTATTTATTGTCCGGTAAGTCAAAAAGGACCTTTACTGCTCCAAAGAGTTGTTCAAAAGAATCAATCTCAACATCATGCACTTTTTTCTTTTGGGAAATGCTGCGCCCCCGATGGTTGAACCACATGGTTTTCCACCCGCCATTGTGGCCACCCATCACATCATTGTCGTAAGAATCTCCTACATACAAGGTCGTTTCGGGATTCATGCCAAATTGTTGCGCAGCCAAGTTAAAGATTTCCTTTTCTGGTTTTTGGAAGCCTGTTGCTTGCGAAACAATCACGTGACTTGGCTCAACGTAATCATACAAGCCAAGTTTACGAATTTTCTTAAGTTGATGCTCCGTTGGACCATTAGTAATCACGCCAACTGGAATATTACGTTTTTTCAAAAAGTCTAAAGTCAAACGCATTTCATCAAGCATGGTGATATTTTCTAATTCGTATTCGTAAATTTCTTGAAAATAATCACCGGTAGCGCGTGAAATTTCTGGATAGCCCAAGTCTTTAAGGGTTTCATTTGTACGATAAAAACGGAAATACTCAATCTCCCATTCGCCCGCGATAACCTTAGGAAAGCCAAGATCTGAATAGTGACGGTAGCGAATATAAGCTTTATTCATATCTGCCATATCAAAGTCTGGAAAAACTCTGGAAATGGCCCGTCTAAACGGTGCTTGTTGGTCATAAATCGTATCGTCAACGTCAAAAACTATTGCATTAATCATTTTCCTGTTTTTATCTTTCCAATTTGTCACCAATAATACGGACTTCTGCCTCTAGTGTCAATCCAGAGTTTTCCTTGACATGCTCAATAACATAAGCAATTAAGTTTTCATAATCTGTAGCAGTACCGTTATCTACATTTACCATAAAACCTGCATGTTTTTTGGATACTTCCACACCGCCGATACGGACTCCTTGCATGCCTGCTTCTTGAATGAGCTGTCCTGCAAAATGTCCCGCAGGACGTTTAAACACCGAGCCGCAGCTCGGATATTCTAGAGGCTGTTTACTTTCACGCAAGCCAGTCAAACGGTCCATTTCCGCCTTGATGACTGCTGCATCACCATCTTGGAGTTTAAACTGTGCCGAAACAACAATCAGGTTTTCCTCACGAATAACAGAGTGACGGTAGCCGAATTTCATTTCATCCGCTTGCAGCACACGGAGATCGCCTTCTTGATCAATGACCGTACAGCTGAGCAGCACGTGGGCGATTTCACCATTGTAAGCACCAGCGTTCATAAAGACAGCTCCACCGACAGAACCCGGAATACCACAAGCGAACTCAAACCCAGTCAGAGAATGCTCCAGAGCAACATGTGTCGTATCAATCAGTTTTGCCCCAGCTTCAGCGGTAATTACGTTCTCATTTACTTCAATATGATTCATTTTTTCAAGTAAGATCACTAAGCCACGAATACCGCCATCACGAACGATTAAGTTTGATGCATTACCCAAAACGGTAATCGGCGTATTTGCTGCACGTGCTAAGTCGAGCAGCGCACTTAGTTCTTCACTTGAAGCGGGAAAAGCAAGAAAATCTGCTGGACCGCCAACTTTGGTGTAAGTGTAATTTGACAATGGCTCATCATATTTGACAAGCAAATCAGGAAATTTTTCGAAATCAGATTTTTTTAGCATAGAATCATTTTACCATAATTTAGAAATATGACGGGAAAAATAAAAAAACGAGAGTTTTTTCAGACTATAGACAGAGTCTGACTTGTCTTTAAGACAACCCTCTCAATTTTTCAAGTTGTTGGGCAAATATATCAGGTATATCTACTTGAAACTCCATAAGTTCCCCTGTTGTTGGATGCTCAAAACCCAAAGTTTCAGCATGGAGAAATTGACCATGGTTTGGTCTAAGCGTTTTACTTGGTCCATAAAGTGGGTCACCAGCTAGAGGAAAACCGATGTAGGCCATATGCACACGAATCTGATGAGTCCGACCAGTTTCAAGCTCAAGAGCAAGCAAGGTATATCCTGAGAAACGCTCCAAAACAGTAAAACGTGTTTTTGCAGCTTTACCTCCAGCGACAACCGCTTGTTTTTTTCGCTCCTTAGGATTCCGACCAATCGGTGCCTCAATTGTACCTTTTTCATTTGGTACTTCACCATGTACCAGCGCAATATAGCGACGTTTATTGGTTTTTGCTTTGAGCTGTGCGGCTAAAGATTCATGCGCGGCGTCATTTTTGGCAATCATCAGCAGACCAGAGGTATCTTTATCTATACGATGCACAATTCCAGGACGAATGATACCATTGATGGAGGAAAGATCTTTGATATGAAACATGATGGCATTGACTAAAGTTCCTGAGGCATGTCCTGCACTTGGATGAACAACCATTCCCTGAGGTTTATTAATTACTGCTACATCTGCATCCTCATAGACAATATCCAAGGGAATATCCTCAGCTTGGATATCAAGGACAGCAATCTCTGGCAGTTCGTAAGTGATCGCCTCTCCTTCTTTTACCTTGTATTTTGCTTTTTTCACTTGTCCCTCTACGCTCACCTTACCTTCACGAATTAAGTCTATCACTACTGAACGTGAGACTTTGCTAAGGTTCGCCAAGGCCTTATCCAAGCGTAAACCAGCATTTGCTTCATCAATAATTACTACTGCCATTTATTCTACCTCTTTGTCTAAAATAATCGCGATGAAAAGTACTACAAAGCCCACAGAGAGCAATATATCCGCGATATTAAATATTGGAAAATTGATAAAGTCGGTCTGAAACATGTCTACCACAAAAGAGTGGCGTACACGGTCAATAAAATTTCCGAGTGCCCCAGAAATAATCAACGTCAATGCCACAAAATACCAGTTTTGATTTATCTTTTTGTAGAGAAAATAGACAGCAGCAGCAAGGACAATGGGTGTTAGTATGAGAAAAAACCACTGTTTGCCTTCCAACAGAGACCATGCGGCGCCTTCGTTTCGAAGATAGGTCAGACTGAGAATACCAGGAATAAATGCCTTTTCTTCACCCAGTGGAATATTAGAGACAGTCCAAGCTTTCAGCAGTTGATCCGCAAGTATTCCGAGGAGTATTAGGCCGAGGGAGATTATTTTTTTCATATTGTTTATTATAACAGAATTATTGTTCTGACTCTAGGTTAATCTTCGTGTTATCCACGATAAACGTAGGGAGCCCTTTATTGGAGTAATGACGTTAGTCACGCGTTTTGAATGTCTTTGACTTGGGAACGCCAGTGATTGATTCATTCGAATTACTTTTTATTATTTAAAGTTATATTATTCTCCAAAAATCTGATTCGTGGCTACCATAATCTCACTGCTACCACTGATACTCGCCAGCTGTTCTAACATTGTCTGCTGTTCTTGTTCCATATTACTAATTTTTTGATTAAGCTCAGCAATTTCTTTACTTAATTTTACGATATCAATGGGTTCTTCCTCTTCAAATGTATGTACATATCGAGAGATGTTAAGATTAAAATCGTTAGATTTAATTTCCTTAAAATTTGCTAAATAAGCATATTTTTTTACATTTTCGCGTTTTTTATAGGTTGTAATAATCTTTTCAATATCACGAGCACGGAGCTTATTTTGATTCTTCTGTTTTTCAAACTCATTAGAAGCATCAATGAAAAGTATATCGGAAGTGTCACGATTTTTCTTTAAAATAATGATCACTGTCGGGATACTGGTAGCATATAAAATATTTGCTGGTAGTCCAATGATAGCATCAATTGCCCCTTTCTCAAGCAGGGTTTTACGAATGATTCTTTCTGCTCCTCCGCGAAATAATACACCGTGTGGCAAAATAATTCCCATAGTTCCTGTCTCTTTTAAATGATAAAAACCATGGAGGAGAAAAGCAAAGTCTGCTTTGGATTTAGGTGCTAATTTTTTATAAGGTGTAAAACGCGCATCCTCTAAAAATTTTTCATCAGCTGACCATTTTGCTGAGTAAGGCGGATTCATGACAACGGCATCAAACTGACCAGAAACTTCTGATGACCAATTGCTATCTAGTGTATCAACATTCTTAAGATACATCCTTCCCCTATCAACACCATGCAAAATAAAATTCATACGTGCTAGATTATATGTAGTACTATTTGGTTCTTGGCCATGATAGTAAATTTTCTCTCTATCATGAATGAAATGGCGGATGCTAAGCATCAGTGATCCTGAACCCATAGTTGGATCATAAACATGAAAAGGGACCTTGTTTTCTTGTCTAATTGAAACAATCTCTGAAATAACACGTGATACCGACTTAGGCGTATAAAATTCACTTACTTTTCTTCCTGCTTCAGCAGCAAATTGCCCAATCAAGTGCTCATAGGCACCCTCTATAGCATCTCTGCTGTATTCAAAAAAATCAATCTCATCAAGCGCTTGAATAAAATTGACAATCATCTCTTGGAACTGTTGTTCATCAGCACTTCGTTTTGCTGCTTCCAAATCAATATCAGCAAATAGTCCCTTGAACTGCTCCCCCTGTTTTTCCAAATCCTTGAATGCTTCTTGTAATTCGAAAAGCTTAAAGTTATAATCCTTTGCTCTTTGACAAATACTATAAAAAAGATGTCTTGGTTTAATAAAGTAACCATGTTTTAAACACATCGCTTCTTCCAATTTACGTCTATCTTCTTCATTCAATTTGTCTAATATTTCAAGTTGTTTTTTGCGACCAGAAAAGACAGGCACTGTATCTTTTTCTCGTGCATAAACTTCATGTAATTCTAAATCTGACAGGTATTTATAGAAGATAAACCCTAAAAGATAGTTTCTACATTTAATAGTGTCCATTTTTCCACGGAGAATATTCGCCGATGCCCAAAGAAAATTATTTAGTGTTGTTGACATAGTTTTTCCCTCTCATTCAATAATTTATTAAAGTTGACATCCTTTTCTTTTTTGTTATAATAGATATATTGAGGCTGAGGCGCAAGCCAAAATTGCCACTTGAGGCTTGGGAGTATTCCTGAGCCGATTTTTTTACTCTGAAAACTGTTTTTTAAAGCAGTTTAAAATATTTCTAAAGTCTTTGTTTGACATTTTGCTTCTCATCCTTCTTCTAAATCGTCGTGTATCCATCATACGTGCTTGGCTAATCATTGCTGAGCGTTTTTTTCCTTTTATCGTGTAGGTAACGTAACGATCATCGTTTTCACGAATGGTAGAAGTTAAGGGTATGACAAAAGCTGAAGTTGCATTAATTTTTTTTATAACTAATACTGGACGTTCAAAAACTTCATTTTTACCGTCTACCTCATTCCCTACATTCACGCCAACTGCAGCCCACCATATCTCTCTTTTTTTGAAAAATTTAGGTTTACTACTTGAATTCAAGTTCTTTTGAATTTCATTCCAGCTGTCAAAATCTTTAATATACTCAGTCATTTTTTTTCTCTCTTTCTATTAATTGTTGATTAATTCCCTTAAGAAAATTTATCTGTAAATCTTTTTTTCTCTTTAACTGCTCCATAAGTTTTAGAGAATTGATATAACTTGCCCCTAATTGTCTCTGTTGATTTAATTCAGGTAAAGAAATAGTCATCCCCTTTAAGCCGCTTGTCGGTAGTTTTATTACTGTCGTTCCTTGCTTCATTTCAGAAATTTGTTTTCTAGATTCAGGCAGTTCATTGAACCAAAAAACAAAATATGACTTATCTATAAACTTTTCGTCCAATGAAACTTTTATATGATTTGGTGAAAGAAGCATAGGAACTTTATGGTCTCTAACAAGAGTAGCGTATTGTGTTATTGGAGAAATTACTACATCGCCAACTTTCACACTTAAAAACTTACTATAATCTCTTAAATATTTTTCTTCGCCTTCCGAGTTTTTCTGTAAATATCTGTCATACTCAAAAACTGCAGGTGTATAAAGATAACAGCGCTTTCTGCCCCTAACTTCACCCTTATCTTGAAGCTCTCTCTTTTCTTCCTCAGTAAGCAGTGTATCTTTAGGAAATACTTTACCATTTTCTAATTTTGCTAAATCATAAAGTTTATAGTCCATTTCACAACTCCTTTTTCATAAATAGGTTACTACTTGAATATATTTTATACCAAAACAAGAAAGTTGTCAAGAAAAAATATAAATAGCAATCTATTTATATTTTTCTCCTTTGTAGGAGACTTCAAGAAAGGGTAATAAAACTATGATAGGAATTAACATGCTTCTATAATACAAACAAAAAAACAGCACCTCTGCTGCCCTATTTCTTTGAAGCTTATTCCCAAATCACCTGACGCATGTTATCCACTGCCGTCACCCAGGTCTGTCCAGCTTTGAGAGGAATGTTTTGTCCTTGCTCATCGGTAAAGCTGATATTGGTTTGCGCATCTGGTTTGGACCATTTTCCTTCTTGAACCTTGCCGTTTTGGAAAATATAAGCCTTACCTGCCCCTGTCATTTCAATATCCATATGATTTCCATCTGCTGACAATCTCTGATTAACCATGATAGCTATTACGACATCTGGTGACAATTGTCCCTTTTCTCGGTCCTGATGGGCTTCGCCGCCTTGGAAACGTTTATAGGTGTTGCTTGTAGCATCATATTGATACCCTACTGCAAAGATTCCTGTAGAAACTGGGAACTGAATATTATGCGCAATAGGCAACTCACTTGAATCCGTATTTTCCGTCTTCTCCGTACGAAGTGGCAGGCGCTTCCAGACTTCAAAATCAGATCTTTTCTTCCCCGCTTTCTCCATATACTCATCTAGTCCTCTCGTATTCGTGTACATGTTATGCGGAGCGATTCGGTCTGGAGCTATACTATAAAAGTAGACACAAATTAGTGTGTTATAATCTGTCTAAGAAGACACAAAAAAGAAAGGACTT
>NZ_CALPDE010000018.1 GCF_943193185.1 Lactococcus ileimucosae
GTTACGTTTACTTTCTGAGTCTATAGTATAAAAAAAAAAAAAAGGTCAAATGAAATGAGTGTTTGATGAGAAAAGGGGCTTGGTTTGGCTTGGAGGTTTGCTTTTTCTTTCTTCTGGACTAAGAGAACTTGTTTGCAGACATGAGAAAGAGAAGGGAACAAAAGTAAAAATTTGGCTAAAAATAGCCAAAGCGGGAATACAAAAATCGCTCAAGCATGGCACTCCTGTTTGCCTTTTTCGAGCGATTTTTCTTTATTTTGGACTTTTGGTCCCTGCTTTTTTCTACATACTAGCTATAGTGAACTTTCTTTTTGTCTGATGGTTCCGTGTGCTCTATAAATGGTAAACATATCTACGATTATTCGACATACAACTTCCAAAGACAAAATACTTCCCGCATCGCCATAAAGTTCTTCTTTTTCTAACTTGCTTTGATAGGCCAAAAGATAGTGGTCACTTATCTGAGCCAGCTGGCTACGATGATTACCTGTGAACACTACTACCTTGGCTCCTTTTTTCTTTGCTTTTTTAGCTGCTGAAATAATTATTTTTTCTTCACCAGTCGAGGAAAGTATAAGCATCATGTCTGCTTTAGTGAGTTTTTCAGCATACATCTCCATATCATCATAATAGCGACTAATCGCATTTTTGCCTAAAGTCTGAAAGCGATGAATCATGTCATCTGCTACAGCTTCACTTGCACCACGTGCTACTGTCATAATCATATCCGCTTCAACCAATGCCTTTGATATAGCTTCTAACTGAGCGGGGTTAAGTAAACCGATCGTCCGAGAAACTTCAACCAAGTTCTTAAAAATATATTGATTTGCCTCGTCTGATAGACCTAGAATTTTGTTTTCTTCGCCATTACTTCCATTTTTATTACGTTTTAAAAAGTTTTTAAAATCCGCAAAACCATCAAAGCCTCTTTTTTTGAGCGTTCTCACAATTGTTGCTGTACTGACATGTGCCTCTTCCGCAATTTGGGTAATCGACATCAGTTGGACTTTAGACTTGTTTTCTTCTAAAAATTCCCATGCGTATATTTCCGTATCTGATAATTTTTCCATAACCTCCTAATTATACCACATGGCTTTGAGGAAGCCTATGTCAAAAAGTCCCCTTTTCGAACACTTTTATTTCCTTTATTCTGCCAGAGCTTTTAATTTTGCATTTTTAAAGACATCAACAAAATATATTTTATTGAGCAGCTTGCATAGACCAAAAGCAAGGTTGAAATCGACAAAGCTATGGACAATTCCTCCAAAAAAGACAAGCATGAGTAAATTGTTAAGTGCTTGTGAATCAGTATCCGCAAAACCTATACGGTAAAAGGCTAAAACTACCAATGCTTCTAATCCTGCATGGAAAACAGCCAAAATGAGATTAAAAACTTGTAGTTTAACTTTTTTGTCCACTAAATCTGGACTCTTTTTCAAAAACCAAGCACCAGCAGTCATAACCACAATGTGGGTTGCGGCCCGCATCCAAATAAGGGGAACTGGGACACTGATAAAGAAACCAAGTGTTGTCCCAACAGCTACAAGAGCGGTTAAATAAGGGCTAAAGAACATCGCGGCCATAACTGGCACATGTGAAGCAAGGGTAAATGATGCTGGCCCAATAACAATCTTTGCCGGCATAATCATCGGAATCAAAATCCCTAAAGCCGTAAGAAGAGCACCAATCACCAAGTTCCTGATTCTTTTTCTACTCTCAGAGTTCACTTTTATAATACCAACCTTTCTATGTTCACTATTTTACAATATTTCTAGAGTAAAAATATTACATTTCAGTTACAAATGTAATTGGATAACATGAATTAAAAAAAGTCTGAGGTACTCCAGACTTTCTAGCTATTCTTTAAAGCCAAGCCGCTCTTTTATTTTGCTGACTTGGAGCTTCGCAAACTCCTCTGGATTGCGCTTTTGCAGTTCCATCACTTCTCTCGCTTGTATTGGATTATCCTTTAAAAATGTTTCCAGTTGTGCTTGCATTGTTGGTGCTGCTGCCTGCAATTTTTTAGCTTCTTCTTGTGTCAAGACCAGCCAAGTGTCTTTAGGTACATAAGCACGTGCATGTTCAGAAACAAGTTTACCTTCCTCGTTACCGATACCAAAAAGAAATCTCATAAAGCTATTTTTAAATTGCCATCTTACTGTTCTTATCATAAGCTTGGCTTCTGATTCATCTGTTCGTTTATAATCTGCAGTTTTTTTCAAAGTTTCAACCAAATGCTTTTCATCGGGTTGGAAGTGAGCAGTCGGTTCTTTATCCTTTCTATTTGTACGGTAGACCAGCACATAGTTATGAGTACCCTTACCAATTTCTGACTTTAGGAGCATTCCAAATTCAACATCAAGAGGGCCTGCTGTATAGATTATTTTTGTCTCTGTTGATGTTCTTTTCTCCATCCCCCAATTATCCTTGATATGCAATGTCAGAAGCACGACAGACAGTGTGAGCAAAAGCAAAGATAATCCGCCTACAAAAGCACGCCAAACGTCTTTATCAATATACATGAATCCAAAAAAAGTTGAAAGTGCAAATAAAGTAATAAATATGATAATCACTATTTTACACCCCCTACTTCTTTTTTTCCTTTCGCAACATGCCCTTGAAGGAAAAATGAAAGAATTAGTCCAAAAAGAGCAAAGGATAAACCAAGGGCAAAAGAGGCATGATAACCTTTAAGCATCGCCTCCAACATGTCGCCTGCAAAAGCAAGTGGATTGGTCTCTTTCAAGCTTGCTGCAGGTTGTGAATTGGTAATAATATTTTGCGTAACAGAGCTTAAGAGGGCTACCACAACAGCTGAGGCTACTTGACGTGCCGTACTATTTGCTGCAGTGCCGTGCGCAGACTGTTCGCGCGGTAAAGCATTCATTGCTGATGCAGTTAAAGGCATCATAACCATAGCAATACCAAACATCCGTAAACCATAAAGGACTGTAATAAAATGCTCAGGAGTCGTTGTCGTCAAAAACATAAATGGGATTGTACCAACAGCTAAAATGGTAAAGCCAACACGGGACAAGCGTTTAGCCCCCACCTTGTCGTAGGCAGCTCCCGCAAGCGGACTCACAAGCCCCATCATCAGAGCGCCTGGCAAGAGTGTCAACCCTGAACTAAGGGGCGAAAGACCATGAACTTGTTGCATATACAAGGGAAGCATCATCTCAACCCCCATCATAGCCATCATCGAAAGCGCCATAACAACTGTTGTTAAGGCAAACTGTCTATTTTTAAATACAGAAACATCCAAAAAAGGATTTTCCATATGCAATTGGCGACGCACAAATACAGCGATAATAACAATACCTGCAACGATGGGTAAAATAACCGTTTGAAGGTTACCCCAGCCATCGCTCGCAACGTTAGTAAAACCCCATAAAAAAAGACCAAACCCAAGAATTGATTCCAATAACGAAAGGAAATCCAAGCTCACCTCACGATTTGGTACGATATCCCGCATGAATATCAGCATCAATACCCAACAAATGGCGATAACAAGCATAGGAATTAAAAAAATTGTGCGCCATGATTGTTCTAAAGTAAAACCTAAAATAACATGATTTTTATCCAAAATCCATCCCGCATAAGTTGGGCCAATCGCTGGGGCAAGACCAATAACAAGACCCATGCTTCCCATGACCGCTCCCATTTGTTTTGGTGAAAACATGTTGACCAGAACAACCTGCATCAGTGGCATTGAAATCCCAACAGCGATTGCTTGCAAGATACGAGCAGCCAGAAAAATATTCCAGGCTGATGTTGGCGCCGAATAAGCTGCAAACATCCCTGCCCACAAGATTGCGTAAGAAATTAAGTACAACCAACGTGTTGAAAATTTTGTTGCCAAATAGGCAGAAACAGGAATCATAATACCATTTGCCAATAAGAACCATGTGGTAGCTTGTTGACCCGTAGCCAGCGAAACGTTAAAATCATTCATTAACGTGGGCATCGCTGTTCCCAGCGAGGTTTGCATGAGCATCCCTCCAAAAGTAGCTACCAAAATAAGTGTAAGAATAATTCCCCGATTAAAAGGACTCTCCTGCCTATCGAGTGGCTGACCTTTTACACGTTCCTCAGTCATACTTTTTCATTTTCCTCCTCGAATATTTCCATTGCCAAGTCAAAAAAGAGTTGGACATCATCAATAAAATTTTTGGTACGTTCCTCACCCATTCGTTCCAGAATTTTCGCAATACGACTAATGGCTTCTTTTCTTGAACGTTCTGCTTCTTCACGTCCTTTAGCTGTAATGGCGACCAAAATTTTCCGACGGTCTATACGGGAAATCTCTCGTGTAACAAGGCCCTTTTCCTCAAGATTGTTGAGGATGGTTGCTACCCTAGCCGTACTCATACTGGTTTGTTTAGCTATATCACTGGGTAAAACAGGTAAGCCCGTATTTTTGTATAACTCCCTCAAAACCAATTTTTCACCATGCGCGTATTTATTAAAACGGCTCATCACTTCAGTTTTGCTTCTATTTTTTAAACAAGATAAAAAAGTTTCTGCTGCTTGATTGTAATCCATGCTCCTCATCTCTAACACTGTTAATTATTTAATACTGTTAGTATTATATTCTCTTTATAATAAATTGTCAATAATTTACGCTTTATGAAAGCCGCTTGATAAATAAAGAGTTTTCTTCCTCCTCATTAAAAAACGTGTACAAAAAATAGCCTCCGCAAATAAAGACTATTCTCAATCAATACTTTGTAAAAATAAAAATCTCCTTGCATAAGCAAAGAGCTAAAAACTATAAGGAGTATCCTACTGGATAAGTCAATTATAGCAAAATGAAAGCGGTATCTCAAGTCCTAATATAAAATATTCAACTCTTCTGACTGGAAGCAAGATTTCGAAAAAAACAGCTCGTCCACATATATTGTCTCTGAAATATCAGATGAATGCATTACAAGCACTAGACTTTAGATGGAGTGCCTTTCACTCCATTTGGCTAATCAACAATTTATGAAATATAAGAAACACGCATCGCAACCGGCACAGTTGTAACGGTCCAACTTAAAACTTTTATAAGTGTAAGTTTTTCCTCGTTCATAAAATCTGTCTATTTATGTCCGATTTTACAGCTTGTAAGCAGATGATAATGACCGAATATTGTGCTATACTGTACACAGCATTAAAAACTCATGTAATTGACAGACTATTAAGAAGGTGCAGACAGGACATACTCCAATTATTTGAACCCTGTATAACTTAGAAGCAAAGCCAATGTCAAAAATAAAAGGAAAGAGATTAAAGTGATAAAAAAAGTATATAAAGATAAGTTCGACAAGTTTATAAATAAAGCGATATTCGTACTAGCCTTTCTATTTAGCGCTCTTTGGCTTTTTAATACCGTGAGATCAGACAATTTTGCGATAGATAAAGTCTTCTCCAAAAATGGAGGCTATATTTTCATAGTTGCCTTAATTATCATGACCGTAGCATATTTAAAACGAAGTGAACTTAAAAAATGGGCAATTACTTCTATAGAATTTTTAACAAATCATATATTAGCACTGTTTGGAATAATGATCTTCTTTCAAATCATTATCCTTTTATTCGCTTCAGGACTTGCGGGTTATGACATCTGGGGACTCTATCATCATGCCGTAGGGGATCTAAATATTGAAAAATCACCCTATTTACAAATGTATCCTAATAATTTTTTACTTTTCCTATTAATGAAAGTAGTTCATAGTTTAACAGCCTTACAAGTCTTAAATATTATAGCAATTGATGTTTCGATAGTAATATCATTTTTTACAGCAAAAATGATATTCGGAGAACCTTCAGCAAAATATAGCGCATTAATATTTATGGCAACACTAGGCTTTACTCCCTGGCTTTTAAATACCTATAGCGATACATTTGTATTGCCTTTTGTTGCTTTAGGTATGTTCTTTCTGAGCAAGTGGAATCAAAAGTACACAGAACCTCTACATAGATTTGCCTATTTACTAGCAGCTGGTTTTTCTAGCGCTGTAGCTTATTATTTAAAACCCTCAGCAATTATTTTTGTGATAGCATATTTTCTGGTTTCTGCACTTAAATGCACGAAAATAAAAACCTTTCTTATCCCTTTAATCATATTTTTCATTGGAGCCTTGCTATTTGCAGCACCTTTGAAAGTATATATAAATCATCAAACAATTGTCCATTTTGATAAAGATAAAGAATTTCCTTTGACACATTTTATGATGCTGGGTTTATCTAAAAACGGTATGTACAATAAAGCGGACGTGAATCTTACACGAGCAGCAAAAACTGCTAAAGAAAAGAAAAAAGCCAATATTGAAGTAATCAAGCAAAGGCTTAAGAAGTTAGGAATTGTGGGGTACGTCCAATTTTTATATGGAAAATATTATAAAAATACACATGATGGAACCTACGCTTGGGGATCTGACGGTGGAGGCAAGACTGGTTTTATGGTGAAAGCCAATCTTAACGATAGTGAAAAACTCTCCCCTTTTATCCATTCAAGTTTTGGAAAATTTTTGAGAAGCTTCATTTATACAGATGATAATGGTTTAGGATATCAAAACGGGGAAAATCTTTTTGTTTATAGGATAATCGCTCAATTCGTATATATTATTATGGTTTTAGGTATATTGCTTTCAACTTTAAAAGAAAAATATGATTTCAAAATAATGTGGTTACTCCTATCCATGATTGGGCTAATGATGTTCTTGCTATTATTTGAGGGAGGAAGAAGCCGCTATTTAATACAGGCAATACCTGTTTTCACTCTTTTATCAGGTTATGGTTACAGCACTGTACCTCATCTTAAAGAAAAAATGCTAAACTTGCCCAGCAAGATAGAGAAAAATAACATGTAAAAAACGAGACTAAACCTCCAAATAAAAAGTGCTTACCCATAATTTGCTCTGCATACGGGTAAGCACTTTTTATTCGTATTATAGCTTTAATCCAGTTTTTTAATCAATCACACATCAATAGTCGAGTATTGCGCATTTGCCTCAATAAATTCACGACGTGGTTCTACACGATCTCCCATAAGCATATCGAAAATCCTGTCCGCTTCTGCGGCATCCTCAACAGAAACACGGGCCATTAAACGCGCATCAGGATCCATAGTTGTTTCCCAAAGTTGGTGATCATCCATTTCTCCTAAACCCTTATAACGTTGTACCGTTGGTTTTGCCCGTCCTTGCGACCATTTCTCAAGCGCAAGCTTAAGATCTCGTTCTTGGTTCTCACCAGGCTGGATATATTCTTTTGTTTCTGATCCTACCTTAATCCCATAGATTGGAGGCTGGGCGATATAAACATAGCCTGCTTCGACTACTGGACGCATATAACGATAGAAGAGTGTGAGCAAAAGCGTACGAATATGCGCACCATCCACGTCAGCATCAGTCATGATAACCAGTTTGTGATAACGCGCTTTTGACAAGTCATAGTCTGCACCAAAACCTGTACCCATAGCCGTAAAAAGAGAGCGAATCTCTTCATTTGCCAGAATTTTATCCATCGTTGCCTTTTCCACGTTTAGGATTTTACCTCGAATAGGTAAAATTGCTTGGAACTCACGATTACGTCCAGATTTTGCGGAACCTCCAGCCGAATCTCCTTCGACAATAAAAAGCTCTGTTTGCTCAGGGTCATTAGATGAGCAGTCGGCAAGTTTACCAGGGAGGTTAGAAATTTCCAAACCTGATTTTTTACGAGTTACCTCGCGCGCACGTTTAGCTGCAATACGTGCTTTACTTGCAAGAATACCTTTTTCAACGATTTTCTTAGCTACCTGAGGGTTTTCTAACATGAACGTCTGTAAGGCTTCTGAGAAAAGTTTATTGACGATACCGGTCACTTCACTATTTCCCAGTTTTGTTTTGGTTTGCCCTTCAAACTGTGGATTCGGATGTTTTACAGATATAACAGCTGTCAAGCCTTCGCGTACATCGTCCCCTGTCAGATTTTCTTCATTGTCTTTGAGAAGTTTTTGAGCTTTGGCATAGTTATTAATGACACGCGTTAAAGCTGTACGGAAACCTTGTTCATGCGTCCCGCCTTCGTGCGTATTGATATTATTTGCAAAAGACATGATTGTTGAGTGATAGGTTCCGGTATATTGCATAGCAACTTCTACAGTGATACCCTCCAGTTCACCCTCTGTATAGATAGGTGTATCAAAAATAACCTCTTTATTTTCATTAATGAATGAAACGTAAGACTGAATACCGCCTTCATAATGAAACATGGCATGTTTGTCTTCTTGCCCTTCACGTTTATCCGTGATCGAAATACGCAATCCCCGGTTCAAGAAAGCCAATTCTCGGACACGTGTTACTAATTTTTCATAATCGAAAACTTGTGTCTCAGTAAAAATAGTCGGGTCTGGCGTAAAGTGAACAGTCGTACCACGTTTATCTGTTTCACCGATAACTGCCAAATCTGCAACAACCACGCCACGGCGATACTCTTGATAATACTTTTGCCCCTCCTTATGAACTGTTACGTCTAACTGTGTTGATAAGGCATTAACAACAGAAGAACCAACGCCATGCAAGCCACCAGAGACTTTATAGCCGCCACCGCCAAACTTACCTCCAGCATGAAGTACAGTAAAAACTGTTTCAACAGCCGGACGCCCTGTTTTCTCTTGAATATCTACAGGAATTCCTCGGCCATCATCCACAACTGTGATAGAATTATCAGGCTCAATAAACACCTCAATATGGCTAGCAAATCCGGCAAGCGCTTCATCAATAGAATTATCAACAATTTCCCAGACCAAATGATGCAGGCCCTCTTTTGAGGTTGAACCAATATACATCCCGGGACGCATACGGACAGCTTCAAGTCCTTCTAGGACTTGAATCTGACTGGCATCATATTCTTCGACCATTTTTTCAATTTGTTCTTTATTTTCTTCGTTCAAAATAATCTCATTTCTTTGAAAATACTTGTCTATAATTATAGCATAATCTGCTCTTTTTTACTATATACCGCGACATGTACAAGCTTGATAATTGGCAGGAAAAAACGTGGAAAAAGAGTAGCATAAAGCCATTTTTGCTTCTTCACATGAGAGAGTCCACAACTTAATTGGCATGTATTTTTGAAAAGTTCTTCCATGACCAAGGCAGATAAATGATTGTCCAGAAAATTAAGACCGTCATAATCAGTCCTACAATATAGTAAGAACCAAAAATATTATAGAGTGGCTCAAGTGGACTACCAGGAACCGGTATTCTTAGAAAGAAAAAGTTTTGGTCCCAAATCTGATTGAGAAACGCGCAGATAGGCACTACAATCATTAAGAAAAGTGTAGAACGCCATAAATTGCGCCAACAAGGAACAATCTACTTAGTCATTAAGCGCATCAAAACATAAGTTATTAACAAACAATGAATTAGAAAACTCTGCCATACGAAAATGTTAACAAAATTATTTGTTACCCAGTTAGGAGTCAAAAGGGCAAAAGCTGCTCCGGGTAAAGTCAAACTATACAACAGCTCACGACTGGTTTTCGTTGAACGTACAGAATCATAGGCAATAATAAAAATTCCAAGCCCACAAAGTTGGAAGGGTAAGCTGGCATATTCAAACTGGTTTGTCATCACTAAAATAACGTCTCTAATAATTTCAGTTAAGAGAATAAAAGAAGCAATGCCTAAACGAAGTTTTTTTCGCTTATTATCATTCGCTCGGATATATGTACGCGTCAGTGTAAAACTGAGAAGTGCTAACAAAGATAAGGCAAATAAATGATCGGCACTAAACAAGCCAAAACCAGGTCCCACTGCCTTTTCGTTAGAAATAAGAAAGGTATTCATCATGATTCACTTTACTCCATAAGCTCTGTTAATTTTTTAATATTTTTCGTTGCCAATGAACATTTTTGATGACTATCAAAGAAAATCGTCTCAACGCCCGCAGCGTGTCCGGCTTCAATATCTAACACTCGGTCTCCAATCATCACTGTTTTCTTCGGGTTTAAATTATATTTTTGCAAGAGATAATGGACAGAATTGGGTGCTGGCTTACGGGGAAAGCCATCATCTGCTGTTACTATTTCAGTAAAATATTGAGAAATATGTGCTGCTTTCAATATAGTAATAACCTGCTTATCTCTATGTGATATCATAAAGTTTTTATAGCCTTGCGTTACAATATTTTTCAAAAGTTCCGTTGCACCTTCAAATAAAATTGGTCGCGCTAACCCTTCTGCTTCTAATCTTCTATATGCAGCTAGAAATCCCGGAATATGACGCGCATATTGTTCAATGGCATATGCTGTTGACACCTTAAGAGCAGCATAAATCTCATCATGCAAGACAACTCGTTCTTCCTTTTGCCACAGCGTCGCAGCAAAAGCGTGACTGGAACTTTCATAATTATTGAGCAAAGTTCCGCCCAAATCCCAGATATAATTTTCATAGTTCATCTGATAATTATACCACAGCCTGGTAGAGCTTCCTGTTTTAAAGGTGCTCTTACGCTAATAAGGGTTGTATATGCTGGCTTTAAAAGAAGGTCTAGACTTCAAGAGTTTCAAAGAATCAAGCATGAAATTTACATTTTCGTACTGCAAAAAAATCCTCACCATAGTGAGGATCTAAAGATGTTACAAAAAGAGTATCATTTGGAATGTTTTTATTATACCTTCCACTACTTAAATCAAGCTAAAAAAAATAAAAATTCCTCTGTTTTTAATAAAAAGAACTTTTACAGTTGCTCTGAACCAATGAGAACGGTGTTTCTCTCTTAGTTATAGTTCTACTTAAGTTTCGAATGTAATAATTAAGGTTACAACACTAAAACAAGGTACTGCGTTTAAAATCAATAAGAAATATATCAGTGGGGCGATAAACTAAATATTAATACCCGAAAGACACGCTCACATTAAACGAAAATTTTCTACAGTGGGAGGTGTCACAGTTTTTGCCTGTGGGTCGCCTGCGGAAACTATGATTAAATTTTTTGCTTGACAGCTCTGTAGAAGACTAAAAGATGCTCCATCTATCAAGAAGAAGGCACTCTCTAATAGGAAAATTTCAAAAAAGTCTTTGTCTACCATCTGTTATAAATTTATTTTATTCGAAAAGCCTAAGTATCTTAGAAATAATGAGCAGTTAAGGAGAAAACATGACACTTTTAAACGTGAAAATAGATAAATATTTTATACGAGATTTACTGATATTACTTATCGGGGTAGGACTTTATGTCCTCTCTGTACAACTTTTTGTCATTCCCAACCGTTTGGCTAGCAATGGTGTCGCTGGTTTTTCTGTACTGATGGACTTTGTCTTTGGGATTAATCCCGCTATAACTTTTCTCCTCGTCAACATTCCTCTCTTTATCTTTGGTCGAAAATATCTCTCTTCACGAGAAATTCTCCTCAGCATTCCAGGAGCTGCTGCTATGAGTATCTGGATGATTATCTTCGAAGCTGCTGGAGTAACAGGGATCCAGTTTTCTAATATTATCTTCGCTGGTTTCTTTGATGGTATTTTATCTGGAGTAGCTGCTGGCTTGGTGGTCATATCTGAGGGAACTTTCGGTGGAACTTTGCTTCTGGGACGTATTTTGGAAGAAAAATGGAGCTTCAAGGTTGATAGAGTCTTATTTAGCGGTGATGTCATTGTTCTGAGCCTTTCTCTTCTGACTTATCTCACACTACCAAATTTTGCAGTCACTCTCCTGTCTTGTTATCTCTTCAGTAAGATGGCACTTATTGTGGGGCGCTCTGACTATCGTCAAGGACTTCTTCGCCGTCTCACCTCCTTCTTCCCTCTGCTGCAGTTTGAAGCACAATCCATTAAAGAGAGAGAAGGACGATAACATCTCTAAAATTCCAGAATTTTAACCTTTTTATAGCTCTCTATCTCAAAAGCTTAAGCTGCTGGGAACTTAAGATTACAACACCTTTGCATCTTTGTACACAGATTGTTACTTTTTTGTTATACTAGTTCCATGACATATGATAAAAATCGTCGAAGAGCTTCTTCTAAACCTCGAAATTTCTTTCGTTTTGTTTTACAGTTTTTGATTTTTCTTTTTATTGCAGTGCTTCTTTTGGCTTTCAGAAACGTTCATACAAGCGATAACCGAAATACGACTGAACTTGCCACACAAGTTGAAACTACTACCGAATACAACTTCATCCGCACAATTGCTCCTTATGCCCAAGAATCTCAGAAAAAATATAATGTACTTGCCTCTCTAACCCTTGCTCAAGCAGCTCTGGAAAGTGATTTTGGTCAAAGTGGTCTTGCTGCCAAGTATTACAATATTTTTGGGATAAAAGCTTATGGTAACGTTCCAACTGTCACTCTGGAAACAAAAGAATTTGAAAATAACCAATGGATTACTGTAAAAGCGCAATTTCGCGTCTATGACAGTTGGAAGGAGTCCGTAGAGGGACATGCATATCTTTTTACCAAAGGTACAACCTGGAACCCCCAACAATACGCAAGTGTCCTCGCTGCTAAAAATTACAAAGAGGCTGCTCGAGCTGTTCAAACATCTGGTTATGCAACTGACCCTGCCTATACTGAAAAACTCATCCAAATGATTGAAAGCTATGGTTTAGACCAATACGATAAAATTTAACTTTTCTTTTTTAAGAATATATAAAAACGTAGAGAAACCAAATATGGTCTCTCCACGTTTTTTTTATAAACACACCATCTTCTTATCGCATCAATGTTCCCTCTCCAGTGGAATAATCAATCTGAACGCCTGGTTGTACATTGGGAATAAAAACATTAAACTCTAAACTGCCATCCTTGGATTTTGCTTCCATATGCGTACCATAAGGAACCAAGTCGTTTCCTTCATAAAGCGGTTCAACACGATAGCGTACCGTTTTGTTCTTGTCTAGCGCTTGACGCACTAGACCCTCATAATAGTTTTGTCCTGTATTTTCATCATTGCCATTACTGGACTGATTAGCCCATGCTGTTTGGGTGCTAATATTTTTCGGGTTTGCCTCCGAAGCATCAAAACTTTTAATGCTTCCAGCCAAAGCATAGCCAATAGAATGCCCCCTGTTATAGAGTGTTGTATATGGTCCTGCCGGAATCATCAATTGTTTCCAGCCAACAGGGTTTATTTTTGCTGCATTAGACTTCCCATCTGCTCCAGATGTTTCTGTACGTTTTTTGTATTGACGGCTGCTCTTGTTCAGTAAAGCATTTGCCAGCTTGGGACGTCCCAAACGGTCTTGATTTTCCAGCTGTACATATGGCGCGCTATTTACATTTGCGTTAAGCTCTGTCTTATTATCATTTATAATAAAAGCACCTGTTCCATTATAAGTTACCGCCCCTTTTAAATTCTTTTTAATTGAGGGCGTTAGAACGGATTGAGCGAGTGACTGGGTAGGAACTTTGTCCTCAATACTTCCAAAGTCAACTTTACTAAACTTTTTCAGTTGTTGACTTTGTTTCGGTTGATTCTGAGAAGATGAACCAGAGACTATGGATAAAATTTCTGGGTTTGCCTTGAGAAAGCCCAAGCCAAGAATGACAACGGTACCAATAATTCCCGCGCTTGACTTAAGTCTTATTTGCTTTTTCTTTGCCATCCTTATTCCTGTTTTTATACCTTTCTCATTGTATTACTTACATTTTCCATTATTTCTAAAATATCATAAAGAAAAGAGACTTCCGTCTGCTTTTATTTTGTCTTTGCTTTATTGAGGATTTCTAAAAAGTTTGTCATACTGCTCTTGAGTACGAATCAGGTTTAAGTCCAAGTGTCCACCATAGCTAGAAAGGCGGCCACGATCTGTGAACTGGTGCATATCATAACTTAAAGTTGTTTTAGGAGAGCTGTCCCACATACCAGTATTTCGACCATAATCAGCCATCCAAATGGAGCTAAAATGGCTTGAATCAATCTTGTGATCATTTAAGAACCAGTCCTGCGCATATATCCCAATGTTCTTTACACCTAAGCTCTCCAATTCCGTACGGAAAGCTTCAACCCCCTCGCTCATATTATTCATACTCACTTCTTCAACATCAAGCCAATAGTAGGTTGGATTAAAAGGATGCGCACGTTCATAAAACAAACGGGCCTGTTCCTTCATTTCTTCAACATTTTTCCCATTGACATAAGCATAAACCGCGACAGGTACACCTCGTTTTTGTAATTCTGTTATATGCGTTTTAAACTGTCTATCTTCACCATTTTTATAGGCAGCTGCATTGTCTTTGCTCGACTTTCCAGTCTGGACACGCACAATAGCTCCAATAATTTCTTGGCTCATCAAATTATAGTCAATATCTTCAGGGCGCTGCCAGGCAGATACATCCACAGCAAATCTGTTTAAATCAACTTCATTATTTGCCAATAATTTATTTACAACCACTGTTTCTGCTTTGTTGTGATTTGTTGCTACTGCCTCAGGAACTTGATAACGCAAATTTCCAAAAATAAAGACTAAGGCAGTAAAAATCCCAGCAATAATAACAGTTGCTAGAGGGGTAAGTTTTTTTCTCATATTACTATTTTTACTCTTCATTCACACCATTGTAACATAGATTGATGTAATCTTTTTCTCAAATGCATACTTAATCTAAAAGAAAGCGTTCAAAGACTTCATTCCCTAACTCAAAGCCCTTCTCTGTCATCTGAATACGACCTTCAGCTTCAAAAAGTAACTTTTGGGCAATCAAGTCCTGAATAGTCTTTCCATAGACATCTTCAAGTTTTTGCTTAAATTTTTCCTGAAATCGATCTCTAGAGACTCCTGATTTCTTACGTAAGCCCAGAAACATCTCTTCTTCAATCATTTCTTTCCGTGTCAAAATTTCTTCATTGATTCTTTTATTTTCCTCACGTAAATAATGATGAATCGGACCGTGATTTTTATAGCGGATTCCATCCAAATACCCTGAAGCTCCCGCTCCGATACCGTAGTATTCAGCATTGTCCCAATAAGTCAAGTTATGCTTACTTTCATAACCTCTCTTTCCGAAGTTTGACACTTCATAATGAGAATAGCCATTAGCTGTAAGTGTATCAACAATATACTCGTACATATCTGCATTACGTTCATCAGAAGGCAAACGTAAATGCCCGCGACGTTGGCGATTCATAAATATGGTATGGTCTTCCAAAATCAAGCTGTACAATGCGACATGAGGCAGGTCCAACTCCAAAAACTTCTTCACATCTCTTTCGACCATCTCCATTGTTTGGTTGGGTAAACCGTAGATTAAATCAATAGTGATATTTTTAAAACCCACAGCACTCAACCGTTCAATGGCTCTATAAACTTGCGCTTCTGTATGCGTTCTACCAATCTTTTTCAGCAACTTGTCATCAAAAGATTGTACGCCAAGGGAGATTCGGTTGACGGGTGAACCTGCCAAGACAGCAAGAACGTCCTCTGTCAAGTCAGAAGGATTAGCCTCTACTGTGAATTCTTCAAGTTCATCCAAGTCCAAGTTTTTGGTCAAATGTCTTAAGAGTTTTTCTAACTGCTCAGCAGGCAGAACACTTGGGGTTCCACCACCAACATAGAGTGTCTTTAAACTTGTAATTTGGTAAGAATCATATTCTTTAAGCAGCTCATCAATGTAGTCCTCGACAGGTTGACCAGTCAACAGAACTTTAGCAAAATCACAGTAATAACAAATGTGTGAACAAAAAGGGATATGTATATAAGCTGCTTTTGCTTTATTTTTACTCACTTTTATTCCTCTTCATAATCTGTTTAAGTCCCTTACTTGTTCCAATTCTATCTCCCATTCTTAATTTCTAAAGTCAAGAGTCCCAAAATATTGAATAAGAGAAGATAGATAGGACAAGTCAGATGTTCTCGGATTCAAAAAACTCATATCGTTCTATTGTAACAAAAACCAAGCAGAAATTTTATCATTTTATACTATTCTAGTCAAATTGTTTTTGTTTATTATGTTATAATTAATAGCAAAGGTTCAATAAAATTCAGCTGGGAGAACATATGGAAAAAGAAGTTACCATTACTGACTACACTGGTTTAGGAGCATTTGAAGTCAGCTTTGAAATGCTTAAACTGGCAGAAAAAAATAAGAAAGACAATATCTTTTTAAATGCTGGACGTGGTAATCCGAACTGGATTAATACAAAAGCACGCTTGGCTTTCAATCGTCTGATTGAATTTGGTATCAAAGACTCCCTTCGTACCATTGAAAAAGCCGATATGGCTGGTTACACAACGTTAAAGGGTATTGGACAAAGATTTGAGGCCTTTCTAGAGCCCGATGATGATGAAATCGATAAGTTTTTGATTGATGTCATGGACTATATCGAGATTGATCTCAAGCTCAATATTGACGAAGTAATCAAAGAGTTCATCGATGGTGCTATTGGAAATAACTATCCCGTACCCAGTCGTTGTTTGAAAAATACAGAGATTATACTGAATCGTTTTATGGAGAAAATCCTCTATAACGGTGTTCATCTTGAAGATAAGACACAGATTTTCCCGACAGAAGGGGGAACAGCAGCCATTGTCTATATTTTCAACTCGCTTAAGCGTAATAAGTTGGTTGTTCCTGGTGACAAGATTGCCATCAATACACCTATCTTCACCCCTTATTTACAGTTGCCTGGACTGAGCGAATTTAATCTGGTGGAAACACTCATAACTTCTGATGAAAGTGACAATTGGAACATCCCAGAAACAGAGATTGAAAAATTATCTGATCCTGATATTAAAGCGTTCTTTTTAGTAAATCCGTCAAATCCAGGTTCTAAGGCTTTCAACCAAGAAACACTTCAAGCCTTGAAACGTGCTGTTGAAAAAAACCCAAATTTGATTATTATTACAGATGACGTCTATGGCACTTTCGTTCAAGATTTCCAATCTGTTTACAGTGTTGTTCCCTATAACACAATTTTAGTTTACTCTTTCTCAAAACTGTTTGGAGCAACAGGATGGCGTTTAGGTCTTATTGCTATGCAGGAAGACAATGTGTTTGATCGCCTAATTTCTGAACTTGATCCTGAAGACATTGAGAAGTTAGATAAACGCTATGATATTGTTACTCATGATACAGCAGAATTACCTTTTATTGAACGCATTGTTGCTGATTCGCGTTCTGTTGGACTTTATCATACCGCTGGACTCTCAACGCCTCAGCAAATCATGGAAGTTCTCTTTGCTTTCACACACTTGATCCATCGCAAAGAAGCAGATCCTTACTTTGAGGCCTGCGAATCGCTCATCGATGAACGCTATCAAGATTTGCTTAAAGCAATGAAACTAGAGCCCGATAATTCTAAAGAAAATGCCAAATACTATACACTGGTTGATATTTACCATTTAGCTGAAATTCGTTTTGGTAAAAAATTCCGGACTTATCTCGAAGAGAACTTTGATTACCTTGAGTTTCTGCTCAATCTTGCAGATAAAAATGGCGTTGTTTTAATGGATGGTACAGGTTTTGGGGCTTCGAGTGGAACGCTTCGTATTTCTCAAGCCAACCTTCCTACTGAAGATTATTATTTGATTGGTAAGCAAATCATCAATTTACTTAAAGAATATTATTCTGATTATCTGAAAAAGAGGGAATGAGTTTTCTGACAAATAGCTTGTGTATTAAAGTAAACAAAAAAACGCTTGAAAAATTTTTCAAGCGTTTTTTGCTTTGGTTTAGTCCAATATTGTAAAGCCAAGTGTTTTTACATCCTGGTTAAACATTTTTACAGTATCCAGTGAAAGTTGTTCCAAATCCATATGATACATGCTTAACTTGTCAAGAATTGCTGGTGGTACGGTGATAATATCAGCTCCAAGTTCTTCTGCTTGGATAATATTGTAAACTTCACGTGTTGAAGCCCAAAGCAGTTTGGTCCCTTCTTTTTGGCGACAAATGTCTAACGCCTTTCTCATCAAAGGTTTGGGGTTAATCCCTGTGTCTGCAATGCGACCTGCAAAGACTGAAATTATATTTTCAGTACCTGGAGCAAGAGCTGCAACCGTGTCTTCTACCTGTTTTTCAGTCATTAAAGCTGTCACGTTAAGCTTCAAACCTTGAGCAGAGAGTTTTTTAATCAACGGTACACTTGATTCTCCTAAAGTATTTGTGATAGGAATTTTCACAAAAACATTTTCACCTAGCTCAGCCATGAGGAGAGCCTCTTTTTCCATGGTTTCAAAATCATCTCCAAAAACTTCAAAACTAATGGGTAACCCTTCAACCTTATCCAAAGCCTCACGCGCAAACGCTATATAATCCGTAACTCCAGCCTTTTTCATAAGCGATGGGTTCGTTGTAAATCCTGTTACAAGTCCCTTTTCTTTCATTGCCAACATGTCTGAAATTACAGCTCCATCAGAATATATCTCAATATTAAATTTCATTTTTCTTCTCCTTCAAATTCAACATTATTTATCGCACGTTTTGAGGGTCTCAAAATGCTTGGGAGGAATAGTACAAGCACAGTAAAAGCTACAAGTAACCAGATACCCATTTGACCAAATGTTCCCCCAACACGACCGAGAAGTATACCAATCGTACCAAAGTCAAAATCACCAAATGTAGCATTAGCAAATCCTAGATTTCCCAAGACTGGTAAAAGCCATGCTGGAAGGAAAGTAATTGCTAGCCCATTGACAAATGAACCGACAATAGCCCCTCGTCTTCCACCTGTCGCATTTCCATAAACACCTGCTGTTGCGCCACAAAAGAAATGTGGAACAAGCCCTGGGATTATAAGCACTCCTCCAACAGCCCCCAGAATAGCCATGCCAACCAATCCTGCAGCAAAACTTGAGATAAAGCCGATGATTACGGCAGTTTGAGCGTATGGGAAGAACACTGCACAGTCAACCGCTGGTACCGCATTCGGAATAATCTTTTCAGCAATCCCTTGAAATGCAGGAAGTAAGTCTTGTAAAATCATACGAACACCAGCATAAACAATGGCAACCCCAACAGCAAACTTTAAGGCACTAATGATAGCAAACAAGTAAGGGGATTGTCCACCCGATAGTGTCATTACAAAGTCTGATCCAGCTGCGATTGCAGAAACAAGATAGAAAATAATCATAATCAATGCAGTTGAAATTGTCGTATTACGTAAAAACCCAAATTTTTCCGAAACCTGAATATCTTCTGTAGATTTAGAGCCTTTACCTACGAGTCCCCCAATCCAAGCCGAAATATAATATCCAACTGATCCAAAATGCCCCATCGCTATATCATCGCCATCTGTAACCTTGAGCGTATATTTTTGGCCAATTGCTGGAGAAATCGAACTCCATGCCCCCAGAAAGAATCCTCCAGTAGCTACAAGCATTGCGCCTTTAAAACCAAGAGCACCGAGCACAGCCGAAAGCAAACAAGCCATAAAGAATGAATGGTGTCCTGTCAGAAAAATATATTTATAGCGCGTAATGCGAGCAATCAAGAGATTAACTACCAGTCCAACAATAAGGATAGACATTGTTTCAACACCTAGAATATCCTGTGCTGTTGCGACCACAGCTTCATTATTTGGAATGACTCCTGTAATGTGGAAGCCTTTTTCAATCATTTTGGACAAGGGATCCATTGCCCCTACAATAACATCTGCACCAGCTGCGAGCATCAAATAGCCAAGAATCGGCCCCAGAGTTCCTGTCATAACTTTATGCGCTGGCGCTCTTAATGCAAGTAGACCAACAAAAGCCACCATACCAATCAGAAACGCTGGTTCACTGAATAGATCTCTGACAAACTCTAAAAATATCACCTTTAATCCTCCTAAAATTATTTATAGACAATTGAAGTTATTCTTTTTCTGCCACAATCTCTTGCAAAACAGGAAGAACATCTTCTGTAATTTGTTTTTTATTCACATAGCTACGTACAACTGCTACTTTTTTCCCCTCAGGGAACTGGTTCGCAAATTCATCCACAGTAACAAATAAATCGGCTGCTTCTCCCATTGCTGCGTTAAAGTCACTTGGTCTTGCATCCACTTCGATTCCATTTGCTTTTGCAATTTGATTTACTTTCATAGCAAGTAAGTTGCTACTTCCTATACCATTTCCGCATACTGTAATTACTTTTAACATCTTCTAAGTCTCCTTCTGAATAATTTCATTTGCTTTTTCAATAAAAGTTTGTTTTTCTTTAGTTTCCAGTAACAGCTCCACTTTTTCTTCATCATCAATCAAGGAAGAAATTTGTGTCAGCAGCTCCAGATGCTCGGTATTGTTTCTAGTGGCTAAACAGATAATCAATGATACATCCTCTGTTTCGCTAAATGCTACGCCCTCTTCTAAACGTAAAATGCTCACTGATGTCGCCTTTGCACCTGACTCTGGCCGTGCATGAGGTAAAGCCACTTTCGGTACAAGTACGATATACTCACCGTGTTCAATCACATTTTGAATCATCGCGTCAATATAGCGTTCTTCAATTAGTCCGTTTTCCAAAAGTGGTTGAGCAGCGCACCGTATTGCTTCTTGCCAAGTTTCGACCTTGTCTTTGAATTGAATATAAGGATTGAAAATTTCTTTTTCTCTTTTTTTCATGACTTTTATTCTATTTAAATATTCCTTTCTTCTATCATCTTGGAAATAAACCACTCCTTGTCACTCATTCCTCTGATAATCATCTTCATCACAGGTTCCATTGTTTTATAATTTTCTGGTACCATAAGTAAGACTATAATATCTACCTCTTTTCCTCCCCAGCTGATTGGATTATTCAATACCACAGCCGAAATGTTCTTCTTGTTAACATATTTGGGGCTCCCATGTGGCAAAGCAAATCCATTTTCTAGATAGGTTCCTATTTTTTCTGACTCCCAAAGTGACAGCATAAAGTTAGCTTTTTGACGAGCGTCATCAAACTCATGCTGCGCAATCAGATAGTTCAATACTTCTTCTCGAGTCTTTAAGTCCAAAAAATAAATGTGATCAAAAAGGTCTACTTTTTTTACATTTTCTAACAGTAAATCTTGCTTCTTTTCCTCCTCAATAAAATCTATAAATTGATTCATAATGGCTTTCATATCTTTAGCCGTAAGCATGGTCGTAACTTTGACAACTGGTTTTTCTAGCTTAGGCAAATCCATTGTCGTCACGACAAATGCAACCTTGCTCATATCAACATTCTCTAGATGTGTCACTGATACCGTTTCAATACTGGTGCTACTTGGTAGAATATGAGCAATCTTAGCAGAAATGTAAGAGCTTGCACCAACACCATTTGGACAGACAAGTAAGATTTTATTTACCCTTTTCACACGTTCAATCGCTGCTTGAAAATGAATAACAATAAAACCTAATTCATCATCAGAGAGTTCAAGCGGATATTGCTTATCAAAATCCTGCAAAGCTAACCAGACAATACCGTACAGCGCAGGGTAACGTTTTTTCATTTCCTCAGTCAAAGGGTTATGTACTGAATTTTGCGCCTCTGTTCGTAATAAAAGTTGATAGAGGTGGACAGCAAGCTCTTCTTGCAAACGTCCATCACTCAAAATAGCAATATCGATATTCTCACAAACTCTTTTTATAAAGCGTTCAGTTTCTTTGCGAAACTTGAGCGGCACACTATCTTGACTTTCGAAAATATTCCAGCCACTCCCCGCAATAATATAACTAAGATGTTGAAGTTCTTCCAAAGAAAACTGATAAATTCCAGAAGCTTCAATTTTTTGAAGTAAATCATGAGTAAAAGGATAAATATTAAATCCTGATATAAGTTCCTCTAATTTATCTCTTTCTTGGATCTCAATATACTTTCCTGCTCTACCACGTTGCACCATAACAGTGATGGAAACAACTATATTTTGCCCATAGCTTTCTGAAATATCAAGTTTTCTTTCTCTCAGAAGTTGATAAAAAATGGCAGATATATGTGACAATAAAGCCTCGTCAATGAAGTAATTTCTTCTTTCATCTGACAATGCAGCCAGTATAATTTGTTTTATTACTTTTTGAAATTGTGCCTCAGCAGCTTTGAGATAAGTTCCTGAATTGTCAAAAGTCATTTTCAATCCTTCACGAGCCAACAGTTTTTTTATGTAGGATATATCATTGGCAATACTACTTCTTGAGACAAAATACTCTTCAGAAAGCTTTTTGTAGCTTAAGTGTTCCTGATTCATCAAGCGTTCTAAGATAACAAATTTACGCTGCTGGCTGTTAGGAATTTCTCCTTTCATTACGACCTCCCCTCTTTTTGAATACGGTTACATTTTAACATAGATGTACTTTTACAGGAAGACCAAATTTAAGAAAATTTAATCTATAAAAAACTGAACACTTAAAAAATTACTGAAAATAAGCTTCTATAAAATAAAAAAATGCCTCACTAAGGCAACATTTGTATGTTTTAGTGAAGCACTTTTATTTTTTTAATCTTTCATCTTGGTACGTGTTGGACTTACCCAAGTTCCCTCACCTTGAAGGCCCATGACTGCTTTGAGAGCTGGGAGGAAGGTTGTGATGATGGTCAGAGTATTGACCTGCCAATACCAGAGCATATAAACGGGGGCAAAGAAAAGATATTTCAGTTTTTTGGCATGATTGTCCATAACCAAAGCTGCAAAAAGCTGCCATGATCCGACAATCGCCATAAAGGAGTAAAAGACAAATATCATGTCAACATAATGTAACAGCGCCTCTGTTTGTTGGCTGAGTATCAACCAGAAAAAGCGAAAGAGCATATAAAAAAGTCCAAAACAATAAAGGAAGCTCCACAAGATAGACCCCGTCTGATCAATCATCATTACCACTTGACTGATATGCTTTAGCGGATGTTTAAAAACCTTGAAAAAATTAGTAAAGTAAACTTCGATTCCACCTTTAGCCCAACGTTTCCGTTGTTTATAAAGCATTTCCAAAGTACTTGGCACATTCATATAAAACATAATGTCAGGGTCAAACAGAGCTTGCCAGCCATTCAACTGATGATCCCAAGTAATGGAGATATCTTCTGTTGCTCTGTCTTGACGAAAGAGTCCTGCATCGTAAACAGCAGCCTTACGATACATTGTATTGGCACCAGAATAAGCATACATAGAGCCCAAAAGTCCTAATTGACTCCGCTTGATAATTCCTACAATGGATGAAAATTCAACCGTCTGCGACTTTTCTAATAGAAGTGAACGGTTTTGGACATCCATATTGGCCGTTACGGCAGCACAGTTTTGGTAAGCAGGATCCATGAAATAATTCATATACTTGATGAGCGCATCTGGTTCAGGCACAGTGTCCGCATCATTTGAAAGAACAAATTCGCCTTTACAAAAAGATATTCCGATGTTAAAAGCGTGCGCTTTCCCCTTATTTTTCTCCACATGAAGCACTCTGAGATTCGAGTAACGGAAAGCAAGAGAGGCGAGAATTTCCGAAGTCATATCATAGGAGCCATCGTCACAAACCAGCACCTCATAGTTTTCATAGTTGAGCTCATTCATCAGATACTCAATGGTTTCTTCAATCATCACTTCTTCATTGTGTGCAGGAATCATGATCGAAACCATCGGTTGCTCTGCTGCTGCGATGGGCTGGAACTTACGGTTTCGTCCGCTGTAGAAATAGCGGTAATAAATCCCTCCAATGGTCCAACCTACTGCACCAATCAAAGGATAGCAGACAAGCACCCAAAATAGATTTTGCAGTATAGAGTCACTCATAAGGATAACCTCCGTCCTTGAAACGTTCATGAGCAAAGCCTGTGTCTAGATTTTTTTCAGGAACGACAGAATAATAATCGACATTTTCACGAAATTCGCGATTCCCAAATCTTTCAGTATAAGCTTCTTCCAAAATCGCACAACGGGCCGCAGCACGTTCTTCATCGTATGTTTTTCTCTCCGGATAATTTTTTTTCAAATTACGGTTATTTCTCAGTAGAAAAAATCCTCCAATAATGATGAAAACGAGCAAGGAGAGAATCACCATGATAAAAAGGTCACGAGCCAATATCAAACCATCTGCCCAAGTCCAACGATAGATATTTCTCCAAATCCGTTGTCTGGAGACAGAGTTTATCAAAGTCAAAAGTGGGAAGATAATCATCCACCAAAAAGCCAGAGTAACTAAGGTTTGACGTAATTTAAGTAAAAAATTTCCTCCTTCAAAATATTTATCCTTGACAAAATCTTTTGTCGCATCAGATTGCCTTTCTTTTTCTTTACTATTCATCTCTTTTACTTTCTATGCTCATTCAAAAATTTCAGCCAAGAAATTAAGATAACGATTTTGTCGCTCTCTTTCAATCAATGGTATCTCATCTTCTCCCAAAAGAACGTGTGCACTGTCCTTATTTTTAATATCTTGCTCCAGCTTGTTGATGGCTTTTTCTAGGGTCATCTCTGGATTATTTTCCTGTGTTCGGATTAAAAAAGTAACTGACCTTACAGATAAAAACTTGTCTGGGATACGTGAATGCATCAGTAGTCCTGACTCTAAAATATTTTTAAGTTCTAGGCCTATCTCATTTTTCTGATCATTCATGGCTTGATAAACTCTTTTTTTAACACGCTTCGCTCCAAATTTTATCCACCCTTGGCGCCAGCTGTGCATTACAAAAAGATAAGAATACACGGCAAAAGATGAACATAAAAGTAAGATACCAACAATCACAATGTAAGGGTTATCCAAAGTTTCCCCAAAAGTAGTCACTGAAATTAAATCCGTTGTCTCAATAATTACAAATATAATAAGAAGTGTCGCAGGTATAATAAGGGAAAACAGCATTGCCATCGTTGCTGCTTCTTCTGTCTGTTTTTTTCTTGCCTCACGTTTCAAGTTATCTCGCTTACGAATATTTTCTTGAAGCTGCTCTAATATGTCTAAAACGGCATAAGAATATTCTATATCTGTCATTCACATCACCTCTTTTACACCATTGTAACATTTTCATCTATTAAATAAAATAAATTTCAGAAAGTAAGATAAACATATAGAAAATTTGAGAGCCAGATCGTTTTCTTGTGCTACTTCCTCCTAAAATTTGTGAAAAAAAAAGAGAAACTCCAATGAGTTTCACTTTCAACCAATTATTTGTAAATTTCAAGTAGACCAAGGAAAGAATCTGCTTCAAGTGAAGCTCCACCAACCAAGGCACCGTCGATATTTTCTTTAGACATAAGTTCTGCAACTGTTTCAGGTTTTACAGAACCACCATATTGGATACGTACTGCATCTGCAACTTCCTTGCCATAAAGTTTTTCAACAGTTGAACGAACAACCCCACAAGTTTCGTCAGCGATTTCAGCTGTTGCAGTTTTACCTGTACCGATAGCCCAGATTGGTTCGTAAGCGATGACCATGTTCGCAACATCCTTACCGTCAATACCAGCGAGACCAGCTTCGATTTGAGCTGAAACCCACTCTGCTGTTTTACCAGCTTCGAAAGTTTCAAGTGTTTCACCACAGCAAAGGATTGGTGTTACACCAGCCTCAATAAGCGCTTTCGCTTTTTTATTGATGTCTTCGTCTGTTTCGTGGAAATATTCACGACGTTCGCTATGACCAATGATAGAGTACTCAATACCTTCAGCTGCAAGCATGGCAGGAGCAATTTCACCAGTGAAAGCTCCTGAATTTTCAAAGTAAACATTTTCAGCTGCAACTTTAAGTGGGTTATTTCCGCGTTCTTGCACCATTGATACAAGGTAAAGTGCAGGTGCTGCAATAGCAACATCTACTTTGTCTTCTGCTGGCAATTTGCCATCAATCTTTGCGATAAATTCTTTAACCTCTTTGAGGTTTTTATTCAATTTCCAGTTACCAGCGATAATAGGTTTACGTGACATTATTAATGTTCTCCTTAAAAATTGTTCTTATTAAGTATATCACAATCTGAAACTTTCTGCTAAGATTAATGTTCTATTTTCGCGAAAGACAGATTTAGAAAAGCCTTATTCCAGATAAGACTTACTTTACTTTTCTTGATATTGGCGTGCTTTTTTTTCATCCTCTTTCATCTGAGCAATTAGAGCATCAATACTTTCAAACTTAATCATGTCACGGATTTTATCTAACCAAAGGACAGTTAGTTTTTCTCCATAAAGATCCAGATCCTTGTCGAAAATATGAATTTCTACTGTCTTTTCTTTGCCATTAAAAGTTTCGTTGTAGCCGATTGAGGCGAACCCTCTTTGCCGTTTTCCTTGTAATAAGACATCAACGGTATAAACTCCGGGAGACGGAATATGAATAAAGTCCTTTATGGCTAGATTAGCCGTTGGGTAGCCAATCGTACGACCACGAGCAAAGCCATGCACGACAATTCCAGTGATTTCATAAGGATAACCCAAAAGTACATTGGCTGCTGCAATATCTCCCGTTTTCACTAATTCACGAATACGTGTAGATGAGATTTTTCCTTTTTCATCAGAGACTTCTGGAACAACAACAACTTTGTACTGGTCATTGCCTTTGAGCTGTGTCATGTCTGAGCCTGTCTTATGATCAAAACCTGTGATAACAACTTTAGGCAAGAATTTATCGAGGACATTCTTGGAGAACTCCTCTGCAGTCTGTTTTGCAAAACGAGAAGTAAAATCCTTAAAGATAAGATAGTCTACACCATTTTCTGCAAACAGTGCTTCTCGTTTCTTATCACTGGTTAATTTCAAGAGCATATCAGGTTCAAACTTTTGAAAGATGAGCGTTGGTTTTTCTGGAAAGGTTAAGACGGCAATTTTCAAATTCAAAACCGCTGCGAGTTTTTTTGCTTCTGCAAAAAGAGCTTGGTGTCCTCGATGCAAGCCATCAAAATAACCTAAAACAAGGACAGTTGGTTCATTCCAATTTTCAATTTCGTCAAAATACAAAGTTTTCATTTTAATTTATTACCTTATGTGGTTTTAAGATTCCTGATTTTTCGGGATGTTTCATATAGACAGCCAGAAGTTTTTCCTTATAAAATAAGGCCACTTTTTTTTCTGCATCTACATTTTCGAAATCAGACAGTTCAAATTTTTTGCCGACACGTACTGCTTCTGCTTGCTCAGACTTTAAGTCAACACGAGGTAAGTCAGATACAGCGACTTCTTTTGGCTGCAGTATCTGTCCAAGTTCTTCCAGTTTCGCGTATTCTTCAATTTGCTCTAAGGTCAAAGCATCGTCAATCTGTAAACCATTGGCAGATGTTCTTTGCAATTTTGACATATGTCCTGCATAACCTAAAGCAGCAGCTAAATCTACAGCAAGCGTGCGGACATAAGTTCCCTTGCTGCAGGCTACACGAAAAGTAAAACGCGCACAATCTTCCTTAAAAGTAATTGGGCTTGTACGCACGAATTCTTTTATCATCACTTGGCGTATGGGACGCTCAACATTCTCTCCCGCACGCGCATATTCATAAAGACGTTTGCCCTTTACTTTAACAGCAGAATACATCGGTGGTATTTGTTGAATTTCGCCTAGAAATTTTGTCATTGCGGTATCAATCGTTTCCTCAGATAGATGTGTAGGAACTTTCGTTACCTCGATAACTGCCCCTTCCGCATCCTCAGTTTCTGTCGAAAATCCTAAAGTTACTTCGCCTTCATAGACTTTTCCTGACTCTTCCATGTACTCTAAAAGCCGTGTTGCTTTTCCTACTGCGATAGGAAGAACTCCTGTCACTTGGGGGTCAAGAGTACCTCCATGTCCGATTTTTTTTGTTTTCAATATCCCACGCAGCTTTGCCACGACATCAAAAGATGTCCAACCTGCTTCTTTATATACATTCAGAATTCCGTTCATAGCTCAATCATTATAGCACTTTTTCAAACTTATTTCAGCTAGAAGTTTCTGTTAAAGTAAGATTATATCTCAAAACAACTTGACTCAAGCTCCTTTGGAAAAAAAGATCGTATCATACCATATTTTCCCTTTTAAAAGCCAGCACTAAAAATAAAAAATAACGCCCAAGTTTAGCAATGACGTTATTTATAGAATAATGAAAGGCTCTCCCTTCTTCATACAGCTTCAGAATCTTGGTCATGCAAGTCCTTTTTCTTTAACTGCATTATACACCGCTTTGTATAGGAGAGCAAGACAGATAAGTTAGATGCTGTGCTTCATCTGGCAGCATTTTTAGAATAAGGTTGTGCATGCAACATCCAGTGCACACCATACTTATCAGTAAAATCCCCCATAGCACCGCCCCAAAATTGTTCTTCAAAGGCCATATTGACCGTCACTTGATTACTCTCAGACAGATGTTGCCAAAAAGCTTTAGCTTCTGCCATGGCTTCCGCATCTTCCGAATTCACATCTAACATGATAGACACACCGCTATAGCCTAACTCTTCTCCTTTAAAATTATCCGCAGCCATAATCGTTACGCCTAAAACATCAAACTGACTGTGCATGGTCATCTCTGCAGCTTGATCGGCTGCAACACCAAAATCTGCTGCTTGTTCTGTACCAACAGCTACACGGTGAATATTTTTCGCCCCTAAAACTTTTTCGTAGTAAACCAGCGCCTCTTTCGTATTGTTGAGCGCGATATAAGGATGTACATGAGCCATAATAACCCCTTTCTGTATAGAGAAATTCTTATCTTTATTTTATCAAAAGAAAGGGCTTACCACTAATGATTTAAGGGTGGCAGATTAATCAACTTGTCGCAATTTCTTTTCCGAAATCTCATAGTGAATATCTGCTACTTTTTTCACAAAAGTTTTATCATGGGAAGTCAAAATGATTGTTCCCAGATAGCTTTTGATAAACTTTTCCAAAGCTTCTATCGTTTCTAAGTCAATAAAATTCGTCGGTTCATCTAGAATTAAAAGATTTGAGGGTTGGATAAAGGTCTGTGCCAAAACAGCTTTTGTCGCCTGCCCACCAGATAATTTATGGACAGCTGTTCGCATCTGACTGTGATTAAAACCTAACTGTACGAGAAGACTGCGAATGAAAGGCTCATCGTAATCACTCTGTCCAGTCAGATATTGCAGCAAAGGCAACTCCGAGTGAAGTTCATAATCCAGCTGCCCATAGCTGGCTATTTTAAGCTTTGGCGATAAAGTCAGGTGATCATCTCCTGCTATAATTTTTCGCAACAGACTCGATTTTCCCGAACCATTTGCCCCTGAAAGAGCAATCACTTTTCCTAGAGGAAACTGGAAATTAACTTTGTCCAGCAGGATTTCTTCGCCTGCTTTTACTGTCAACCCGTCTGCCATGATGGGAAATTTGTTGTGTAAGACGAGACTCTGAGGGAGAGGAAATCTGAGTTCTCGCTCTTCTTCTCGCTTTTCAAAGTCGCCAAGCTTGTCTAACCTTGTGTTCATGGCTTTCACTTGCCGCTGTGCTGCCTTTTGTACACTGTCTTTGGACTTGGTTGCCGAATAGCGGTCAGGCTTTATCGCACGTTTCAAATTTTTAGCAACATTGTCTGCCTGCTTGGCTATTTTAGCTTCTTTCGTGGCAATGGCACGCTCTAAAAGTGCTTTTTCCTTTGCCAGCTTCTCATTATAGCGTACAACCTCTAGGGCAGCCTTCTCTTTTTCTTGGGCATAGCTCTGATAGTTGCCGCTATAGACCGTCACTTGTCCCTCGGCGACTTCCCATATCTTCTGTACTGTCGCATTAAGAAAAGAACGGTCATGGGACACGATAAGCACAGTGCCATAGTAATACTGGATTTCCTTAACCAACTCTTCAATACTTTCTTTATCCAAATGCGTGGTTGGTTCATCTAATAATAAACCTTGAGGATATTGGGCTAAAACTTGGCTAAGCATAAACTTACGCTGCTGCCCGCCAGACAAGTTTTCATAAGCCTGAGCAGGCACCTGCATCCGTGACAACCACTCATAGTCAAGAGCATCCCCAGCTTCACTGCCAATTTGTCTCAGATATTCAAAATCAATATGATGCTCAATCTTACCATAATCAGGCTTTAGCTGTTCCGCAATAAGTTGAAGCAAAGTCGATTTCCCTTGCCCATTGGCACCGATTATTCCTATCTTTTCTCCTTCATAGACCGTCAAGTGTTCCATCTCTACAATATCTTGGTCTTTAAAACTCACTCTAACATTTTTCATCTCTAGTGCTAAAGGCATCTTTTTCCTCCAAATATGTTCTGAAGGGTCGTATGAAGACAGAGAAAAAAGCGGTTGCCCGCTTTCTTAATAATTTCTAAAAAAGTGCAGACCACACCCTTGAAATTCTGATTACAGACCCTAAAAATATGCAATTTTAGAGTTTATTCCAGATTTTCATTGATGCTGTCATGGTTTGCACTCCTTCCTGTTCGTTATAAATTTATTTTAGCACAAAGACAGGCGAGAGCAAAAAGATTTACAATCTGATTCTCAATGGCTATGAGAAACATAAAAAACTTACTCTAGCAGTAAAAGCATCTCTTTTAAGTGCTTCAAGTAAGCTTTTTTCAGTTGTGGTGGTTCTTCGACCACCAAGTGTTTACCAAAAGAGGTTAAATAATGTACCATATAGTTTAACTCTGTCTCGTGATAACCGCCTGTCATATAAAAAATACCGTCAACTTCTTCCAATTCCATATTGGGATAACGATGCTTTAAAAAGGATTCCTTACCAAACTGCGTCAAGCGACAACGAAAGGGAATATTGTGAAACTCACTTTCATATGTTTTTTGGAACTCATCCAGTTCTGCCAGCGTGTAAGTGTGCTTAAAACGTTCTTCAAGGACGACATCAACCATGTAATCACAACGGTAAGTGCCCCACTGCTCTGCAAATATATCATAAGCACTGGAAAACCAAATCCCATCCCGATAAAAAATTTCATTAAATTGTAAATGAAGTTCTGTCCTTTCATACTGGGTATAAGTCAGCGAAACAACCTTACTTTCCAAAATTGACTGCAAAATCAAAGCCAAAGCTTTCGGTGGATTAATCGGTGGCACACTATAATAATGCACGACTTTCAGGAGTTTATCCACTTCTTTTTGCTGGGCTTGAGGCAAAAGTGCAGATAACTTTTGTTGGATTTGTTCATAAGATTTTTCAAAAGGGGTGCTGGACAGTTGCCGCAGTGCAGATAAAGCAAAGAAAATCGAATGAATCTCGTCACTATTAAAGTAAACAGGGGGTAATAATTTTTGATTGATGATTTTATAGCCGCCATGTTTTCCCGTTTCGGAGTAATAGGCCAGACCCATTTGCCCCAAAGCTTCAACATCCCGTAAAGCTGTCCGCCGTGAAATATTAAATTCTTGCATGAGGTCTTTGAGTTGAAACTCATGTTTGTCGCTGAGATAGATGAGTTCTTGGTTCAGACGTACTGATTTATCCATTTTATTTTTCTCCGTTTTTAATAGTGACTCATTTTGACACTATTTCGTTGTATACTAAGTATATCAAAAGAAAGAAGATTTTATTTATGAAAACTTTAGTAATCAACGCACATCCAGACTTTGCAAATCATGAACATTTTTCTGTTCAGCTGCAGGATAAATTTCTAGAACTTTACCACACACATTTTCCAGAAAATGACCTAACCATTGTGAACCTTTATGAGGAAGACATTCCACGCATCGAGTCCGACTCACTCTGGGATGTTTGGGATAAACAAGCAGCCGGTAAGGAACTAAGCCCCTCTGAAAGTAAAATTGCTGAACGCAGTAACTTTTTATTAGAACAGTTTAAGGCTCACCAACGAATCGTTGTATCCACGCCTTTACATAACTTCAACATCACCTCACGTATGAAGGACTATATTGATAACCTGATGATTGCCCGCGAAACTTTCCGTTATCTTGCTGCGCCAGATGAGCAAGGAAAAGTTTCAGAAGGCTTGATGAAAGACGGCTATAAGATGCTCATGCTTTTTGCCAGCGGCTCGGTCTATACAGCAGACAATATTTATAAATCTGTCGATATTGCACCACACTATATGCAAACAATCTTCCAAGAAATGATGGGTTTTGACGACTTTCAGTTGGTGCGGGCAGAAGGTACGGCAACTCAGGATAAGGATAAGATTTTAAGCTCAGCTTTTACTGATTTGGAGCAGGAATTTAGACATTTTTATCAGTAAAAGTGTCGTCAGTAAAAACGCCAATGTGTTAATCGCATTGGCGTTTTTTGGTGTACTGAACAAAAAAGCAGTCACTAAGACTGCGTATCGGTGAGAAATTCAAGAATTTCTTTTTCGCTCCCTTTCAGCAGGATGCTGTGTTCTGAGGAATCTATAATTTTAAGTAAGGTACCGTAAATTTGTTCTAACTCTTTGATTGAGCGGTCTTTAATACACATCAGAAAGACATACCTTACTTTTTCTTTTCCCCATGTCAGCTCTTCTTTGACGCGCATAAAAGCAATAATCGGTTTTTTCACCTCCGAAACATCTAGAGGATGCGGTGTAGCGAAAGATTCTAAAGACGTAAAGGATAACTTCTCACGTTCCAAACATGATTCAATAAATCCTTCTTCAGCATAACCTCTTTCGATTAGTTTTTGACCCATGAACAAGATGGCTTGCCCAATGGTGTTTATTTTCTCATCTAAGAAAATAAAGTCTTCTGAAATAAGCTCTGAAAACTCTTCTGAGAATATCTGAGCTTTTTTCTGGAAAAAATTAGCTTGGAAGCTAGAAATATTTTCAATGTCTTCAGCAGATAAAATCGGTGAAAGCTTAATTACCGGATGTCCAGGCAAGTTAAAGTCCAAAGTCGTTAAGACTAAGTCTTCCGTAATCTCTGTTTGACTTATCTCCTGAACAGTAAGAATTCTCGAAATCAAAATATTAGGAAAAATCTTTCTCAATCGGGCCATCAAAAATTGAAAAACGCCTTGTCCACTTGCACTAATGAGTACAGCTAAAACGGGTGTTTGACTGCTTTCATGCTCTTTTAAAACTTGTATATGCAAAGCAATATAGGCAACCTCATCCTCTGTTAAGAGTATCTCAAAATTTTCTCGGAGCGCCTTTGCAATGCTGAGACTGTCTTCAAAAGCAAGTGCATAATTTTTCTTAATATCTTGTAAGTTAGGGTTGCGTACAGAGCGTCCCTTTCGTGCACGGGCAATAGCTTCTCGAATATGATTGACCACTACATCTAATAACTGTTCATTAGAATTTCTTGTAATTCTATCTAATATTCTCTTTATTTTTCGTTCTTCGTCATTATGCTTTTCAGACTTCTGTTTATGCAAAGTTAGAAAGGCAGAAAAGGCAGTAGCAGCACCTTCTGAGAAATCAAGCACTGCAAGCTTAGTAAATTTCTTCCAAAACTTACGTACAGCTTCTTCAGCTTTCACCTCAAAAGAATCAAAAGTCATTAATTTTTCCGAACTGGCTAAAAGATAGAGAAGCAAAAACTGATAGCTCTCATCACGTATAACTATTTTTTCTGATGTTAAGAAATCAGTCAATAAGTCCGCAATTCGTTTAAAATCTTCTACTTCATTTTTGCTCAAAAATATTTTAGGAACATTTTGTAAAATTTGTAGGAAGCGGTCCTCATCTTGGATAATTTTCCAGTTTTCATGATAAAAGTAATCTAAACAAGCCACAAAGATACTTTGGCGTTCTGCTTCTGCAAGTTCAATTAAAATACCTTTTTTAGAAATAACTGTTAAAGTCGCTCCCAGTTCTTCCAGAATTTGTTTAACTTTCGTTAAATCTTTTTCCAGAGTTGACTTACTGATAAAAAGTTGCTGGATAAAAGTTTGTTTGCTTATAGCTTCCTTTTTCTTCAATAGAGAAAATACTATAAAAGCCAAACGATCCTGCTGTGTCTCTGGTACAAAGTCACTAACAAGCTCCGCCTCCAGTAACCTCACAAATGCTTCATCCGAACCTTTTAAAGAAACGCCAACATTTGGTTTTCTAATAAGTACCACATCACTCCCTTTAAGTGAAAAATCGATTGCCTTAAGGGTGTTTGAAACGGTCTTATTCGATACTTTCAAATGCTTCGCAATTTCCGAAATGGTTACTGTCTGATGAGCATGAATATACTCAAGGATAGCGCGTTCCCGCGGGTCAAGTTTCAAGAAAACCTCCCTTCAAAAAATGATATAAAGCCCCTAAAAGATTAGCATCATTACCAAACTTTCCAATCACTAAACGAGGAAACATATAATTGGCACGTCTAGCCATAACTTGTTCGATGGTTTCATCTAGCATTCGTTTAAAATAAGGATTTTGACTTACAGCGCCGCCCACAACAATAATTTCTGGATCAAGCGAATATTGTAAATTCAAAGCTGTGACAACTAAATAACTCAGTTGTTCTTTATAGAGTTTTTCTACCGTTTGGTCTTCTTGTGCCCTTTCAAATAACTCAAGTCCATTTCTGATAGAATAGCCCTTTTGATTGAGGTATTGCAGTAAACCATGAAAACCAATTTTCCCTCCTAAGGAAGCATAATGCTGCTCTTCAGGCGTGTTCTGAACTAACATATACCCCAGCTCTCCACCATTCTTATGTGCTCCTCGATGGATGTCTCCATTGATTAATATTGCTCCATCAACTGCTGTACCAATGACAAACATAGCAGCGATACTTGCTCCCTGTGCACTCCCTCGCCAGTATTCTCCAAGCAAAGCACACTTGCCATCATTTTCAATACTCATTGGCAACTGAATTCTTAAAGATAAGTCCCTTAAAAAAGGCTTCCCAATCAAGTATTCAAGAGCTGAGGATGTTGTTAAAAGTCCTGATTCATAGTCAAAAATACCAGGTGAACTTATGGCTACTCCTGACAAATTTTGATACGCTTTGCATAACTGGTCCATTCGTACCAACAATAACTCATAACTCTCTGGAATAACTTCTGAATATTTTTCTATAATAGTGCCATCTTTTGAAAGCAAACCATATTTTAAAGCTGTCCCACCTATATCAAAAACCAAATAAACCATCTTTTTCCTCATACATTATTTGAAGCTAGTCTTTTATAAAAGATTACCACAAAGCCAAAAGCAAACAAACTAATCAGCAAGTAGCTGACTAAAATACCGCGTACACCTATAGTTTCAAGAGATAAGGCATAAAGTTGTGCCACCCCTACACCGATAAGATTAGCTATAAAAGTAAAGCGCATCGTTAAAGTCCCTACAATTTCATTACCTAACTTGGCTCTCAGCAAGGTCAGAAAACCGATATATAAGAAAGCAAAATTAATCCCATGAAAAAGATAAGTTGCTACAAAAGACACTGCATTAGGACTTACGATAGCTAGAGCCCAGCGAATAATGGAAGCCAAGAAACCAATGAATAAGACTTGCTTCGCTCCGATTTTTCTAATTAAACGATCCACTACATAAAAAGCTGATACCTCAGAGATGCAAGAACCGATAAAAACAGCAACACTCACATATAGGGTCACATGCTGCAAGGGTAAAGAAAATTGATCTCGCAAGTAGCCATTAAAGAGATAACCAAAAGATCCTGGTAGCGTCGTGACTACAGCACAGCAAAAAATAAATACAAGTGCTGACAGTGGCAACTTCATCTTCTTTTTATCATAGCCTTGCTTAACGCTACTTCGACTTGAAAAAGGTGTTTTCAGATTGAGAAACAGTAAGATAAAATTAATCACCACGGATAAAATCAATAAAATAGGAACTTCAAACTCTAGGAACAGAAGGCCGCTCACTAAAAATCCGCTTGTAGCATAGCCGAGTGAGCCAAACATACGATATTTGCCGAAATCAAGACGTTTTTTACTGGCTTCTTCTAAAAGTAAACTCTCATAAAAAATATCACAACCTACGGCACCTACTTGATAGATCAGAAAGCCAACAATAAAAACTGTAGGAAACTCAACAATAAAAAGAAGAGCGGAAATTATTATTCTGAGGATTAGAGTCCCACGAATAACCGAGTTCCTGTGTTTACTTCTTTCTAAGATGCCACTATATAACAGTATTGAGCCAATAACAATGAGTTGCACAAATGTCAAAACTTGCAAACTGGTGGCAGACGATACATTTTTGGCTGCCATCAGTGGCTCATATTGAAAGATCCACATGGCTGTCAAGACTGAATACAAGTAGAGCTGAATGCGAAACATCAATTGCGCCATAGTTTAATACTTACCATATCATATGGAGCAATCTCAGACTGTGCTGCTACAATAGCTTCCTGCGCATTAACAAATTCATATTTGGCATAATGCGAGAAGTCAAAGTCCCCAATCGCCAAAGGTTGGCTTGTTGGATTAGCCAAGCGTAAAACTTCTGCATCTGTGTCATATAATGACGGCATGAAAGTTGTATCAAAAGCAGAACCATCGATTTTAAGTAGTGAAAATGCATCAACACGCGCTATGCGCTCGTCATCGGCTTGGATTTTATTGTCCAAACGATGAATAAATTTATTCAGCACCTGATTTTGATAAGCAATATTAGGCGATATATATTCTGCCCAGTGTTGCGAAGTCGCAAACTCATCAAAGGCTTGAGCGTTCACAACTAGAGCAAACTCAAAGCGCTGCTCACCTAATAATTCAGCCATCGGCGTCGGCATCATGACATGCCCTTTTTTAGTCGTATCTCCAGAGGCTCGACCTGGACGGTAAGCAAGGTTTGGTTTACCTAACTGTGAAGTCGTAGCAAGCAGTGTTAAATATAAACTTCCTTTTTGGAATTGGTACTCTTTCAAGCCTTTTCCAAAAGCACTCACATGATAATGTTCATTCGCAACAGAAACGCTCTTATCAAATGGTTCTAAATCAATTGGATACTCGACATAGGACTTAAACCAGTTTGGAATCTCTTCGGTCAAGGCCTCACGGGAAATGAAACCAAAAGGTAAAGAAGCAATTGAGCGTGTGTTCTCCACGCCAGTATTAAGCTTTAGGCGCAAACGGTGGCTAAGGATTTGATTGTCAATGACTAAAATACCTTCTATCAATTCACTGTTTTTCTTCAAAGTCAAGGTCATAGTCATTGTCAGACTTCCCAGCTCTTTTGTTTCCAAACGATCTTCTAAAGTTTTGGGAAGCTGGAACTGACCACTTAGTATCATCTTCTCAGCCAGTGATGTTTTTTGTACCTGACTATCTGTAAGACGTAGAATAATTGGTTCATCATCTTTGAGCGGTGAGAAATCATAAGTATCTCCGTCGTTTCCCATGTCCTCAAACTCTAAGAAGTTCTCTAAATGAACCCCGTCTGTAGTAAGGAGCGAAAGTTTTCCAGTTTCATTATTGATTGTATAGTATTCATTTTTAATTGCCACATCATTTGTTGCAACAAATACTTCTATTTCTTCTTGGCTCTCTTCTATTGTGAATATTTTGTAACCCATACTCGGAATTTCTACATGCGCGAGAGCATACAAACGATAGTATGGGTCTTCGTTGATGTATTTATTGCCTTCTGGCGTTTCTAAAAGAAGATTATCTTTACCTGCAAAGTACTCTTCATCCACAATAATCATCTCTTCAATACCGGATAACTTGATGTTTTTGCTTGCTGCTAAGAAATCGATCTGCTTATAGCCTTTAAAGTCTTTGGATGTCGTATTGAAAACCAAGATTTCCTTGTCAGAAAGACCTAATTTTTCACTCAAGCGTTTGACGATATAATTCTCCATACCATCAGCAAGTTCTTCTGCTTCTTTCATACGATGAAGAATATCAACTGCCACATCATCCGATACACAGCCGCCCATTGAGTCATGGGCATGTCCTTCAAGGATTTTTTTCCAAGCGATAACTAATGTTTCTGTACTGAGTGTAATCCCATGTGCTTTACCTATAGCAAGCAATGGTTCCACACGTTTCAGGAGTTTTTGTTCAATAATGAAATTTGTACGCTTAATATCGTAGCGAACAGAACCGATAGATTTGTGTGCACGAGTTGTACAAGGTTCACGGAACTCCCCTTTATATTCTGGAAGATTTTCTTCTTTTTTAATGACATCTAAAAATTTTTCATATGAACTTTCGATAAAATCATAGTCTGTTTTTTCAGAAATTGCCTTAAGAGTTTGTGGTAAATTACGGATAATCTCTAACTGATCGCCGCCTGCAGTCAGTAACAAATCATTGACGTCCGTCCATTTTTCTGTCCGTTTTACAGCAGGAAGCAGACGTTCTTCGATATATTCAGGTTCATCTTTCAAGAAGGCTGCTGCACCATAGCCATCTACCAAGTTCATGGCTGTGATTTCTTTCTCTCCCAAACCTTTCCAGGTGAAGTAGGGACTCTGTGTATGTTTTTCCAGATTGAGACCACGCCAGAAAACAATATTGTCTAAGCCGCAATGTTGCAAGACTGTCGGCCACTGTGCATTATGTCCGAAAGTATCTGGCAGGTAACCAATTTTCATTTCCTCGCCGTACTTACGACTGTCACGCATACCAATAATCATATTGCGGATTAGACTTTCCTCATCAACAAAGAAAGCATCCGTTTGAGTGTACCAAGGACCAATCGCAAGCTGCTTATTGGCAACAAGTTTTTTCACATTCTCTAGTTGCTGCGGATTAAGACGCATATAATCATCCAAAATTGAAGATTGTCCATCTAAACAAAACTTCGCTTCGGGATTTTGCAAAAGTTCATCTATTACATTATTGAAGAGATTATCACTCAAAAGAAAAGCATCCATGGTCGTGAAATATCACTCTCTGTCCCAATGCGTATGATTAACAATATGTACTTTCTTTTTCATGTTTAAACTCCTAATTTTTCTGAAATAATCGTATAAGCTTCGTCTGTTGTGCTGCTATTTTTTAATGCTTCTCGGAAATTATCATCAATCAAGGCCCGTGCAATTTGCGCCAGATAGCGCAAGTGCTCTTTGGCTCCCGTACTTGGAATGAGTAAGGCAAATGAGTTTTCAATATCAGATCCGTCTAAACTTTCCCAAGCAATCGCTTTAGTCTTTATGAACATCAACTGAGGCGCTTTGACCGTATCACTTTTACAATGCGGTATAGCAAATCCATCTTGAAAAGCCGTTGTCGATTGACTTTCACGCTCCATTAAGCCTTGAAAGCACGCCTCTTCTGAGTGAACATAATCAAGCGCAATGGCTTTTTGAGCAATATAGCGAAACAATGCTTCATTATTGACAAAACTATCCTCTGTAAAAAAGACATTTTCTTTGTTAAATACTGTATTTTCCATTTTTACTTTCTCTTTTTATCCTTGTTGAATATCTTCAGCCACTTCAACATTTCTATTTCTTACGATGAATCGATAGATTAAAGCATTAACAAAACTTGCGAGAAGAATTAAAATAATCCAGTAGAGCCACGCAAAGTTAGGACCTGTTGTATAACCTAAGAAGGCACCCAAAGGTGAGCCAACACCCCCAAAGAATTTTATACCCATACCCGCAACGGTAGCACCTGCAAGTGCAGAAGATAAGGTATTGGCAATAATAAATTTAGGATTTGAAGCCGCAAAGGGAATCGCACCTTCCGTTACGCCGACCATTCCCATAACCAAGGCTGATGAACCAAGTGCACGCTCTTCTGTCGTAAAGTATTTTTTGAAGAGGAGTGTTGCAATACCTGCGCCAAGTGGTGCTACAGCAATAGCAGCTCCCGTTGCTGCTTGTGGGATAGCATTGACTGCTTCAGGACCAAACTGTGCCATCGTATCAACAAAAATTGCTGAAGAAACAAGCATTGCTGTTTTGTTAATCGGTCCTCCCATGTCAACACCCATCATTCCACCAAGAATCGCGCCGTAAATAATCGGTGCTGCTTCATAGCGCACAGTGACGTCATTGATAACATCGTATAAAACAGCCATACCATTTGCTATCGGATCCCCAATTAAGAAATGAATCACGACAAAGGAAACAAAGGTTGCAACCATCGGGATAATCAAAATAGGCACAATGGGTTTAATAATATCGGGATATTTGATTTTTTTGAGCAGTTTGACAAAGTAACCGACACCAAATCCAACTAAGATAGCTCCAAGGAATCCTGCCCCTGTTTCTGTTCCTAAGAAAGTCGGATCATTGATGATATAGGCTGCAATGAAAGCTGGGGCAACAGCTGGTTTGTCCCCAATCGCGCGTGCAACTCCCGCTGCAAAGATTGGAATCATCAACGTGAAACCGACTTTACCTAAGTCAAACATTTTCGAGAGGAACTGCCCCATCATGTCTTCGCTAAAGCCCCAAACTACGAGGTTGGCATTATTGGGATCAGGTTGGAAGGCAAAGGCATTTGCGATTGCTAAAAGTAGCCCGGCTGCAATGGTCACTGGAATCATATCAGTCAAACCAGACATCAAATAACGCACAGCCTTATTCCCAGAGGTTCCAATTTCCATTTTCCCACCAACTTTGACGCCTTTACCGCTAAAAGGCTGTGCGTTAGCGAGGGCGTTTTCTATGACAGCTTGCCCATCTTTAAGGACAGAGTTGGTGTCAATTTCTACCAAACGCTTATTAACAAAACGTGCTTTATCCACATTAACGTCTGCTGCGATAATGACAACATCAGCCTCTCTAATCTCTTGATCGTTGAGGGCATTTTCAGTTCCAATAGTGCCTTGTGTTTCAACTTTGACGTCATAGCCAAGTTCTTCTGCAGCCTTTTCTAATGCTGCTTGTGCCATATAAGTATGGGCAATTCCTGCGGCGCATGCTGTAACACCTACAATTTTTTTGCTCATGATAAACTCCTAATTTTTATTCGAAAGCGCTTTCTGTCATTAAGTTTATATTAATTAACAAGAAGTGTCAATATTGTTTCGATATATTTCATATCCAAGTTTTACCAGATTAGATGCGGTAAAAATATATTTTGAAGTACTCCTTTTTTAGAAAATAGGTCCAGATAAGTCTTCCAAAACTCTTTACAATAAAAAAGCCTGGACTATCCAGACTCTTTATCCTTATTTTTAAATTAACACTTGTAAAAATTTATTGCAGTTCCTTATTACGGAAGCAGTATTCTGCATGGTCATTGATGACGCCAATTGCTTGGAGATAAGCATAGATAATCGTTGGCCCGACAAACTTCATGCCGCGCTTCTTCATGTCTTTCGACATGGCTTCTGACAAATCATTACTTGCAGGAACTTGACTTTCGTCCGTGACCTTATGTTGGAGAACTTGACCTTTTGTAAAAGACCAGATATAGGCATTAAAAGAGCCAAATTCTTCTTGAATACCTCGAATTCTCTGGGCATTATTAATCGCAGCAGCAATCTTTAATTTGTTACGAATGATACCTGGGTTTTGTCGTAACTCTTCTTCTTTCTCTTTACCATAACTGGCAACCTTGGCAATATCAAACTGGTCATAGGCTTCGTAAAAACTTTCTATCTTGTTCAAAACAGTTGACCAAGACAGACCTGCCTGATTCATATCCAAGATGAGCTTGGCAAAAAGTTCTTGGTCGTCATGAACAGGAACTCCCCAATAGGTATCGTGATAGTGAATCATCTTGTCTGATGAGAGACACCACTTGCAGCGCTTTTTATCCATCTTTACTCCTTCTTCTCTATAGGGGCCATAGCTGCCAAAAGGCGTTTCATTCCAACTTCAGGGAACTTGATTTTCAACTCCATATTCTTGCCTGTGCCTGTCACAGACAGAACGATGCCTTCTCCCCATTTGCGATGCACAGCTGTGTCCCCAATATTCCAATCTTCTGTTATCACATCTGCTTTTTCTATTGCCCTTGCAGCGCCAGGATTGATTGCTGCTTTACGTTTATAGAGTGCGTCGGTCATCGACATCCCTGTACCAAAACGTGTTGTACCATCTGGCATTTTATAGCTGGCATTAAAGCTTGAATTTGCTTTATGTGCGATACCACCATAATCTAGCAACTCATCATCGATCTCCAAAATAAAGCGACTCGGGCGATTGGAGCTTGTCTTACCATAGAGGACACGCCGTTCAGCATTGGTCAAGTAAAGAGACTCCTCGGCGCGAGTAATACCGACATAGGCAAGACGTCGTTCTTCTTCTAGTTCATCTGGATCATCATTGACACGCGCCAAAGGAAAGATATTCTCCTCCATACCGATAAGAAAAACCACAGGAAATTCTAAGCCTTTTGCAGCATGCAAGGTCATCATCGTTACTGCATTATTCCCTTCCTCATACTCGTCAACCTCTGAAAGGAGACTTACTTCATTGAGAAAGCGACTCAAACGCTCTAAACCGCTTTCTTCAATAGGCTCACCACTTATCTCATCTAAAGGTGTTTCTGACTTCTCATCAAAGTTTTTAGTCACAGATAAAAACTCTTCAATATTCTCAATACGTGCTTGTGCTTCAAGATTGTTCTGTATACGTAGGAAATCCAGATAACCTGTACGCTCCAACATTTCCTCTACCAGTTCTGTAATCGTTGAAGTTTCGGCATAGTTGCGCAGAAAGTCAAAAATCAAACCCAGATTATAAATTTCCCCAGAAGCCTTGCCTCGAATATCTGATAGGGTAATATCTAATGTCGACTCAGCCAGAGATTTTCCTTGCCTATCGGCAAAATTGCGGAGCTTCTCCAAAGCACTTGGCCCTACACCACGTTTAGGCTCATTTACGATACGCTCAAAACTCAGGTTGTCCCGCGGATTGGCAATAACATTCAGATATGCAATAACATCACGAATTTCCTTACGTGAGTAGAACTTTGTCCCTGCAACCATACTATATGGAATGTTTGACTTGAGAAAGGCTTCCTCAATTGTACGTGACTGCGCATTTGTACGATACAAAATCGCAAAGTCTGAATATTTACGACCTGATTGCACTTGCTCATTGATTGTTGAAGCAATAAAGATAGCTTCCTCGCGCTCATCATTTGCACGATGATAGAGAATGTTTTCACCAGCATTATTTTGCGTCCACAGCTTTTTAGGACGACGATTAACATTGTTCTTGATGACATTATTCGCTGCTTGTAGGATTGTTTTTGTCGAACGATAATTTTCCTCAAGTAAAACGACTTTTGCATCTGGATAATCTTTTTCAAAGTCAAGGATATTTTGCATATCCGCTCCACGCCAGCCATAAATAGATTGGTCCGCATCACCAACGACACAAATATTTTTAAACCGTTGCGCCAACAGTTTAACAAGTTGATATTGTGCATGGTTGGTATCCTGATACTCATCGACATGAATATACTGAAATTTTCCTTGATAATAAGCTAAAACATCCGGATTTTTATCCAAAAGACGCAGAGTTTGCATGATTAAGTCATCAAAGTCCATGGCTTCTGCTTTTCGAAGTTCCGCTTGATAGATTTTATAAACTCTAGCTGTAAGGAGTTCATAAGGATTACGCGCATTAATTTGGCTTTCGTAAGCTTCCGGATTTAAAAGAGCATTCTTGGCATGAGAAATCGTACCAAGTAGTGTTTTGGGGTTCCATTCTTTCGGATCCAAATTAGCTTCTTTAAGAATACGTTTCATCAATGTCTTTTGTTCCCCTGGATCTATGATCGTAAAATTACGATTATAGCCAATATGGTCAGCATCACGGCGAAGAATGCGTACACACATGGAGTGAAAGGTCGCAATCAAGGTGTCCTGAACAGCAGGTGTCAATTTAAGCGCACGCTCTCTCATTTCTCGAGCTGCTTTGTTGGTAAAGGTAATGGCCAGAATGTTCCAGGGGTTAACCATTTTTTCCTCTATGAGATAAGCGATACGGTGCGTCAACACTCGTGTCTTCCCAGAGCCCGCTCCCGCCATAATCAAAAGCGGTCCCTCTGTCGTCTCTACCGCTTCTGCTTGTTTTTCATTCATTCCGCTTAATAAAGGATTCATTTTTTCTCTCGCTTCAAATCTAGTATTGATTATTTAATTATAGCAAAAAACCAAAGAAGCTGCTTTTCATCAATCTATACTGACTAAAAAAATAAACTTCCTTCTCATCAGAAATACTAATATGTCAAGTTAAATAAGACAATGCACGCAAAATATTTCGAATCCTCATACCAGCTTTCATAAATACCGCCATTTTTTTCAACTAGCTTCGCGATATTTTTTCTACCAATCCCTTCAGTAAATCGCGATTTTCTAGTTATTTCCTCTTCAACTTCAAATGGATTGGACATCTCAATTATCAATCTATTTTTGAAAAAAGTAATCTCTATTTTGACCGTTTTAAGTCTTTCATCTTTCAAGCGACTACAAGCTTGGATAGCATTGTCTAACAGATTACCAAATATGGCAACGAGAATCTCATCATCAATATTCAAACTTTTTGGAATAAAACTCTTCACCTCTAAAGACACTCCCAATGCTTCTGCCTGTTTATACTTTTCACTCAGTAAGAAATTAAGTGCTTGATGCTCAGTTAAGATATAAGCACTTCGAGAAGACATATTAGACAGTGTTTGTTTTATTGCCTTAATCGCTTCAAATGTTTCCCCGTTTTCAAGTCTATTTAATAAAACAAGTAATTGATTTCGAAGATCGTGCTTTATTGAACGAATCTCTTGTTGAGACTGTTTAACTTGTTCATAAAATTTTATTTCTTGCTCTAATCTTTCCTTTTCAAGACTCATTTTCTCATGGTTTGAATACTGCTTTGATAAGTTTACATAAAGATAAACAACACTCAAATTTATTATCGTTAACCCTACAAAAAAAATAAGTATAAGCAAAAAAGAGAACTCTGGAGAATATATCGTTTGTAGCAATAATGTGTGCATTAATAATGTTGAGATAACCGGTATCGATAAGAATGCCAATAACCTTGTAAGATTAAACTTCTGTCCATCATTAACATTACGATAAACAAATTTTTTTAATAAAATAACACTAATTATTTCAATAAGAGTCGTAAGGATAATATTAATTACTACAAACACCTCTTGGTGAGCGTATTTTTCCGCTGAAGCCAATGGGAGCATGAATAGAAATCCCACAAATTCCGCTCCAAGTACTGTTCCTAAAAGAATTATTGACCAAAAAAATGTATGTGGGGCAGAAACTTTGTGTCTATGTCCTAATAATACATATATTGAGAGGATGAGTAATAACTTCCAAAAGGTAGAAGCTAGATCCTTAATTATTGTGCTCAAAATGAGATAGCATATAAAAAAGGCAAGTAATAGGATATTAATGTGACTTCTTCTCATTTTTTCCTTTTGAGACGAAAAAAAATAATTGACTAAGCATATGCTAATTGCTGACGAAATAATATTTACAGTCGTAATTATCATGACTCATGCCTTATGATTCAATTGAAATAAAATTGATTTTCTTGCTTGTAATTTATAGGACTTGCTTATGGGAATATAAATGTTAGACTTGTCGGAAAAATAAAGCAATAAATGGTTATTCCTTATTTCCCGAACATATTGTGCATTCACCCAAAAAGAATTATGAACCCGCACAAGGCTTTCCCCTATTATTACAAGCAACTCTTTAATTGACAGGATTGCGCAATATTTTTCTCTGTCTGTATGAATAAATACATTTCTTTTATTTTTCTCAATATAAGCAATATCACGCAAAGGAATACTGTAGTCTACCTTGTTAAATTTAAAGCTAAATCGTTTATGAACAGCTCCTGTTAAAATGGACAAGAAATAAAAAAATATTTCGTCCATTTTAACAAGGAGCTTTTCTCATGCGTA
>NZ_CALPDE010000019.1 GCF_943193185.1 Lactococcus ileimucosae
CAGTCAGGGCAAGCGACTTCTTACTTGATTGATGCGGCAGAGATGGCTGCGGCTGCTGGTAACATCCCGGGTCAATACTATTACGGTATTCATGTGGACAGTCAGTTGATCAGTTCAGATCAAAGTGAGGAGTTCTTGGTAAATCTTCCAAATGACAATACTCATAGTAGTCATCTTAATCTCTTGCTTCAAGAAATTACAAATAATGATGGCAACCCAGGAGTTTTTGAGGATTCTCAACCCGATGAGTTTAACTTCAGTGCCATGAGTCCTGGTCGTATCTTCACTATGGCAGGTGAACAATACCGTTATCTGGAGAACATGGGTTCTGATAATCATATGATTATTCGGAATGAGGCAATACGTAATGTCTCTTGGAATGATCATGATGCGGCACTAGTCTCTTGGTATGACGGGCTCGATAGCGCAGTACAAGCTATGGTTCAACCTGTGGCGAATAACTTTACAACAGGGACAGTTTCGCATGCGGATGTCACCTTTGACGGCCCATTTGATCGCTGGATCCCCAACAATCTGGATGATTTCCCAGAAGTTGAGGCCGATGTGACTCAGGTTGATACTAGCGGAACACCCCGTGCCTTTTCTCTTTCCTTGGCTGATGCGACACGCTTCTCAGGAACAGGTCTCGCCTTCCCTAGTCCAGGAGAGCGTCTAGGAGCTAGTAATACTTGGTGGCATTTGCGTACCCCTACAAGTGCTGTTGGGAGCTGGATTGTGGATAGTCGCTGGTTTGGTAGTACGTTAACTTCAGCTGATGTTACTCATGCTAATAATGGAGGTGGCCCTCGCCCAGCCCTCATCATCAACCAAGCAAATTAACTCATAAAAGATTATAAAAAAAAGAGGTCGGAACAAATGTTCTGTCCTCTTTTAACATTGATAAACCTATTTCAACTTATCCTTTTCATAAGTATGGCTAAGTTCTAGTCCTGCAAACCCCTGTTGCCGAAGCGCTTCATAGATAATCATGCAAGCGGCATTCGAAAGATTAAGACTGCGTACATGTGCATCATTCATCGGGATACGGATGCACTTTTCTGCATTTTCCCGCATAAAAGCTTCAGGTAAGCCTGTGTCTTCTCGACCAAAAAGAAAATACAAATCCTCAGAAGTTTCTGTGTAATTAATATCTGAATAAACATAATCAGCAAACTTACTAACCAAGTAAAGTTTCCCATCAATGTGACTGAGAAAGTCTTCAAGATTTTTGTGATAAATGATATTTACCTTGTCCCAGTAGTCTAGACCTGCCCTTTTGAGATTTTTATCTGTAATTTCAAAACCAAATGGTTCAATCAAATGCAGTGTAGTATTTGTAGCAGCACAGGTTCGGGCAATATTTCCTGTATTAAAGTGAATACGCGGTTCAAAAAGCACAATATGATTCATAATATTCTCCATTCACTGTATATAAGGGGGATTTTTACAAAAATAAAAACTAGGTAGCTCGGAGTATGGCCTCAGCGAGCAGCCTAGTTGGGGGACTAATTTGCTTTAATCATAACAGGGTTGATTGAAACAAATTAATTGATAAAAACATATTACCACATCTTTTAGGAAAAGTAAAGAAAATAATGCAAAATTTTTACGCTTTTTCTGCAAAAGAAAAATTAGAGTAAAAAAAGGCGTTTTTTGATATAATGATAAAGGTAATTATATCCTCAACAACAGAAAAAAATGCTGTTATTGAAACACGATGATAGTAACGCTCATGCGCAATATTTTATAACTGTTGATGAATGAAACATTTAAGCCATGTCTCATAGGACTTGCTGTATGTTACCGAGTGCCTTTAGGTGCAGGACGACAACGCATTAAAAAGAAAGGAACATCTTTGTTTTATAAGGATGAGTGGCTTTTCAAGGATTGGAGAAAAGCAGAGGGTGAAGTAAAGTGATTTACGCAATCTGGGCAGAAGATGAAGCAAAGGCAATTGGTGTTGATGGTCATTTACCATGGCGCTTACCTGCTGAACTGGAACATTTTAAAAATACAACCTATCATCAAGCTATTTTGATGGGCCGAAAAACATTTGAAGGTATGAACAAACGTGTACTTCCGGGACGTATCAGCATCGTACTTACACGTGATACTTCCTATCCAAGAGAAGACAACGATAGAGTTCTTATCATGCACAGTGTTTCTGAAGTGTTGGAATGGTATAATAGTCAAGACCGTGATTTGTATATTATTGGTGGTGCAAAGATGTTCCTCCTTTTTGAAAAAGAGATATCCGCCTTATTTAAAACTGTCGTTCATGAGAAATTTACAGCAGATACTTATTTCCCAGAAGACTTTGATTTCTCACCCTATGAAAAAATATCAGAAGAATATCGTAAAAAAGATGAAAAAAATGCTTATGATTTTACGATTGAAAAATATGAGCGGAAGGAGAAGCGCAAACCTTGACAAAATCAATTTTTGGCTTATTTACGGCGGTCTTGTGTGCCATATGTGTGATACTTGCACTGCAATGCTTCCGTAAAAAACGCTGGGGCTTAGGGGTAATATTCCTTCTTAATGCCTTTACTAACATAGTGAATTCCATTCATGCTTTTTATGGAACCTTATTTTCCTAAAAAATTTTAAAATTTAGAAGAAGAGATATACATGTCTAACGATATAAAAGAAAATAAAAATATCTATTGCTCATTCTGTGGCAAAAGCCAACCAGAGGTAAAGAAACTTATTGCTGGCGTTGGTGTCTATATTTGTAACGAATGTGTTGAGTTATCCAGTCATTTGATTGAAGAGGAAATGCGAGAGGAGAAGTCTCAGGACTTTGAAACTACTCCTGTGATGACCCCAAGAGAAATGCTGGACCATCTTGATGGTTATGTGATTGGTCAAGAGCATGCAAAGCGTGCTTTGGCTGTTGCCGTTTATAATCACTACAAGCGCATTAGTTTTGCGCGCAAGGATGATGATGACGTTGAACTTCAAAAGTCGAACATTCTTTTGATTGGACCAACAGGTTCAGGGAAAACATTTCTAGCACAAACTTTGGCAAAATCACTCAATGTCCCTTTTGCAATTGCCGATGCAACGAGTTTGACTGAGGCGGGGTACGTTGGAGAAGATGTTGAAAATATTTTATTGAAGCTTCTTCAAGCCAGTGATTTTAACATCGAGCGTGCTGAACGCGGTATCATTTATATTGACGAAATTGATAAAATTGCTAAAAAATCTGAAAATGTTTCGATTACTCGTGATGTTTCAGGTGAAGGCGTTCAACAAGCGCTTTTAAAAATTATCGAAGGAACTGTAGCGAGTGTCCCTCCACAAGGGGGACGTAAGCATCCCAACCAAGAAATGATTCAGATTGATACGAAAAACATCCTCTTTATTGTTGGAGGTGCTTTCGATGGTATCGAAGAAATTGTTAAACAACGTCTGGGTGAAAAAATCATTGGTTTCGGAACAAATAATAAAGCATTAGCAGAGGACGAATCTTATATGCAAGAGATAATCGCAGAAGATATCCAAACCTTTGGTTTGATTCCTGAGTTTATCGGACGTTTACCTGTAGTAGCAGCTTTGGAACGCTTAACAGAATCTGACCTAATCCGCATTTTAACAGAGCCCAAGAATGCTTTAATCAAGCAATATAAGCAGTTGTTAAGCTATGATAATGTTGATTTGGAATTTGAAGATGCAGCCTTACATGCAATTGCTGAAAAAGCTATTGAACGCAAGACAGGTGCACGGGGATTACGCTCAATCATTGAAGAAGTGATGATGGACATCATGTTTGAAGTTCCAAGTCATGACAACATTGAAAGAGTGATTATTACAGAAGCAGCTGTACGTGATAAAGCAGAAGCAGAAGTCATTTATATTGAAAAATAGAAAATCATGAGTGTTCATGGTTTTCTTGTTATGATTTCAAAAAATGCTTAAGATATGCCTTGAAAGACACAAGGAAAGAGAAAAATGAAAATAAATCCTAATAATTTACAACTGACAATCTCAGCAGCCTCCGTCAAGCAATATCCAGATACGGATATACCAGAAATCGCGCTTGCAGGGCGTTCAAATGTCGGCAAATCAAGTTTTATAAATACCTTGCTCAACCGAAAGAACTTTGCACGGACTTCAAGTTCGCCGGGAAAAACCCAGCTCCTTAATTTTTACAATGTTGACAATAAAGTACACCTGGTTGATGTGCCAGGTTATGGCTATGCGCGTGTGTCTAAAAAGGAACGAGAAAAGTTTGGCAAAATGATTGAGGAGTACCTCACTACAGCGCCTAATCTGAAAGCTGTTCTTGCTCTTGTGGATTTGCGCCATGAACCATCAGAAGATGATAAACTGATGTACACTTTTTTAAAGTTCTATAATATTCCAGTTATTTTAGTTGCAACGAAGGCAGATAAGATTCCACGTGGAAAATGGAACAAGCATGTCTCAGTAATCAAAAAAGCTTTGAAGTTTGATAGTACAGATGATTTTGTTATCTTCTCGAGCTTTGACAAGACAGGAATTGACGAGGCTTGGACAGCCATTGAACAGTATGTATAAGATTAAGATTAATAACATGAAATTCTTTTCTCATATCGGTGTCTTGCCTGAAGAAAAGATATTAGGACAAAATTTAGAGATTGATTTGATTGTAACGACTAATTTTTCGTATTCTGGCTTGGACAGCTTAGATGAAACCTTGAGTTATGTTTCTTTTTATGAAAGTATCTCGGAAATCATTGCATCATCGCGTGCAGATTTGATTGAAAAATTAGCTTTTGACATCATTCAAGCCATCAAAGAAAATAAAAAAGTCGAAACGGTGGAAGTACATATCCGCAAGTTGGCCGTACCTATCGCAGGGATTTTTGACAATGTAGAAATTGAAATGATTGGTTAAACTATCGTTTTTGGGATTAGAGTATTTACACAGAATAATTACAGGCTTTCTAAGGGGGGAAGCAGGAAAGTGATGCAAACGGTTTATTTGAGTTTAGGAAGTAACATTGGAGATAAGCAAGCATATCTACAAGAGGCGGTGAACCTCTTAGGACAAAACTCAGCTATCTTGATAGAAAAAAAGTCAAAAGTTTACCAAACTTCACCTGTCGGTGGTGTTCCACAAGATGATTTTGTCAATATGGCTTTGAAGCTTTCGACAACTTTGGAGGCAGAAACTTTACTTGAAGTTATTCATGATATTGAAGTCAAGCTTAACCGTGTACGTGCAGTTCATTGGGGGCCACGCACCATCGATATTGATATTTTATTTTATGGCACTGAAAAGCTTCGAGAGGAGCATTTGACTATTCCTCATAAAGAACTGTTCAATCGTCTTTTTGTTTTGATCCCTCTCATGGACATTTTAGAAGAAGGCTTTGAATATGAAAAACAGGTCAAACAAGCTATTTCTAAGCTTGATGGGACAGAACAAAAAGTAATAGAAATCCCTGAAGAAAAAACAGCGCGCAAACGTATCGAAGATGCTGTCCGCGATATTTTAATGGCCGTGGGTGAAGATCCAGAACGTGAAGGGCTTCTCGAAACGCCAGAACGTGTCGCTAAGATGTACGAAGAAATTCTTTCTTCCCAAAAATTACTAGACTTTGAAGAATACAAGCTGTTTAAGATTGAAGCAACGGAGCAAGAGCAAAGCATCTTGATTAAAGACATTCCTTTTTATTCTATGTGTGAGCACCATATGTTGCCTTTCTTTGGCACGGCAAATGTTGCCTACATTCCGAAAGACGGTAATATTATTGGCCTAAGTAAAATCCCGCGTTTGGTCAACTACGTTTCACGTAAGCTTTCTGTCCAAGAAAACATCACCAGAGATATCGCAGAAATTTTGAATGATATTTTGCAGCCTAAAGGTGTGGCAGTAGTTGTCGAAGCACGTCATATGTGCATCGAAATGCGTGGCGTTAAAAAGGGAAATTCTCAGACGAGGACTTCATTTTTCTTAGGAGAATTTGAAGAAAATAGAGAAATGAGACTGGAGTTCTTAGAAAGCCTAACTTAAAATGAAGATTATTGAACAAAATACAGATTCCTTTTCCTTAAAACATATTGCGGTCAAGTTTGCTGACTGCAATAGTCAAGAGCTGGCAAGCTTAAACGATATTTTATTTCGCTTAGGCTCGAAAACCTTGCTTGATGGTCGAGATATGTTGGCTTTTTTTACGATTTATCAGCTTTCTGACTTCATTCAAGTCTGGCCTTTCCCGCAGGAGAAAGCGATTCTAGAAACAATTTTTAAGCGGCATAAGATTATCTGGTCAGGAAAGAATTTTTCCTTTGACTTGACCTTAGATCCGATTGTTTATAGTATTGTCAATGTGACGCCAGATTCTTTTTATGATGGGGCAGAAGAGAATCTGACGATGGATTATATCTTGCGCCGTGTTGAGCAAGATTTGCAAAATGGCGCCCATGTCGTGGAGCTGGGAGGAAAGTCTTCTCGTCCTGGCTATGTCGACATTTCTCCAGAAGAAGAATGGCAACGTTTGGCGCAACCTTTGAGAAACATCCGTCAAGCATTTCCAGAAGCTGTTATTGCCATTGATACGGATGAAGCTTATGTTATGCAACGTGTACTTGATGAAGGAGCAGACATTATCAATGATATAGATGGTTTTGACACACCTGAAAAATTGTTGCTTATGCAAGAATATCAACCTGCTCTAGTTGCGATGAATAATGGTCGGGCAGGTTTACATTATGCGGACAATGTCTATCAAGAATTGCCTGCCTACTTTGCAGATAAGCAAAAAGAATTCAAGGAGTTGGGAATTGCCAGTACCCAGATTTGTATTGATCCTGGTGTAGGTTTTTCTGGTGGAGCAACGGGTGTAGATTCCTTACAGAGGCTGAAAACTACTGAATTATTGACAAAGCTAGGTTTGCCCGTGATGATAGCAATATCCCGCAAATCCTTTATGAGCAACCTCTTAAACATGGACGTTGATGAGCGCCTCATATCCACATTGATTCTTGAAAGTCAAATGATGATGGATGGCGGACGTGTTTTACGGGTGCATGATGTTAAAGCAACACGTCGCTTAATAGAAAATTTTAAAATTTACCAAAAATACTGATGTACAATGATTTGATACATGAACTTTCCTTTTTGGGAAATTCAAAAAAAATCCAAAAGATAAAAGAGCTTTTGAGAAACAGTAAAAATTTAAAAGGGAAGAAAAATCCAGAGCTGCAGCTTTCTGCATCAGCTCTTGTTTTTAAGGGAGAAAAGTTATACTTTATCGAACATCCCTATCAAAAAGAACTCTTACTTCCAGCAGGACATGTGGAAGAAGGAGAGAGTCCCAAAGAAGCTGCTTTACGCGAATTTCATGAGGAAACGGGACTGGTAGCAAAAAACGGGCAGCTTGTAGATGTAAATATCATAGAAATTCCGTTCAACGCCGTGAAAAATGAGAAAGCGCATCAACATATTGATTTGCGTTATACATTTGAACTCACAAGAGGTCCGACAAGGCGAGCTGAGTTGCCTGTTTTTTTACTTTCTAAAGCCGAAGCACCTAAGGAATTCCAAAAATATTTTAATAGAAGAGAAAAGAGAAGGACATGAATATTGATCAAGCATTAGAATGGATTCACAGTAGACTTAAGTTTAATATTCGTCCTGGTTTAACTCGGGTGGAGGCTTTGCTGAAATTACTTGGAAATCCTGAAAGGGATTTATCTATGCTGCATATTGCTGGCACAAATGGCAAAGGTTCAACAGTTGCTTTTACAAGGAGTATTTTACGTCAGCTTGGTCTCACAGTCGCCACCTTTACAAGTCCATTTATTGAGTCCTTTGGTGAGCGTATGGCTATTAATGAAAAACCTATTCCCGATGAGAAGCTTATTTTCTATGTGGAGCAGGTAAAACCTTTAGTCGAACAGCTCGATGCAGATGAACGATTCGCAGGTATTACTGAGTTTGAGATTATTACAGCTGTAGCGCTGCGCTATTTTGCAGATGAAAAAGTCGATGTAGCTCTGATTGAGGTCGGCTTAGGCGGTTTGTTGGACAGTACGAATGTGATTGAGCCTGTAGCAAGTGCGATAACAACTATTGGTTTGGATCACATGGATATACTGGGTTCTACCTTAGAGGAGATAGCTGCACAAAAGGCGGGAATTATTAAACCGCATACGCCTTTAGTGAGTGGAAGAATCTCTGCTGAAGCACTAAAGGTTATTCAGCAAACTGCTGAAAAAAAGCAGGCAAAGCATTATCAATTTGGTGTAGATTATCAAGTTGAAGTGCTTGAAGGTGAGTACTTTAACTATAGGGATGACCATTTTGAATTGACCCACCTAGAAAAATCTTTATTAGGGGTTCATCAGGTGGACAATGCAGCACTGGCAATCAAACTTTCTTTGATTTATGCTGAAAAAATGAAATTATCACTTTCAGAAAGTGCTATTAGAAGAGGTCTACAAACCACTTTTTGGCCTGCGCGAATGGAGAAAATAAGTCATAAACCTTTAACTATACTTGACGGTGCGCATAATGTGCATGCTATGCATCGTCTTTTAGAGAATTTAAAAACAGAATTTTCAGGTCGGAACATTATCATCCTCTTTTCAGCTATCGTCACAAAAGACATTGCAGAGATGATCAAAATGCTCCAGAGCATTGAACATTCTCGGCTTATATTGACCACTTTTGATTATCCAAAAGCTTTAAAATTAGAAGAGTTCACTTATCTTGAACGAGACAATGTGGAACTGGTTGAAAGTTGGAAAGATAAATATCAGGTCTTAAAAGAAATTTTAAAAGAAGATGATGTTCTTCTAATGACTGGATCCTTATACTTTATGGCTCAAATCAGAGAATATTTACTGGATCAAAAAAATAAACAACAACAATGAAGACAGTCCTGCTTTGGACTTTATAGGAGAATAAAACTTTGATTGTTTTAGCAGGAACAATAGGTGCTGGAAAGTCAAGCTTGGCCAAAGCCTTAGGAGAGCACTTGGGAACAGAGGTATATTATGAGTCTGTAGACAATAACCCTGTACTTGACATGTATTATCAAAATCCTCAAAAATATGCTTTTTTGCTACAAATATATTTTTTGAATAAACGTTTTGAAGCCATCAAAATGGCCTATGCTCAGGAAAATAATGTTCTTGACCGTTCGATTTTTGAAGATGAACTTTTTTTAACACTCAATTATAAAAATGGTAATGTCACAAAAACAGAATTAGAAATTTACCAAAATTTGCTTGGTAATATGCTAGAAGAGATAGAAGGAATGCCTAAAAAACGTCCTGATTTACTTGTTTATATTGACGTGAGTTTTGAAACAATGCTTTCAAGAATCGCTCAACGGGGGCGAAGTTTTGAACAAATAGAGAAACAGCCAGAGCTGAAAGCGTATTATCAACAGGTACATGAAGAATACCCAATATGGTATAAAAACTATGATGTTTCACCTAAAATGCGCATTGATGGTGATTTATTTGACTTTGTCAACAATGCAGAAGACTTGGACAAGGTACTCGCACAGGTGGACAAAGAATTAGTCAAGTTGCAATTAAAGTAAATCGAAAGCTTTATTTTTTTGCTGATAATCAACTATACCAATTAAAGATTTATTATTCTTGACAAATATAAAGCATTGTATTATCATATTTTTATTGACGAAAAAATAAAGAAAAAGTAGCTATACCAATTTAGCTAATGGAGAATATTAATATGTGTGGTATTGTAGGTGTTGTTGGAAACCGTAATGCAACGGACATTTTGTTGCAAGGTCTTGAAAAACTCGAATATCGTGGTTATGATTCAGCAGGAATTTTCGTGACCGATGCTTCTGGAAAAACTAACCTTGTAAAATCAGTTGGTCGTATTGCAGACCTAGAGGCAAAGACAGGGGACAACGTTACTGGAACAGCCGGAATCGGTCATACACGTTGGGCTACACATGGTAAACCGACAGAAGACAATGCACATCCTCATACTTCTACTTCAGGACGTTTTGTTTTAGTCCATAATGGAGTGATTGAGAACTTCTCAGAGATTAGAGAAGAATACCTTGCAAATGATACATTTAAGGGGCAAACAGATACAGAAGTTGCCGTACACCTCATCGCTAAATTTGCGGAAGAAGATGGTCTTTCTGTACTTGAAGCATTTAAAAAAGCCTTGTCTATCATTGAAGGCTCTTATGCTTTTGCCCTTATGGATGCAGAAGATGCTGACGCAATCTATGTTGCGAAAAACAAATCCCCTTTACTTATCGGTCTAGGAAAAGGCTACAACATGGTGTGCTCTGATGCGATGGCCATGATTCGTGAAACGTCTGAATTTATGGAAATTCATGATAAAGAGCTCGTTATCTTGACTAAAGATAAAGCAGAGGTAATGGATTACGAAGGAAATAAAGTAGAGCGCCAAAGCTACACAGCAGAACTTGATCTTTCAGATATTGGTAAAGGAACATATCCTTACTATATGCTCAAAGAAATCGATGAGCAACCAAGCGTGATGCGTAAACTCGTTTCTACTTATACGGACCAAGAGGGAAAAGTTACTGTTGCTACAGATATTGTAAAAGCTGTTCAAGCAGCAGACCGTATCTATATCATCGCAGCTGGAACATCGCTTCATGCAGGCTATGCTTCTAAACAAATCCTTGAAGAGTTAACAAATACACCGGTTGAGCTTGGTCTTGCTTCTGAATGGGGCTATGGCATGCCGTTGTTGAGTGAGAAGCCTTTGTTTATCTTCCTTTCACAATCAGGTGAAACAGCGGATAGTCGTCAAGTACTTGTGAAAGTAAATGAGCTGGGTCATCCAAGCCTGACCGTAACAAATGTACCTGGCTCAACATTATCACGTGAAGCAACATACACAATGTTGATTGGTGCTGGGCCTGAAATTTCAGTTGCTTCAACGAAAGCTTACACAGGACAGATTGCAACTTTAGCTTTCTTAGCTAAGGCTGTAGGTGATGCGGATCAAAACCCTAAGGCGCTTGATTTCGATTTGGTTAAAGAAATTTCACTTGTTGCCCAATCTATCGAGTCAACGCTTTCAGAGAAAGAGATGATTTCGGACCTTGTAGCGAAACTGTTGCCAGAAGCACGAAATTCTTTCTATATTGGCCGTAAACAAGATTACTTTGTTTCTATGGAAGCCAGTCTGAAATTAAAAGAAATTTCATATATCCAATGTGAAGGCTTTGCTGCTGGAGAGCTCAAACATGGGACAATTTCCTTGATTGAAAATGGTACACCTGTGATTGCTCTGATTTCAAATAACGAAGAAGTTGCAGCACACACACGTGGGAATGTTATGGAAACAGTGGCACGTGGTGCATCAGCGATTACGATTGTAGAAGAAGCTGTAGCGCGTGAAGATGATGATATTGTCATTAATAATGTTCACCCTTATCTTTCAGCTATTTCAATGGTTGTACCGACACAATTGATTGCTTACTATGCAACAGTACAACGTGGGTTGGACGTTGATAAACCTCGTAACCTTGCCAAAGCCGTAACTGTTGAATAAGAGATTGCTATTCGTAACCTGCTAAGGTCTAAATAGTCAAAAAGAAAAACGCTCAAGATGTCAGCTTTCTATAGCATCTTGAGCGTTTTCTATTTTTAGTCTTTTCTTCCTTGGCGTAAAAGAAGCCTTTTGCTTAATCAGAACGTGATGAATGATTATTCTGTAATTATGGTTGTGTCTTGTTACCTGTAAGGGACTAAAGAGAAAAGGAATAAACACAGACATTTATAGAGAAAATCTAAGTTCTGCGATACACGAAAAGGTGAATCTCAAGTGTCTTTTACGTACAAGTACATAAGGAGAAGAAATGTATCAAGTAAGAGAAGATAATTATCCTATGAAACCCCGTGAACGCTTATTAGCTTTTGGATCTGAAAAGCTGAATGAACAGGAACTTTTAGCCATTTTATTAAGAACAGGCAGTAAAAAAGAAAACGTCATGGAACTCGCAGCTCGTGTGCTGAGTGTTTTTGACAATTTAGAGGAATTTCGTCGGGCTTCAGTAGGAGAGCTAAAGGAAATATCAGGCATAGGCCAAGTAAAAGCAGTTGAAATAAGAGCCATGATTGAGCTTGGGAAGAGGATTCATACAACGCAAAGAAAGCGTTATGGGCAAGTGATGGGATCCCAACAACTTGGGATGAGCCTAGTAGATGAGATGTCTTCTTTTGATCAGGAAAATTTAGTTGCTATTTACTTAGATAGTCAAAATCGTATTATTCAGAGAAAAACGATTTTTATTGGAGCGGTCAACCATTCAATTGCTCATCCACGTGAGATTTTGCATTATGCAATTAGAAATCTGGCTGTCGGAATTATTATTGCACACAATCATCCCTCAGGTATAACTCGGCCAAGTAAGCAGGATAAAGTCTTTACCCATAAAATTAAGGAAGGTTGCGAAAACCTAGGTATTCAGTTTTTAGACCACATTATTACAGGGCACAACACCTACCTCAGTTTCAGAGAAGAAGGTCTATTGGACAATTAAAAAAAGACAGAGACAGCGTGCAAGATTACTGAAAAACTGTACATTGTTTTTCTTAAATACAGCATCTTGTCGTATAAAAAAGTCGGGAAAAATGAATTTCCCGACTTTTTCAGCAGTCTAATGAAGTGCTACTGTATTTTTTAGTGATCTTTTGTGCATCGGTATCCTTAGGCTTCAGCTACTTCGGACAAACGAGCACATAGAGAGTGTCTGAGCCTTTTATTTGATATCCTTATGTGACATGAAGAACAAGAGAGTTTGAAGCTCTTTGGTTAAGTCAATGGATTGTACCACGACATCATCTGGTACATGTAGGCGTAAAGGTGAGAAGTTAAGAATGCCTTTGATTCCAGATTCTACCAAAATATCTGCAACTTCTTGAGCATTTTCTTTATTTACGGAAATAATTGCTGTTTTGATTTTTGAGTTTTTGATATTCTTTGAGAAATCTGCAATATCATAGATGGGAACGCCTGTAGCACTCGTTGTACCCACGAGTGGATTTTCTGGTACATCATAGGCTTGGGTAACACGCATCTTGTTGCGATTTTGGAATTGATAGTTAATCAAGGCTCGTCCAAGATTACCGACTCCTACAAGGGCAATATGCGTTTCCCGATCTTGTCCAAGCAGTTCTCCAAAAAAGTCACGCAAAGCACGTGTTTCATAGCCGTAGCCGCGTCGCCCCAGCTCACCAAAGAGTGAAAAATCTCGACGAATCGTTGCTGCATCCACGCCAATTTTTTCAGAAATAAGCTGTGAGTTTGTGCGTGTCACTTGTTCATCAACTAAAAGTTTGAACAAACGATAGTATTGAGGCAAACGTTTTGCAGTTGCCTTAGGTAGTTGTTTATTAACTTGGGAGCCAGCCATGTTATCTCCTTTACATAGTCTTTGTGAATATTTTACTTTTTTTAGGATAAATTGTCAAACAATTCTTTCTGGATTCTGTAAATTATTTTATACTTCCCTTTTTATTCGTGTTTGTCGTATAGAAGAAAAGGAAGAAAACAATGAAATGTGATAAAATAATAGCATGACCTACTATGAAAACTATATGGCTGGACACATCATACTTCCCCATGCTATGTTGGAGCATTTTGCTCAACTTTTTCCTTCAGCGGGGGACTTTTTGGTTTGGCTTTACCTGTATGAAAATCGTGACAGTGCCCCCAGTGAAATTGCTACAAAGATAGGAAAGAAACTTTCAGATGTGAACCACAGCATTGATAAACTGCAAGACTTTGGTTCTTTGAAAGTTACTTTATTGGAAATTGCAGGGGATGTGGAAACGATTTTTGATGTTACTCCTGCACTTAAAAAACTGGACCAATTGGAAGGGTTAACACCTAAAAGTCAGGCAGAAGATACTGCTAATACACAAAGCAAGGGGCAACTTCAAGATTTGGTTAATATTTTTGAAGCAGAGATGGGGATGATTACGCCAATGCAAAGTGAAGAACTACGCAGTTTGCTTTTTGAAGATAACTATGATGCAGAGTTGATTAAACTTGCTCTTCGAGAAGCAGTCATTAATCGAAAGGTTTCCTTCAACTATATCAAGGCGATTTTGCGAAACTGGCGTAATGAAGGCTTAATGAGCACACAAGCTGTTGAACAGCGTAAGGAAGAACGTGCAGAAGCAACGCAAAATCACAAAAATACTGATTTCTATATCCCTATGGATGGACCCTGGAACGGAAAGTAATATGCTAAGTAAGAAAAGATTTTTAGAAGCTTTAGATATCATTGTAAACATGTTTCCGGAAGCACACGGAGAGCTGGAGTGGGAAACACCTTTTCAACTTTTGATTGCAACCATCTTATCGGCACAAGCCACAGATAAGGGAGTAAACAAGGCGACACCAGGGCTTTTTGCCAAATACCCTGATCCAGAAAGCTTGGCACAGGCAGATGTCGCAGACGTTGAACAATGTATCCGAACAATTGGACTTTACAAAACAAAAGCAAAAAATATTATAAAGACTTCTCAAATGCTGGTAGAAAACTTTAATAGCGAACTGCCAAGAGATAAAAAATTATTGCAAACCTTGCCTGGTGTGGGGCGGAAAACAGCAAACGTTGTTCTGGGGGAAACTTACGGTATACCTGGAATTGCTGTTGATACTCATGTAGAACGGATTTCAAAACGTTTAGATATCGTGCCACAAAAAGCCTCTGTCTTGGAAGTTGAAGAAAAGTTGATGAAGCTCATTCCTGAGGAACGCTGGGTGGAGAGTCATCATCATCTCATCTTTTTTGGCCGTTATCACTGTACGGCGCGCGCACCAAAGTGTGAGGAATGTCCTGTTCTTGAATACTGTAAATTTGGAAAGAGAAACTTGAATGGCTGAAGTAAAACTCTCAAAACGTCTACAAGCTGTTGCTGATCTTGTTAAATCGGACAGCCGACTTCTGGATGTAGGCAGTGATCATGCTTATCTCCCAACCTACTTGGTTCAGCAAGAAAAGATTGACTTTGCAATTGCGGGTGAAGTGGTTAAAGGTCCCTATCAGATTGCTAAAAATCACGTGGCTGAGCAGAACTTGCAAGATAAGATAGAAGTCAGATTAGCAAATGGTTTGGCTGCTTTTGAAGAAGGAGATAATATCTCAAGCATTGTGATTGCGGGTATGGGTGGACTTTTAATTTCGGAAATCCTCGAAGCAGGTAAAGAAAAATTGAGTCAAGTTGAGCAGCTTATCTTGCAACCCAATAATCATGAAGAAAGTCTCCGTTCGTGGCTTGTCGCGCATGATTTTGTAATTTCGTCAGAAAAGATTCTTCTTGAAGCAGGAAAAATCTACGAAATTATTGTGGCAGAGCATGGCACATCGGAGTTGAATGAAACAGAGCTTGAGTTTGGCCCTTACTTGTCGCAAGAAAAATCAGAAGTCTTCCGTAAAAAATGGAATAAAGAACTCAGTACTTTGAATAAAATACTTGATCGACTTCCTGAAAAGCATGAGAAACGTGCCGCAGTTCACGCTAAAAAAGAAAAGATAGAAGGAGTCCTACAATGAAAATCAAAGATTTCATGGCCTTGTACGAAGAGTTTTGCCCGAAAAATCTAGCAGTCGAAGGCGATCCTGTAGGTTTACAGATTGGTTCACTTGATGCTCCGGTAAAAAAAGTTTTAGTTACTTTGGATATTCGAGAACAAACTGTTTTGGAAGCTATTGAAAAAGACGTGGATTTGATTTTAGCGAAACATCCTGTCATTTTCCGTCCCTTAGCGAATTTGACAGATGCAGATAGTCAGGAAAAAATCATCCTGGACTTGGCAAAAGCCGGTATTGCTGTTTACACAAGCCATACCAATATTGATGTTGTTGACGGTGGACTAAATGATTGGTTCTGTGAACTTTTAGAGATTAAGGATACAGAAATTTTATGCGAAGAAGGTTTAGGCCGCGTAGGTAATATTGAGCCGATGAGCTTGGCGGACTTTTCAGAGAAAATGAAAAAAACCTTTGCTTTGGACCACTTGCGTTTAGTGACTTATGACCGCTCTTTAAGTCAGATGATTAAGCGTGTCGCTATTTGTGGTGGAAGCGGTGGTAAATTTTGGACAGATGCTCAGGCTAAAGGCGCGGATCTTTACATCACAGGTGACATCTATTACCATGTTGGGCATGACCAACTTTCGCAAGGCCTTATCGGACTTGATCCTGGACATTACTTGGAACACCTCTTTGTTCCAAAAGTTGCTGAAAAGTTAGCCAGCTTTGCCACAGGTGTTGAAATAATAGAAAGTAAAGCGAATACAAATCCTTTCTTTGATATTTAGAAAGTTGACAAAAAACTTACTGTAAGCAATCCCCGTGAAGAGGTTTAAGGTGCTTATCATTTAAACATCATTGGACTTTATCAAGCGGGTATGCTATCATAAAATCATGAGAAAATTCCAGAAAAATGAAATTATCCAAGGAAAAGTCGTTGATTTGACACACGAAGGGCAAGGAGTTATCAAAGTAGATAACTTCCCTTTTTTTGTTGAAAATGCTTTGCCTGCTGAAGAGATAAAAATGAAGGTTCTAAAAGTCGGGAAAAATTTTGGCTTTGGAAAGGTAGAAGAATGGCTCAGCCAATCTCCAGATCGTGTGCAGGATGTGAATGTGACCTATTTGCGCACAGGAATCGCTGACTTTGGTCATATGGCTTATCCTGCGCAGCTTCATTTTAAACGTCAACAAGTTGTCGATGTGCTTCGTAAAAACGCACACAAGCCAGATTTCCCTGTCCTCGAAACCTTAGGTGCCGAACAAGAAACTCAATATCGAAATAAAGCCCAAGTACCTGTTCGTAGCGTGAATGGACGGACAGAAACAGGCTTTTTCCGTAAGAACTCTCACGATTTAGTGCCAATTCATGATTTTTACATCCAGAGTCCTGAAATTGATGATTTGGTCAATCAAGTGCGTGAAAGTTTAATACGGCTTAACATTCAACCCTATGATGAGAAAGCAAAGCGAGGTATTGTACGTAATATCGTGATTCGTCGAGGTTTCCATAGCGGTCAAATCATGCTCATCTTGGTTGTGACCGAGGCTCAATTTGCTGGGCTTTCTGAACTTATTACCGAATACAGTGATAAGGTTGACTCCTTCCAGCTTAGCATTAACAAGTCGACAGGAAATGCTATTTTTGGTTCGGAGTTCAAACTTCTTTCAGGAAAAGACTACATCACGGACAGCATGATGGGTAGGGAATTTCAAATCTCAGCACGCGCTTTCTATCAGGTCAATACAGCACAAGCAGAGAAGCTTTATCAGTTGGCCTATGATTTCGCAGATTTGAAAGCAGATGATGTCGTCATTGATGCGTATTCTGGTATCGGCACCATTGGACTTGGAATGGCGGACAAAGTCGCACAAGTCTACGGTATGGAAATCATACCGGAAGCTGTTGAAAATGCTAAGGTCAATGCAGCTCTTAATGGTATCACAAATGCGCATTATGAAGTAGGACCTGCAGAAGAAGTGATGCCCCGATGGTTGCAAGAGGGGATTCAACCTGATCTTATCTTTGTTGATCCACCACGTAAGGGGTTAGATGAAAGCTTTATCAAAGCGGCAACAGCAACACAAGCACGCACTATCATCTATATTTCATGCAATCCAGCGACATTTGCACGTGATGTCGTGCGCTTTGAAGAAGAAGACTATCTTTTGGAAAAAGTGCAGCCGGTTGATCTCTTTCCGCAGACGAAGCATGTTGAATGTGTAGGTGTGCTGACGAGGAAGAAGTAAAGGTGTGGCTGTAAAAGGCTTGATATCAAAGTTTGAGCCAAAGGTCTTGGAATAACTTTAGAGAAGCTAAAAAAGAGAAGAAAACTACTGAAAAAACATTGAGACATGTTATAATACCAGTATATTAAGCGATTTGATGTTGTTTAAAAAACATAAAATAACATCAAAAAATTTTCACTACTAATTAAAAATAGATTGCAAATTTAATCAAATTTTCGTCTTCTGAATAATAACCTCAAAAAAAAAGACACACACACTATTGACAATTTTATTGGAATATGTTATCATTGCTCTTAAATTGAAACGGTTTTTTTACTGGATTCGTTACTGTTCGGCAGGCAAGACCAGAATAAGTGCAAATAGTTTTTTACTACTTGTCCTTATTCTGGTTTTTATTTTTTAAAGAAACTGTAAAGAAATGAAAGGAGTGTGCTTCTTGATTAAATGCATCAAAAAGGGAAAGCTAAGCAATATGTTTTAAAATGTTCTGATTTGATTCAGGTTTGGAGGTGAGATCTTGATTGTAGAAAAGAGGATCAACAATAATGTAGCATTAGCGAGAAAAAATGGACAACAATTGATTGTAATGGGAAAAGGTGTTGGTTTTGGGAAACATTCAGGTGATCAGATTGTGGAGGATCAGGTGGAAAAGACTTTTTATTCTGAAGGTAGCTTAAATCTAGAACAAATGGCATCATTAATCACGGATGCTAGTGGAGCAGATATCGAAGTAGTAGATGGAATCATTCGTTATGGGCAGGTTCAAATTAAGGAAAGTTTGAATCCGAATATCTTCTTTACGTTACTTGATCATATTTGTTTTTCACTACAACGCTATGAAAAACAAATGGATATTTCTAATCCGCTTGACTGGGAAATTAAAAAGTTTTATCCTATTGAACATGGGATTGGAAAATTTGCGGTTACGTTAATACGTGAACAGTTAAAAGTGAATATTTCTGATGCGGAAGCCTCTTTCATTGCACTCCATTTTGTTAATGCACAAATTGAGTCTTCGGCACATCATGAGGGCGTTCAAATGGTTGAGATGACCAATGATATTTTGCAACTTGTTAGATACCAGTTAAACTGTGATTATGATGAAGATTCTTGGTATTTTCAACGTTTTATTACGCATCTCCGCTATTATCTAATGCGTCAAAAAAATGGTGTCATACAAGAAAATGGGGACCAAAATGAGTTGGTTGACATGGTATTCTCTCGCTTCAATAAAGAAAAGAATTGTGTCAATTTGATTGACTATTATTTACAAGAAAAACAAGGCTGGCACACATCGAATATTGAAAAAATGTATTTGATTTTACATCTTCGCAATTTAGTTGAAAAAAAGAACAGATCATAAAGGATTCGTTACAGTTAGGCTGGCAAGACCTTGATCACTTGGCAATAAAATGGGAACTTGATAGGTGAGTTTCACTATTTTTTCAGATGCCAGTGATGCAAGGTTTTTTTACTTGAAAGAGGAGTGATTTTAATGAATAAAAAAGAATTAGCAACAAAGATTGTGAAACTCGTGGGTGGGGTTCAAAATATTAAATCTTTAACCCATTGTATAACGCGCTTGCGTTTTGTGTTAAAAGATGACCGCATGGCGAAAACAAAGGAAATAGAGCAGTTAGATGTGGTAGGTGTTCAAATTCAAGGTGGGCAGTATCAAGTGATTATTGGAAATGGGGTTACAAAGGTTTTTCGTGAGATAATGGAGCAGTATCCATCATTAGATTTAGTTGATTCAGGAATTGACCATGATGGGGAGAAAAAATTTAGTTTTAATACTGCCATTGGCACATTATCTAGTATTTTAGTTGCTGCATTGCCACCTATTGTTGCTGGTGGTATGATTCAAGGGTTGAGTTTCTTTGCAAGGGAGAAAGGATGGCTTGATCCAGAAAGTACGTTAAATTTAGTTTTAACGATTACTGGTAATGCCATGTTCTTCTTCTTACCATTTTTAATTGCAGTTTCAGCGGCTCGTAAGTTCAAAACCAATGAGTACATGGCACTTGCTCTTGCTGGTATTATCATGCACCCTGATCTAATGAGAATGGTAGGAGAAAATGATCCTTTGACTGCATTTGGATTTTTACCATTGCCACTTATTGATTATTCATCTTCTATTTTGCCGATTTTGCTAGGTGTTTGGATTTTAAAGTATGTGTGGAATTGGATAGAAAAATGGATGCCTGATTTAATCAGTACGGTTTTTACCCCCTTACTTACTATTTTAATTATGGCACCAGTCATGCTGATTGGTGTAGCCCCAGTTGGTTTTTATATCGGTGATTATTTAGCTATTGGTATTCAATGGCTTATTGATCAGGCACCTTGGTTGGCCGGTTTTGTGATTGGTTCAACACGACCCTTTCTTGTTATTGTTGGGATGCATCATGCTATTCGCCCAATTCAGCTTCAGCAAATTGCCACTTTTGGTTATACCACTATTACGCCTGCGAACTTTTTAAGTACGATGGCAACTGCAACCGCAACCTTTTCAACTTATTTTTTAGTCAAGGATAGAAAACAGAAGCAAATTGTATTATCATCAGCTTTTTCAGGTTTCTTAGGGATTACAGAGCCTGCTCTTTATGGCGTGTTAACGAAGTATAAAGCAACGATGGTCGGAACCTTAATCGGTGGTGGACTTGGTGGTATGATTGCAACAATGATGGGGGCAAGAGCGTATTCTGGTGGGATGCCAAGTATTTTAACCATTCCAATTTTTATGGGGAGCGGTCCTGCGAGCATTTTAGTTGGTCTGGGTGTGACGGTTGTGTCAAGTTTTCTGATTACTTATCTGCTTGGGAAGACAATTTTTAAGGCAGAAGGAATTGAAATAACAGATGATAAGGAAGAAAAGGAGCCTGTTAGTCAGATTAAGTCAAGTGTTGTTTATAGCCCAGCTGCAGGGAAGGTGGTTGAGTTAAGTCAAGTGAGCGATCATATATTTGCTGAGAAAATGTTAGGTGAAGGGATTGCGATTGATGCACCTAATGGAGAAGTCGTGTCGCCAGTGACTGGGGTTATTACGACAGTTTTTAAGACAAAGCATGCCATTGGGATTACGGATGAGAATGGTGTTGAAGTTTTGATACATATTGGAATTGATACAGTGAAATTAGAGGGAAAGTATTTTGAAGTTTTCTGTACAGAAGGCCAAACTATCAAGACGGGTGATTTGCTTGTGAAATTTGATGGTGAAAAAATTAAGTTAGCTGGCTATGAGTCAAGTGTGATTGTTGTGGTGACGAATACAAATGACTTTGTGTCAGTTTTGCCTGAGAAAACAAGGGGTCAAGTGAACTTAGGAGAAAAAATGCTGACGGTAATTGCTTAATGGAGGTCGGTTTATATGAAAAAATTTGAACAAACATTCCCTGAAAATTTCTTGTGGGGTGGTGCGATTGCCGCTTGTCAATCAGAAGGGGCATTTGATTTAGATGGCAAAGGATTAACCGTTGCGGATATTGCAGTCAAACATGATAAAACTGTTCCGAGGTCAGTGCGTAAGTTAATAACAGCTGAGCGGCTTGAGAAAGTGTTACAGGAAACGGATGATAGAAAATTTCCTAAGCGTTATGGCATTGATTTTTATCATCGATTTAAAGAAGATATTGCATGGTGTGCTGAGATGGGATTTAAGGTGTTTCGTTTTTCAATTGCTTGGGGGCGGATATTTCCGAATGGTGATGATGCAAAAGCAAATACGAAAGGTTTAGCATTTTATGATCAAGTTATTGCTGAGGTTATTAAGCATGGCATGGAGCCGTTGATTACAATTAATCATTTTGATATGCCCATGAATTTAGTCACTCAGTACGGCGGTTGGAAGAATCGTCAACTCATTGATTTTTATGTAACTTATGCGAAAACATTGTTTGAGCGATATGGTAAAAAGGTTAACTATTGGATTGCTTTTAACGAAATTAACGGGGCTCGCTTTAATGTCTTTTACTCAACAGGTATTGTAAAAGATGATGAAGCAACTTATCTGCAAGATTGTTATCAAGCTGCGCATCATCAGTTTGTGGCCTCTGCCTTAGCTAAAAAAGCATTAAGTAAAGTTTCAAAGGAAGCGATGTTGGGGTGCATGGTTGCTAAGTTTACGACTTATCCGGCAACTTGTAAGCCTGAAGATGCATTAGAAGCACAAAAAAATGAGCAAATGGACAATTATTATTTTACTGATACGATCATTCGTGGTGAGTATCCACCCTATGCAGCTAGGTTTTGGCATGAAAATGGGATTGAATTACAAGTCTTTGAAGAGGACGAAGCTGTTTTGAAACGTTATCCTGCTGACTTTTTGGCGTTTAGCTACTACATGTCTTCAATTTCTGCAGCTGATAAAGAAAATTTTGAAGAAACCGATGGTAATTTAAAGAATACACTGAAAAATCCGCACTTGAAGGCTTCAGAGTGGGGGTGGCAAATTGATTCAATTGGATTGAGATATACATTAAACGATCTGTATAATCGTTACAGTATTCCATTATTTATTGTAGAAAATGGAATTGGAGCGGAAGATGTGCTAGAAGATGGAAAGATAGACGATGATTACCGCATTGATTACTTGTCTGCTCATATTAAGCAGATAGAAGAAGCCATTAAAGATGGAGTTCAGTTAATAGGGTATACTACATGGTCAGCAATTGATATTGTTTCATCTGGAACATCGGAAATGGCCAAACGATATGGTTTCATTTATGTTGATCAGGATGATTTGGGTCATGGAACATTAAAGCGGATTCCTAAGAAATCATTCCATTGGTATAAAGCAGTCATTGCAGCTAATGGGTTAGGGATAGATTAAAAATTAGTATAAAATTTAACAAATTACTACATTAATTCGATACGTTGATGGGAAACTGAATAGTGATAGAGATGTCCATTGTATGAAGCTTCAGTATAGAGTAGAGGTTTTCCATCTGTATGAACGATGGTTACCCTTTTTAAAAGTGGTGTTCCTAGTGGACTTTCAAGTAGTTGGCTACCCAGTCACTCTTAAAAGTGAGTATAAAGATTCACAATTGTTAATCTCTTCTTCAGTAATCTGTACCATTTTTGGATTGATGTAAGATTGGAAAATAACAATCGGGAGCCCACCAGCTGTCCTTACTCTCGTTAATTCCAAAACCTTTTCAGCATTGGTGAGTTCCAAGCTTTTTGCAATAACACCGCCAGATTATTGTCTTCAATACTTTTTATGAAATCTCTTTTATAAGATAGTCCACCAATTCCACTTCGTTAGAATTTTCAATGATATAATGAATAACATTTTTCTTAGTCATAATTTTATCTATAAAATCTCTATCCATATTTTTCATTAATTCAATCATAGATATTTTACTCATCTTATTAAATTCTTTCACCCGATGAGTTTCTCTGACTTTTCTCTCTGCAACATCTGCAGGGTATCCAATCCCAAATTCTCCATCAAATAATTTTTCTAACGTATACTCTAAATTAAGCTCGCCTAACCAGCCGAATCCTAATCCTAGTGACAAACTAGCCACATTCCCATCATTAATTCTTCCAAATAAATAAGCGTCTTGAGGGTTTTGAATGAAACCCGATAACAATCCAGGTAATGTATTACAGGCCAAATTCATCCCTTGCCCAGAAGAACAGCCAGTAATTACAAAATCAATAGCTTTACTATTTATGAGTAGTGCAGTTAAAAAGGCGATTTCTGTGTATGAATATGACTGTTTCTCGTTGGGATAAACTCCGAAATTAAATACATCATACCCTTTTTTTCCTACAGCTTTTACGACAGCATTATGGAGCAACTCATTCTTACTGACTTGAGTTGTTCCCTGTATAATTCCTATTCTCATCATATCCTCCTAATTCTGAGCTCATTGATGTATAAAAATTACTTTTTCACTTTTGACAGCAGCCCCACCAACTCCACATGTGGTGATAGCTTTCTTCTATACTAATAGACGAAAGGGATTGTAAGTGTAAGTTTGATAGTTATTCTCATGTAAAAAAGCCAAGAGATTAAAGGGATAGTGTCCGGTATCTTCAAGGGCAATGAGAGAGCTTTCGTTGAGTTGTTGGAGTTTCTTGTGTAGATAAGCAAAGCCATCAAGGCTGTTGGGGAAATGTTTATTTTTAATCAGTATTTCACCTTGTTCATCTAATAGGGCAAAGTCATGTTTATGCTTTGCGACATCAATTCTAACGTACAACATCAAGTGTACCTCCAGCAATAAATTTATTTCTGTGGTATACACGCACTTTTTGTCTTGTAACCTTATTGTAGAAAATTGTAGAAAAAACGTCAAGCGCTTGTAGGAAATACTGATCCACAGTCTTAATTAAGTATAAACTTATGTGGCGGATAACCACTAAATATATTATAAGGGGGATTGAAAGTTAAATCCCGTTGATTAGAGGACTGAAAACGGGACGTCACAAATAGACTATTTTACATAAATTAAATTATGCAAAATAGAGAAAGTTCTCGACCAAATTAATAAAAATTATGTTATAATTATAAGAAGAATTTTCACAAAAGAAGGGGAACGTCCCATGGAAAAACAAAACCTCAGAGCCTCTGTTTTTTTCAAATGGTTTATGAATAACAAGGTAGTAACAGTACTACTAGTTGTTTTGCTTTTGTTGCTGAATATTTTATTGCTCAATAAGGTACATTTTATCTTTGCACCGATTGGCGATTTCTTAGCAATCGTTTCATTACCCGTTGTTTTAGCGGCAGTATTTTATTATTTGCTTAACCCAATCGTTGACTACCTAGAGAAGAAGCGTGTGCCGCGTATTGTTAGTATTGTAGTTATTTTCTTGCTGATTGCAGGTTTACTTGTATGGGGACTGGCTTATGCTATTCCTTCCATATCAAACAGTGTTTCTGTTTTTTCTAGGCATGTGCCAAGCTACGTGGAACAAATTCAAGAAGAAGTGAATAAACTCCTGACGAATCAGCATTTTGAGCAGTTCCGTCCACAGATGGATGACTTTATGGATTCTATGGGGAACAATATTGTTGAATGGTCAAAAAATTATTCATCCATAGCCTTTAATTCGATTACGGATGTCATTACGCGTACAGCAAGTGTCTTTATTTCACTTGTTATCTTTCCCTTTGTTCTTTTTTATCTTTTACGAGATGGAAAGAATTTGAATGGTTATATCACGCATCTTTTACCTGTTAATTGGCGTAAAGATACATCTAAGATTTTGACTGAAATGAACGGTCAGTTGGCTAACTATGTTCGTGGGCAGGTTATTGTTGCTTTGGCGGTAGCTTTGATGCTGGCGATTGGGTTACCAATCATTGGTTTGCGTTATGGAATTACTCTTGCAATTCTCTCAGGGATTTTTAATCTGATTCCTTTCTTAGGCTTCTACTTGGCAATTATCCCTGCCATGATTATTGGGTTAGCTACTGGTGGTCCAATGATGTTGCTCAAGGTTTTAATCGTATATATCATTGAACAAACGATCGAAGGCCGTTTTGTTTCTCCATTGGTTTTAGGAAAACAGTTAAGTATTCACCCCGTTACAGTTCTTTTTGTTCTTCTAACTGCTGGTAAAGTCTTTGGTCTATGGGGAGTACTTTTGGGAGTTCCATTCTATGCGGCAGCTAAGGTTATCATCAGCCACTTTTATGATTGGTATCGTGAGATTTCAGAACTTTACCATCCCGGTGGTTTAGGAAAAACGGTTGAAATTCAAGAAACAGAGGAAAACTAATGTCTTATTCAGAAGATACAATTGACTTCCTGCACAAAGGTGATTTGATTGGAATGCACAATGCTTTAAGTCATGCACTCAAGTATGATGATGAAGAAATGCTCGCTGATTTAGCAGAGTATTTACAAATGATGGGATTTATTGATGAGAGCCATCAAGTGTATGACAAGATTTTAGCTGACAATCCTAGCAGTACCGATTATTTGATTAATTTAGCTGAAATTGCTGAGGATGATGGGCAGATTGATGAAGCGTTGAACTATCTTTATCAGATTCCTTTAGAAGATGAAAATTATGTTGCTGCTTTGATTAAAATTGCTGACTTGTACCAGCTTGAAGGTGACTTTGAGACAGCTATCAGCAAGCTTGAAGAAGCCCGTGAATTATCAGATTCTCCATTAATTACATTCGCTCTGGCGGAAAGCTATTATGAACAAGGTGCTTATCAAGAGGCAATTCAAAATTATGCCAAACTTTCTGTCCGTGAAATCTTGAAGCAGACTAAGATTTCAACCTATCAACGGATTGGAGAATCTTATGCGCAGCTTGGGAGTTTTGAAAATGCTCTGTCTTTTTTGGAAAAATCACTGGAATTTTCTAAAACAGCAGATACTATCTACAAGATTGCCTTGCTTTACAGCGCGCTCGATAATCAAACGCGTGCGATCAGCTACTTTAAACAGCTGGAGGATTATAACACGGATCTTTTAAACTATGAGCTGGCCTACGCTCAAGCTTTGGAGGCTGATCATCAGTTTGAGGAAGCAGCGCGAGTGGCTCAGGAAGGTTTACGTAAAAATCCAAACTCAGCTTTACTTTTGCATTTTCTATCTAAACTGGCTTACAGTCAAAAAGATCAAGCAGCAGCAGAACGTTATTTGATGGATGCTTTGAATGTTGCGGAACTTCATGATGAAACCGTCTTTCTGCTAGCCAACCTTTATTTCAATGCGGGTGATTTTGAAGCAGTGATTCATCTTGAAAAGCTTTTGGAAGAAGAACATTTACTGGCACAGTGGCTTTTTGCTCAAGCCAATAAGGAGTTGGAAAACGATAAACAGGCAGAGGTACTTTACACAGAGCTTCTTTCAACTGGGCTCCGAGAGAATCCTGAGTTTTTGAAGGACTATGTTGACTTTCTCCTACAACTGGGGCAAAATGATAAAGCACAGACTTATATTAAACAATATCTGGAACTTGTCCCAGAAGATGAAGAAATGAGAGGACTATTGTTCGAGTAATCGCACAATAGTTTTTTATACAAAACTACATGGTTAACTTTTGCAATTTTTCATTGAAGGGAATGTAAACGCTTTACAATCCGACAGCTTGTTAAAGCAGACTATATATGTGTTTGACAGGCTTCTATTTTTGTAAATTAAATTTTTTTCTGCTAGAATTAGTCGTGAAGATTGTGAATCTTAAATGAAATGGAGAAGAAATGACTGACAAAAAATTTGGATCAGACTTAGTCGTAGATAGTTTAATCAATCATAATGTAAAATATGTTTTTGGGATTCCAGGAGCTAAAATTGACCGTGTATTTGACCGCTTGGAGCATGACTCTAAAGCACCAAAACTCATTGTGACACGTCACGAACAGGGAGCTGCTTTCATGGCACAAGCTGTGGGGCGGATTACAGGTGAACCAGGTGTAGTTGCTGTAACTTCTGGACCAGGTGTATCAAATTTAGCAACGCCACTCTTGACAGCAACATCTGAAGGTGATGCAATTCTTGCTATTGGAGGGCAAGTAAAACGCAGTGACCGATTGAAACGTGCTCACCAATCTATGGATAATGCACAGATGATGGCACCTGCTTCAAAATATTCTTCCGAAATTTTGGACCCATCAACAATTTCAGAAACAATAGCTAATGCTTATCGCATAGCAAAAGCTGGTCGTGCAGGTTCAAGTTTTTTGTCCATCCCACAAGATGTAATTGACTCAGAAGTATCAGTCAATGCAATCAAGCCATTGTCAGATCCCAAGATGGGGAATGCCTCAATTGATGACATTAACTATTTGGCACAAGCTATAAAAAATGCCATATTGCCTGTTATCCTTGTTGGTGCGGGTGGTTCAGATGAAAAAGTAGCTAAAGCTTTGCGTAACTTACTTTCACACGTCTCTATTCCTGTCGTTGAAACTTTCCAAGGTGCGGGTGTAATTTCGCGTGACCTTGAACACACATTCTTCGGTCGTATCGGACTTTTCCGTAACCAACCTGGAGATATGTTGCTCAAACGTTCAGACTTAGTCATCGCTGTTGGTTATGACCCCATCGAGTATGAAGCACGCAACTGGAATGCTGAAATTGATAGCCGTATCGTCGTTATTGACAATGCAATTGCTGAGATTGATACATACTACCAACCAGAACGGGAGTTGATTGGTGATATCGCTCAAACATTGGAAAATCTTTTACCAGCAGTACGGGGTTACAATCTGCCAGAAGGTTCTGTTGAATACCTTAAAGGTTTACGTGACGTGATTAATCAGCACGAGTTTGACGTCGAAGCAGCTGAAGAAGGACGTTTGCACCCTCTTGACTTGGTAAGTACTTTCCAAGAAGTAGTCAAAGATGATGAGACTGTAACCGTTGATGTTGGTTCACTCTACATCTGGATGGCACGTTACTTCCGTTCTTACGAGCCACGTCACTTGCTTTTCTCGAACGGCATGCAAACACTAGGTATTGCTTTACCATGGGGAATTACAGCTGCTTTGCTTCGTCCAGGACATAAGGTTTATTCTCATTCTGGTGATGGAGGTTTCCTCTTTACAGGTCAAGAGCTTGAAGTTGCGGTTCGCCTTAATTTGCCATTAATTCACATCATCTGGAATGATGGACACTATGATATGGTTAAATTCCAAGAAGAGAAAAAATATGGCCGGGCTGCAGGTGTTAACTTTGGCAGCGTTGACTACGTGAAATATGCGGAAGCTATGGGAGCTACAGGCCATCGTGTACACAATGCAAAAGAACTGAAAGAACTTCTAGAATCTATTCCTAACACAACTGGACCAGTCGTGATTGACGTTCCTATTGATTATTCGGATAATATTAAATTGGCAGACACGCTTTTGCCTGAGGAATTTTATTGATAATGTATAACCAGAATTGTGAAGAAATAAGTGCAGTATAGTTTATATCTATAATCTTCCCTCTTACTAAAGAGGGGGATTTTTTGATGATTTTTCCAAAAATAAAAAGTGTTATTGAAAGCAGATTTAACTGGAACATTAAAATGTTAGAGTAAACTCCTAGATTATCCAATTGAGATAAGCAAGGAATTAAAGGTTGTGATATAATTTACGAGGAAGGAAAGTAGAACTTTTAGAAAAATACATGAATATGAGTATAAAAACAGGGGGCATACTTTTTTGGAAGTAAGTGTACTGTTTTTCCGTCAAGAAAGTACTTCTGTAAAAAAAATAACTCAGTAAAGTAGGCAGAAAATAGCAGAGGAGCAATACTATGGAATCAAATCCTAGAAAATTATTGGACGAATTTATTCCCGAAGCAATGGGAAAACAATTTGTTATACCTGTGTATCAACGTAAGTACACATGGACTGTTAAAAAACAACTTGTACAACTGAAAAAAGATTTGATTAAACTTATTGAAGATGAAAGCAGCCAAAAACAACATTTTTTAGGGACAATTGTGTATCTTGAGAATATTGTTGATTATAAAACTGAACGATCTGTAGTAGATGGACAACAGCGGTTAGTGACGATGTTTTTGATTGCTCATGCAATGAAATCAATTGCCGAAAATGAATACCGTGCACGCGAGATTGATGAAACTTATCTTCAAAATTATTCTGAAAAAATGGGGAGCAGATACAGGCAGCGACTCTATCCATCCGTAGCTGATGGAAATGACTATCTCATCATAGCTGAGGGTAGATATGATGAGATTGATAAGGAAAGCGAGAGTAATATTGTCCGTAACTTTTTGTATTTCCAATCTGAATTAAGAAGCTTAGTTCAGGAGTATACTTTTGATAGAGTTTTATATGCTTTGAAAAGATTTTCTATAGTCTATATTAAGTTGGACGAACGCGACAATGCACAACAGATTTTTGAGAGTATTAATTCAACTGGCGAGAGGTTAACCGCCTCAGATTTAATTCGAAACTTCATTATGATGGATAAATCAAATGAAGAGCAAACAACTTTATATACAACGTATTGGCGGAGATTAGAAGAAGTATTCAATGATTCAAGAGCCATGGAAGATTTTTTCAGATATTATCTCGCAGCAATAACAGGTAAATACTCTGCAAAACATGTTTTGTATCAAGCATTTAAAGACTATTGGTATGAAGAACGTGAAAAATCTAGCGATGCGAAGTTACTGGAAAAACTTGTGAGATACTCTAACTACTTCGCTTCTCTTTATTACAAAAAACCAACAGGTAAATATTCAGAAATACAAAGTGATTTTCAAAGTTTGGAAAGTATGATGCCCGCTCCGTTCGTTTTAGAGCTATCGGAATGGTACTATAAAGATCAGCTGATTACTGAAGAACAATATTTTGAAGTTATCAAAGTATTGAACAATTATCAAATTCGTCGATATTTCAATGGTGATGACACAAGTAGAATATCTAAGGCATTTCCCACCTACATAAAGAACGTACAGAGATACGCTGAAAAGAGTGGCTTTGAACATATTGTTGATATTGTTATCTATGTTTTAGTTACTCGAAATCAATCTAACAATATGGCTGTACCAACAGATAAATCTTTGAAAGCCAATCTTTTAAATGCTAATGCGTATACCATGAGATTAACACGGTGGTTGCTGGAAAAAATAGAAAATAATGACAATTCTGCGACTCTTGATATGAGTAAGCTGTCCATTGAGCATATTATGCCACAGACCAGCACGCATTATTGGGAAGAAAAAGCTGATGCAGCGGGTGAGGATTACACTGGTCTAGTCAATACCATTGGTAATCTAACTCTTGTTAGCAAGCCTGACAATTCTGCTGCGGGAAATAAAGATTTTGAGACCAAGAAGAAAATTTTTGAAGACACTCTTCATATCCGTATGAATAAAAGTTTATATGAAATGACCGAATGGACATCAAAATCAATTACAGATAGAAGTGTAGAATTAATCCATAGACTAATTTCTATGTACCCCTACTTACGGTCAAATGGTAATTACAAGTACGATGCTTCTCGAAACATTTTTCTAGAAGCTCAAGGCATAAAGGCAAGTGGATATTTGCATGAAAATGGGACGGTTACGATATACTCAGGTTCAGAAATATACTCTAAAATAAAAAATATTTCTTCAGATTACCTAGGTGAAACCAGACAAGAATTGTTAAATAATGGCGTTATTGAAGAAGCAATTGGGGGCTTACAATTCGTTCAAGATTATACAACTTCCTCTGTTTCTAAAGCAGCAGCACTACTTCTTGGCGGCAGCAGAAATGGTTGGGAATATTGGAAGGATGAAAACGGGATTATCCTCAATGAGTCGCTCCGAAAGAAAAATAAGATTTAATTTAAAAGTCGGGTTTTGAAAAGAAGATCAAGAACAAGTGGAAAGCAAAGGTGAAGGGCAAGTTACATGTTGTAGCTGCTCTTTTTATTTTGCATTTTTTTAAATAAGCTTTCTTAAAAAAAGAGACAACTTATCAAGCTTTACAAATACAGTTCAAATGTAAATGGTCAAGACTGTATAATTATTATACAAATATATTAACAAGACGGAGTCTGAGAGAATCACACGGATAATAACTTAAAATAATGTTGCGAATTATTCGGTGAAAGCGATGGAAAACTTATCAAGTAGAACTGTTTTTTGTATGAAGCAATAATTTTTTTTACAGCTATAGTGATAAAAGAATTTTTTTGTCGTACAAATAAATGTAAGCGGTATTATTGTTCAAAAAGCTAGAATATTTTTTAAGGAGGATGAGAAATTTGTCAAAAATATTAGTGTATGGTGGTCAAGGAAACGTTAGACTACAAGATTTGATTCGCTTATCCCAATCAGCTGCAGGACGAGACATTCTTGAAAACTTAGAGCTGACTAACAAGCATTCCCATACATATTTCCAAAGCATTTTAAAAAATGAAGTAGTGCTATCCGATAATTATGCCTCAATGCTGGGAACATTTATATATAATTTGTGGCGAACTTCGGAGTATGAACTATCGGATATTACTTGTTTTTCTTCGCATAGTGCAGGAATATTCAATGTACTGATGGCAAGTGATTCAGCCAGTTTTGAAAATATTGTGTCGTTCATTGAAAAACGGGCCGAATTAGTGAACTCCCTGGAATGTAAAGAAGAAATGTGGCTTGTTGCTACAGCTTCTATGGAAAAACTAAGGGACGTTATTGCGGGCATAAGTTTTGTGGAATTAGCTATCACTACCAGCTCCACTACAGGGGTCCTTGCTTTTTCGGAAGAAAACAGGGACAAATTTGTAGATAGAGTAGAATCAGCTGATTTACTGATAAAACTTAAAAAGTTGGGACTAAAAGTTCCTTATCATACAAAGTTTCTTCGAGCAATAAAAGAAGAATATATTCAACTTGTTAAAAATCTTGATATTCAGCAAAACAATGCTTTTAAATATATCTATATGTCTTCTCAGCTTGAAGAAGAAATTATAAACCAGCTGACCCAAGAATTTAAGTGGTACAGAATTTTAAAAGAACTTGTAAAGAAAAATTTATTAATAGAGGACTTATCTCCCAATAGATTTATTCTGAAACAAGTAAAACTACTCAATTAAAGAAAAAAATTAAGAGAAGGAGAAATATGAAAGTAGCAATTGTAACAGGCGGCACGAGAGGCATTGGGCGATCGGTAAGTATTGAGCTCCATAAAGAGGGGTATAAAGTTGTTGCTTTATATCAAGGAAATAGAGCAGCTGCACAATCCTTGACAGATGAATACCCTGATATAGAGGTTCAAACATGTGATGTCTCGAAAGAAAAAGATGTTTCCAAAATTATTAAAACAATCTATGAGACATATGGCCGAATTGATTGCCTAATTAATAATGCAGGAATTACCCGAGATGGGTATTTCTTAATGATGTCTACTGAAAAATGGGAAACTGTTTTAAATGTGAACATACTAGGAGCGGTAAATACTTCTAAATCTGTTTTAAGGTATATGAAGATTAAAAAAAATGGTGGCAAAATTGTCAATATTTCTTCGACAAGTGGAGTCGCAGGGCAGATTGGACAAGCTAACTACTCGGCAACAAAGGGAGCAATTGTTTCCTTAACTAAATCCTTGGCTAAAGAATTTGCAGCTGACAATATTAACGTGAATTGTGTAAGTCCTGGATTCATTAATACAGATATGACAAGTAACTTAAAAAATAAAGCGGCGATTATTGAGAACTTAATACCACCTCAACGGTTTGGAGACCCTCAGGAGGTTGCATGGTTAGTCGCATTTTTAAGCAGTGATAAAGCAAACTATATTACAGGCAAGAACTTTGTAATAGATGGAGGAATGATTAATGATTGATTGGAAAACTGAAAAAGAAAATATTGAAAAGCGTATAGTAATTGAAGAAAAAATAAAGACAATTTTGGTTGATTCTTTGATGTTAGATCTAGATAAAAAACTGATTCAAAATGACCAACCATTATTTGGTAGAGGATTAGAATTAGATTCGATTGACGCTTTAGAACTGTCTATTGGAATTTCTACCGAGTTTGGAATTGCCTTATCAGATGATGACATGTCCATCTTTTCTTCCATTAACAAATTAACAGATTATATTATAGAAAACCAACTTATAGAGGAGTGATAATGAAAAAGCTGAATATTATGCAAATTATGGCATTTCTTCCACACGCTTATCCTTTTCTATTGATTGATTCAGTTGAAAATTATAGTGGAGGAGAAATTTCATGTAAAAAGAATGTAACCATCAATGAGCCGTTTTTCCAAGGACATTTCCCCAAACAACCTATTATGCCGGGAGTTTTACTGATTGAATGCGGCGCCCAAGCTGCAGCATTAATGTATATTTTGGATAGCTTATCTGAGCAAGGAAATATTAGTGACATAGATTTTGCAAAATTATGTTTGGAAGAAAATTTATCGGATAAGGTAGGATATTTGGCAAGCATCAAAAATTTCAAGTTGAAAGCTTTAGTATTCCCTGGGAATGCTTTAAATATTAGATGTAGGAGCTTAATTAAACTGGGTAAGCTTTCAGAAATTGAGGTGAGAATAACAAATGACTCAGGTAAAGAAGTAGCTTCAGGAAGGATTTTGGTCTCGCAAAAATGAAAATTACTTTAACAGATATTCAAAAAAAATATGGAGATTTTGAAGTCCTCAAAGGCATATCAACGGAATTTGAGGAAGGAAAGTTTTATGGTTTATTAGGGCCAAACGGGGCAGGAAAGACAACATTATTCAACATCTTAATTCAATCAACGCATAAAACTTCAGGACGTATTGAATGGCAAATTGGCGGAGAAAAAGTTAAAGCAGACAGCTTTTATCACCATGTTGGAATTGTTTTTCAATCCAGTCGTTTAGATGAACGTTTGACAGTCGAAGAAAATCTGATTACACGAGGCGCCTTATATGGTTTAAATAAGAGTCAAGTCTTTCAGAGTTTAAAAAAAATTGAAGAATATTTATCTATTAAAGAATTAAGAACACGGCGTTATGGAATGCTTTCAGGAGGCCAAAAAAGAAAAGTAGACATTGCAAGAGCTCTGCTACACAATCCCTCTATTCTTCTTCTTGATGAACCAACAACTGGGCTAGACCCTAAGTCCAGAAATGACTTGTGGAAAGCTATTTATGAACTGAATAAAAAGGCAAGGATGACAATAATTTTGATTACACATTATCTAGAAGAGATGGCTTTCTGTGATCGTTTAAATGTCTTAATTCAGGGAAAACTCCACTACTCAGGTTCCATTGAAGGCTTTATAGAAAAAAATTCTTCGACAAACTTGGAAATTACATTGAAAAATTCAAACGCCCTTTTATCTGATATGTTTAACCTGTCTCCCATAAGAAAGAATGAAAAAGAATACATTTATCAGAATGTAACAATGGCTCAAATATTGAGCATTCTCTCTTCTAACCAGTTGCTCATTGAAACTTTCGAAGTTAAAAATGCAACGTTAGAAGTTGCCTATTTAAACCTATTAAACGAAATACAAGGAGGAGTTTAAGATGCTTTCTTTAGTCAAACGTAATATTCTTGTATATATACGAGATAAAATGGCCTTTTTCATGTCTTTTCTTTCTGTAGTAATCTTGTTGGTACTGTATCAAGTGTTTTTGGGACAAATTCAACTGGATGCTATAAAAGAAAGTATGGGAACAGCAACAGTGTCTTCTCCTGTGATTCATATGGTAAATCTATGGCTGGTTGCTGGTTTAACGACGATTGTTTCTTTAACAAGTACTTTAGGGGCTTTTAGTGTTATGGTTTCTGATAGGGAAAAAAAATTGAATGAAGATTTTGAAATCAGCAGTTGCCCATCATGGAAACTTGAATTATCTTATATCATTGCTGCTGTCATACTAGGTACTCTTGTTACGATTCTTTGTTTTTTCTTTGGGGTATTACTGTTCAATGGCTTCAATTATCTTCAGATATTTAGCTTTCCAGATTTTCTGAAAATATTAGGGTTAATTGTGATGAGCTGCTTGCTTTCTGCAGCGATTGTACTTCCTTTCTTGTCTCTTATTAAGAGTGGGTCTGCCTTCAGCACATTGAGTACAATTATCGGTACATTAATTGGTTTTTTATCTGGAGTTTATATCGCTATTGGTTCTGTTGGCAGTGTTTTAGCTCAAGTTATGACATGGTTTCCAATGACTCAAATGAATGCCATGTTAAAAAATGTATTGATGTCGCATAGTCTACACAAGGTTTTTGCAGAAGCACCACAGTCCGTGGAAAATGAGTATAAAATTTCCTATGGGCTTGCCTTAAGAACAATAAATAATCATACACTTTCCAATAACGAGATGCTTTTATATGTTTCAATGTGTATGATTGGACTATTGACTATCTATATGCTTCTTAAAAAAGGTATGAGATATGGAAAATGATTCTACCTATCGTGTGAGGACTTTAGTAGAAGAGGACATTCCTCAAATTGTAGACTTGTTCAATAAAAATAAAGTTTACCAATTCCAAGATGGAGCAGCACTGACATCGGAAGATTTTTGCCTCACTATGGCGATTAAAGAGACAAGTCACTTTTATGTCCTGGAGAAGAATGGGAAAATTATTGGCACTACTGCATTTTTCAAATTTATTACTTTTGGGGCGCTTCCTCTGAATGAAAGTTACAGTGGCTTTCTTCTAATAGATGTGGAGCATCGAACTGGTGCAGCAATTTCATTACTTCACAAAGAAGTGTTATTTGATATCGTCAATTGTGATTTCCATACACATTTTACAGAAATTAGTCGTTACAATAAAGCTTCACTGACTCTTTCCAAAAGAAATGGCTTTTCGAAATTTGAAGGAAGTTACGAGGACATGAATCATTGTTATCTCCTCAGAAGTTCACTGCCTAAAGTTTTAAAAGCATTTAAATTTACGGGGGATTTGGAAAGTAAATACGACATTAATACTTTCAAAATTATAGAGCAAACAGATGCGGCTGATATTTCAACACTTTTAACGGAAATTTCAGGAAAGAAGATGATATACCGTTGCTTTTCTAAGGCACACTATCCTTTTGATATCCAACTTGATTTATTTCGATTGTATATCTTTAAAGAAAATAATAGATACTATTTGAAATGTGAATTTTATTCGGAACAAGTATATTTTGTTAAGGCTAGAGCAGGTAATTTTAAATATGTAAAACTTTCACGGAAGAAAAATCAGATTGCAATAAAAAAGGTTACATTAAATTTTTTAATTCAAGGAGTAGTGTACACAGAGATAGGAGAAATTAAGGTACAACTTCATTATAGACAGCCCGCCAACGAAAAGATGAATATTCACTTGAATCAGTCAATGTTTTCATACCGTCTAATCGTTAATCGCTCTAACGGCAGTTTGCTCTTTGTTAAAAATGACAGGCCCTTTATCGAAGATACCTATTTATTGTTTGCTCTGCCTGAAGATGTGAGATTTTTAGTTGAAGAATATGAAAATAAGATAATCATTCGCTGCATTGGAGAGCATTTAGACATTCATAAAGTTATTGAACTTCATCCGAATAGACTTGAAGCTCATTATTACATTAAAGAGCTTCCAGATGAGAATAGGGGGAAAGTTTTGAAATATGGGATGAAAATCTTAGAGCAAGACTATTTGATCCAAGAAGAAGGGACACTTTTCCCTTATGTTCCAGGACAACTTCCGAATGAATTAGATGATTTTGTATCAATGAAGCAATTTAAAATAAGCGATTTATGCTATCTCATTATTTCTGAAAAACTAAAACTTACTTATTCTACGCAAAATCCAGCTGCAAATCAAATGCAATATCGCCCCCTTTCTTTTATAAAATTAGACAATTATAAAAATATAAGGGTAGATTATTCGATAAAATTTGAAAAAAAGGAAACTCAAAATTTTAATATGGATTTTAGAGAATTTAGAGAAGTAAATATAAATTGGAAATCTATAAAAAATGTTACAGCTTACACAGCAATGGAGGCCAGCGCAGTTAATTATCATCTTGACCAAAAAAGAAGCCCACTTTTTTATCGTATGGATAAGGATGAGGGAAAGGTTTATATTGGTGACAATAAGAATATAACGTTTCCTTATAAGGTCTTGGAGTTTTCCTGGACTTGTTCAAGTCATGTAGAAGCATGGATCCATGATGCTTTTTATGCTTATAAAAACAGAGGCCATATTTGGGAAGCGCGAGATAACATTTTAATAGTTGATAGGGGTAAAAATCATTGTTTTTCAATAACTGCAGAACAAGGAAGAATTTATTCCTTCAAAGAAAACAATAAGATAATGATGCGATGTGTTATTCCTAATGCTTCAAATGTCCAGCAGTTTATACATTTTAAACAGTTAAAAAGAGAGGAAAAAAATAATGAACAAAATTTATAAAGAGCTACGTAAAAACAAGGCCTATAGAAAATTTGATGGAAAAATTTTTGAGCTTCGAGGAGATGATGTAGAAGATATACTCAATCCATTAATCCCTAAAAACATTGAATTTGCAGATATTGATACTTGTGGCTTTTCATTTATATTGACTGATAAAGGAACAGTTTATTCTGAAATTGTTTTTTATAAATTAGAAGATAAATATATTATTTTTTCTAATGAAGATTTACTTTCGCTATTCTCCGATGCCAAAGGTGAATTTAATATCAAGGAAGTTTCAGATGAGTTAAGCCTCATTCAAATTGAGGGAAGGGAATCAGGGGAAATTGCACAGCAATTTTATGATTATGACATTTCAACTTTAAATTTCAAATTCATTACCAACACAACATATAAGAGTTCTGATATTGTTATGGCGCGCTTTGGATATTCAGGAGAATTTGGCTATCAATTTCTCTTGTCTAATCATCTGGTCCCTAATTTTATTGAGGAATATTTATCCGATACACCGCAATATGATAAAGCACTTGATGATTATGTCAAATTTGAAGTCAACCATCCCGTACATGATGTATACAGAGGACAACATAATTTGTTTGAGTTAGGATATGCATGGAATTTAGACTTCACAAAAGAAGAATTTAAAGGCCGAAGTGCCTTGTTAGAGGAATTTGAAAGTTCTACAAAACAAAGTATTGTCTTTTCAGCTTCCGCAGAAGTCCAAAAAGATGAAAGGGTTTATTTTGATAATCAAGAAATCGGAAAAGTATACTGGCTGATAAAAGTACTTGATGAAAACCCTGACCGAGCATATTTAGGCATGTTACAGGTTGAAAGATATTATGCTCACTCAGGACTTCATTTTCTGACAGAAGGAGGAGCTGTGTTAGAAACGCTATCTAATCCGTATGTTATTCCAGAAAGTTGGTCAAAATAATGAGAAATCAAGTTAATATTACTGGAGCTGGTATCGTTTCATCTCTAGGAAAAAATCTTGAGGAACATAAGAAAAATTTGTTCTCTCAAACAGAAGGCATCAAACAAAAACGTTTTTCTAACGGTAAACATGAACTGGACTCTTATGTGGGAGTTGTTGAAAGTGAACTGGAAGTTCCTGAAAAATATCAACAGGAAACCCGTAATTTTAAATTTGCCTTTTTAGCTTTTGAAGAAGCAATAGCTTCTGCGAATCTTCAACTTGAAGAAGAAGAAAAAAAGATAGCGATATGTTTAGGGACATCCTTGGGAGGAAAAGTCTTAGGTCAAGAACTTCTCTATTCTTTTGAAGATAATCGTTTAGAAATGCCGCGTAATCTTTTTAAAAAACGTTCTTTGCATTATATTGCGGATGAACTCATCGCTTTTCATAGAATAAAAGCAAGTTATTACGTCATTTCAACTGCATGCTCTGCGAGTAATAATGCAGTGATTTTGGGAACGCAGCTTCTCCAAGATGGGAAATGTGATGTTGCAATTTGTGGCGGCTGTGATGAACTAAGTGATATTTCCCTTGCAGGATTTACCTCCCTAGGGGCCATTAATAAAGACTTTTCGTGTCAACCCTACTCTACTGGAAGCGGTATTAGTTTGGGAGAGGGCGCAGGATTTATTGTCCTTGAGAAAAATAAAGTTGGAAAATATGGAAAAGTACTGGGAGGTTCAATTACGTCAGATGCTTATCACATTACAGCTCCCAAAGCCACTGGTGAAGGAGCCGGTCAAATTGCTCTGAATTTGTCAGAACAGTCAGGAGTGCCTCTAAATAAAGTTGATTATATTAATGGTCATGGCACAGGTACACGCGCAAATGATGGTATGGAAAAAGCCATGATTGAAAAAAACTTTCCGCTTACGGTAAGAGTGAGCAGTACTAAAGGACAAACAGGACATACATTAGGCGCTGCTGGTATTATCGAAACCATTAACTGTTTTCTGGCGATAGAGGAGAAGACTGTTCCTGCGACAAAAACCTTAGTGTCTTATCCTGAAGATTGTTTTGTGAGGAATCAAAATATTCCGAAAGACATTTCATATGCACTTAACTTTTCTTTCGCATTTGGTGGAAATAACAGTGGGGTACTTCTTGCTTCAAATGATACACCAGAAGAGACTTTTCTAGCGAATGAAGAAATTCGTATGGACATCATATCACATGCTTCAACATTGGAAAGCTTGGAAGATAAAAACGATAGATATGAAAGTATATCTAAAAATTTCAGCAAAATAACGGGACTACGTTATACTGATTTTTCACCGTCTTCTAAAATTAATCCAGCACAGTACCGTAGAATGGATAATTTTTCTAAAATGATTGCGGGTACAGTTGCTAAAGCTATTGAACGTAGCGGTTTAGACTTTAGAAAAATAGATTTAAATAAAGTGGGCATTCTTTTTACGACATCGTCTGGCCCTTTAGAAGTTGTGGAGGATATTGAGAAACAGATTAAATCAGAGGGATATAATCAAGTGTCTGCTTCAAAATTCCCCTTTACTGTTATGAATGCGGCAGCAGGTATGATATCAATATTATTTAAAATTAAAGGTCCAGTATCAGTCATTTCCTCCAATGTTGGTTTTGCTGATGGTATTATCTATGCCGAGGAGATGATGAAAAACGAGAAACTCTCTCATGTATTGATTGTTTCAGCCTCTCAGTGGACAGATTTCTCTCTTTTTGCCTGGGAAAAACTGGGATATGATCCAGAAAAATTCAAGCCCTCAGATTACTGCAGTACGTTAATTGTTGGAAACTCTTCTGAAAAGAGAGAAGCACGGATCATGAGTGCTGAACAGATAAAATATGATAATAATGTCAGAACTCATGAAGAAATAAAGCATGATTTAATTTCTCTCATTGAAACAGAACTGTCAATAAAAGGTGTTCCTTTTGAGGAGCTTAAAGGGGTCGTATGGAATGCGAATAAAAAGACAGAAGAAAAAGAATACGATGTTTTTATAGATTGGCTAGCAGCTTTGGATATACCCGTTTACTCACTGCATGAGTTAGATTTTTCTTCGGATGGGGCTGGAGAAGAGCTGGATTATATTTTGAATAAGGAAGATTTAAAGCTAGGGCGCTATTTGATAATTTCTTATTCACGATTTGGTGGTATCTCAACAGTTTTATTGGAAAAGATATAGGATATACTAAATGAAAAAATTTTTATTCACACCGTTTATGATGAATCTCGGAGAAAGTCAGCGCTTGTCACAAATTGCTTCTACTCTACACCAGGCAGGACATGAAATTCACATATTGGGAGACGTTTTTTATCCGTTTTTATTCCAGCATGATGCCTACATTTTTCATCAATGCCCTTTTGACACTCAAGTATATTGTCGAGAACGCTATCAAGAATTTTTCTCTTTTGATATGGATTTTAACTTTTTGACAGATGAAGAAATTAGAAACATGTGTAATTATGAGCGAGAACTCTTAGTTAGTCAACAATTTGACGCAGTATTTACCGGCTATCGTTTAAGTATTGTGGTGAGTTGTAAAATTGAGCAAATTCCCCTTGTATGGATTATCTCTGGTTCAGTACAAATTGATGAGATTATCCATAATATTGATGGTATCATTCCAGATTATATATCCTTTGATAAAAAAAATGAAAAAGCTAAAAAGAGCATCAAACGTTTAGTTCTTTCATACTCCAAAAGTATTGAATCTTGGAATAAATATTTACTATCAGAAGGAGGGACTCCGATGAAATCAGGATTAGAGCTCTTCATAGGAAACTTAAATTTGATTGCGGATTACAGTAAATTTTATACTTTTGATTCAGAAACTAATTATAAAATTGTAGGGCCAATACTTTTTTCTTCAAAGAAATCAGGTTTTCGTCAGTTGAAAGGGAAAAATAGGATATTATTGAGTTTTGGGACTTCTTTTAATAAAGAATGGGTTATTGATTTTGTGTCACATCTTCCCGAAGGTCCTTCCTATATCTTAACCACATGTGGCGAAGAATTTTATATCGGCAGAAAGGACATTGAACTTGTAGATTTTATAGATTTTGACTCCTTAAAAGCTAAAATTTCATTTGCGATTATTCATGGAGGACAAGGAACGGTTTATGCCATGGCTCAACAAGGCATACCCTTTATAGGTATCCCATTTTTTAATGAGCAACTTTGGAATATTAAAAAATTTAGTAATTATGGAGCAGCAATGCTACTGAGTAAAGAAGAAAAAATCAGTGAAAAGATGTCAATGTTTCAGTCAGAGATAGAAGCATATTCCGAGAAGATGTCAGAAATTAGTAGAGGAATCTTTGAAGAATCACAACATTCTTTAACTAAAGTCAGCGAAATATTGGAGAGCTTTCTTGAGTAATATTGAAATTTTCATATACAAAGACACAGGTGAAGCACTTGAAAATACTCTTTTTGGTCAAAGATTAGAACGTTACAATCAAGCTATTCGAGAGGAAACAAAGCGGAAACTCATCGTGGGAAGCCAAGTTATTTTTCGGGTTTTGAGGCTTTACAATCTTTCTGACCAGTTATTATTACAAGCATTTGCGAAAAGTGCCCATGAAATAGAAAATCTGCCCTTTTACGTAAGTTTTTCCAATTCAGATTTGTTTCATGTACTGGCAATTTCTAAAACTCCCGTGGGAATTGATGCTGAAGTTTTAAGAAACCGCTCTGACTTCGTGTATGACACTTATCTTGGAAAGGGAGATAAAGATTGTAAAAAGAAATTCTTTTATAAAAAATGGTTAGAAAAGGAAGCAAAGTTTAAAATTTCTTACTGCAGTTCAAAACAAGAGATGTATTATCAAAGACTTTCAGAAATAGTGATTGGTATATATGGAACTAAACATCCAAATCTATCAGCTTTTAAAATAAATAATCTTAAAAATGAACCTGTACGTATAGATATGTATGAGTTTTAATTAAGAAGAATGAGGGAATTATATATTGAAGGATAAGCATTCAGACTTCATTCAGGAAAACATACTTCACGAGTTAACGCCTCTTATATTTACATCCAATAGAGTATCAGTATTATATAAAGAAACGCACCTTGTGAATTGTCGAATATATTTAAGTAAGCTTGTTGGTGTCGTTCATTTTAGCGCAAAACTTTCTGAAGGTACAACATTTACACAAGGAAATATATTATTGTACATTGAAGAGTTACGCATTTTGAACGAGGTTTATATGGAACAAAAAGGAAAAGTAGAAGCGGTATATGTCAAAGATAATCAATTTGTTATGTATGGTACACCGCTAATATTGGTTAGAACTACATAATGCTCAAAAACAAGGAGCTTTCAACAAAGGTGGTTTACTTTTCCTAAAGAATTTTAGCTTTCAGAATCCCTTTTATAAGTGACTTTAGATAATAAAGCTAAAGGGCATAAAAAATTTCCATACAAGTGCTAAATGATCTTGAATCTATAATATTAAGGTCAATTTGTCTGTTTATATTTCACATTAAAGAACCTTTTTATACTTGAAAAATATAGGGTAAAAAGTGATACTTGAAGAAGTAGAAATAAAGTTTCTGTAGTACATAACATAAGTTATTAGAAAGGAGTAAACATGAAAAAAGCTGAGCTTTTAAATATCCATGTAGCAAACTGTCCTTGCACAGTGGATGGAACTTACTATGTTTTATACCGCTAAAAAACCAACGGATAGAAAGGAGAAAATATGACAAAAGCTGAACTTCTAGATATTTTTGATGTAAAATGTCCATGTACATTACAGGTTCCTTATTATGTTTTTTACAAGTGATATCTAGTAGCATAAGAAATCATTTTTCCCAAAATATAAGGAGTGTTAAAAATAATTAGGAGAGAAAGGAGAGAATATGACGAAAGCTGAATTTCTAGACAATTCTGGTGTAAAGAGTACGTGCACATCACAGGTTTCTTATGATGTTTTTTACTAGCGGTATCTAATGGCATAAGAAAGCATTTTTCCTAAAATATAAGGAGCGTTAAAAATAAGTAGAAAATGCCTCAGGGCTATCTTTATTACAAACATAAGCTCATAAATTTTATAAAGCATGTATGATTTGAGCAAAGGAGCAGGTGTGTTTATCGATAACATGCCTCTTTTTTGTCTTTTAAATTTTACTGAGATTTTTTCATATAGAGAGATATCAGGAAAAAGAAAATGTATAATGAGATGAGAGTAAAAAAGGATTCGCAAGACCAAGGGGGATTGAATATGCTTTTAGATAAAGGAAGTTTTGAACTGCTGAGCTGTTTGATAACATCTAAGGAACCTAAAACGGTAACAGCTATTGCAAAAGAATTTTGGACTAATGTCAAATAATTAGACAGAAAATGAGCTATGTTTTCTTAAAATAGTTTTCCTCCTTCTGATTTGGAGT
>NZ_CALPDE010000020.1 GCF_943193185.1 Lactococcus ileimucosae
CCCATGGAATATCGGATGGCATACCTCATTGAACATTAATTTGTTTTTTTACTGTCCGTTTTATTTGGTGCTTGACACTATCCTTCAAGATAGAGCTTATTTTTTTGAATGTAATCAATAACTTTTTGTGGCATGAGGTAGGCCGGTTCAATTCCTTCTTTAAACATCTTACGCAAAGATGTACTGGAAACAGAAGAGAGAGGCAAGTCTAGCCACTGTACAGGATAAGGACTTTCGATAGGGGATGCTGGGCGTTGAACAGCAACAAACTGCACCAAGTCGAGTAAAGCTTCAATCTTGTACCATTTGGGAAGATATTCCACCATATCACCACCAATGATAAAATAAAAATCAGTATCTGGATAATCTTGAGTGAGGAGCTTCATCGTGTCATAGGTGTAAGATTTTCCGCCACGTTCTACCTCCCCGAGCTCAAGAGCCAAGCGGGGGTTATCCGCAATCGCCAGCTCCAGCATATTTACACGGTGTTCGGCTGAGATTGTTTTTTTCTCATCGACATGTGGGGGAAGAGCTTCGGGCATGAGCCACACCTTATCCAGATTCAGGCGTTGAGCGGCTTGATCTGCCATCATCAGATGGGTAAAGTGGACAGGATTAAAGTTGCCTCCTAGGATACCGATTTTATTTCTTTTTGTTTTTTCTGACATTAGGGTTAGTAAACTCCTTTTTATTCTTCACATATTATAGCAAAAAAAAGCGGAAGATTAACGCTGTACTAAAAGATTATAGTTCATCCTATCTTCTTGACCAAGTAATACATCTGAATGAAATCAGTAAAAAAGAAAGCAATATTCACTAAAAGAATATCGCTTTCATTTACTTTATTGTTCCATATATCACTTTCGTGAAAATCAATTTTTTTAAATCCTAAAAGATGGGTTTCAACAGCGTTGTTCGTATCTGCGGAATGGGATAGTGTTAGAACAACATCCTCATGAAAAACCGCTATGCAAGCGGTTTTGACTGTTTTTTTGTTCCTTTTAATTTGAAATTTTATCTGCCCAGATACGCTTATTTTTCATCTTTTTCAGATTTTTTCTTGCGTTTTTCAAGCAATGCGGCTGCGGCTAATGCTGCGACGCCAAGGGCTGCACCCCCTGTTAGGTCGCCAGTGCTTGGCAGAGCTTCATCACTTGACGCGGGAACTTTTGCCGCATCAGCCACAAATTCTGTTGGAACCACCATATCTTTTTCCGCTATGATTGGCATTGGAACCACCACATCTTTTTCCTCTCCAATAGGCGTTGGAATCGCTGGTGGCTCTGGTGTTTCAGGCTTTTCAGGGTCCGTTTCTTTTGGTGGATTTTCTAGCATATTCCCATCACTTGTAATATTTACTTTCAGAATACCATCATATTCTTTCACATCTAAAGTGTTTATTTCAGGATTATTGATTTTAAAGCTAACCTCATGTAGCATTTCTGACGTTTCGTTTGTCATCAAATCTTGCACATCTGATTCGATAAACTCAATCATGCTTTTATCAGAAAGCTCCTCAACTGTTGAAATTCGAGTGGCTTTCAGCACGCCATTATCAATCAAGTGGTCATGGTTAAGCGTTGGACGTTCGCTGTGTTTACGTTCTAAGTGCTCCAGATTCACATAAATATCGTTCGCTGCCCAAGTCGTATCCTCATCATAGACGAACAGTGTCAAGTTGAAGGTGATTGGTACAGAGCGTTCCCCTTCCCCAGGGTCCTCATCATAAACCATCGTCTCTTCCATCGGGTAAATACCTGCTGGTAAAATGCCGTTTTCATCTCGCAAGGCACTCATTTTTGCAAGATAGTTGTCTAGAGCAGGGGAGATGTCCAAATCAATCTCTTGGTCACCGGTATAAAGGAGCTCGCTAATGTTTTGGTCAAGCACTTCTCGAAGGTCTTCGTCACTGCTATCGTTTTTCACGGCAAAGTTATGAATGTCTTGCTCATAACGCACACCGCGCCCCCACATCCCAGCAGCACTTCCCTCTGTTTTAGAAAGTTCCATGAGTTCCTCTGAGCTCACCACCTTTCCGTCCTCTTGACGAATCCAGCTGTTCATATAACCGGGGATTTCTCCTGGGAGGTTGGTGTCTTCAAGAACCGTCTTTGCCCCCAGAATCAAGGTTGTAAGATGGTGCGTATTCGCAAGCATATCTTTCCGGCTTGCATAAGGTTTCACAGAGTTTTCCATCCAGTTTTCAGAGGTCCATCCGTCAGCCGGAGTTACGTTTGTAAAGGAGGTGTCAAAACTCGAAAGGTCTAGGTATTCAACTGTTGAGCCTTGGAACATATTCTGGAAACTTACAGAACCTGTGGTGTCAAAACTTGACAAATCCAGATGTTTGACTTCTGTTTCTTGGAACATCTGACTAAATTGCTGAACTTTCGCTGTATTAAAGTTGTTCAAATCTAATGTTTCAAAGGTGCTACGCATAAACATTTGATTCATCGTTTTTACCTTAGCGGTATCAAAATTACTAAAATCAAGTGTAGGTATGTGATCTAGATTTCTAAACATTAAAGTCATTTGCCCCACATTAGAAGTATTGAATTTACTCAAATCGATCTCTGTCAACTTACTGCCGCTGACATACATATCAAACAACCAATCCATCGTTGTAGCCGAGGCTCCAAAGTTCTCTGGAAGTATGATTGCTTCCAAATTACCAGCATCTTCAAACATACCGGTCATTGTTGTTACTCTAGAAAAATCAAGCATGCTTAAATCTAAGAATTGGACTCCAGATTCTTGAAACATATGATTAACACTTGTGGTTAAATTTGTTGTACTGAGTGTACTCAAATCAATGTGAGTCAAAGAAGGTGTCCAGCGGAACCAAGATTCGAAGTTTCTTGTAGCAGAAGTATCAAAATTTCCATTGAAATTAATCGTTGTGAGTTCTTCCAAACGCCAAAACAGTCCATAATGATTGACTGAAGCATAGGTTTTTCCTGTAAAGTTTATTTCTCGGATCGGGCCGATAGTTTGTTCGAGTGTATCAAAGTGTACTCCTCCGCCAGTATTATAGGGAAGTTGACCTCCTGTAATGTTCAAAATTCCACTTCCTGATACGTACTCATAGCTAATACCAGACCAGACTCCTGCGACTGCCGGAGAGATTTCTACTGCTGTCGGAGCGACACCTACGCTTTGAAGTGGAGCTTGAGCTGATGTTTCGGAAAAATCCTGTACTTGTATTGGTAACTCTATGTTGATGTCAGGTGTTTCCGTTGGCACAGCTCTCTCCTGAGTAACTGTTTCAAGCTCATCAATTGCTGCGAACTCTGAGATTTCCGTTGGTACTGGTGCTTCAACGACCAGCTCGGTTTGGGGCTCACCGATGGCCTCCATTTTTTGGGCTAACACTTTTCCGCTCGCTACAGCCGGGTTGAGCAGAAGCGCTGATGTGGCAGTTGCGGTTTCGATTTTGTGAAGACGAGCTTTACGTTTGGCTTTCTGCTCGGATTTACGTTTTTCTTCATGTGGCGTTCTGTTTTTAGTCATAAAAACCTCATTTCTCATTTTTTAATCTTACATTAATTATTGTCTCATATTTTTCTGTTTTTAAAAAATAATTTAATAAAAAAGAGGCTTTTCGCCTCTGATGTTCTATATGTCTAACTTTTGGCTTCACATTATTTTCGTGAAACTCAATTTTCCAAAAGTTCAAAAAGATGAGTTTGAACAGGGTTATCAGTGTCTTGGTATTTTTGTACCTCAACAACAGCAAAGTCGCTTTTTCTTCCTGTCCTATAATGTTAGAATTCAAAAAAGATATTTTTTAAATTCTGACTGACAAGAGAGATAGGAATTTCCATCCGTCATTAGTATCTTTAGATAAAATGATAGCAGCCGATTGTTTTTTACCAAATTATTGCAAAACATTTTGATTCTCACCGACTTGTGAGAGGAGTAAGGCAGGGAGGATAGGCTTTATCTCGGAAACATCCCATGAACGCCAGTTATTAACCGACATTCCGGTCAAGTCCCAACCAAATACTCTGTCATTCGCTCCTCCGACAGCTGTTCGTGTCCAGAAGTCGTTAAAATCAAAGGGATGGTCTAATGCACCAGCAGTTAGGGTTTCTTGATTTCCCCGCTTCATCTCCGATACCCCTCTTGTTCCGAACATAATGTCTGCAATCGACATTACAAAAGCAGTTTTTTCGCCCGATTCGTCGACGGTGGTGAAATAATCATGTGGAGTCTTGCCCAGTGGATTGCTCCAAGGGTCTTCTAATTCAGCAACCTCCAAGGCCCTATCCGAACCATAACTTACAGGAAGTACACGCGCTTGGAAACGCTGTGGGAGAGAGGCATAAAAGCTATCGGTTATGCCTTTCACATTAGAAGTTTGATAATCAGCAGTAGCACCAAAGCTACTTACACCAAGACTATGTCTCGGGACAACCAGATGTCCACCTCCGCCATGTGGTCCTACATATTCGTATTCTGCACCTTCTACATGGAAACTTTCTCCTGACTCAATGTCGCCATTAAAGTTTGGAATATCGGTAAGCCCCATCCGTTCAACTAGGGCTCTGGCACGTGGTGTATCTCCGCCTTTTTCAAAAAAGCTGTTGATATTTGTCTCAGTTGGTGAGACCATATTTCCTTGAACAAGGATGGAATAGAACCAAGAACCAGGTTCTTCCTTGATAGCTTCTGCCATATCCGTTTGGTCTATAAGATAAGAGGTGGCTTGTCCAGGTTGGAGGTAGGAAGCCCAGTAAGCATAACCGCTCTCCTCATCGACAACCCAGTAACGTCCTACCTTTTCATGTTCTTCTAAGCCTTCCCATTGTGTCAGGGTCATTGGTGGATGTTCCTCTGCTACAGTATGTTTAACTTCTTGCATGATGGGACGACCAGGGAAGAGCGGTGTACGGTCTGCTTCGTCTTTTTCAGCCTCAGCAGGGTCAAAGTTTTGGAAAAAACCGGCCCGTCTCAAGAGTTGGAGCTGGACCCAGTAACCCTCTGTTCCGTCTCCAGGGTGTGTCGCACCACCATCTACATAGTCCTGCGCATCGCCAGCAGCGGCAGTCCGCTCATCCTCGCGGTCATGGTTAAAGGTTGGCATATAGGGGAAACTTACCCTATCCCTACTTCCTAAGTTACGGCTAGACATCTCAACTGGAATATCCCCTTGACGAGAGAAGCCAAAGGACCAATCGGCGTAACGGTCAAAGACTTGGCTCGGAGAACTGTCTAGACGATTGTGAATATCATCAGCTGCAGGTTTCCAGACTGTCCATGTGTTCAAATGTTCACGCTCAGCCTCTTTAACGATAGACTCACCGTTCTTGGACAAAAATTCCCTGAGTTGGACACGGACAAGTAAGGGCTCATCGCCGTAGTTTTCGACAAAGATATCCTTATTTCCCGTGCCAGCATTATAATAGTCGTGGATACGACCTGAGGCACCTTCATTATTCCAGCCTTCTCGGTCATTAGTCACGCGTTGATTGAAGGACTGAAAAGCAAAAGTGCCTCCAATTAAGGTAAGGAGTCCGAAAACTGCTACATTTCGAAGTTTCTTTTTTTGTTCTGGTGTCATGTATTCCCCTAAAATGCGTAATTATACTGATACAAAATATAACGCTATTGTAATATTTTTCTTATTAAAATCAAAATAATATCTGGAGCAAATCCGTAAAAAAGAACTTTTTCAATGGCTGCATTCTGTAGAGGTGAAAAATATGCGATAAACTTAGTGGAAGGGGAGTGGTGACAATACAATTTACCGTCAAATTTTGTTAAAATAGAGCTAGAATATAATTTGTCACTCATAAAAGGAGTCACCATGTCACTATATCCAGACGATAGTTTAACTTTACACACAGATCTTTATCAGATAAATATGATGCAAACCTACTGGGAGCTTGGTCGTCATAACCGTAATTCTGTTTTTGAAGTCTTTTTCCGCTCAATGCCTTTTGAAAACGGCTATGCCATTTTTGCAGGTCTGGAACGCATGGTCGACTACTTGAACAAGTTAAGATTTACCGAAACGGATATTGCTTATCTCCGTGATTTGGGTTATCCTGAGGATTTTTTGGAATATTTAGGACAGCTTCGTTTTACAGGTACAGTTCGTTCTGTCCAAGAGGGAGAACTGGTTTTTGCCAACGAACCTTTGGTTCAGATAGAAGGGCCGCTAGCCGAATGTCAGCTTATCGAAACGGCCATACTCAATATCATTAATTTCCAAACATTGATTGCGACCAAGGCTTCACGTATCAAGTCAGTCATTGGTGATGATCCTTTACTTGAATTTGGCACACGTCGTGCACAGGAAATGGATGCTGCTATTTGGGGGACGCGTGCGGCCTATATTGGTGGCGCAGATGCCACAAGTAATGTACGTGCGGCTAAGATTTTTGGTATTAAACCTAGTGGGACACATGCGCATGCTTTAGTCCAGAGCTACGGCAACGATTATGAAGCTTTCAAAGCTTATGCGCAGACACATAAAGACTGTGTCTTCCTTGTGGATACTTACGATACCTTGAACATCGGTGTGCCGGCAGCTATTCGTGTGGCGCGTGAATTTGGGGATAAAATCAACTTCCAAGGTGTGCGTATCGATTCAGGCGATATGGCTTACATCTCGAAAAAAGTGCGTAAGCAATTAGACGAGGCTGGCTTTACCGAGGCTAAAATTTATGCTTCAAATGACTTAGATGAAGCAACTATCCTGAACTTGAAAATGCAGAGAGCGAAGATTGATGTCTGGGGTGTTGGAACCAAGCTTATCACAGCCTATGATCAGCCAGCACTAGGGGCTGTCTATAAGCTGGTATCTATGGAAGATGATCAGGGTGAAATGCAGGATACGATTAAGCTATCCAGCAATGCTGAAAAGGTTTCGACACCGGGGAAAAAACAAATATGGCGTATAACAAGAGAAAGTGATGGTAAATCTGAAGGAGACTATATCACATTTGATGATGAAAGACCAGACCAGCTTGATGAGATTTATATGTTTCATCCTGTACATACTTTCATCAATAAGAATGTACGCGACTTTAAAGCAAAATCCTTACTCAAAGAGATTTTTGTCAAAGGACAGCAGGTCTATACTTTGCCAAGCTTAGAAGAAATCAAAACCTTTGCTGCAGCAAATCTGACAGAGCTTTGGGATGAGTATAAGCGTAATCTCAATCCTCAGCCTTATCCTGTTGACTTGTCGCAAGAACTATGGAACCATAAGATGCACCTCATCAGTCAAGTGCGCGCCAAAGTTTCTGAAATGAAAGTGGATGGATACTATGAGAATAAAAAATATTGAACTTGCTCATGCAGAGGCTTTTGGTCAATTGCAAAAAGAAATCTATCAAGAAAACAAATTTATGCTGATTGAACCGGATGAGCAAAAAATGAAGCGGCATGAGTTAGCTAACCAGATTGCCTCAACTGACTTTTTGATAGGAGCCGACAACGATCAAGGTGTGTTGGTTGCTTATCTCGCTGCCTTCCGTCAGGCCTATAGACGTACACGACATAGAGCTTCTATAGTTGTTGCTGTTCGTTCAGACTGTCGCCGTCAAGGGATTGCGAGCCGTTTGTTTACTGAGCTCGAGGACTGGGCTCAAAACACAGGAGTTTCTCGTTTAGAGCTCACAGTGGCAGTGAATAATGCTGCAGCAATATCTTGTTACAAAACAAATGGTTTTGTTATTGAGGGAGTGCGTAGCCAGTCTCTTAAAATTAATGATGCATTAGTCGATGAATTTTATATGGCTAAAATTTTGGAGTGAATATGTCTTTACAAGAAAAAATTATCAAAGAGTTGGGAGTAAAACCTACCATAGATGCACAAGAGGAGATTCGGAAGTCTATTGACTTTCTCAAAGCTTATTTGAGGAAATATCCTTTTATTAAAACTTATGTTTTGGGCATATCTGGTGGTCAAGACTCGACCTTGGCAGGACGTCTGGGACAAATGGCCATGGAAGAAATGCGAGCAGAAACCGGAAACAAAGATTATAAGTTTGTTGCGGTTCGCTTACCCTATGGTGTGCAGGCGGATGAAGCAGATGCGCAAAGAGCTCTTGAATTCATCAAACCAGATGTCAGTCTGGTAGTAAATATTAAAGAGGCTGTTGACGCGCAAGTTAGGGCTTTGGAGGCAACAGGTGTGGAGATTTCCGACTTTAACAAGGGAAACATCAAGGCACGGCAACGTATGATTAGTCAATATGGCATTGCAGGTGGCATGCAAGGGGCTGTACTAGGGACAGATCATGCAGCAGAGAATATCACAGGCTTCTACACAAAATTTGGTGATGGGGGAGCAGACCTCTTGCCTCTTTTCCGTCTCAATAAACGTCAAGGCAAAAAACTTCTGGCAGCTTTGGGAGCAGATTCCTCCCTTTATGAAAAAGTTCCCACAGCTGACCTAGAAGATGGCAAACCTGGTCTGGCGGATGAAATTGCACTGGGTGTAACTTATGAGGATATTGATGACTACACAGAAGGGAAGTCAGTTTCTCCAGAGTCTCAAGGAAAGATTGAAAGTTGGTATCTTAAGACAGAACATAAACGCCATCTCCCCATTACCATTTTTGATGATTTTTGGAAATAATCTTCTTTCTGGTAAAATCAATCAAAGGACTTGCTCGTAACAGGTTCCGTGAGACCGCTTAAGGCGGTGGATGAATTTTATCTAATAAATAGGCTGAGCATGTCAAAGTTAACAGCCTATTTTTTGTCATCTCTATCATCTAAATAATGTGCTTAGGCGATATCATGACAAAAGCAGCACAGCAAGTGTGAGGTTAAATGGTGTGAAGCACTCTATTTGATAAAGAACTGTCCATACCTCATGCTCTCTCTTTGTATGACCAACTGCTATAAACTTTTATAGTTATAGTTGGCGTACCAGAGCAAAGAACATTTTTAACTTGGAAAAATTAGGTTTAAGTCAAAATTTAAAACAGCGTGGCGCTTTCTATTTATTTGACTTTACACTGAGGGTATGATGTAATTAAACAATATAAACGCTTACAGGGGGAACACATGTCCTATATTGAGATAATCAACGAATCAAAAATTTATCAATCTGGAGGAGGAGAAATATATGCTAATGATCATGTGAATTTTAGCATTGAAAAAGGCGACTTGGCTGTTATTTTAGGGACTTCTGGTGCAGGTAAGTCCACTATTTTGAATATCCTTGGTGAGATGGACTCCAGCGACGAAGGGCAGGTTGTTATTGACGGTATAAATATTGCTGAACTTTCTGCTAAGGAGTTGATTACCTATCGCAGACGGGATGTTGGTTTTGTTTTTCAATTCTATAACTTGATTAATAATTTGACAACAAAGGAAAATGTAGAGCTTGCTTCAGAAATTGTTGAGAATGCCATGGATCCTGTTGAGGTCTTGAAAAGTGTGGGACTTGGGCATCGTTTAGACAACTTTCCTTCGCAACTTTCAGGTGGTGAACAGCAGCGTGTGGCTATCGCACGTGCCATTGCTAAAAATCCGAAAATTCTTCTTTGTGATGAACCAACTGGGGCTTTGGATTATCAAACAGGAAAGCAGGTCCTGAAAATACTGCAAGATATGGCACGCGTTCAAGGTGCAACAGTTATCATTGTGACACACAATGCTGCGATTAGCCAAATTGCGGATCGTATTATTCATGTTCATGATGGTAAAGTTAAGGAAATCACAGTCAACGAGAAACCTTTAGATATCGAAATGATTGAGTGGTAATGCCATGAAAACAAAAACACTCCATAAAAGCATTCGACGTTCCATTACAGGTTCGTTGGGGCGTTTCCTGTCTATTTTTTCACTCATGGCTTTAGGTGTCTTTGCTTTTGTTGGCCTAAAGTTATCTGGTCCTAACATGCGCGCGACAGCTGAGGAGTTTTATGCGCGGCATCATTTGGCTGATATGAGTGTGACTTCAACAGTTGGGTTAGACCGCTCTGATCAAGCACTTATCCGTCAGATGGAGGGAGTGCAAACAGCAGATTTTGGCTATTTTCAAGACGTCCTCCTTCCTGACCAGAAAACTGCTCTCCGTCTCTTTTCACAAGCGGAAAGGCTTTCGACCTATGAACTTGTAGCGGGAAGAATGCCAGAAGAAAAGAATGAACTGGCCTTGGACTTTCTCCATCAAGATAAATACAAGCTTGGGGAGACTATCCGTGTGACTGAAGGCAAAAATAATGGCAGTCCTGTTTTAAAAACGCATGAATTTAAACTGGTTGGTTTCGTAAAATCAAGTGAATTTGTTGATAAAAATTTTTACGGGCAAACCAATATCGGAACGGGTCAACTTAGTGGCTATGCTGTTGTTTCTCCTGAAGTCTTTCAGTCAGATGTGTATATGATTGCCCGTTTAAGTTTTAAATCTATGCAAGGTCTCAGTCCTTATGACAGTAAATTTATGTCAAAGTCCGATCACTATCAAGAGGCTTTAAAGGATTTGCTGGCCAAACAGCCTCAGAAACGTTTGGCGGAAATAAAAAGTGAGCCACAAGCGCAACTGAACAAGGCTTTAATGCAACTTACTGCTGAGGAAGCAAAAATTAGAGAAGCGGAAGTAGCACTGGAACAGCAGAAGCTTCTTCTCGGAGATAATGCACAGTTTCAAGCCATGCAAGATAGTCTAAACGAAGCCAAGGCAAAACTTGAAGAAAGCAGAAGTAAGTTACAGGAGCAGGAAGAAACGTTAGCGCACCTTCCTCTTCCTATTTACACAGTGAGCAACCGCAAAGAAAGCAATCCTGGTTATCAGAACTTTGTTGACAATTCTACAAGGATTGATACTCTTTCGAATATCTTTCCTGTTGTCCTTTTTGCAATAGCGGTACTTGTAAGTTTGACAACAATGACGCGTTTTGTAGAAGAGGAACGAGGAAATATGGGCTTGCTTACGGCACTGGGCTACTCCAATACACAAATTAGAAGGAAGTTCCTTGTCTATGGTGCTGTATCTGCCAGTGCAGGTGCAGCGGTAGGTGCAATATTAGGACATGTTGTGCTGCCCCATGTGGTTTTCAATGCTTACTCTGCATCATCAACTTTTTCTGACTTAATTTTGACCTTTTCTCCATTTTGGACGGTCGTTTCTTTTGCGATTGCACTGGCTTGCACAGTCTTACCTGCTTATCTTGTAACTCAGGTAGAGTTACGTGGCGTACCTGCAGCGCTTTTCCTAGCAAAGCCACCTAAAGCAGGGTCACGCATCTTTCTGGAGCGTATCAAGCCGATTTGGTCACGTATGAGTTTTACGTACAAAGTCACAGCGCGAAATATTTTCCGTTACAAGCAACGCATGTTGATGACGATTGTGGGTGTAGCTGGTTGTACAGCTCTGCTTGTTATGGGCTTTGGTATTCGTGACTCCATTTCAGGACTGGGACAGAAACAGTTTGGAGAGATTTTACATTACAATATGCTTGCTGTTTCGCAAGACAATTTAACGCGAAAAGAGCAGGATGAACTCAACCATTTCCTTCACTCAGAGAATATCAAAGCGTATGAAACTGTACATTTTGAGCAACTGCATCAAAAGGCTCATAACAATAGACAAGACATTAGTCTCATGGTGCCCAAAAACGAGCGAGACTTTGGGAATTTTGTTACTTTGCGTAATCGCAACAATCAGCAAAACTTGACCTTATCGGATCAAGGGGCAATTCTCAGTGAAAAGCTAGCTGGACTTCTTAGTGCTAAAGTCGGTGATGAGATCGCTTTGAAAACTGCCGAAGATAAAGAAGTAAAAGTTAAGGTTTCGGGTATCGCTGAGATGTATATGGGACACTATATGTTTATGAATCAGAACTACTATAAAAAAGTTTTTGGTGAAAATTTTAGTCCTAATGCAAACCTCCTCCAACTTCAGGATTCTTCCTACTCAGCGACTCAAAAAGTGGCGGTGGACTTTATGCAAAGCCCAGGAGCGATTGCCGTATCACAAAATAACGATTTGCAAAAGACGATTGATGCTTTCCTGCATGGTATCAATAGTGTTATGTTTGTGCTGATCGGATGTGCAATTTTGTTAGCTATCATTGTGATTTACAACTTAACCAATATCAATGTGTCAGAAAGAATTAGGGAGCTTTCCACCATTAAAGTTTTAGGCTTTTACGATCGAGAAGTTACACTTTATATTTATCGGGAAACAATTTTATTAAGCATTCTAGGTATATTGGTTGGTTTTGGTCTAGGTTCTTACTTCCATCATGTGATTATCACGATGTTACCAACCGACTTAACGATGTTTAACCCAAATCTTCTGTGGAGTAACCTCTTACTTTCCACTATGATAACTCTAGCAACAACTTTAGGACTGAGTGTGATTGTGCATCGGAAGCTAAAAAAGATTGATATGCTAGGTGCTTTGAAGTCGATTGACTAATAACCTGTATTGACATTAAAAAAGACAGCCAAGGTCCGCTTTATCTGAAAACAAAGAAAATGGAACCGTTCAATCCTTGAGGTTCCATTTTTATTATTTTTATGTTTTACTGCTATTTCTCAGCAGTCTTGAGCGCTTCTACTGTTTTTAATCCGTCATTCATGTTGATACTACTCAACTTTGCGCTTAAGGTCAGAAACTTGTTGCCCTTTTTCTTCATGGGCTAAGATTTCTTCAAAAGTTGGAAGCGCCAAGTCTTGCCCGTACTTTTGATAGAGGGCAGTTGTTACGAGACGGTAGGCCAGACGTGCATTACGCGAGAGAATAGGACCGTGGAAGTAAGTGCCAAAAGTATTTTTATAGTGCAGACCTTCGGTGTCATCGTCAGGATTGTTGCCACCGCCATAAACGACTTTACCCAAAGGTTTCTCCCCTTTACCAAGATAAGTGATGCCTGAGTGATTTTCAAAACCATAGTAAGTTTCATTGAAATCTTCGTTATGGATTTGTATGTCACCGATAAAGCGGTCATTGCCCAGATTTTTCGTATAATGTGGCAAGATACCTGTGCAGTTGATTTTATTACCTGCTGCGTTGATATAGTATTGGCCTAGCATTTGGTAGCCGCCACAAATGGCAAGCATTGGTTTTTCTGCTTCAATATAGGCTTTGAGAGGCTTCTTTATATTTTCGAAACTGTCCGCAATAATCTCTTGCTCGTAGTCTTGACCACCGCCCCAGAAGACCAAATCGTAAAAATCTTGGTCAAACTTATCTTCTAAGGAAATAATGTCAAAAGTCATATTAGCCCCCAACTTTTCGCCAACATATTTCAACATAAGGATATTGCCATTATCGCCATAAGTGTTCATCAGGTCGCCATAAAGGTGAGCGACACGAAGGTCATATTTAGGATTGTCTAAATTTGATGTTAAAGAAGTATAAACCATTAGTGTAGTTCCTTTCCGACCAGATGGTTTTGTGCCAGAAGCTCACGTATTTCTAACATGGCTGTATAGGTTGCTAAGATGTAAATATGTTTGTCTGCTTGCTTTTTGATTGCTTCAAGGACTTGGCTGAGCGACTCAAATTCATGAATTTTACGTTCATCGAAGCCAGATACACGATAACGTCTTGCCATCTCACTGTGCCGCACACCACCAACAAATATCTGATCGATAGACATGTCGTGGATCAGTTCAAAATTAGCATCCCATATCCAGCTTGTGTCAATTCCATCCGCATAATTGGCATTGAGAAGGCTAACAAGTGTAAAGGGATAGTCTGCTAATTTCATCATTTCCAGCGCTTGGTTTGCGCCGACTGGATTTTTTATAAGAACGATGGTGGCAGTTTTCTCATCAATGTTAAACGTTTCTTGTCGGCCAAAGACGGCTTTGGACTGTTCAAATCCAGCCTTGATTGTTTCAGCAGGAACACCGTAAAATTCAGCGACAGAGACAGCAGCGAGGGCATTATAAATATTATAGAGCCCTCCGACGTTAATTTTATAGGAAGTGTTGTCAATGACAAACTGAGAAGAAGTATTTGTAATGTCAGTCAGTTCTGAGACACGATAATCTAGCTTAGGGCGTTTAAAGCCACAGTTTTGACAGATATAATTTCCGAGATTCGCATAAGTATTCAGTTTATAGTCCAAAATATGCTGGCATTCTGGACAGACTACCCCCTCTGTATTATAGTGGGCACGTTTGGGTTCATGACTTTCATAATCAAAACCATAATATTTGACAGGATTTACCAATGGACGAGAGTGGAAGAGTGGACTGTCCCCATTGAGTAGGACAGTTGCCTCTGGCGCATTGGCCGCTCCCTTTACGATAAAGTCATAGGTTGTATAAATTTCGCCATAGCGGTCCATCTGATCTCGGAAAATATTTGTGAAAACAAAAAGGGAAGGCTTGATGTATTCCGTGATTTTTGGCAAGGATGCCTCATCAATTTCCAAGACTGCAAAACCTTTCTTACCTTTTTTAACTTTAGGCGCAGTTAAGAAAGTCGCAGTAATCCCTGTAATCATATTAGCACCAGAAGTGTTGGTCACGACCTTGCCAAAAGCTTTTTCTAATATACCAACTGTCAAGGCTGTCGTCAATGTTTTACCATTTGTTCCTGTGATTACGATAATTTCATAATCTTTTGTCAAACTGGTCAGAATTTCAGGATCAAATTTTAAAGCAAGCTTACCTGGCAAAGTGCTGCCACGTTTAAAAATTTTCTCCAAAATCAAACGTGAACTTTTTCCAACTAAGGTTGCGAATGAAGTTTTCATACTCATAATATGATATTATACCATAGTTTATGAACGATGAGAGGATAAGTTTCCTCGGGAGGAGGGGAGTTTTTTGGAGAAAAGAAATCTATCGAAAAAATAAATAAAAAAGCCTTTATACCTATAACTAAGAGCGGTTGTAGGCGTTTTGAGAATTTCTCCTTTCAGCATAATATACATCAGTAAGAACTAAAATAAGAATTAAAACTCAAAATCTAAAAAAGAATGAAGTGATGGGGCCTCCAGAATTTTCAAGGTAAAATATGCTAAAATAAAAGCATGAAAAATGCCACTGAGATACTGGAAAAGATGAATCCCCATCAAAAAGTTAACTATGATCGTATCTATCAAAAAATACGTGAAAGTTGGGAAGCAGAAAATATTCGTCCTAAAATTCTTCTGCACTCTTGTTGCGCCCCTTGTTCGACCTATAGTTTAGAGTATCTTTGTCAAAGTGCTGAAGTGACGATTTATTTTTCAAATTCCAACATACACCCGCGAAGTGAGTACGCGCGTCGTGAAAGGATTCAGAAAGACTTTGTTGAGGCATTTAATAAAAGAACAGGAAACAATGTTCTGTTTCTTGCAGCGCCCTACGAACCAAATAAATTTATGAGCATGGTAAGGCTGCACAATCTGGAAGATGAAGCAGAAGGAGCTTCCCGTTGTACAGCTTGCTTCCAGATGCGTTTAGATATTTTTGCAGAAAAGGCGCAAGAACTTGGCTATGATTACTTTGGTACAGTTCTTACACTGAGTCCTAAAAAGAACGGACAGCTTATTAATGAGATTGGTCTGGACATGCAAAAAATCTATGCTGTCCAATATTTACCCAGTGATTTCAAGAAAAACAACGGCTGGAAACGCTCCGTAGAGATGTGTAAAGAATACGACATTTGCCGTCAATGCTACTGCGGCTGCGTTTTTGCAGCACGCCAGCAAGGTATTAATCTTAAAAAAAATCCATAAAAGTGCGGTAAAATTTATAAATAAAACAGATGACAAAAAATAGGGTATATGTTATAATGCTTTTATGGTTAAAAGTTTTATAAATAAAATGAGTGCGATTTTTCAGCATGGTTCTTTCAATACCCTTTATGGTGGATTTTACGAAGGAACTATAACTGCTGGAGAAGCTTTAAAATACGGACAAATTGGCATTGGTACCTTGGATGGAGCTGATGGAGAAGTAATTATTATTGATGGTACTGCTTATCACGGCAATTCTGAAAATCAAGTACGCTTAGTTAAGCCAGAAGAGACTTTGCCTTATGTTGCAGTGCTCGATCACCAACCCTTTGCGACTTATAAGGTCAATGGACTGACGATGCAGACTTTGCATGACTTGACAGAAAAGTTTCCAACGCGCAATACAGCCTACAGTCTAAAAATGACAGGGCATTTTGATGTTGTGGAAATTAGCTCGAAACCTGCAAAGAATACGAAGGATTATTTGGAAATATTGGCTGAACAGCCATATTTCACGGAAAAAAATATTTCGGGAACGATTGTTGGAATTTGGTCGCCTAAGTTTTTAGAAGATTTGTATGGTGATGGCGCTCACTTACATTTTTTAAGTGATGACAAGACCTTTGGGGGGCATTTGACAGAGTTTATCTCAGGACAAATTACTGTCGAAGTCGGACAGGTTGGGGAAATAAAACAGGAATTTCCTCAAGAAAATGAAAATTTCAAAGCTATGCGTTTTGACTGAATTTAGAGGAGAAATAAGCCACATTTTTTATAAAAAGATGATTAAAAAGTCGCCTAAAACAGGACGGTTTTTTTATTCTTACAACAAAATTATTGGTGTTTTCATTTCTCTGACTATTACGACATGACGGTGTTATAATAAGGGTGAGAAAAAGGACTGGCTGTCACCAGTCCCGTGCAGCCGTATTAAGAACGGTCGCCAAGTTTTTGTGTTAAAATAACGTCACCCATCTAAAGTAGGACGTTATTTTTTTGTTGCTATTGTTCAATGTTAGCACCAGCATTGCAAAAGCAAGCATGAGTAACAAAGCTTCATAGTATCGACAAAATTTGTCGCCTTTCTGTATTTTGAGCTTATCGCCTACAATTTTTCATAAGCCTCACCTCCAGTTAGGCTACCGTCCGTAAACTTCTACTTAGCCATTGTAGCATAGTAGTACTCTTTTAAAACACGTTGCATTATGATTACGGTACAAAAAAGACCTCAATAAATCAAAGCATACGTTTGGCAAAGTTGTTATTTTGAGTGCTACTTGATTCGTTTTTATTCACGCTTATCCCTAGGGTCATTTCAAGAAACAGAGCATATAAGGCTCTATTAACTCATATTGTTTTTTATTCTAACTATATGGTAAAATGAAACCAATAGACTTTTTATTAAGGAAATGATGATGAATATAGAAGAAATGAACGCGCGCAAGGAAAAAATCCGTAATTTTTCAATTATCGCGCATATCGACCATGGGAAATCAACTCTGGCTGACCGTATCCTTGAACTGACAGAAACGGTTTCGAAACGTGAGATGCAAGCCCAGCTTTTGGACAGTATGGACTTGGAACGTGAACGCGGCATCACGATTAAACTGAATGCTATCGAGTTAGAATATACGGCAAAAGATGGAGAAAGCTATATTTTCCACCTGATTGACACACCAGGACATGTCGATTTTACCTATGAAGTTTCTCGTTCTTTAGCGGCCTGTGAAGGAGCTATTCTTGTCGTCGATGCAGCTCAGGGGATTGAAGCACAGACATTGGCTAATGTTTATCTGGCTTTGGACAATGACTTAGAAATCTTGCCAGTCATCAATAAAATTGATCTTCCTGCAGCAGATCCTGAGCGGGTACGTGCAGAGATAGAAGATGTCATCGGTCTTGATGCTTCAGAAGCCGTTCTCGCCTCAGCAAAAGCAGGTGTCGGTATTGAAGAAATCTTGGAGCAAGTCGTTGAAAAAGTTCCAGCGCCTCAGGGTGATGTTGATGCGCCGCTCAAAGCCTTAATCTTTGACTCAGTATACGATGCTTATCGTGGTGTCATCCTCCAGATTCGTGTTGTCGATGGCTCTGTCAAGGTGGGCGATACGATTCAACTGATGTCAAACGGTAAGGAATTTATGGTGACTGAGGTGGGGATTTTTACACCAAAGGCAGTAGCACGAGACTTTCTTATGGCAGGGGATGTAGGTTACTTGGCAGCCTCGATTAAGACTGTAGCAGATACACGTGTTGGTGATACGATTACTTTAGCGAACAATCCAGCAGCCGAAGCCCTAGCTGGCTATAAAAAGATGAATCCAATGGTCTTTTGTGGACTTTATCCGATTGATTCTAACCGTTATAATGACTTGCGCGAAGCCCTTGAGCGCTTGCAGCTGAATGATGCCAGCTTGCAGTTTGAACCTGAAACATCACAAGCACTTGGCTTTGGCTTCCGCTGTGGTTTCTTAGGCCTCTTGCACATGGACGTTATCCAAGAGCGTTTGGAACGTGAGTTTAACTTGGACTTGATCATGACAGCGCCTTCCGTAATCTATCATATCAATACAACAGATGGTGAAAAGCTGGAAGTAGCTAATCCGAGCGAATTTCCAGATCCAACCCGTATTGATAGTGTCGAAGAACCCTTTGTAAAAGCACAAATTATGGTGCCTAATGAATTTGTCGGTGCAGTTATGGAGCTGTCTCAACGCAAACGTGGAGAGTTTGTGACCATGGATTATCTTGATGCTAACCGTGTCAATGTTATCTATCATATTCCATTGAGTGAAATCGTCTTCGACTTCTTTGACAAACTCAAATCATCAACTCGCGGTTATGCCAGCTTCGACTATGAAATTTCGGACTATCGACCATCACGCCTTGTGAAGATGGACATTCTTTTAAATTCAGAAAAAGTGGATGCACTCAGCTTTATCGTCCACAGGGACTTCGCTTATGAACGAGGGAAAGTTATCGTTGAAAAGTTGAAAAAACTCATCCCACGTCAACAATTCGAAGTGCCTATCCAAGCAACTATTGGTCAAAAAATCGTTGCCCGTAGCGATATCAAGGCCTTGCGTAAAAACGTCTTGGCTAAATGCTACGGTGGCGATATTTCTCGTAAGCGTAAATTGCTTGAAAAACAAAAAGCGGGTAAGAAACGTATGAAATCGATTGGTTCAGTAGAAGTTCCGCAAGAAGCTTTCCTTTCCGTTTTGTCTATGGATGAGGAATAAACGTTGATATAGAGCCATTTCAAAATTTTTTTGCAAGCAGTAAGGGACAGTCACAATGGCTGTCCCTCTTTTTTTGAAAAATCGAGATCTATATTAATGTAACTATTATTAACAAATATATCGAACAATTCTAAAAACTTTGAAGAAGTTGAATCATGAAAAAAGCACAATTCTCTGAATATCCATATACCAATATTTGAAAGGAGAGGCTGTAAAATGGACAAAATCCAAAGCAAATGCGTCACAATAAATCAGGATATAAACATATTAAGTGCAGCAATTTCTTTAAATTTGAGAGTTTTTTTAGTAATAGCTAGATTTGTTATGATAAAATGAGGAGTGAGAAGAGATATAAAAAGCAGAAAATTTAATGAAAATGGGAAGAACATTAGCGAGTATTCACCAAAATATATTCTTTTATTTGTTAAGGCATGAGGGATGCAGCTTTTTAGGAGGAGTGAGCGATGATTTATAAAAAATATGGAGAAGTATTCAAGAAATTACGCTTACAGCATCATCTGCTTTTAAGTGATTTTGAACGGGTAGGTTTATCAAAATCAACATTTTCCTATTTTGAAAATGGGAAATCAATGATTTCTTTAGATAAACTGGACCTTGCTTTACAAGAAATGCATACGACTTTTCGTTCTTATATGCTGATGATAAATAATGATGAGGAAGACTACTGGCTCTCTCAATTTAAGGAAATTGAGAAAGGTTATTTTAGCAATGACCAAGAAAAACTCAAAGCTATTTATCTGAAAAATATAAAATACGACATGGAAGAAAACCAAGTCATTGCCCTCTCCGCAAAAGCGTGTTATACAAATCTTTCGCCTGACGAAATAAATTATATAGAAAATAAGCTCCAGTCTTATCAAGTTTGGCACAGTTATGAAATGTATATTTTAGTCAATACATTAGAAGAAATTAATCCAGATTTGTTGTATCATCTTATAGAAAGAATTTTATCTCAGAATAGTCAGTATTTAAAAGAAATCACAGAATTTAGAAATCTATTGATTAGGTTAGTTATCCGAACAATCCTTTCACTGATTAGAAGAGAGGAAAAGAATTTTTCAGAAAAGTTAGTAAAAGAATTAGATAAACTAATGCTTGTGTTTGATACCTATATAAGAATATCTTCTATTTTTGTAAAAGGATGTTGGATTTATAAGTTCGAAGATAAAAATATGGGGATGAAACTTGTAAGTAGAACTTTAAAGATACTATCAGAAATAAATGCCTTAGAGTTACGAGAAATTTTTAAACATAATTTTGAGCAAATAAGATGAGGCGTATATTTTGAAGTAGGAATGGATATATCAGAAGAAGGGTGTTGGGGCCTCTTTTTTTATGGAATCACACAATTCGCAATTAAAACGAGCAGTATTTTGTTTAAAACGGTTAAACAAAACAGGTTTATGTCAGTGAGTAAAGGTCAGAAAAAGGTAAGGCGATAAAGGAAAAGTCTGACACTAAAAAAGAGCTATAGAGTGAAAGTATATCGGGTAACGGTTCGATTTATCGAACTTCCTCTCATAAATGAAACTTAAATGAAGCTTTGGATACAGGGTTAACGGTCCTTTCCTTATTTTTTATAGCAAAACAAATGATTTGTATAGACAATTATAGCGCGTGAAACATTGATTTAATTTATTTCTTATTATAATATAACGGTATAAAGAATAATAAAGTAGATTTAAAAGAAAAAGAGTGGGTTTATCTTTTAACTGTATTCATTCTAATTCTAAGGAAGGGTAAAGGGCTGTAAGTTTGCCTTTCATGCACAACTTCAACGTTTTTAGAAAGGAGGGATAAATTTAGAATTATCACAGAAATCTTGTTATTTTTTAACATGCATAAATAAGGAGAAAATAAAAATGAAAAAATATCAAATACTACACAAAGTACTTTCTTTAAGAAGAATCGGTAGCTTATCGGTCACGATAGTGCTCTTTACTCTTTTAGGTACATTCCCCAGTAAGGTATTCGCAACAAATGGTGGAGCAGTTACAACTGCAGATAAAATTTATGTTTTTGATTACACAACACATATGTCTTGGGTAGGTGCTTCCAACAGCTTGTTTAAAGCATCGTTTAATATTCCTTCACCCGGTACAAGTACGATTGATGGCGATCTTTATCAGGGAACGCTCGCGTTTACTAAACTACCCAATAGTGACTATCGCTTGCTTAATGTGATTCCTTATATGGATTCACCTACTTTTACTATTACAGATTCTGGTGGAGTTACCGCTGCATCTGGGGCTTATAAGTGGGATGAAACTTTACAAGCTTGGGCTCTTCCTAATCCACTCATAGATAACACTTCTACCAGCATTGATACAAGTCAAGCCTTGAATGGCACTGCGGGAATTAAAATCTACATGACCGGAACTTCAACTAGCTTTATGCCTCTAAGTGCACTCAGAAATGACCCTACATTGTTGAAAACAAGACCAGTGTTCTTACTGGGAGACGTTGCTGGACTAACGCCTAATCTTGTACAAAATATCCCCTTTAACTTATATCAGGAAAGGGCATATAATGGCGACCCTAATAAATGGCACGCGTTCAACTTTAATGTGCCCGCCTTAGTAGAATACGAATATGATGGGCAAGTAAGGGGCTCTAACCCTGAGGATCAGCTTGGTTTAGTCCCCGGAGGCGCTGCTCATTTCGAATCTGAGGTGAATTTATCCTCGCCTCAGAAAATAACAGTGGATATGGTATGGCAGAGAAGTAAAGATAAGGGATTATCCTTTAATGATATTCCTGAAAGTCTGACGAATTCAGGAGGCGATAATACCCTCCGAAAAACACTCGATTTTATTTCTGACATTCCAGATGAAGGAAGTTTATACCGCTTAAAAGTTACACCTATAGGTTCAAAAAATAATGAACCAATTTATACTGAGCCTGCTGTCTTGACATTCAAACCGGAAAGTTTAAGTTTTAACATCCACTATGTGCTCAATGGTGGAATTAACCATCCTGCTAATCCTCTAACATACACTTATGGTCGCGGCATAAGTAACTTTGAAGGACCGCAACGTGAAGGCTATATTTTTACAGGCTGGACAGATAAGGAGGGAAACAGTATTGCCAACATTTCAACAGATGCGCAAGGCGATAAAACACTCTATGCAAACTGGCAAGCAAGCACCTATAAAATAAACTACATTCTAAATGGTGGTGAAAATTCTGACCAAAATCCCAATACTTACGTATATGGACAAGGTATCCCTCGCATTGAAAAAGCTATGCGTCAAGGCTACACTTTCATAGGCTGGACAGATCAAAATGGCGAAAAAATAGAAGCCCTATCAGTGGAAGAACAAGGCGATAAAACACTCTATGCCAGCTGGAAAAAAGTAGCTGTTGTATCAAATGAAAATGAGGATACTAAAGATAGCAAAGCATCTGAAAAAGATAAAGCATCGGATAACATCAAGAAAATTCAATACACCGCCACATCTGTATCTTTTGAATCTAGAAAAGAGCGAGACAGTCTTCCGCAGACAGGTGAAAAAGGAAAAACTTCTCTTTATATTCTAGGCGCGCTTATACTTGTCGCTCTTTCCGTACTGGGAGTGAAAAAATATTTAGTCAGATTGTAAAGTCAAATAAAGGAAAAAAGGCTAGCGTGGATTGGTTAGCAAACCCGTGGGAATCTTTCAAACGCGGGATTATGCTTGGTTTTAACGCTCATCATGATTATCGCTATATGTATCGCTCAATTTTGGAAGGCATTGCCTATACGATGAAAAATAATTGTGAGGGGATGACCGCAGAGCTTGGAAAAGACCTCAAAGAAATTGTTATCGTAGGTGGGGGTTCAAATTCAGATTTATTCATGCAAATTTTTGCGGATGTCTTTAATGTACCAGCTAAGCGTAACGTGATTAACGGTTCAGCGGGTTTAGGCGCAGCCATTAATACTGCTGTTGGCTTAGGTGTTTATCCTGATTATGACCAAGCTGTTGAAAAAATGGTTAAAGTCAAAAATGTATTTGCACCAAAAGCTGAAAATGTAGAGATATATGAGAAATTAATAAAAGTTTATAAAGAACTTCCAAAATATACCGATGAAGTTTTGCAGATGACTTATGAAATACTTCACTCAGAGGAGTAGTTTCCAGTTGCTCACTTTAAGATTTTCAAGGGTAAAATACAATGGTTATCAGCCATTGTATTTTTATCATTGAATTTTTACTTTCGAAATAGTTGAAAAATCTTTTTGATAAATAAATGATTTTTTGATATCATTTTGTAAAGTAAGAAATTTTTGAGAAGTGAATGATTTGGAATAGGAGTTAAAATGAAAAAAGAAAAAATTTTGTCAGGCTTGCTTTTGACGACATTAATCTTGGGGCAAACAGTATCTGTATTTGCAACAGGTCAAGATATCTTACAAAATCAAGTGCAAAATGAAGCTACAGAGCCAACAGAAAAGGACGATAATGCGCAGTCTGAGAAGGCGGAAGTTGTAGAAACGGAAACAGAAAGTGCAGCAGCTGTTCCAAAAGTGAAAGAGGACGTAGAAGAGAGTCAGGAAGTAAAAGCAGAGGGAGTCGAAATATCGGCCTATGCTGCTGGTACAGGAACTGAAACAGACCCTTACCAGATTGCAAATGAAGCTCAGCTCAACCAGATTCGAGATGATTTGCCAAATAGTGGCACAGAGGGTATCTACTATAAACTGACAGCCAGTTTTGTACTCACGTCCCCCTGGACACCGATAGGGGATAGCAGTGCGGGATATTTTAGAGGGCATTTTGACGGTAATAATCAGACCATCAGTAATTTATCAGTAAATTCTGATTCTTATCTAGGGCTTTTCGGAATTGCAGAAAATGCCAGTTTCAAAAATCTTACGATTGGAGCTGTTTCAGGCTCAACAGAGCTTGGTATTTTAGCAGGACGATTAATAGGTAGCCAAGTGACTAACGTTCATGTGTCAGGCACTGTTACTGGTACAAGTTCAGAAATTGGCGGTCTTATCGGCCTTAGCCGGAATACGGCAGTAGCAACCAGCAGTGCAAATGTCACTGTTAGTGGCTCTGGAAGATATGTTGGGGGCTTGATTGGGCATAATCAAGAAGACCTTGCGCGTCTTGGGGCTTCGACCATTACAGACACAACTTCCTCAGGAAGTGTTCAAGGCACAACAGCAATAGATCCTGGAGACAGTACATCTGGTTCTTTCCGTGTTGGAGGGCTTATCGGTTTTAACGAGAGAGCCAATGTTATTAACAGCTCATACGACAACATCGAATAGTTTTGCGACAGGAAACGTATCAGCCCCAACCTCTGGCAGTTATGAAGAAGGTTATCAAGTTGGTGGCTTGGTTGGTCAAGCCGGCACAGGCTCTATCTTAGAGCAAAACTACGCAACAGGAAATGTCACCGCCCAAAGTCAGGTTGGTGGTTTGATTGGTCGATTGGAGAACTCAACGCTTTCACGTAACTGGGCAAAAGGTGATGTGACAGCCGCTAATAATGCGGGAGGACTCATCGGTAATTCCTATGGCTCTACACAGCTTAGCCAAGTCAATGATGCTTATGCCATTGGTGATGTGACAGCGACAGGCAACAATGTCGGCGGTTTGATTGGTTCAATGTCTCCAACCTCTTTTTCTCCAGGCAGCTATGGTACAACTGTCGTCAATGCCTATGCCTCAGGTGATGTGACAGGTGCTTCCAATGTTGGAGGCCTTATCGGTGGTTCAGACTTTGCGGCAACCCTCAGCAATGCTGTAGCTATTGGTCAAGTCACTGGTACAGGACAAGTTGGTGGAGTTGTCGGTAATGCAACACATATCACGATGTCCGATATCTATCGCTGGGATTATATGCAGGTCAATGGTGAAGTTCTAGACCGTCATATCAATAATGCCAGTGAAAAAGACGGGGGTCTAGCTTCCGCACGTGAGTTACGCATGGAAAATTCCTATGTCAACTTGACGTGGGTCATGGGGACAGCTTGGAAGTGGTCGACAGTTTCAGGAAATCCTGCGCAAATCACCAGCCCTATCCAGCACTGGCCTGTCCTTGGCTTTGGCCCAGAGGAAGACACGTTTCCGCACTACAGCATCGCTGGTACAGATAAAGAGACAAAAATGTACGATGGCGAGGAAGTAGTCCGAGACAGCAAGAGCTTGTTTACACCAGAATACGCACAGCTCAACGAGTTTGACTATACCCTGAATGGGCAGCCCTTAAACCTCGAAAACAATTTGGTTCTGGCAGATGATGTAGCTCTGCATGAGATTCGTGCCGTCTCCAAACTCACACCTCTGCAAACTTCTACAGGCCATCGCCAAGATTCAGGAAACTTCCCCGGGAGACTGGCTGCACAGGCAGACTATGAGATTACTCCTCGTCCCTTACTTTATACGGGTAAAGTTTGGCTAGAACGCCAGTATAATGGGCAGGCGACGATGAATTTACAAAATTCCCGATTGACTTCTGAAGATTGGACAGCCCTAGCCTTTGACCATGAAGCACTGACACGTGCAGAAGTGCCGGGAGTTATCTCAGGCGATGAAGTGAGGCTTAATGCCAATACGGATTTCCAACATCTGCTGTCGGGCAATCATAGCCTAGACGGAGTAAATGCTAGCGCTGAAGTTGGTGAAGGCGTTCTGCTTCATAACTTGACACCAGAGCAAATGGCAAAAATCTTTAGTTTAGCGGGATCAGATGCGCATAACTACACATTGAAAACCCTAGAGAATGTGAATACACGCGTGACAGCCAAAGATGAGAAAGTCCCAGAAAGCAGTGAAGGAAAAGCAAAAGAAAAAGAAATTTTACCAGCAACAGGTGAGGCAGCAAACATCGCATTTCTAACCCTTGGTTTTGCTGCTGTGTTCACTGCGCTTATGCTCTGGTTCAAACATCATTTGGCACAAAGAAAATAGTTAGAGCATTCTTTCCTCTGAAACTTTTTCTCAAGGCTCAAGCGTAAAGCTTTGGAAGCTCTTACTGTTTAGTGATGTGCCGCGTACCTAAAATGAAATACCAGCCTAACTCAATCTAACACTATTATTGAAAGAGAAGTTCACGTTTTTTAACGTGAATTTTTTGCTTGCGGAACATACTCTAATTTGTTAGAATTTCATATATAATTCTGGTTTGTTCTGGATTTTTCAGGGATGAACTTAGGTTTAAGAGAGGAGATTTTAATGAAAAAAACTAGTTTATATTTGGGTATTGCTATCTGTCTTTTTAACGGTTATTTTTCGAATGGTTTTTTATCGCTGCTCTTATCCATCATCGGAATTGCTCTAGTAATGTATGGTGCCGACGAATTTTAGTTGAGCATTCGCTGAAAAGAAATGTGGGGTAGCTTTAAAGAATCATGATAGGCATACAAACAGTTCTTGTAAACTTTCTTGCCTTTTCCTTGTTGGTTGGCGTCAGATGGAGTAGATCTGACGCTTTTTTGAGTTGATAAGATTATTGAACGCCTATTTTTTCTCATCAAACACTCATTTCATTTGACCTTTTTTTTTTTATACTATAGACTCAGAAAGTAAACGTAACATTAGAAATGCTCTTGTAATGAAAAACTAAAAGTAAATGTTACGCCAAAGGAGGAGTTTATGACACCAGAAAAGAAAAAGCAACGGCGGCTGCGCAACCTCGCACTCCTGTCGCTCTTGTTACTCGCAGTAGGCGGCACCTTCGCCTTCCAAGCCTTCAACCAGCGGGCCATCAATGACCGGTTGAATGAAGTGGCCATCAATGTCGGTGGCCGTGTCCACGACTACTACAACCGAGACACCGAAAACAAGGACGTCTTCGTGGAAAACTACGGGGAACGGCCAATCATGGCTCGGATACGCCTGTCCGAGTTCCTCGAAACCCGCCAGCGTAATGAAGCCAACTTCACGCCCCTAGTCGCAGGGACCAGCCGTGACGATGTAGAAAACTGGACCACATGGATCCCAAGTGCAGGCAATATCAATGACCGAGAAAATAGCAATACCTCAAATGCCTTTGACCAGTATGCCAGCCTCATCTTCGGTTGGGAACGTTCCGGTCAAGATGCCCCATGGTATATGCCCACCTTCAACCATGACAATCTTGACCAGAGAACAGCAGCGGCAGGACATGCGCGGGACTGGATCGAAGGGAACGGCGCTACAGATGCGGTCACAGACGGTGCGACACACCCGGGAGACGGAATTGATGCTTACTGGTCAGCAGGCGGCAGCTTTGACAACAGTGGTCCAATCTGGCCGGGAGAAGAAGTGACCAACCAAACTGCTCAAAACTTACAACAAGACCGTGCGCCAATGACCATGAACCAGTGGAGCAACTTGCCTAACGAAGACAAGATAGGCAACTTCTGGGTGGTTGACCACAACACAGGTTGGGCTTACTGGGCCAACAGACTGGACAGTGAGCAAGCCAGCTCTTACCTGCTTGATGCAGCGGAGATGACGGCTGCCATTGAGGACAAAGTTTTTAACGGTTTTTACTACTATGGGATTCATGTCGAGAGTGGACTGGTACACCCTGACCAGCATGAGGAGTTCCTCAATGACGGGGAACAACACCATGCGGAGCTGGCAGACTTCCTCAGAGGCATCCAGAACGGAGCGATGTACGATGACGGCCCTAACCCACTGCCTAACGAAGACAGTGCACCAGCAGCCTTTGACTTTTCGACCATGCGTCCGGGTCGTATCTTTACCATGGCCGGGGAGCAGTACCGCTACCTTGAAAACATGGGTTCTGGGAATCATATGATTATTCGGAATGAGGCGATACGCAATACGACCTTTAATGATCAACCGACTGTTTTAGAGGATTTCTATGATGATCTTACGCCAGCTGTTCAGGCTATGGTGCAACCTGTTTCTATTCCAGCAGAAGTTCCTGCTATTGAAGATGCGGCAGTTGCACCTTGGATTGGTGATCGTTGGATACCAGCAGAATGGGAAGAAGAAAGATTTAATGAGGTCAGAGCAGATAGAACTGCAGTTGGAGGTTCAACACGTCAAGCCTTTGCGCTTTCACTGGCAGATGTTGTTCACTTGTCTACTGATGAAAGGGCATTCCGAAACCATGCGGCACGTGTCGGTGGACGTAACAGCTGGTGGTGGCTGCGTACCCCTGGTGCTTCAGGGCGTGCTTGGGATGTGGGTTGGCCTACCACTCCTGGTCGGCTGCTTGGCAATTTTAGAGTAGACGGTAGCAATGCCAATGGCGGCGTCCGCCCCGCCCTTATCATCCATCAATAAAAGCAATGAAAATGAACCAAGAGAACAGAAATTTTTGGTTCATTTTCTTTTACAGCAATTTCTTTTGCAAGGGGAACAGAAAACGCTGAACCAGTGGCAAATTGTTGACGTTCTACAAAGTTGTCTCATTTGGCAATATACCCTATAGGGTATATAATGGTTTTATCAAAATCTTTAGGAGAGAGAAAATGAAAACTGCTACAATCCAAGAGCTTAATGAAGCCTTACTTAGTGATACCCCTTTGATTGACGTCCGCGAAAGCTATGAGTATACAGCTGGTTTCGTACCAACAGCTAAAAATATTCCCCTGAGTCAGTTAACAGAGCGTTTTTCTGAAATTAAAAATGGCAGCTATATTATCTGTCAGTCTGGCGCACGTTCTGAGCATGCCTGCGATTTTTTGGAGGCCAAGGGGCTTGATGTGACCAATGTACTTGGTGGAACTTCAGCTTGGACAGGCTGTTTAGCAACGGAGGAGTAAAGCATGTTTGGTTTTGGAAAGATTCGCTCAATCTCAGCGGATGAATTAGCAGATAAACTTAAGCAAAATAAAACGCAGTTGCTTGATGTACGTGAACCCGGAGAATACGCAAGGGGGCATATAAAAGGAAGCAGAAATCTCCCTGTGGGTCAAATCGAAGCCTTTACGGCACCTGAAAATACCAAGGTTTATGTCATTTGTCAGTCTGGTGCACGTTCGAAAAAAGCCTATAAAACATTGGAGAAAAAAGGCTTTGATGTGACCAATGTTAAGGGCGGCATGATGGCTTGGAGAGAGAAAACGGTATAAAGATGGGGAAAAAATATTTAATCATTGGCGGCGTAGCTGGAGGTGCAACAGCGGCAACACGCCTTCGTCGTCTCAATGAAGACGATGAAATTATTCTTTTTGAAAAAGGAGAGTACATTTCCTTTGCAAATTGTGGTTTACCTTATCATGTTGGTGGAGTCATTAAAGAGCGCGATGATCTGCTTTTGCAAACTGTTGAAGGTATGAATAAGCAATACGGCCTTGATGTACGCAACTTTTCAGAAGTGACAGCCATCAATCCTACAGAAAAGTCGGTCAGTGTGCTTAATCATCAGACGGGCGAATCTTATCAGGAAACTTTTGACAAACTCATTATTTCAACGGGGGCTAAAGCCATTGTGCCACCGATCGAAGGATTAGACAATGCAAAGAATGTTTTTAGCCTGCGTAACATCCCCGACATGGACGTGATTAAAGCTTTTATTCAGCAGCATAAAGTTCAGACAGCCACCGTAATCGGTGGTGGCTTTATCGGCCTTGAGATGATGGAAAATCTGGTTGAGCTCGGTATCAAAGTCCAGCTGGTTGAGATGGCCCCACAAGTCATGCCAAATATTGACTTTGAAATGGCACAAATGCTGCATGCCCAAATCAATATGCACGGTGTAAATCTCATCTTGAATGACGGCTTGAAAGAATTTCGCCAAGAGGGAAGGGAGTTACTCTTGAACAGTGGTAAGCTCCTTTCAACAGATATGACCATTCTATCTATTGGCGTTCTTCCTGAAAATACGCTGGCAAAAGAAGCGGGGCTTGAACTAGGTTTCAAAGGTGCCATTAAAGTCAACAAGCAGCTTGAAACAAGTTTTCAAGATATCTATGCTATCGGGGATGTGATTGAAGTTGCTGATGCGGTCAATGGTCATCCGACAAATATTCCTTTAGCCTGGCCCGCCAATCGCCAAGGGCGTTTAGTTGCCGATATTATCAATGGTATCCCGGCAGCATACACAGGCACGCAAGGCACATCTGTAGCCAAGGTCTTTGAGTTGACCGCAGCGGGTACGGGAAATAGCGAGCGTTTATTACAACATCACGGTATCGAATACCATGCTGTCCATATTCATCCCAATTCACACACCGGCTATTATCCGGGGGCAGCTCCGATTGCATTGAAACTTCTTTTTGCGCCAGATGGAAAAATACTAGGTGCTCAGGCTGTGGGGACAGAAGGGGTGGAAAAACGGATAGATGTTATTTCAACAGCCATGCGTTTTGGTGCAAAGGCGGCAGAGCTTGCCTCTATCGAACTGGCTTACGCACCGCCGTATTCATCTGCTAAAGATCCCGTCAACATGCTTGGTTATACAGTGGATAATATGATAAATGACAAAGTGCGGACTTTCCAGTGGTCAGAAGTTGATGAATTTCTGGCTGCTGGTGCTTATTTCCTAGATGTTCGTGAAGACTTTGAGCTGGCGACAGGCGCCCTAGAAAACAGTATACAGATACCGCTTAATCAGATTCGTGACCGTTTAAGCGAAATTCCTAGAAATCAAACCATTTATGTTTACTGTCAAGTAGGACACCGAGGCTATAATGCAGCACGCATTTTAATGCAGGCTGGTTATGAAGTTAAGAACCTCGATGGTGGTTATAAAACCTATAAGCATGCAACATATGAATTACGTCAGATTGATATAAAACCGACTGATACGGCATTGAAAAAAACAGATACACCACCCTCAACGAGCGATGTGATTGAAGTTGATGCCTGTGGCTTGCAATGCCCTGGACCTATTTTGAAGGTCAAGGAAAGCATGGATAAAATGCAAGAAGGCCAGAGATTAGAGATTCAAGCCAGTGATTTTGGCTTTTCTACGGATGTCGAAGCTTGGGCGAAAAACACTGGAAATACTGTGTTAGAGAACAAAATTCAAGGAAATAAGGTGGTCGCAACCCTAGTTAAAGGTTCACATGAGGCAGTCGTAAAGTCCCCCACTTTGCCCACCCAAGGTGTCTTGACTGAAACCAAGGATGGTGCAACCATGGTTATCTTCTCAGGTGATTTGGATAAGGCCTTGTCTTCGATGATTATTGCGACAGGAGCAGCAGCCTATGGCAAAAATGTCACGCTCTTCTTTACTTTCTGGGGTCTTTCGGTCTTGAAGAAGAAGAAAGTCAAAAAATCAGGCATGGCCAAAATGTTTGATATGATGTTACCTAGTGGTGCCGACAAACTCAAAATCTCTAAAATGAACATGGGAGGCATGGGCACAGGTATGATTAAGTCCATCATGAAGCAGAAAAATGTGGACAGTCTGCCTGACCTGATTGAACAAGCGCATAATCTTGGGGTAAAATTTGTCGCTTGTACCATGAGTATGGACTTGATGGGAATCGAAAAAGAAGAACTTTATGATTTCGTGGAATATGGTGGTGTTGCCACATTTATAGGAGATAGCGAAAAAGCAAACATGCAGCTTTTCATCTGATTTCTAAAAAAAATAAGCCACTGTAATGATACTAAAGCAGGGATTTTTGGAGGATTTATGGACAAGTATGATAAAAAAATGATGAATCGTCTGAAGCGTGCAGAAGGACAGCTCCAAGGCGTTTTACGCATGATGGAGAACGAGAAGGACTGTATAGATGTGGTTACCCAATTAACTGCGGTACGTTCAAGTTTGGATAATTTAATTGGACTGATTGTTGCGGAAAATCTTAAGAACTGTCTTTTAAGCGAGGATTCTGAACTGCATGAGGAAAAAATTAATCAAGCTATCAAACTGATTGTAAAAAAGTAAAAAGATAGAGTCAGAACAAAAGTCTAAATTTATTCAAAATGAACCAGCATTCATCAAGGAAAAGTCACTCAAGCACGATATTCATTCGTGAAAAGTTGAGTGATTTTTCTCATTTTTGACTTCAACCCGCAACCTTTTTTGATTCTTTTGTAGCAAAACAATACCATTAATTGCTTTATAGTTTTATTTCTAGCAATTTTTTACAGTGTCAATTTGAAGTAAATTATTTTGATTTTAATATAAAAAATTTTAAAATGAAGGGGATACAAAGAACAAGTATGAAGCGTTCAAGACAGGTAATAAATGACAAGTGATTTTTGGGAGACTGCATGAAAAGATATTATACAGATAAAGAGTTGCAAGAGTTCCGTGAAACAATACTTGGTTTTGAAGACTCCAAGAATAGGGAAAAAATTTTCCGTCTTGATCAAATGAAAAAAGACCAGAAAATAGCTAAACAAGTTGCTAAAAGGGCCTTTGAGACTTATTCTGACTATAATTATAGGGATTTAGCTGCAGAGGAAGTGGCTGAATATACGGAAGAACTTGTGAGCTATTATTATGCTTTAACCTTACTTCCCTTGGATAAAATGGATATGGCTAGCTTTACGGCAGTTGCTTCTCTTACATTTGCTGAATTACTAAACGACACGGAAATCCAAAAGGTTACAGACAGTATACAACTGGGTATTCACATAGTAATGATGCTTAAAGAATTAGGCTTTGCTAAAAATATTTCTGATGATGAAACAGCTTTTAAATCCATGGTGGACACTTTTATAACCATGCACAATGACTTAATGTCTGTGCGTGACTCCCTTTCTAAAGGTAGGTTTGAGGAAGATTATGGCTCTTACTTAGAAGAAGATGAAGAGGCACAATATCATGAAATGATATTTCATACACCACGTGCTGTGATCCATCATGCCAGTACTAAAGTACTTATCGAAGAGTTTGATATAACAGATCCGCGAGAACAGTTTGTAATTTTTTCAAGTTTATCAAGAATCATGGAAGATTTGATGAATCCTGATGCTTTCTTTTCGCCACTGGAGGTTTTGAAACATGAATATACGTCCATGTATGCGCTTAGACTTGGTTTTGAAACTGCAGCTCAACGTTTGTTGCTGGTGATTAAGCTCTTAGAATCTTGGATGAAACGTCTAAATTTTCCAGTAAAGTTTGCAATGAAAGATTTAGTTGAAGCCTTTAACCAAAGTGTGAACCAGTGGACGATGAACTACAACTTGGAACATCAGACGAAAAAACTTTCTCCTATCAGCATCACTTATAAACCTTATGGCAAGTCAAGGAGCGTCTTTCGACCTGAAAGTAAGGAAGTTTTAGAGTATTTCTCAAAAAATGTTGTTGAAGCCATTGAAACAGAAGATGCGGCGCCATTCCAAACGAAGAGCACGAGAAAACGGAGATTTGTACCTGCGACAGCTGAAAAGCACCAACTTTTGGTGGCGCGGTATTTAGAGGAAGGGGTGCCTAACTATCAAGACAAGGATATGGAAGAAAGGGTGAAGCAAATTTTGCCAGTCTTCATTTTCGAATGGTATGCCAAGTACATGTTGCCCGTTTCGCAAATGACGGGGAACTCTTTTGCAGAGTACATTTTGGAAGAGTTTGCCAGTAAAGAGCGGTACGCGATAATAGACTACATGAGCATTTTTACGACACTTATTGGTTATGCGGCTTGGCTGGCAGAGGTCGGAGTTGTTCAGGAAGAGATTGCGTCAGCCATCATCAATAAAGTGAGTGATGTGGAGGCAGTTGCGAACGATAGACGTGAACGTTTGGTGTTTGGAGATAAATAAGTTTGGAGATGCCTTATGCAGGGCATCTTTTGTTTTGACTTTATGTCGAAGGAAAAAACGTCAAAATCTGTATGGGCGCTTCAAAATTATTTGAAGAACGAAAAACTTTGCGTAATCCTATGTAAATACTAGAGAGCATGTTATAATCTATTTCATATTGTAAAGGAAATGTAACAATGAAAAAGAATAACGTGTTGAAAGCGCTAGCTCTGGTTTTCCTTTTTATAGGTTTATCCAGCTTGGTTTTTTCTGATATTTTGCCTGAAGCGGTGGAATATTCGTCACCTGTGGCTGTTGTGGTTGTGGTTTATCGTCTGATGGGACTGTTAAGCTTTGCTTATCTGGGTCTTGTTTTTGTCAAAAATAAAAAGATATGGCTCACTCCAGAGGAAAATTATTCTGAAAGGAGAGGGAAGCTGAGCTGGAGGAGTGTTCTTGTGCTCCCTGTTATTTTTCTTGCCTATTATATCTTTCATCTTTCTATGATTTTGACAGAAAATATCAACAATAAAACGTTTGACTTTGACTATAAGTCTTTAAATCTAGAGCTTTTAGTGGTGTTTTATCTTCCTCTAGTCTTTGTTATACTTTTAGCTATTTTTCTGGTGACGCGTCTTCCAGATAAGCAAAGCTCGTGGAAAGTTTTGGATTTTGCGGCAGATATAAAGGTCGAAAATGTTTATATGGCAGTGCTTGTAAGCCTAGCCTTTATTGACCGTATGACAGAGCGTCTCATTTGGGATATATTATTTAGCCCGGTACATTCAGAGGCCCCACTTGATCTGGTTTATGCCAATGAAAATATTTTAGGGAGCGATGACTTTCTCTCTCTTTTTGGAAACATGCTTCTCGTATTTGTTGTCCTTTGCGTCCTCAGTTTCTTTATTGTCAGGGGGATTCAAGCTTTTAAAAGTAACAGAGCCAGCTTCTCACTCGCCTTAACAACGAGTCTTTTATTGGCACTTGTCTTTAACTCCCTTATCCAAGCGGGAATGAGCGTAGATGAAGGACCTATGTATTACGGTTATGTTGTGACTGGGATAAGCCTATTTCAAATTTTTGTTTTAACCTTGGTGTTTATGTTTATTTACTTGCTGATTAACCGCTATATGATTGCTACAGCAGTGATTATGTTTGTTTTTGGGGGATTTAGCTTAGGAAATGCCATGAAGTTTTCGGTGCGGCAAGAGCCGATATATGTTTCAGAACTTTCTTGGCTAACCAACATGCAGTCTTTGCTTTCTTTTGTTGACCTAAAGTTAATCTTGTTGACTCTTTTCGTCTTACTTGGCATTGTTTTACTAGTAATCCTCTTAAGCAGAAGATTTTTCAAGGGAAAAATCATGGAGTGGAAAACAAGAGCTATCACTCTGCTTTTGATTTTCTCGCTTTATTTTCCCGTGATGCAGAACTTTAAACATCTCAATACACCAGAGGAGCAGGTGAGCTTTCCTCTCCTGAGCCAATATGTCCAAAGATATAACGGCAGTCTTTTATGGCGGGGTTCAGCAAAGTTAGCCAGAGACAAGTCGCTTTCCTATGTTTGGTTGAAGAAAATCTATGGTGAAGCCATGGAGGAGCCTGTGGGATATAGCCAAGCCAAGGTTGAGGAAATTATCCAAAAATACAGAAAAGAAGCTGATGTAATCAACCAGAGTCGCTCAGAAAATATCGCAGATCAAACAGTAATCTACATTTTAAGTGAATCACTATCAAACCCTAACCGTATCAAAGGTGCAAAGCTCTCTGATAATCCTCTGAAAAATATCGATCTGATAAAAGCAAGCGCAACGGGTGGCTTGATGTACTCTAATAGTTTTGCAGGTGGAACAGCAAATATGGAGGCCCAATCGCTCAGTGGTCTTCCGATGGTCAACTACTCCAGCAACATCTCGACCATTAATTCCGATGTTTTTCCAAGTATGCCGTTTATTCCAGCTATCTCTAATTTCTTCCCAGAGAAGATTGCACTTCACCCTGAAAATGCAGCCAACTATAACCGTAATACGATTTATAAAAAACTTGGCTTTGATCATTTTTATGCCCTATCAAACACGGAAAAGGCGAATATATTGATTAATCAGGAAAAATTGGACGGCTATGTGACAGATACACAAGTTTATAAAGAGGTACTAGATAAGATAAATCCTGCACAGTCACAGTTCTTTAGCGTTTTGACCATGCAAAACCATATGTCTTATGAAAATTATTCTGGTTCTTCCAGCTTAACAGCAAGGGGTGAAGGGCACACAGGCGAGCAGAATAAACACTTACAAAACTATGTGCGTAAGATTTCTGATACAGATAGAGAGACAAAGGCTTTTTTGGAAGAATTAGAAAAAATGGATAAAAAAATCACAGTTGTTTTTTACGGCGACCATCTTTCGAACGTCTTTCCAACAGACTACCCGAGTCTAAAAACAGAACCTTTTAAGGCTTATCAGACGGATTATTTCATCTGGACAAATAAGGGAAATGCAAGCAATAAGCAAGGCGATTTAAACGCTGCAGAATTTGCGCCAGCTTTACTTGAAACTGTAGATGCAAAAGTTTCCCCCTACTATGCACTTTTATCAAGCATCATGTGGGAGCTGCCCTCAGAGTATAACTCTGCTTTATCGGCTCAGGTAAGTTTAAATGAAGCGCAGCAAGAACGCATCGAGGAGTTGAAAATCATTCAGTATGACCTCACATCAGGCAAAAACTATCTAAAGGAAGATTCGTCTTTCTTTCAGCTTGATAAGTAAGAGGTGATGGGGGTTATGGGCTAGCTGTTGAGTTCGGATTTGCGCGACATTTGCCTTCCTTCTTCCTTTTTTATCCTCCCTTCCGTCTTATCTGAACTACAGTTGTTTAATTTTTAACATTGGTTACATTTTTTAATTTTAAATATCCGTTACATTGCGTTAATGTTTCTCTTGTGCTAAAATGGTTCTAAAAGTGCAATATGTAAAGGAAAAATTTGTGATAAAGATGAAGAAAAAGATTATTGTAGGAACGACTCTTGCTCTACTTTTAACTGTGGGAGCAAGTGCAGCATATACGTTTCTCTCTTCAAATGGAGAACAAGAAGAAATTCAATCCAAAAAATCTGAAAAAAAACCAGATGAAGCAGAAAAAGAAGTGGAACAAAGTGAAGAAAACTTAAAAGATGAACAGTTAATATATACAAGCTCAACACATCAGATAAACGGAGAAAAACAAGACATAACAGTTCAGGATTGGAAAGTAATAGACGATAGTTCAGGTGAGCAAGTTTTAAAAGTTATATTTAGATTTAACAATAAAACAGATCAAACGGTTGACCTAAAGAGCTTTGCCCAGAACAGAATAAGATTAGCACAAGTGCTGGATAATAAGAGCAGTCAGACGATTGAGATGGATACAAACGATTTGAGTGGGGAAAAAGTGCACAAAAAAGGAGAAGCAACAGGCGTGATTTATGGTAAAGTTTTGAAGGATGTTCCAAAAATAGCCTTTGTTTTCGGTATGAATCGTAAAGCAGGAGAAACTTATACCGAAGGATTAACCCTAGATTTCTAAAGTTTTTAAACAAGAAAGAAGCAGACTTATAAATGAATCCAGAGGAGAACATATGGAAATTGAAAGACTTAAAAGTAGAGTTGAAAAATTAGAAAAGAAAAACAGAAATCTAAGTGTGGGATTACTGGTGCATGATTTCATTACGATAGTCTTATCTATTGCAGTTGCTTATTTATTTCTAGGCTGAATAAGTGGGAGGACGAGGAAAAAGTTGCACCTTTATAAATAGAAGAAAAACTTTGAAACAGCTGAGGTTAAAACATGAACCATATAGTCAGACAAGCATTACCCGACGAGTGGACTAATGTCAAATAATTAGACAGAAAATGAGCTATGTTTTCTTAAAATAGTTTTCCTCCTTCTGATTTGGAGTT
>NZ_CALPDE010000021.1 GCF_943193185.1 Lactococcus ileimucosae
GAGGTAGATATAATGGCTCAACATATGTGGGCGGCTATCGCTTTACTAAAGGCGAATTGAAGGTTACTAAAGAATCTTTGGAAGAATTTCACAAACTAAAACAAGCTTATATTGAATATCAGATGAGTAGCCAGTTTAGAGCTTTAGAGCAGTTGAGGAAAAAGTTTGTGGCCAGTGGTTCAGGTCTATCTTCGAATGAAAAAATATATCTAGACTCTGCCCAAGCTCTCTCCGTTGTGTCCATGGCCAGCATTGATTTTGATGTTTCTATGATGGACCTCGTGAAACTTTATCAAGATGGGATTAAAGAACAAGAGAAATTATGGGAGGAAACAGTGCGGGAAGCACGAGAATTAGGAGATTATCTTGAGGATTGGGAAGTTTATGAAGCGCTTGAAGAGGTAGGTTTCACTCATGAAGCTATTGTGGCCTTTCCTACACAACTCTACCAACATAAAATCCATCAAGTGAAACAAATGAGTGAAAAGTTTAAAAATCTTGAACATGAGATTAAGGCTAAAATATCGGAGATAGTCGCTCGAGATCAGGAATTGGCGCAACAATTAAAGTCTTCATAGCTAAGTGATAGTGAAATAAAATTTATAAAATAAAGGATTGCTAAATAGCCTAGCAATCTTTTACTTTGTAAGTTTTTGTAAAATCAGTATGTTGTGTAACACTTTATCCTTGACTGAGAACAAAAGAAACCTTAGGAATTTGAATGTCCTAAGGTTTTTAATTTTGAAATTAGTAGGGTACAGGTACGAAATGTGCAATAATTTTGCCTATAATACGAGGCTCTTCGTACCATGAGACGAATCTGTCGGCGTATTTAATGTGACTATGGAATGGAGCAATAAATACTCACAGTAAATAAGAGGAAGAAAGATTTCAGAAGTGCAGGCTAACCAAAAAATTAACCAAGCAGCGAAAGAAGTGTGTGAATGAATAAAATTTATAAAATAAAGGATTGCTGAGCTTTAGTCGTTTAGCAATTTTTTACTTTGTAGGTTTTTGTAAGAATTGGTTTATGATGAGATTTTATTTTGTAAAGATTAAAGATTGTTATTAGCAGGTACATGAGGATTAATAGCAATCTTTTATGATATGATCTTATTAGTAAGGAAAATGAGATAAGTGATAGATAAAAATATCCACAACTCACTGAATGGTCATTTTAGTTATTACTTGGCGAGTGAATTTTTTTGATTTGTTCGTTTTAGAGTGTAGCGAAGTAAGTTTCGGGGGTATTAATATATGCTATAATAAATCATAGAAGATAGGTCATTTGGAGGAGGGAGCGAGTAATAATGACTAAGAAAATCGATTTTCACATTCATACGATTGCTAGTATTAAAGATTCGGATTTTACGTTTTCTTTAGATTGGTTGAGGAATTATGTAGAAACTTTTGAGCTAGATTCCATAGCAATCACAAACCACGATTTATTTGATAAAGAAAATTTTAATGAAATTGCAGAAGCTTTATCTGATATAAAGGTTTATCCCGGTATCGAACTTTAGTTTTATTAACAGTATAGAAAATAGAATAGCAAAATAAAAAATTATAGTAGAAATTTTGGAAGTGGAATGTTAATGACTAAACATTTAAAACCTTTTACGAAATGGGTTGGAGGTAAACGTCAACTTTTACCTGAGTTATTGAAAGTGTTACCACCAAGTTTTGGTGATTATTATGAACCGTTTGTTGGTGGCGGAGCATTATTCTTTGAACTAGCACCAAAACAAGCGGTTATCAATGATAATAATAAGGAACTGATTTTAGCTTATCAAGTTATTGAAAGTGATGTTGAATCATTGATTGATGAATTGAAAAAGCATAAGAAAAATGACAGCAGAGAATATTATCTTGACCTACGTTCTGCGGATCGTGATGGACGTATTGAAAAAATGTCAAATGTTGAACGGGCTGGTCGCATACTTTATATGTTACGTGTTAATTTTAACGGTTTATACCGTGTGAATTCTAAAAATCAGTTTAATGTTCCTTATGGCAAATATAAGAATCCGCGTATTTTTGATGAAGAGAATTTGAGGAATATCAGCTGTTATTTGAATGAAAATGATATTTCAATTTTACATGGTGATTTTGAGACCGCAACGAAAAATGCAAAACAAGGTGATTTGGTTTATTTTGATCCACCCTATGTTCCACTTTCTCCAACAGAGTCGTTTACTGGATATACTGCTGATGGATTTGGGTATGATGAACAAGTTCGTTTGCGTGATTTGTTTGTAAAATTAACCGATCGGGGTGTTTATGTGATTGTTTCAAATTCATCTTCTGAACTGGTTTATGATTTATATAAACCAGTTGCGAAAACGATTGTTGAAGTTGGGGCAACTCGAATGATTAATTCTGATGCTCAAAAGCGTGGCAAAGTAAATGAATTATTGATTGTGAATTTTTGAGGTACAAAATGGAATATAATGTGTTTGAATATTTGAATTTAAGTTCAAATGAAAAGTTAAATTTCTTTATGGAAACAAGATCTTCACTGAGTTTTCTTGCTTCCTACTGGTTCAATTTTGAAAATGTTCAAAAGAATTTAGAACTGTATGATAGCCCTGATTTATATACCTTAGATTATTTGATTGGTAAATCCGATGAAGAAATAAATGATTTTTTCCGTAGCCGTTCTAGTTTATTGTTATTATTGCCATATTTATTAGGAATTAGAGATAACAAGTTTGAAAAACCTTATTTAAAACGTATTTTGAAAGTACAAGACATAGACGGGGTTTATTATCTTAATTTCAATGAAATTGATGAGGAAAATATTGATGCATATTTGAAATTTTTACATGACAGTGGTCTGTCTTGGGTGTTACGTTCTGGTCTAAAGAAGTCGGTTCATGATTATGCTGTAGGCGTTGAAGCTGGAATGGATTCAAACGGACGTAAAAACCGAAGTGGTGACATGGGAGAACTTTATCTTGAAACAGTATTGAAAGATATTGCTGAAAGGAAGGGATGGATTTGTCACGGACAGACAACTAAAGAGAATATAAAAGAATGGTATAATCTTGATTTAGATGAAACATTTGGAAATAGGCGTTTTGATGGCTCTATTTATAATCCCGTTCGTAGAAAATTATATCTATTTGAAGTCAATAATTTTAATTCTGGCGGTTCAAAATCAAAAGCTTCTGCAACGGAGTTCAAAGACTTACATAATCGATTTAGCAGAACAAACCACGAATTTATTTATATAACTGATGGTCGTGGTTGGGATAGTGATAGATCACATTTATTTGAAGCTATGGAGTATATTGGAAAAGTATTCAATTATAAGATGATTGAAGGGGGTTATTTATCAGATTATCTTGAGTAGTTCGCGCTTTCTGTGCTTATTTGCGATACATATCTCCATCAAAAATTAATCAAGTCGTGAAAGAATCACGTGTACAAATAAAATTTATAAAATAAAGGATTGCTGAGCTTTGGTTGTTTAGCAATTTTTTGCTTTGTATATTTTTTTAATTAGTCCGGGATAAACTATTTATTTGATTTTGAAACCTTTAGATTTATTGACAATATAGCAAATAGAATGATAAAATAAGAGTGTGAAAAAATATACAATCTTTTGTTTTGTAGAGAATACTTGTACTTCAGAAAATAGGGAAATAAATTTTTAGAAGGATGCAGGAATGAAAAAAAGTATTTTAATCTCAGTTGGTATTTTGACTGCTATAGCTCTTACTATTGTTCTAAGTATTGGAGGAAAAAAATATATGGATGCTCGAACACATGAAAAGAATTTAGAAAATCAAAGACAGGCGGCATTGGCGTTAAAGAAAAAAGAGCCTCATGTGACTAAGGTGGAGTTCATAAGTGAAGGTTCTTATCCAGGAGTAGGGATTCCTTGGACTGTAGGAGCGGAAGTAACTATGGGTGGTGAGATTTATAATATGTCGCTTGAAGCTGAGGGAGATTATTCAATTAATTTGGGTAAAGATGAAAATAATTATAAATCAGATAAGTTAGAAGAAATAAAAAGTAGAAAAGCTGTAGAACATCATTTAGAAGTGATTTATAGCAATGGAGAAACTGAGGTTATTGAATGAAAATCACTCCTAAAAATTATCAAGAGATAGCCAAGAGAGCATATAGTGTAGATTCTAAGTATAAAGATGGAGAAATAACTCGTACAGGAGATAAGGCTAAAATATCAGAGGTGGTAGCTCGAGATCAAGAATTGGCGCAACAATTAAAGTCTTCATAGCCAAGTGATATAGAAATAAAATTTATAAAATAAAGGATTGTTGAGCTTCAGTTGTTTAAAATTATTTATAGTTGCTATTCAAAGTAAGAATAAATAAAATGGTTGTATGGCGCAGCGTAACAAATACTCACAGTAAATAAGAGGGAACAAGATTTCAGAAGTGTAGATTAACCAAAAAATTAACCGAGCAGTAAAAGAAGTATATGTACGAATAGCTTTTGTAAAAGTTAGTCCACGATAAGTTGTGTATTTGATTTTAAAGTTTTTAGATTTATTGACAACATAGAAAACAGGATGATAAAATAAGAGTGTGAGAAAATAAACAATGTTTTATTTTTGTATAGGTTACTTGTACTTCAGAAAATAGGGAAATAAATTTTTAGAAGGGTGCAGGAATGAAAAAAAGTATCTTAATATCAGCCAGTATTTTGAGTGCTGTATGTATTGCTATTATTTTAGTTATCGGAGGGAGTGGATATATGAAAAAAAAGACAATTGAAAAAGAGTACCAACAAGGTGTAAAACTTATACAAGATTATGTCACTGACTATTTAGTTAAAAATTACGAAGGAATTGAGAAAATTGAATGGCAAGGGATTGGTGTAGAATATAGAAATTCTCCAATTTTAGGTCCATCTTTATTTGGAAATTATGTTGATACTACAGTGAAAATATTTGTATCTGAAGATACCTATTTTTCTGTGGATTTTACTCTAACCGATGAAACAGAATATGATAATGATTTAAATAAATATGTTAAATCTAGTTCTTTAAATTCTAGAAATACGGATTTTTCAATTCAAACAGACTTAGAAAATGCAACTGATGAATTAACTCCATCTGAAAAAGAAGATTTTAAGAATTTTAAAAAATCTTCTTATGGAAGCAAAAAAGCAAAAGTTGTTTATAATTTGGACATTTATAAATTAACATATTAGAGGTGTAGAATCGATGAGTAGTGAGATTACAACAGAAATATTAGCTAAAGCCATTGATAAAACAAAAAGCACTGTTCACAAAAAAGGTAAAAAATTAACTCTAGAGATTCAGGAGAAAAAAGTAAAGTTTGAAATTATAAAGAAAAGTGCTAGTGATGACAATTCTCAATTGAATGCTATGGCTATTGCACCTATCAAAGAGGATGAGACTCCTGACTATAATAATATCGCTGTTATCTATGCTGGGACGAATACACCTACTGAGGTTGGACGAAACGGATTTGGGACTGCCGCTGAAGCTTGGGTTGGAGGACTCTCAGGAGAATATGCCGATGCGGAAGCTTTCTTAAAACAAACGAGAAAAGAAGTTTCTAAATATAATGGGAAAATTACTGACGTTGCGGGATTTAGCCAATCCGGGGGCTATATGATGAAAATGGCCGCTGAACATGGACGAATAGATGGATTTAAAACTACCAGCTTTGATGACTGGGGGAACAATCAGTTTGAAACTTTAACACAATCACAAAAAGAATGGATAAAAAATCATCCTGAAGCATTATTGCGCTATCAAAATGATTCTTGGGCAGGACTTTCTCATCGTGACAATAAATATGGTAATGTGCAGGTGATTGAAGGTATAGAAAAACATAATACCCTATCTAACTACTTTGATGGAGATTTATTGAATTTAGATCGTCTAGCTAAAGATGGCATTTTTGCACCTAATATGACTAAAGAGCAAGTTGAAGAAGCTGCCAAAAACTGGGCAAAGAAAAACGGAGACTGGAATCCTTTTACGGATGATAATGACGAGGCAAATGAACGGGTTAAAGAATATCTAAAATTATATGGAACTTATGCAACTAAAGATTTTAACATTCAGATGAAGAAACTTTATCAATTAAGGGCTATATTGTTTGAGAGTGGTGGCGGGTTGTCTGCCAATGAAAAATTTTATCTTGACAGTAAAGAAGCTTTGATTATTGTTGAAGAAGCAAAACATGATTTTGAAACAGCAACTGAAAGGATTATTAAACTTTATCAAGATGGGATTAAAGAACAAGAGAAATTATGGGAAGAAACAGTACGGGAAGCACGAGAATTTGGAGATTCTCTTGAGGATTGGGAAGTTTACGAAGCTCTTGAGGAGGTAGGTTTCACTCATGAGAATATAGTGGATACTCCTGCGCAAATCTACCAACATAAAATCCATCAAGTGAAACAAATGAGTGAAAAGTTTAAAAATCTTGAACATGAGATTAAGGCTAAAATATCGGAGATAGTCGCTCGAGATCAGGAATTGGCGCAACAATTAAAGTCTTCATAGCTAAGTGATAGTGAAATAAAATTTATAAAATAAAGGATTGCTAAATAGCCTAGCAATCTTTTACTTTGTAAGTTTTTGTAAAATCAGTATGTTGTGTAACACTTTATCCTTGACTGAGAACAAAAGAAACCTTAGGAATTTGAATGTCCTAAGGTTTTTAATTTTGAAATTAGTAGGGTACAGGTACGAAATGTGCAATAACTTTGCCGATGATTCGAGGTTCTTCGTACCAAGAAGCGAATTTATCCGCATACTTATCATTAATGGAGGAGAGAACAAATCCGTCATCTTCCACATACACTTTTTTAATAAAAGAATTACCGTCCCAGTCTACAGCACAAACTTGCCCATTGTAATCTGGCACATTTTGCTTTTTAATAAGGACGACTTCCCCGCTGTAAAATTCGGGTTCCATGGAATCCCCTTTAATCCAAGTTGCCATGTCATAATCTACCTCTTTGTTCCAGTAAACTGTAGAATAGTTCAACTCATTTGTATAGCCATAACCTAGACCAGCAGAGAGGGCTTGATCCATTACGCGATAAGGAAAAAGTTCTTCAGATGTGACAGGAGGTTCTTGTTCTTTTAGGAGCTTTTCTATTATGTTAGTGGCTCTTTTTTGATTAGTTTCATTAAGTTGAGACAATTCACTTTCAGTTGAAGTCAATTGTTTAGTATCTGTTATTCCAAGTAGATAGTCTGTGCTGACATTAAAATATTTGCTTAATTCTAAAAGACGTTCTTGAGTAGGATTTTGCACTTTATAACGATAAAGAGTATTTTTTCCATAATTTAAGTCTTTTTCAATTTGATTGAAAGATTTATTGTTTTCTTTGGCAAGAGATTGTAAACGTTCGTAGAAATTCATGGTAACTTTCTTTCTTATTTTTGAAATTTCTCTTTGGAAAGAGAAATGAAATGTATGTGCAAAAATATTTTAATAGGCTGATTTTGTTTTGCAATTGACATTTTTAAACGTATCGGTTAAAATATAATTAACCGTTAAGGTTAAAAAGAAATGCAAATAGCCCCATCGAGTGGAGCTCTTCGCAAAACTGTATAATAATACTTAGACACTATTATTATAACAGTTTTGGAGGAGAAAAGTCAATGGATATGCTGATTTGTGATTTTTGTTCATTGACAACTGAATATTCCCGTTAATCTCTTTTAGAGATGAAAGAGATGGGGCAGGTGGGGCGCTCCTGGCAACTGCGACAAGTCACTACTGAATGAAAGATAGGAGTGTGTGGCGAACTTCAGAGAATTGGGCGGAACCCGTCAATCTGAAGGAGTATAAAAACGGCAGGAAACTGCCCTTTGAGATATAGTGTTCATGCTGGCGTTATGCACTAGCAGAGGTATCCGTGTGAATGTGAAATCAGACCTGGTGAAACAGAGCCTGTTATCTGAAAGTCCGTGTTTTTCTCGCCCTTGGCGACAGGGGAGTAACGAGGCACTCGAACAAAAAACGATAAGACCAGTGTTGAGTTTCAGGGTATTTCTTCCACGCTTTCTCAACTGACTTTAAAATGAAGTCAAAACAAAAATACGTAAAGAAAAGAATAAAGGCACTATGCCTTGTTGAGTTTTAGGTGTTTATGCCTTTTCTCAACGCAATGAAAAATGTAAAAAAACAACACGACAATATCTGACCTTCTGAAAGAATAGATAGGGCTTGTTCTGAAAAACAGTAAAAACTTAAGTCAATGAGCCGTTCAATGAATGGTGTTTGTTCTTCTTATGTGAAGTAAGAAGAAACTTAAGTCAATGAGTTACTCCCAGAGTAATGTTTGTTTTACTGGCAACTTAAGTTGTATGATGAAGATATTGAGTGAATGCGAAATGGAAAAGAGAACGACGAGATACATTAAAAGAATGTCAAAGCACTAAAATGAAGTTCGGTAATACTATGCAAATGACTTCTTGTATATTTTTCAAAAATGCAAGACATTCTTTAAAGTAAATCTTTGTTTTCTTTTTATTATGAATATCTCTTTGAGGAGTTCTAATACATCAAAAAAATTTATATTCTCTCCTTTCGTTTTAGGTTGGAAACATTTTGTTTATCGGTTTTCGAAAGGAGAGGAGGATATTTTTACTTATAATGATAGGGGACTATTTTTACCTTGTCAAGTTATAAAAAAGAGAGGATTTACTCTCTTTTTTTCTTGTTGCTGTAGTATAAGGGGATTACGAAAGCTTTTCAATCTTTCAATGCAAGTTCGAGTCTTGCCGGCAACCTCGTCAGAAATGACGTTAAACATTTGTTGCTATTGTGCGTCTATTTTTCATTCTGCCATAAACTTCTCTTTTAATATAATATCCTAAAAATTTCCAATCCTTTTTTCTTTTTTGTAAGTACGTTGCGAGGTGGAGAGAAATAGATGTGACCTGTATGTGAAGCATGCAGGTTTTTTGCGGTCATGGTCTAAAGGAAAGGCGCTTGTATAGGGGGATACAAGAGATACAGGTTCGACTCCTGTTTATCGCATGAATAAAAGAAAAGGAGGTTTTATCTAAAAAAATAAAATCATCATAAAGAAAAACTGACAGAAGATAAGGCTTCCCATGTGGGAGCTTTTTGTAGTGCTACAGCTCTTTTAGGAGCTGTGAGAAAAAAGAATATATTTGTGTCCGAACCTTGTCTGCTATGACATAAACTAGCCAAAATACATACATTTAAGGAGGAAAATATGATTAAATTTCCAATTCAAGCCCAAAAATTTTTGGGAGATAAAATCACTGTAGATAAAAAAATCGAAATTGTGCCTAAGCGTGGTGTTGAAGCAGGCTATACCCGTTACCTTGCGACAAGTAAGAAGCACCCAGAAGGTTTTGAAATCCGTGTAGAAGGTGGCAATGCCGCAAAGCCTACCCGACGCCAAGAAGTTCTCTTGACAGGAGTCAAGCTTGCACAGGTGCGTAACCGTACACCTAAGGGAAAATATGCTTACGAATATGTGATTTATGCGGATTCACTCAAACTGGCTTAAAGGAGGAAAAAGTATGGTATTGAAATTGAGTAAAGATTTTACAAAACAAAATGAATTGACAGAAGAATTTGGAGACTTTGACAAGGGGCTTGGGAAATTGCTCTTTTTGTCTGCGGAAGCTCAACTGCGTTATGAAGACTATGAAGCAGAAGAAGGAGAAATCAAACGCCGTCCAACAGATGAGGTGGACTATTACGAAGTTAAGCTTTATTCTGAAGCTATGGGCGAACAAATTGAAGTTAAAATGCCTGCGGATACAGCTTTTGATGGACTGGACTATGAAGATGAAGTCAAACTTGTTCATCCTTCTGCCTTCTTCTGGAGTGAGAAAGAGCTTTCCGTTTTTAATGGACAAAGCCGTGTACACTATTATGACGGGGTCAAGTTCCGTGCGGAAAAAATTGAAAAAGTGGGTAAAAGTGCGGTGTCCACTCCAAATGTCACTGCTAAATCAGAAGACAAGTCCGAAAAAACTCCTGAGAAGAAATAGATAGCTTATGCGACAAAAAAACGTGTCCAAAGGTGCTCGTCTGTATTTGTGGAACAGGTATGACCGTCAAAGCTTTGTGGGGCTTGTAGGACTTCTCTTAAGCAGTCCCAGTCTCATCTTTTATAAAGAGTTTCAAGCTATGGATTACAAAAGGCTTGCCCTTGTTTTGGCAGCTATTTTTTTTGTAGCTTTTTCTTTGTCTTTTGTTTTACTTGTGTTCACTTACCAGAATTTTAGAGCTTTCTCAGTCAATAATTACAAACGCTTATTGTTGAATTATTTGCTTAAGCATAATCTTGTGGATAAGGTGACGGTCAAGACAGACAAGGGAAGTCGGGAGCGGAAAAAGCTTGCCCGTATCTATGTGAAGCAACCCAACTCTTATGAATTGCATGTTTATTTTCCCATTGACGGGGGGACACACCAAGAGAAATTCTTGTCCCTTTCTGGGGAGCTTGAGACGACTTTCTTTGCGGACTTTCAAGAACAGAACTTTATCAATGAAAAGAGGATTCTGGCTAAAAGGTCTTATGTGGAGTATGTCTTTGCCATTGAGGGTGAGCGAAACAGGATTCATGTGAATGATGTATGCATTGATAAGAAACTAGGTGTGAAGCTCATGAATGGGGTTTACTGGAACTATGAAGCAGACCCACATTTATTGATTGCGGGCGGCACAGGTGGAGGGAAGACCGTTCTTTTAATGTCTTTACTCTCAGCTTTGGCTCGTGTGGGTCAGGTCGATATTTGTGACCCTAAACGCTCCGATTTTGTAGGTTTAAAAGATGTTCCTGTTTTTAAAGACCGTGTTTTTATCGATAAAGAAAGCATGATGAATTGCTTAAGAGAAGCAGTGGTTTTTATGGATCAGCGCTATGATGTCATGACCAGTCATTCGGAATATAAGCCGGGTAAACGTTATTCAGACTATGGCTTATTTCCCAAATTCATTCTGTTTGATGAGTGGGCAGCTTTTATCGCCAGTCTGACCTATCAAGAATATGAGGAAGTGGTTCAGTCTGTGACACAGATTGTTTTAAAAGGACGTGCCTCAGGTGTCTTTCTTATCTTAGCCATGCAAAGACCAGATGGCGAATACTTAAAGACCGCCCTACGTGATAACTTCATGAAACGTTTGGCGGTAGGTCGCTTAACAGCTATGGGTTACCGCATGATATTTGGGGATGAAAATGAAAAGAAAATATTCAAGTATATCAAGGGTAAAATTGGTCGTGGCTATGTGGCAAACAATGGGGAGCTGGCTCGTGAGTTCTATAGTCCCTTTGTGCCTATTGAAGAAGGCTATGACTTTATCACAGAACTGGCAAAACTTCCTGTCTTGGAAGACGTTCAAGCTGTTCAGCTTGAAGCTCCTCCTGTCTCAAATGTAGAGCTGGAGCGTGCAGAAGCAGGGCAATTGGAAGACAAAACCTATACGATTACGGCTTTAAGCCGTAAATTAGGGCAGCCCAACAAGACTGTAAAAACAGTCATTGAGCGCTTAGCCGCGGCTGCCTTTCCTATTCGGGAAAAAGCACCCTATACGGAGGATGATTATTATGCCTTACAGTCGGTCTTTTCTGCCAAAGAAGCAGGAGCTTTGACACTTCATGAAGCCATTGAGGAAATCTTGGCGGATGAAGCCGAGTACAAGAGGGACTTTGAGAATTTTAAAGAGGACTTGGAGTGATTTTCTTTATAGGAGGGGATAAAACTCTCGCAGTCGGCGGTGGGAAATTATAGGACTTGTCCGTTTGTCTGAAAGACAACTTGCCCAAGGCAAGCAATTTTCCACGGTCGTACTGCCCTCACAAACGGAAGTGCGTGACAGCAGTTTCCACTTCTTGAGGGCTGTTCTTCTTTCTTTAGATTTTATGCGTGCAGACGCGTAAGCATAGCTCCGTGCGCAGCGTAAGGAGTGAGCGTGCGTATGCACGGAGTGGTGGCGCAAGCCGCCACTCGATAAACCCCCGAGGAGCTAATGAGGGGGGTAAGAAGTGACACTACCCTAACCAAACCAGTAACCATGCACCTCTAAGAGGTGTCACCTCGATTTGGAGTGTGGGCAATATAAAAAGGAGAAAGGTGGGCAAGCAAATTGATGTAAAAGCCGTAAGGACAGGGGCGCATGTGACCCAGCAGTTTATGGCAGATATTCTTGGTATCTCTTTGAGTTACTATCGTAAAATTGAGAAGGGAGAAAAAGCTTTGACTCTTGACATTGAGGAAAAGATAAAAGCGGCTTTTTATAAACCTCTTGACAGTCGGTATAAGTTAGTGGCGACCATTGATTATGTGAATATTCGATTTCAAACTCTGAATGTCCATGAGGTGATACAAGAGGTCTTGGGTTTAAAAATTGAGAACTTTCATTTGAATGATTTCAAGCGCTACAAGTATCCTTTCTTTCTCAATTACGGACATATTAATGTTTATTACCATGACAAAGACCCTAAAGCAGGAGTCTTGATTGAAATGAGTGGACAGGCTTGTAGGGAGTTGGAGTATGACTTTGAATTTCATCAAGGCAAAAAGACTTGGTATGACTTTTTCAAAAATGCTATAGATTATGCCTTAAGAAAAGCCCCAGACAATGAAAATTTCATGAAAGTGACCCGTTTTGACTTGGCGCTTGATGAACTCTACAATGAAAAAGAGGGGAACTTTGATTTGTTTCAGCTCTTGAGTGCTGCCCGTGAGGGGCGCTGGAACGGGAGAAAAAAGAGTTATGCGGCAATATTAGGGGGCAGAAGAACAGGGGAAGGCTTAATCAATGACGGGCTTTCCCTATATTTTGGTTCTAAACGTACCCATCTCTTTTTCCGTTTCTATGAAAAAGATTACGAACGTGCCGAACAGGAGAAAACCTCTGTGGAAGCGATTCGGGACCTTTATGGTTTGAAAAATCGTTATGAGATTATCATGCGCAAGGCAATTTCAAATGCTTTTGTGAGAGAGTTTGTGGAGACAAACTTTAATCTAGCAGAAGAAGGGGTCAAGATTATCAATGATAATTTGACCTTTTATGATTCGGAAGGCGGTCTTTATATGGACTGGTATAAGTTAATGGGGACAATGAATGCCACTCATTTTACAGTACAACCAGAAGCTCCTGATGTAAACAGAATATTTCACTGGTTTGAAAATGGTGGTCCTGCTTCTACTTATTTACTGTTAAGCAAGTATGATGAGATAGTAGGGGACAGTCGTTTACAGGAAATCATAGCTTCTGCGGAAATCACAGAACGCAATGAAAGAATTTTAGAGCAGTTGGAGCTGCTTAGAGGAGGGACGTCATAGAAGGTAATATCGAACATTTTCGTAAGCTTCAAGAAAAGAGACTGAACAACCATGATAAGCTTTTGCGTTTCTTCTTAAACCAGTATCGTTTTGATATAAACAAGTATGACAGTGGTGTCTATGATAGTCTTTATTTTCAGGTCTTTGATGAAGAAGCTGCTTTGGATGTATTGGAGCAACTGGGTTTTCTCTTTCCCTCTGAGCCTAAGGAGTCAAGAAGAAGCTACTATGAAAAATATAAAAATCAAAAGATAGGAGAGCTTCCTTTGGGCTATAGGGGAGCGCTTTATTTTTTAATCGCAAATGGTTATGCGGAAGCTGTCTTGTAGAAAGGAAAGAAAATGGATGAAATAGAAAATGAAATTGAAGCTCAAAAGCAATTCTTAACTTTGAGGAAAAATCATTCTCGTTATGAAATGAGTATTGATTTTTATGAGTCTCCTCAAGGTATAATCTCCATAGATGGCTTTAGTCCGTTTAAAATTCCATCGGGATTAAGAAGGGAAGGCTTGCCTTATATAAAAGAAAAAGAGTATTCCTGTTTTACTCGTGAACAGCTTTCTCAACTGGCCGTTCAATGGTTTGTATTGATAAATTGCAATACGGGGATAAGTTCAGCACCTGTGGGCAAAAATGAAGAAGAAGTAGAAAAAGCAGTGGAAGAACTCACGGCTTTCTTTTCGATATTATTGAGAGAGCGATTATCTTCGCCTCATTTTTTGTTTATTTAAAATTTGGTGGCAGTGTGCAGGATATTTGTTCCAGCATTCTGCACAAAAAAGAGCAGGATAACCGTTATTTGTAATGATAGGATTAAATACTCTTTTGCACTTTAAACAGTAAGAGGGATGAAGTGAACTGTGGATTATAGTATAGTTCATGTGTCTGCCCTTCTTTAAAATAAATTTTTTATTTATTTTAAATGATAGAAGCAATAAATTCAAGATTCCTTGAGTTTGTATACAAATAAAAAAGAAGTTATGGGTAAACAAATTTACTAATTCACTATAAATAGGTATAAGGAGAAACGATGTTATTCAAAAAATTTTTAAACTTCTGCCATGAAAGGAAAGTCGCGTTGGTTAGAAAGTCTATTTTAGAGCGCTTTACCATTCATCAAGTGTACTATTATGACGGTAGAATATCCTATGAAGTGGTTGAGATGAAAGTGAGGGCTTACTGTGGGAACTATCCTCTCTATGGTCCAGATTTTAGGCGCTTGGCAAGTTTTGATTCGGAAGAAAAGGCTGTCCAGTATTTAAGAAAGCTGCGCAATGAACAAGTGGTATTTAAGCGTGCGCTTGGTGGTTTATCGGATAGGGAATAAGGCTTCTCTATTTTTTATTGAGAAAGGAGGATGTATTTTATTTTATCAGAGTGTGAATGTGTTGCTTTAGAGGAGAAAGTCCAAAGCGGTCAAGCCTTAAGCCACCGTGAACAAGGCTTGATTTTTTTAAGTCTTGATAAACGCTTAGGCTACAATGCGGACGGCACCAGTCGTATTATAGAAAAACTTGTGGATCTCTGGCTTATAGAAATATTTGGCTAAGCATTTTTTATAAAAACATTTCAGATGAGTGAAGGCAAAAGTAGAGGCGGGAAAAATAAAATATAGAAAGAAAAGGAAGAAGATATTATGCCAATACTCTCACAGGAAATCAAAGCACTTCAGGCAGAAGTAAACGACATTGAAGCCCTTTTTGCGGCAGGGAACGCTTTTCAAGAAGCGGCTCAAAAGCTTAAAGGAAAAGGTAAAGTTTTGCGAACAGTTGAAAATGACACAGCAATTTTGGATGATAGCATTGAGATTGTGTCCAATCGTACCAATGACTTGATTAAAAACTTAGTCAAGGCGTCATCCTCTTACAATTTTTCAAAGAAATCTTTCAATGAATTGAAATCAAAACTTGAAGAAGTTCAAGCGCAAGCTCGTCGTGGCGCAAAATAAAAGGCGACAACATAATATAAGTAGGGTGGGATTTTGCCTTCAGCCTTCTGAAATGTAAGAAAAGCGCCAAAAACCAAAGAAAGAGTGAGGGAAATATTATGACATACAGTAAAGACGAGGCACAAAGTAAAATTCAAAGACTTGGTGAGTTAATGATTACCAAAAGATATGATGAAGCATGGACTGTCGCAAGTAACTTACTGGCTTATTTTAGAGCTTATGGTGATGTAATGCCAGGCTCAGATTATGGGGTTATTGATGAAGTGCTTAGAAGCTTTTTCTCTGTGAATAACCAACTTGACGAGGTAAGCATGCTTGCTTATGGCATGGGTCAAAAAGCAGTGAATACTCAACTTTAAAAAATAGGACGGAGTTCATACAAGTTCAAGGTTCGACTCCTTGTGCTTGTTTAACAATAAAAAGGTGAGTTGTTGGTAAACAAGGTCACGATTAGACAGAGGATGAGATGTTGGAAGAATTTATACTTGTCATATTTATTGAGATATTGTTCATCATCTATCTTAGAGAGGAGGGATATGGAGAAGGATTTAAAATTATATTTTCAATTCTTCTCGCCCTTCTTAATGTTCTTATGGTTTTAAGACTTTAAAATTCAATATGTTATATGTAAAGGAGCTAAAAATGAAATGTAAATTATGTGGTCTAGCACTTTCAAAAGAAGATGTTATTCCAGATTAAAACTATCAATTTTGTGATGAATGTGAGGTCAAGTTAGAATATGGAAACTAAAAAAGAAGTTGTGTTGTGCGAAAAATGTCATAAAGGTACTGCACTTGCCACAATAGAACATCAACTACTGTGTAGAAAGTGTTACGAGGTACTTAAAGAATGCGCCTAAAAGATATTCAGCCCGTGAGTCCAGAAGATTTTGTCGTCTTTGAGAATGGCACAGCTTATAGCTATTTTATAGATAGAGGTATAGCTCGTAGAAATGCGCAAGAAGTTGAAGCATTTCCAAAGTTCTATACCGCAGAACAAATGCAAGCCTATGCCAGAATTGAACGTGATTATATTTTCGTATTAGATGGAGAAATTAGCACAAAAAGCTATGCGAAAAAGAGATTTACAGGGATTGTCGCAGTTGATGTCTATGGAGACACATACAGGGTGGTAAATCATGTAAACAAAGGTAAAAAGTGGGTTTTACAGGAGGGAGATTAAATATGCTAAAAGTAAAAGAGGATGTAAGTCCTCTTTTTTATCAAATATTTTCTAAATTCCCTTTTTTATCTTTAGCAATTAGATAATATGTACATGCTGCAATTGACCATGCCCAAACAATATGACCAAAGAATTCAGAGAAATGTTCATCAAACGGTTGATTCCATGGAGCTGGAATAGTTCCCATTAGAGGCATCAAAATAATGTGCCAAATGATCCAGATTGCAATACCATAGGCAGCGCCTTGCCATAAGGCAATATTTTTCCAATATTGAACTAAAAAAATAAATAAAGCCGCAAAGAAAATTGAGAAAGTAAAATGGAGTATCAAAGAAAACCAAAATACCTTTTGATCTTCTGAATATAAGACATAGGAATGTGTTAACGACGAAGGGACACCGAATTGTTCCATCATATGTTGTGGGGGATTAGTTAAATTACGTGCAATAGTACGTGGAGGAAGAATTGCTTCCCAACCGATCTTAACCATTCCAGAAATCATACCAGCAATAAAACCAAACCAAATACTTTTTAGAATAATTTCTTTAAGAGATGCAGTAGTTTTTTTAATTGTAACCATGCTAATATTACCTTTCTATAAAAATTATATCGTTATTTTATAATAAAAAATATTTGAATACAAGAAATTATATTGGAATAATAAGGAGAAAGAAGATGTTAAAAGAAAAAGAGGAAGAAATTGCTCGACTTAAAATCCATTTAGAAGCACGAGAGCGGGAGTTTCCAGAATTTTTAGCAGACTGTCTAGAATATCTCAAAAAGAAGAAGCTAGAGCCTTTATCAAGAGTGGGAAAAATACATTAAAAAGCTTATAATAAAATACATATTTATAAATAAGGAGTTTTAAAATTTATGAAATTTACAAAAAAACATTGGATTATAGCAGGTATTGCCTGTCTCATTTTGGCAGGAGGAAGTGCAGGCCTTGTCGCTCATCATCAAGCGCAAGTAAAAGCAGAAAAGACAGCTCAAGAAGCCAAACGAACCTATGATAAACTTCTTGCTTCTGCCAAAGAGGCGACAGAAAAAGCAGAAACTTTCAAAGCTGAAACAGATGTCAAAGCAGCTCAAGAAGCCATTAAAAAGCTAGACAAGAAAGACCAAAAATCTCTCAATACTCGTGTAGAGAAAGTGCGTAAGAACTGGGACTTCTTTCATCAAGCAGACAAGGCTGTAAGTGCTGCGGAGAAAGCGAAGACAGACCAAACTATCAAGACAGCTCAAGATGCGGTCAATACATTAAAAGACGCAATGACAAAGTCTAAAAAAGCAGAATTACAGAAGCGTTTAGACAAGGTTAAAACAGAGCTAAAGGTTAAAAAAGCTAAAGAAGAGTCAAAGGCTAAAGCTCAAGAAGCACAAGATCAAGCGGACCATTCAGCACAGCCCGCGAATAATACGCAAGAAGCACAAGCAGAAGTCCCTGCGACAGGGATAAGTCCAGAATATGGACAATATAGTCAAGCTCAAGCTCCTGCAACACCAAGCTATACAGCTCCTGCGACAGGTGGTGCAGTTGCCCCAGCACAGCCAAATCCTAACACAGGGAGTTCCTCCTCTAATCATGGCACGTCTTCTAATGGCAGCGGAGGTAGTCTTACACCACCTGCCCAAAGCTTTACAGGCTGGGTAAGGAATGAAGACGGACAAATAATTTGGTCTCAAGGTGGCTTTTCAAGTTTGGCAGAAGCTGGACGTGCTGCAGCACAATGGGCAAATACAAATTGGGAAGCTCATTCTTATGGCGCATATTAAATAAAGGTAGAAAAAAGATAGTTTCTTTAAGGGCTATCTTTTTTTGTCCTCAATCAAGACATAAAAAGGATTGTAGGAAGGACGTGTCTATATGGTATAGGAAAAGAAGAGAAAGCCAAGCCGTGGCTTTTTATTTTGCGCAAAATAAAAAAAGATAGGAGTAAATACAGATGTTCAAATTTCAGAAGAAAAAGTTGAAAAAAGCACTGACAGAAGAAAAACAGACAGGTTTTCGTTGCCATAAAAAAGGCAAGCACTTTGTGACAAGTGCCTTGCTTGTAGTAACAGTAAGTGGTGTAGTCGCAGGTCTTGTACAAGCAGATGTCTTGAATACCAAGCACTCCCCCTCAGTCTCATTGCCAGAAAAAGGTGGCGTAAATTATAAGTTCACAGGTACAGGGACGGTCAAATGGTCGAATGGGCATGACACTTCCGCAAATTTCATGCAAGTGAACGGGGTCACCACATTTTGTTTGGAGCCTTTCACAGATGTCTTTAATGGGGCTTTGGCGACACGTGCCGGTCAAAATGAAGCGGTCTATAAATTATGGCAGTCAATGTCGGAGTACCAACGCAATTTGGTGAACAATATTGTCTATATTGGAGAGGTTAATAATGCGGAGGCAGACCCTAACATTAACCTTGCGACACAATTTGCCATGTGGCTGGTTGAAGCAGGTCAGAATGAAGTTTCAGGGCTACTTCCAAAAGTTTCGGAAGTGGACACTTCAAAACTGAATAACGTTGTGGGAGGACATAAAATTACAGGATTAGCGTCCACTGGAGCGGATATCAGTGAAGTAGTAAAATATGCGACCACTATTCTTAAACAAGCTGCCGCAAGTTCTAAAAGTCCAGACTTTAACCCCAACCCCTTAACGGTTCTGGCAGGCTCAAGTGCCTCAACCACAGATAAGGCAGGGGTTCTTGCGGGAAATGCGGGAGGCTATGGTTTGCCTTTTGACCGTATTAAAGCAAGTGAGGGATTGACTGCTCAACGTAAAGGCAATAGCCTTGAAGTCTCAGCTACCCCAAAGGCAATTGGGAAAGAGGGAAAGGTTGAAATAAAAAATCGAAATGATGATAATTTCCAACCGAGCTATATTTATGGCACCATTAATCCTAATGGCACTGTAGGACAAACTCTATTTGCTACAACGGATCCCTCTAGACTAGATGGTAAATTAAAAATCAAAACAATTGGTTTGGGTGAAGCTACACTGCTTAAGCAAGATGCCGACACAGGAAAGGCAGAAGCCCAAGGGGCAGCTCATCTGGAAAATTCAGAATGGGGGCTTTTCTATAAATCCAACAATCAACCGGTGACGTGGAAAGACGGCAATGAAGGCTATCCTATTACTGCAGTCGCAGGAGAAAAAGTCGCAGGTGATAATGTTGTCCTTCGTATGACAGATGTTTCCAAAGGAGTGAAACTTAAAAACCTGAATTATCCGGATAAGGTTTACTGGCAAGAAACCAAAGACCCAGAAGGCTATGAGTTGTCTACGAAAAAGTATGATGTTGAATTTGATGAAAAGGACAAATTCAATCCAAGCACTAAAAACTACATGGAAGAAGCCACAGCTCAAGACCGTGTAGGTATGTTTGGTGTAGTGTGGAACAAGGTGCAGGATGTGAATGGTTCGCTTACTGGCTTGAATGGGGCAAAATTTGAGGCAAGACCTATTAATGATACAAAAGGAAAGCCTGTCACAACCACTTCTAAAGGCGTACTGGATAAGGCAAGTGGTATCACGACAAATGGTGTGGTGGACTTCAAAAATCTCCTTGTGTTTGGAGACTATGAGTTTACAGAAGTAGAAACACCAAAAGGCTTGAAGCCTATCAATCCTTTTACAGTGACCCACACCACAAACCGTGACAGTGCAGGGACAATTACAAGCTATACCTTTGTTTTTAAGGATACAGTCACAGGTCAAATTATTTCTACGAATGATGTGGATGTATCTCACATGAAAGATAACAATATCATGTTTAACTTGAACCTTGGTACATTTACAGACAAGCCAGAAGAAAAACCTAGACCAACCATTACAACCACTGCCAAAGATAAGGCGGATGGCGATAAGTTGCTGGGTGTAGGTCAAGCTCGTGTGACGGATATGGCTCAGATGTCTAATTTGCCTGCTTCTCAGGAGTTCAACCTTAAGGGTAAAGTCGTGTACAAAGGTACAGGTCAAGAAGTCAAGGATGAAAAAGGCAAAGCTATCATTGCGGAGAAGAAGTTTAAGACCGATACAAATGGCAGTGCTTCTGTGCAGTTGGATTTCCCAGTTATTCATACCTTGAAAGACCAAGACAAGGAGTACACGGTTACTGAACTTGTCACAGATGAGAAAGGAAACAAGGTTGTTGAGGAAAACGACTATAAGAATAACCCTTCTCAATCTGTTAAGGTGGCTAAAGCTGATGGACACACAGAAGTGCAGGACAAAGAAATAAGTCCGTCAAGCACTATAGTTAAAGATAAGTTCTTCTATGAAGGCTTAGTCAAAGGGGACACTTATACTGTTAAAATCAGTCAAGCCTACGACCATGACTTGAAGAAGGTTATTGATGTGAATGGAACTTTGACCTTTAAGGCGACAGATACAAAAGGTGTTGTGGAAGTGCCCGTCAAAGTGGATGCGACAAAATATGCGGGACACAAGATAACTTTCTATGAGGACGCATGGCACGGTCAAAAACCAAAAGACAAGGAAAAACCACTTATTTCTCATCACAATAAGGATGATGAAAAAGAAACCTTTACAGTGAAAGCTCCAAACACTCCAAGTCCTAAGGGTCTTCTTCCTCAAACAGGGGAGAAAATCGCCTTGTGGGGTATGGCAGGCTTTGGCTTCTTGCCTGTAGGTCTTGTGCTTGCGCAATGGGATAAAATTAAGTCTGTCCTTAAGAAAAACCAAAAAGACTAAAAGGATTTGACCCTAAAAAGCGGTGAATGGAGGAGGGAGGAATAAAAATGTCTGATGTTGAAAAAATAATGCTTATTGCACTCGCAGTAGAATATCTGATACTTATAGTTTTTCTTAATGAAGAGTGATTATTTAGAATAATGGACGAGTGAAAGATTCATTGTTGTTACACATCATAAAAATAATGCCTTGTCCAAGACGGGGCTTTTTATATTGGAGGATATGTTATGCGTATAAAAACGCCAAGAGTATATATTGTCAACTTAGGCAGTTATAACGGAGGTAAAGCTAGAAGAAGTGTCTCATATGGACCATATTGAAGATATTCTAGAAATCTATACTCTAGAAGAAGTTCTGGAGCTGGGAGATGATTTTGACTTTGTAGAAGCTGATGATGAGGAGGATTTAGCCTATGAAGTGGTTGAACAAATGGGCGGTTTAGAAAGTTTTGAACCATCGACTCTGGAACAGTATTTTGATTATTCAGCTTTTGGCCGTGATTTAGCCATACGTGACTACCGTCAAAGCTCAAATGGCTATGTCCGTAAGGTAGGGAGATAAGATGAAACAAAAATTACACCAACATAAACGAGCAATAGTCTTTTTCTTTAGTTTAACTTTACTAAGTTTAGTGGGACAATACTTTAATCATAAATTTGTAGAAGGATTACTGGTTCAAGTCATGTTATGGTTGGGTATGTTATTGGCTAAATATCTTGAAAAAAGGAATTTTACTCTTTTGATTGGAGGAGTGAAATATAAGTTATCTCTTGAAAGAGGCTTAGGAATAATTATTCTACTTGATGTTCTGTTTATTATTAGTGGTTTTTTTGTCATATTTTAATCATTAATACAGACGTTAATGATTAATGGAGGTAAACAATATGAAAATTTTAAAAGAAGGTCTTCGACTTATTTGTTGTAGTTTGATTTGCCTTGTGTTTTTTATTTTTGTTTCTCTTTTTTGTGCATTAGCGCAGATGTATCCGATTGTTGGAGTGTTTATTGTGTCTGTGTTTGGAGGTGTCGCTTTAAGATTAACATTTTTTCTAAGTGAAAATTCCGGAAAGTATAACATCAAGAAAGGAAAAAATGATACATAAAATAACGAGTGAAATATCTCTTCTACTTGATAAGGCGGTAGATATTAAATTGGATTTTAGAAAACGAGAGTACACGTTTGATGATCTCTTAGTATTTTTACAAAAAAACAATCGCTCAAAGGATTTGCGTAACCTTTTGAGCGCTATTGATAGTCTTGAGTCTACGCTCTATCTTTTAAACAATAGTTTGAATGATATTGCGGATATCCAACAAAAATTTAGAGGGTAGAAATAAGGTATTAATGAATAATGATGGAGGTAAACTATTGGAAATTTATAAACTGGCAAGAGAGTTGGGTGTGAAAAGTCAAGCCCTCCTTTTTCTTGCTCAAAAAGAAGGGATAGAAGCTAAAAGTGTAGCTTCGTCATTAACGGAAGATGAAATGGACAAGCTGCTTGTGGCTTTTGATGAAGCAGGAGGTGTCTTAGAGCCTTTTGAAGAAGAAACTGAAACAGTGGAGGAAGTCAAAGAGAAGGAGGAAGAATCTGTCCCTCAAAAAGCTTCTCCTGTTGCGCCTTTGAAAAAGTTAAAGAAAAAGGACAAAATGAAAAAAGTCAGGGGAGAAAGTGCCTGGGATAAGATTGAAAGTATTCCTAAGGCAGCGCCCATAGACGAGCCTGTGCAGACAGGAAAAAGTAAAGCTTATCTTCTTTACCGTATCTTTACGGTGGTTGTGACCTTATTCTTTGTTTTCTTAGGCTTTACAGCAATTCATGCCAATAGACAGGTTGCTCAACTCACAGAAAGTGTAAATGCGACGACACAAACACTTATGGCGAATCAAAAAGCACTGGATAAGAAAATTAAAGATTTGAATAAAGAAATTCAAACTTTAAAAGATAAACAAGCCAAAGCTCAGGAAGCCAGTAAAAAAGCAAAAAATGATAAAGCGCCTAAAACAGCGCAAAAACAAAAACCTAAAAAATAAAAACAGTAGAGGGGATACAAAATGACAGTAGAACAAATTGTGAAAGGAATCATTCAGTTGGTCATCATCTTTGGTGGTCTGTGGCTGATTATGGCTTGGAAGGGTGGACAGATTATAAAGGTTATCGCAGGTTTCTTTGTGATTTCCATAGCTATTGCCATGCTTCGGGGAGTGGATCTTTTTTCTATCGGTTGGACCATTATCTCTGCCATTCTTAAATTCATGGGCTTTTCAGTCAAAGGAGGATAGATGTTAAAAGAGGATATGGATTATGCGGTGGGATTAGAAACCCCTTACTGGATACAACGTGTAGAAATTAAAGGCAAGGTGTTTTGGACCTTTCAAACGCCAGTGTCTTTTCCATTTTTATTTGTCTTTGCCTTGACCTTTCTCCTTGTCTTGGCCCTTATTATGCCCTTCTTACCTTTTTTGACTTGGTTGCCTGCTTTGCCTGTGGGGATGTGTGTGATTATCCCATGGCGTGTAGGCAAGCTCTATGTGGAAAAAGAATATGACGGGAAAAAAGTACATTATTTTATTTTGGGGGCGGTGCGTTTCTTTAAAGATTTTATCTTGGATCAGCGCTGTATCCATAATGAACAACGCAGGAAAATGCCAGTTGAAAAAATAGTATTTGAAAAAACAAATTTATAAATAAAAGAAAGAGAGGGTGGGATGCAACTTGAATATCCGATTGAGCGTACTCATGAAAATATTGCTCTAACAAAAGAGGGGGAGGCTTTTGGTTTTTATACCGTGCCATATTTTGCTTCCTCCGTGATTGATGATAAAAGTAAAGAGGAGGTCAAACATAAAACAGAACGTGCGGTTCGTCGTCTATTTCCAAATAAAAACTTTGAGTGTTCTCTTATTGCAAGAGACTTTTTATTGGATGAAAAAATGGAGGAGTTAAAAGAGTCTTGCCATGAGGATTTCAAAGATGTTGCGGCGCGCCACTTGAGAGAGAGGGTTCATACTTTTGTCAAAGAAGCAGAAATCCCCTCGAAATATGTATGGCTGGTTGCGGTTCGTTTGGTGAAAGAAGAACGTGCCATGACCTTTAGAGAATTACTCCAAGAAGCAGGGAGAAAACGTGTCCATAAGTTTTTACGTGCTTTTGGTTTAAGGAAAAAAATAAATGCGGACTGGTATAAAGAGTGGCTGTATGCAGAAAGTGAAGTGGCTCAAAAGCTAAAATCACTGAAAGCCGTACCTCTTTCAAGCGAACAAACGTATTACTATCAACGCTTACAATTTTTACCTTATATCCCCCATCGACTGGATGAGGTTATGGAAACAAGGGATACTATCAATGTGACAGACACCATGCTCTATAATAGCGTGATGGGACGACTTCGATTTGTGGCCCAACAAGGAGAAAGCTTTGTTTCTATTCTTCCTCTTGGGAAAAATAGGGGGATCCTCACCAATAATCATATGGGAGAAATCGTCCAAAACTTTAACTTTCCTGTCGGTTTTAAAATTAAGGCACAGTTTCCTACAGTGGGAGGTGCGACAGGGCTTAAAAGTAAAATGAAGGCAGCGCTGGCACGTTTGAAAGTTATTGTGAAAGAAACCGCCTTATCGGGCAATGTCTTGTATGACCGTATTGTTTTAGGAAAACATGCCCTAATCAAGATGGCAAAAGATGTGGAACGTAGAGAACCCCTTATTGAATATGGGGCATTTTTGATTGTCATGGCTAAAACCGAAGAAGATTTGCGTGTCCGTGTAAAAACAGCCATGCATGTCTGTGATGAGTTAGGGATAGCTCTGTCTCGTGCTCGCTTTGACCAACCTTACCTCTTTCAAAGCTTGTTGTATGGGCAAAAAATGAGCCTTGTGACCCGTTTCTGGTCGCATGTGACCAATGCGAAAGGCTTTTCACAACTTTTGCCTTTCACAACCGTAAAATGTGGTTCAGAAGTTGGTTTTCCTATTGGCCGTGTCGATACCAATTATCACAGATGGGATACGCTGAAGGAAGCCTTACGTGCTTCTTTTAATTTTGTCTTTTATAATCCTATGCTTGCCAATAAGGAGGGGATTTTAGGGAAGGTCACTAAAAACTTGTTGACCATCATCACAGGGGCAACGGGTTCAGGAAAGACAGTGCTTGCTAACTTAATCTTTGTGAATGCCTTGATGGACCGGGTGAAAATTCTCTATATCGATCCCAAGCGTTCCTTAAGAAAGCATTGGGAAAAAATCGCAAGAGACCCCAAAACGCCCTCAGACGTGGTGAAGATGATTCAAGCCATCAATTTTGTCACTCTGGACAGAAACAATAAGGAAAATCTGGGTGTGCTTGACCCTATCATTTTCTTAGATAAAGAAGATGCTTTGGCTACCGCAAGAGGAATGCTTTATGAGATAGGGAAAGGGCACTTAAGCGGCAATCATATCACGGCCATCTCAAAAGCAGTAAAGGAAGTTGTGGAACGTAGACAAAAGGGGGAACTTGTGGGCTTTAAGCAGGTCCTTGAACTTTTACGGCATCATGAAAAAGAAGAGGTGCAGGAAATTGGAGAGTTTCTCTTTGAGAAAGTGGATGGCTCGCTTTTAGAGTTGGCCTTCTCAGACGGTAAAACCAAAGGCCTGTCTTTTGATGAACATGCGACCGTTTTAGAAGTTGCCAACCTCGAACTCCCGCAATCTCACACAAAATTTGAAGATATTTCTGAAGATGAACACCACTCCATGATTCTCATGCATGCATTGGGTGCCTTTTGTCAGCGCTTTGGCTCTCTGAATGATGAAGAAGCAACGATCGAATTTATCGATGAAGCTTGGGTTTTGATGAAATCCAACATTGGGCGCCGCCTTGTGATGACCATGAAGCGTGTGGGTCGCTCTCAAAATAATAAATTGGTGATTATTTCTCAATCGGTCAATGATACGAAGTTTGAAGAAGATACCACGGGTGCTGGAGAGCGTTTCTGTTTCTTTGAAAATGGGGAAGGGGATAATATTCTGGAAGCTCTGGGCTTACCTGTCACGGATAAGAACAGGAAGTGGATTCAAAATACCAATCAGGGACAATGTGTGTATTATGATGTTTTTGGCAATATCAATCGTCTGTCTGTCGAGGTACCTCCTCAATGGGGAGCTTGGCTTGCGCCCGTAAAAGAAGACAAACAATCTCAGATGGAGAAACGCTATGCCAAAATTTAGGAAAGAAAGGAGAAGATGATGACTGCTTTTCAAAAGCAATTCACGGACTATATCGGCAGTCTTGCGCAATATAATTTGTTCAAAGAAACCATTGGTGGTGGACCAGTAGAGGTGGTGGCCAACATTTGGAACGTGCTTTTTAAGGTTCTTGTGGATATTCCTTTTTTCTTTTTAAAGTTCGGTGTGATTGTCAATACCTTTATTGTCAAGCTTTTAGACATTTCAGGCCCTCTATCTCGTGTGCAACATGAAGCACTGGTTAGCGCAAGAAATATCTTTGTATCCTTTATCGGAGGAAGTAATGGCTCTATTTCTAAAGATTCAGGGGCTTGGGGGTTGGTGACGATAACCTTGCTTTACCTGCTTTACCAGTTCTTTAACGGCAAGGGGAATTTCAGACAGGCTGTTTTGCATTATTTTTCTGTCGTCATGACTATGTTTTTCTTCTTTAGCAGCTTTACGGTCACTATAGGCGGACAGACCAAGACACAGATGGGCGGAGAGATTGCCTTTCATCTGGTGCAGGATACTTCTGAACGCTTTAAAAATGTCGTGACTTCTGCCATGACAGGCTATAAAGGAGAGGAGACAGGGGACTTCTTTGTCAATTATGTGCTTAAGCCTACGGCCAACTTTGCCAATACAGGCAATCCTAGTGGAAGTCTGCCTGATGGTTCACCATTTGACTATAAGAAAGCCAACCAGTCACAGGCTTATGTGGATGATCTGGCAAGAGGGGAGGAAGGCTTAAAGTATCTTAAAAATACCAGTGATGCCCTGCCTTATCAAATGATGGCGGTTGCCATGGGATACGGTAATCTTTTGGTCTATTTTCTTCCTGTGGCTCTGATTAATGCCATTATCTCTGTGACCACCCTTCTTCTTTGCCTATTGCTTGTCTTGTCGCCTCTGGCGGCTTTTTTAAGCTTTATTCCTCCCTTTAGAAATGCCTTCTTTCAGCTTTTGGGCAAGAGTTTTACCTTGTCTGTCGCCCCTGCCCTCATTTCTGTTTTTGTAGGTTTTCTTTTTTACCTCATGTCGCAAATTGATTGGATTGTATTGAGTGTGGTAGGCAACCCTCATCAAGGCAGGAATCTTTTTTCTTTCTTTACGGGTATGAATGCCTTGCTTTATCTTGTGACCCTCTCGAGTATCTTTATTCTTAAAGTAGTGGCTCTTATTTTCTTATGGAAAAAAAGAAACTGGATCACCCAAACGGTCACAGGAAGTTCGACCCTCGCCCAAGGGGCTTGGGAGTCTGTCCGTGCAGTGTCTGACCCTCTCCATGAAACAGGTGAGAAAGTCCAAGAACTTGCGCAAGCCGGAACACTGGCAGGCCTGGGTTATGCGACAGGTAACCCACAGCTCATGCTTCAAGGGGCAAGTATGGTTGCGCCACGCTTGTCTCGCCATTTGGGTGTGATGGAGAAGCTTAAAAAAGGGTTCTCCACTTCTTCTGAAGAAGAAGAGCTGGAGGAGGGCAAGCCTTTGGAGGAAAAAGAGCCTCCTGTGGTCCTTCCTGAAGAAGAAGGAGAAGAGGAAGAAAAAGAGTCCTCCCCAGAAGAAGAACCTTACGATTGGCGCCATGCCTATACAGACGAAGGGCCAGAAGAAGAAAAAGAAGAGGAGGATGCCTATGACTGGGAGAGTGTGACGCCTTCTTTTGAAGATGACTTCTCTTCTTTTTCTTTTGAGGAGGAGGAAAGCGGAGATTTTGAGCCTGAGGACTTTCATAGAGAACAAGAAAATGCATGGGCTCAAGCTGTAGAAGACTTGAATGGAGCGCGAGGGTAATATGAAAAAAATCTTTCTTTTCCTTTCTGCGCTTCTTCCTTTCTGCCTTCTAGGCTTTCTTGTGCTTCTTTTGGCTGTGAGTAGCTTATTTGGGGCAAGTAAGCAAGAAGATGTTCCAGAGATTACAGGGGGAGGGTCACCTCCCGTGACGGGGGAAGCCCTAAAGGTTGCGACAAAAACTTATCAGCACTTGATGAAAGAACAGCATTTTACTCCAGAAGGGGCTTCGGGTGCTCTTGCGGTTGGTCAACGGGAAAGTAACCTTGACCCCAAAGCCATTAACCCTGCAGGAGGAGTGGCGGGACTTTTTCAGTGGTCGGGTTGGGGGAGTTTCATTAATGGCAATCGAATACATGCGGAAGGCTCGATTAAGGGAATGGACTTGTCTACCTTAACCCTTGATAATGAGTTGAAACTCCTTGATTATGAGCTGAATGGTTCTTATTCTAAGGCGAAGGACCTACTGAGTAAGTCTAAAGACCCTGTCCAAGCCGCCAAAGATTGGTCGCTCTACTATGAGGGGGTGAGTCTATCGGATGGACAGAGCAAGATAGAAATGATTTCTCAGCTGGCCAACCAGTGGTATGTCTATTTTAACGGGGCTGCTTCATCAGGTGGGGATATAAAATTACTTAATGAAGTCTTAGGCAAGAAGGTAGGTTCTGGGCAGTGTTATGCCTTGTCCGATTACTATGTACATTCTATCAGTGGCTTTCATCTTCAAGGCTTGTGTGCTTTTAATATTGGCTCAGATAATTTCAGCAGTTTCACTTCTCATGGTTGGAAAGTTATCATGAAGCCCAAAGCCAGCGATCTTGTGGCAGGTGCTGTAATTAATTGGGGCTTCGGATCTGTGGCAGGTTCAGCCAGTGAGAATCCCTATGGACATACAGGGGTTATCAGTAGTGTGAAAGGTAATAGTTTTAGCACTTATGAACAAAATGTGGGTGGTGTACAAATTGTGCAGAAAATGAACCGCACATGGGACAGCAGTATTACAAGTATTGCCATACCGCCTAAAAAGTAAAGGTGTTCTTTAGAAGCATGAGGAGTTGGAAAGGAGGGGAAAGAAATTTTAAAAAATGTTATACTAAGCCTAATACTATTCATGTTATTTGGAAGCTTTGTTGTGATAAGTTTTAGTGGGGTAATAACAGCTATTAAAGTTGGTTGGGAAATGCCTTCAAAAAACAAGATTAATCGTAGAATAATACTTGCATTATTGTTACAAGTATTAGCAATGGTTCTTTACTTCTTCATTAATTATGGGTACTCTTTAATATCAAATGGAAACTTCATTACTGCCAGCATGATAGATGCTTTTTCACATGTGTTTTATTATCAATTTAGAGCTAGTCCAGTGTTTAATACTGTTGTAGAAACTCTTTTTCCTATTGTTATGGTGGGGATATTTCTTGTACTCATATCAAGAGGCATCACTTCGGGCGATACTTCGAAATACGGTTTTGTAATTGATAAAGAAAAGCAGAGAGTGGTTATGAATACTGAAGAAAAGGAGACAAAGGTATGGCTTCCTTTGTCTCTATTCCAATCATTATTTATTTTTGGTTTTCTCATGCTCACTTCTATTCAGCTTTGCCTGTTTGATAAAGTTGTTTATCCTGCAATGCTTCCAAAACTTGTAGGAGTTGTGACAATTATAACAGTGTTGTCTACATTGTTATATAGTATTATTATCTTTATTCAGTTTAAGGATGTTGCGGAGTTGGCTGCTCTTCAAAATTTGATGGAAGACTCTGATTATCTTGAAGTTCGTAAAGTAATGGAAGCGACTATAAAAAATAATGGGCTACAGCTTGAAGGAAGTGAGTTCTTTCTTGAATTAAATGAATATATTGAACTAGGGGTGATTAAATTCCTTCCTGAAGTAAAGGCAGAAAAAATCGAATTAGATAAAATGTATAAGTTAGAGATTCCTAGACATATTCGAAGAAAATATGAAAGGGAAATTCTTTCTAGAAACTAGGAGCATTAGCATGAAGCTGGTGTTTTTTTTATAAAAAAGGGGAAATATGAAAAAAGTAAATATATGGCTATTAGGGGTTACTTCACTCTTATGGCTTTCAGCTTGTGGCAATTCTCAAATTGAAAAGCCAGATAAGATAATACCTTCCTCTTCAAAAGAGATAAAGCAATCATCAGAGGAAAAGGTATCCCCTCCACAATCTTCGGAAAAAAAGCCTGTTTCAGAAGAATTTGACTCAGACAAGGCCAAAGCTGTCGTCAAGGACTTTCTTTACAGCTATTATAACTATGAGTCAGAAAACAAGCGCAATGAAGCCACAAAGGTTTTTTGTAGCCCAGAGGTACAAAAGAAACTGTACTTGGTTAAAGTGGATAAGGACATAAAAATGAGGTCTTCTGTGACTTCGTCAGATATTTATGAGGGAGGAGAAGGGGAGTACATGGTCTTAGTAAGCTATGAACTTAATGGCAATTCAGTGACACCACAGGTTTTAAAAATTTCTGTTCAAGAAGAAGCAGGGACGTATTTAGTCAGCGCGGTTGACTTTCCCTTGATGAATTAAGGAGGTTGTTTTGAATACCAATAGAATTAGAGATGAGTCAAAGACTTTTTAACTTAGTATAAAAAAGACGTGTCAGAGGACAAGTCTTTTAGTTTGGAGAGAACATATATTGATTGTTTGTAGATTATACAGGCATTGTAATATTTATTACTATGTGAATAGTGTGGAACATAGAGTCAAATTTTTTCTTTTGTAGATAAGAATTTTTCTAGTTCTTTTTCAATGTCTATATCTAGTCTGTTCGAAAGCTCAATTAACCACCAAATATTTTCTGCCATTTTTTCTTCCAAAGAGTATGGAGTTTCATCATAGTAACGATTAAATCGGGTCATCACAAGTCTATTTAAATTTCCAATGTCATTAGAGAGCGCTAATAAATCTTCTTCTATACTCCATTTTTCACCATGTTTTTTTATTTCTAATTCATGGTATCTTTTACGAATTTTAACGCTTTTGTCAACCAATTCTTTTATTTCCATTTTACCTCCTAGCTTATGATAATTATACCATTTTATGCAAAACTGTGATTGAGAAGAAGTATATGAGAGTAAAGGAGGATTAGGAAAAAGGATGATATACAGGCTATGAGAGGGAACGCTTGGTGAAGGGCTTGGATTAAAAGGAGATAGAGTTTAGATGTATATATCCAAACAAGAGAAGTATTTAGTCAGCGCGGTTGACTTTCCCTTGATGAATTAAGGAGGTTCTTATGAATACCAATAGAATTAGAGATGAGTCAAAGACTTTTTAACTCAGTATAAAAATAAGACGTGTCAGAGGGCAGGTCTTTTTAGTTTGAAGTAAATGAAACTGGAGGTTTAAAAGAAATTATGAAGCAACTTACAGAAGAAAATAAAAAGGAACTCGAAAATATTGCTTATTCTATCGTTCGTTTGAATGGACAATTTGAAGATTCCTATGAATTTTTGACACGAGGTAAAGTGGTCTTTTATAAATTGGTTCGTCAAGCAGAAGAAATTCTTGGCGAGGAGATTGTTTGGGATTTTACTGGATATGGTTTTTGTGGAGAAAGTTTAGACAATGCGTCTTCTGCAATTTGGAGAATTATTGACCGAACGTGAATATGTTTGTTAGTCAGGTTCCATGCATTGAATAAATGGAAAATCATATCAATTAAAATTGGAGGATTAAATGATTGTTTATAGATTGAGAGGGCATCGATTTGTGAGTTTATATTGTTCAGATGTACCTGAAAGGTCTGTGACTTCTGAATTTGATTTTGTTTCTATGGAACTGGATAAACATTTCAATTATACAGGAGCCGCAATACCCTATCGTAGGGAAGAAATTGTAGAGAAATTTCGTGTAGAAAGAGATAAGGAGGGGAAACTTGTAAGGAAAGAAATATAACAAAGTAAATGAAGAACTAAGAATAAAATCATTATTACAAGGACAAGAGAAATCTTGTCCTTATTTTTGGTATAAGGAGAGGATGGACTAATGTCAAATAATTAGACAGAAAATGAGCTATGTTTTCTTAAAATAGTTTTCCTCCTTCTGATTTGGAGT
>NZ_CALPDE010000022.1 GCF_943193185.1 Lactococcus ileimucosae
AAAGTCCTTTCTTTTTTGTGTCTTCTTAGACAGATTATAACACACTAATTTGTGTCTACTTTTATAGTATAGCTCCAAAGCTCGAGTGTAACCAGATGAAGTATAAAGCGGAGAGAGAAATCAGTGAGCTCAAGGCTAACGCGAAAAAAGAAGCTGAAACGATGATTCAAGAGATGGGAACTTTGAAAAAGGAGGCTCAAAAAGAAGCTGAGCAACTCAAAGTAAATGCTAGACGTGAGATTGAAAAAATGGCTCAAGAATCAGAAAATCGTAAAGCAGCTATGCTTAAAGAACATGAAGCGCTAAAAGCAAAAGCAGAGCAAGATATGGAACAACTGGAAAAAGACGCCGCAGTTGTAAAAAGTGGCATTGAGGAAGAAAATAAAGCATTACGCCTTGAAGCGCACAAAGAGTCTGAAAAGATAAAAGAAGAAGCGAATGCTTATGTGGTTCAAAAGCAGAAAGAAGCAGAAACAATTATTGAGGCAGCGGAGCAAAAAGGTCAAGAGAAACTGGATGAGACAGAGCAAAAATTAACGGAACTCAATGTTCAAATAGCAGACACGAAGAATGCAGCAAAAGAGTTAATCGGTCGTTTGGGTGAACTGATGAAACTTGGGATTTAGAAGTAATTAAATTAAAAAACAGCTAAAAAAGTAAAGCGCTGATAAGGCGCTTTTTGAGCGAATGACTTAGAAATACGCAAGTGAGCTTTTGAAGTTTGTATGTTGAAGCAGGAGGAGGTGAATAAATGAGTCAAAGTCAGTATGAAGAATTATTTGCAGAATCAGAAAATTTACTGGATCAAATGACACATGTTTTAGAACCGACTCACTCCTCGCAGAGCTCTCGCTCATCTGGTGCCAAGAAAAGAAAAATAAAAAAGTGGCCCAGAAGAGCCGTGATTTTACTTGTTCTTTTAGTATTACTCATTACTCTTGCAATGGCAGGAGGAAAATTTCTTCAGATTTTGAGCGGACATTTTCCACTTAGATATGAGATAAGCGTTCAGAGTGAGCCGCGACAGATGAGTGAACAAGACTTGAAGCAGGAAGCTGATGTACCTACTGACGATGATACGGCAAGAGTACGCGTATCTTTGGAAATAAAAGCGGAAAAGAATAGGAAAGTTGGCAGAGTAGTTGTGCAAAATTTACCTACAAATGACACACGCCTAAGATTTTCGGTGATAGGGGAAGGGGAAACAGAGCCATTCTTCCGCTCAGAATTGCTCAATCCAGGATATGGTGTATCGGAAATTCCACTGAAAAATGAACATTTTCAAGGTGAACATAAAGCGCAGATTTTATTAGAGTTTTATGAGAAAGAACAAGAAAAGAAAATTACCGAAAGCACAGTGGACGTTATTATTAATGCAAAAGAATCGGAGTGATTTTTCGCTTTTTGCTTTCTCTTCGCACTTTCCTAGGTTTTTTCATCTTTTCTTAGTGGCGTGATGAGAAAGTCACTCATTGAGGATTAAGGCAATTCATAAATGAGAGCAGCGATGCCGATGCCATTCACAAACGATGTTTTTTTGAATGGCAACCAATAAGACGCTCAGGCAATTCATATAAGAATTGCCGTCTCTCAATAGTGCCTTTAGGCACAATGAGAGCAGCGTATTAAAAATTGACAAATCAAAGAAATCTGCTAAAATAAGTACATAACAAGAATGAGAAGAGTAGATTACTGAAACGTTTAAGGGAGTGGTGTCGTTGACTGAAAAACACCACACGGGAAAGTGATTGAAGTTCACCTTATTCTAAATTTAAAATAAGCTTTAACGAAGTGATAAAATGGGATGGTACCGCGGTTTTCGCTCCTTATGAATAGGGGAGAAAATCGTGGTCTTTTTATAATCACCGCCAGAGTATATGAGGAGAAAGAATGAACTTACAAGAGAAAATTGAAGCTTTGCGAGAGCGGGCCTTGGACAACTTGACAGCTGCTGTTGAAGAAAGAATGTTAAATGATTTGCGCACAGCTATCATGGGTAAAAAAGGAGAATTGACAGAAATTCTCAAAGGGATGAAAGAACTCACAAATGAAGAACGCCCCGTTATTGGCGCTTTAGCCAATGCTTTCCGTGATGAATTTGGAGCGAAACTGGAAGAGAAAAAGGCAGAGCTTGAAGAGAGAGCGCTAAATGCAGCTTTGAGCGTTGAAACTTTGGATGTCACTTTACCAGGGGCTGCTTTGAAAAAAGGAACACGTCATATTTTGACTCAGACAGCAGAAGAGATAGAAGAAATCTTCTTAGGTATGGGCTACGAAATTGTTGATGGCTATGAAGTTGAAACAGACCACTATAACTTTGAACGCATGAATCTTCCCAAAGATCATCCTGCGCGTGATATGCAAGATAGTTTTTATATCACAAATGAGGTCTTACTGCGTACCCACACCTCACCTATGCAGGCGCGTACCATGGATAAGCACGACTTTAACAAGGGCGGTCTCCGTATGATAGCGCCAGGTCGCGTTTACCGTCGTGATACAGATGATGCGACACACAGCCACCAATTTCACCAAGTTGAAGGACTGGTTGTGGATAAAAATATCACCATGGCTGACCTTAAAGGCACCCTTGAATTTGTTATACAAAAGATGTTTGGTGCCAATCGTGAAATCCGTCTTCGTCCTTCATATTTCCCGTTTACTGAGCCTTCAGTTGAAGTGGATGTGAGCTGTTTTAAATGCGGCGGCAAGGGATGCAACGTCTGCAAACACACCGGATGGATCGAAATTCTCGGTGCCGGCATGGTCCATCCGAACGTCTTAGAGATGAGTGGCATTGACAGTAAAGAATATTCTGGATTTGCCTTTGGTATGGGGCAAGAACGCATCGCAATGCTACGTTATGGTATTAATGATATTCGAGGATTCTACCAAGGTGATTTGCGTTTCTTAGAACAATTTGGAAAATAATTTCAGAACTAAACACAGAAGAAAGCAGAATAAAAGGAAAAGTAAAATGTTAGTATCATACAAATGGTTAAAAAAATTAGTCAATGACATTGATGACATTCCTGTCACTGATTTGGCAGAAAAAATGTCCTTGTCTGGTATTGAAATTGAGGGTGTCACAGTACCTGGAGATGGTTTATCAAAAATAGTAGTCGGTGAAGTATTGACTTGTGAAGACGTACCGGACACTCATCTTCATCTTTGCCAAGTTGATGTGGGTGAAGATGAACCGCTTCAAATCGTTTGCGGTGCGCCAAACGTAAAAGCGGGGATTAAAGCAATCACAGCGCTCGTAGGAGCACGTATTGCCGACAATTATAAAATTAAAAAAGGGAAAATCCGTGGTATCGTTTCACTAGGAATGCTCTGTGCACTTGATGAAATCGGTATCCCTGAGTCTGTAAATCCGATGAAACATGAGGAAGGTATCTATATCCTGCCTGAAGATGCTGTGATTGGCGACAGTGTTCTTCCTTACCTTGATTTGGATGATGAAATCATCGAGCCAGATATCTTGGCAAACCGTGCAGATGCAATGTCCATGCGTGGTGTGGCTCATGAAGTGGCAGCTATCTATGGTAAAACAGTTAATTTTGAAGACAAAAAACTAACAGAGGTCGACAGAAAAGCTGCGGATAAAATTGCTGTAAAGGTGGAAGCAAGCACAGAACAAGTACCTACCTATAAAATTCGTATAATTGAAAATGTGAAGATTGCCCCATCTCCGCTTTGGCTCCAAAATACACTGATGAATGCGGGTATTCGTCCGATAAATAATGTCGTTGACGTAACAAATTATGTCTTGATGTATTATGGACAGCCGTTGCATGCTTTTGATTTTGACAAATTTGGTGCAGACGAAATCTTAGTGCGTCAAGCGCAAGACGGTGAAAAGATTGTGACCCTTGATGAGCAGGAGCGTAAGCTCAGCAAAGAAGACATAGTCATCACAGCCAATGGCAAACCAGTAGCACTTGGTGGTGTTATGGGAGGGCTTGACAGCGAAATCACAGAGCAAACCACCAATGTCGCCTTGGAAGCAGCGCTTTTCAATGGTACGTCAATCCGAAAAACATCACATAAATTTGCGCTGCGTTCAGAATCATCTAGTCGATTTGAAAAAGGCATTAATCAAGGCACAGTCCGTGAAGCTTTAGATTTTGCGGCCGCAATGATTCAAGAGCTTGCTGGGGGTGAAGTTCTTTCTGGTGTGGTTGAGTCAAACGACTTTATGCCAGAACCCCAAGAAGTTAAGACCACTTTAGAACGTATCAACGCTTCTCTTGGAACCAGCCTTACAGTGGAGAAAGTGTTAGAAATTTTAGCACAACTTGGATTTGAAACTCAAGAAAACAACGGTGAATTCCACATTCAAATCCCATCACGTCGGTGGGACATTAAGATTGAAGCAGATATTGTTGAAGAAATCGCACGGATTTATGGTTATGCCAACCTGCCAAGTACTTTGCCTGCAGGAGCTACAGTTGGAGAGTTAACGGCCATGCAAAAATTGCGCCGTAAAGTGCGCACCAACGTTGAGGCTGCTGGACTTTCAGAAGTCATTGGCTACTCATTGACCAGCTCTGAAAAAGCGCGCGAATTTGCCGATGTACAAGGACCAACAACTTCATTACTTTTACCAATGACCGAAGACCGTCAAACATTACGGGGAAGCCAAATTCCAGGACTTTTGGATATCATCAACTACAACCAGAACCGTAAAAATGCAGATGTAGCTATCTATGAAGTAGGAAACATTTTCCTTGCAATAGATTCAGAAGATTCCCGACCTTTGGAAATTCCTCATCTTGCCTTTGCCATTTCTGGGAATGTAGCGGACAAAACCTATAATTCAGCTGCTGTAGCCGTTGACTTTTATCATGCAAAAGCCATTGTTGAACAGCTTTTGGCAGGTTATGAAAATCTCTCCTTTGAGGCTTACTCAGCTATCAAAGAAATGCATCCCGGGCGCACAGCACGCGTTTTAGTGGGCAATCGTCAAGTTGGTTTTGTTGGACAAGTACATCCTGCGACAGCAAAAGCTTATGACATTAAGGAAACTTACGTGGCTTCTCTTGACTTGGAGGTGATGCTTGAGCTTGCTCCAGCACAAACTGTTTTTGTTGAGGTGCCAAAAGTACAAGCTGTGAACCGTGATATTGCCATGCTCGTTGATAGAGACAAGACACATGCTGAGATTGTAGAAGTAATCACATCAAGCAAAGTGAAAAGCTTAAGTAAGGTGGAGCTTTTCGATATCTATCAAGGGGAAAACTTACCAGAAGGTAAGAAATCAATGGCTTATAGTTTGACTTTCCAAAGTCGTGAAAATACAATGACAGAAGAAGAAATTGCTAAAGCTATGGCTAAAATTACAAAAAATCTTACAGAAAAACTCAATGCTGAAATCCGTTAATAAAGGGTAGAAGCTGGTACAACTGTCTCAAAAATATAGAAAAATGCTCATGATAGCGAAGAAAGCTATTTTGAGCATTTTTATTTGTACACTTTGCCATAGCAGACTGCTTTCATGAAAAGAATGTTAATATACGAAAAATGTAGCAGCTCACGAACTTTTGCTGACTCATATAAGAATTCGAAAAAGTCAAGGGATGAAGTATTAATAAAAGCGTTTTATATTAAGTTTAAATAACCACATGTAAAGCATATGAAATCTTTCTGAACTACTTTTGTGTTAGAATGGTAAAATATGAAAAAGAAAAATTGGAAAAAGAAAGCAGCTGTACTGTTTTTAGCAGTGAGTATGCTTACTTTGGGCTTACAGACTGCACAAGCTGATGAAAGTTCGATAGAGACAAACATCGAAAACTTTCAAAAGCAGCTCAACGCAGAACTTTCTCAGGTGAATGCAATTTATGCAAAAGCAAATGATTCACAAACTGAACTAAAAGCGACTCAGGAAAAGCTTGAACATTTGACTGCGGAGATTGAAAAAACCGAGGAAAAATACAATTCTTTGAAGGAGACTGTAGCGGGGCAAATGCGTGCGATGCAGCAACGTGGCGGTGTTTTTCCTTCAGTTCTTGACATAATGCTCAACGCAGCGGATTTTCACGAAGCTGTGCAGGCACTGACAAACCTGAGAGTTATCCTACATGCAGAAGATGCTCAAGCCAAGTCCTTGGTTGATACTCAGAAAAACTTGGAGAAAATGAAACTCTCGCTTCTTGAAGCAAAAACCGAGTTGGAAGCAGCTCAAACTAACTATGAGAAGCAGGTAGAAAAACTTGAGGAAAGTATAGCTCTACTCAAAAACAAGGTGACAGATAACCAAAGTATTCTTGACGAAATGCGTGTTAAGGCTGTGGTGCTCAATAGAGATTCAGATAAATCGAAAATAGATTCCCTTTCAGTAGATAGGACAGAGGATTCAGAAGTTTCTGATGAGAACAATGCCGTAATGACGCCACCGAGCGGCGGAGCTTTTTCATTAACCGTTTCGGCTACAGCTTACGCTTCAGATAATGGACTAGGCTTTATTACAGCAACGGGCATTAATCTCCATCTGAACCCTATGTGTATCGCTGTAGACCCCTCTGTGATTCCTTTAGGAACAATGGTTGAAGTACCGGGATATGGTATAGCGATTGCGGGAGATACAGGAGGTGCAATTGTGGGTAACATTATCGATGTCCACTTTCCGACTACAGCCCAAGCTCAGGCATGGGGACGTAAAACACTTCAGATTAACGTGTTGAGTTAATAAATAAGAATAGAACCCACTTGTACAGAGGCGGTCGTATAAAGCTCTATGAAAGGAGCTTTACACGACTGCTTTTATTTTGCTCTAGAGATATATTCTATAAGGATTACGAAAAGCAGCTTTACTATGCAGGGAATACTGTTATTCTTATGGTTTCTAAGGTTAGATTCGATAGGCATTTTAAATCTGGAATTCGCTTTTCTCATCAAACACTCATTTCATTTGACCTTTTTTTTTTTTTTATACTATAGACTCAGAAAGTAAACGTAACATTAGAAATGTATATGTAATGAAAACTCAAAAGTAAATGTTACGTCAAAGGAGGAGTTTATGACACCAGAAAAGAAAAAACGGCGGCAACTGCGCAATCTCGCACTCTTATCGCTCTTACTGCTCTTGGTCGGCGGCACCTTTGCCTTCCAAGCCTTCAACCAGCGGGCCATCAATGACCGGATACGGGAGAACTCGGTCGGTGGACGTACCCATGATTACTACAATCGAGACACCGAAAACAAAGATGTTTTCGTTGAAAATTTCGGTGATGTTGAAATCATGGTGCGCATCCGATTGTCGGAATTTATGGAAATTCAAAGAGGGGGTACAACAGGCTTTGAACCTCTTGTACCAGGGGCCACTCGTGGTGATGTAGACAGCTGGACAATCATGCGACCAGCTGCAAATGATTTAAATACTCGTACAGGTGCCTCAGCGGCCTTCAATCGTTATTCCCGTCTGACCTTTGGTTGGGAACGAGCAGGACAAGATGCGCCCTGGTTTATGCCAACCTTTAACCATGACAACGCAGACCTGATGACGGCAGCTGCAGGACATGCCCGTGATTGGATCACAAGTCCAGTCACAGATGGCGTAACAGACGGTGCCACTCATCCCGGAGACGGTACAGATGCTTACTGGTCCTCTGGTGACAGCTTTGACAACAGCGGACCAGTTTGGCCGGGCGAAGAAGTCACCCATGATGCCGCTCAAAACCTGCAACAAGACCGTGCCCCGATGACGATAGACCAGTGGTATGCCCTACCAGCTGCGGATAAAACAGGTAACTTTTGGGTGATTGATAGTAGGACAGGCTGGGCTTATTGGGCCAATACGCTCCAGTCAGGGCAAGCGACTTCTTACTTGATTGATGCGGCAGAGATGGCTGCGGCTGCTGGTAACATCCCGGGTCAATATTATTACGGTATTCATGTGGACAGTCAGTTGATCAGCTCAGATCAAACTCAGGAATTCTTGACACTTGAAGCAGATGGAACGATTCCGCATATTCACTTGTCTTTACTGCTCCAAGCAATCACTACTAAAGATGATGGCAACCCAGGAGTTTTTGAGGATTCTCAACCCGAAGATTTTAACTTTGCTGCTATGACGCCTGGACGTGTCTTCACCATGGCAGGTGAACAATACCGTTATCTGGAGAACATGGGTTCTGGTAATCATATGATTATCCGAAATCGTGCAATTCCTAATACAACTTTTGCTCAGGAAGAAGATGGCCTTACTTCTTGGTTTGATGGGCTAGACCCAGCAGTTCAAGATCGAGTGCAGCCTGTGGTCGATGACTTTGTGACAGGAAATGTTCCTTATGCAGATGTTACCTTTGACGGGCCAGGACCGCGCTGGATCCCCAACAATCTGAATAATTTTCCAGAAGTTGCGGCCGATGTGACTCGGGTGGATACTAGCGGAACACCTCGTGCCTTTTCTCTTTCCTTGGCTGATGTGACACGCTTATCAGGATCAGGACGGGCTTTCCCTAACCATGCAGAACGTGTGGGGGGGTGGTGATACTTGGTGGAGGCTACGAACTCCAGGTAGTGCTACAGCGGGATGGATGATTAACAACAACGCAGGTATTGGTGGTGAAATGAGTGTTGTTAGAAGTGATTTCCTTCGTAATGACGGGGGTCTCCGCCCAGCGATAATTATCCGTTAACAAACTAAAACAAAAACGTTCAAAGACAATTACTTTATCATCTTTGAACGTTTTTTGTGTTTTAGGAAGCTTCCCGTCTCTCTTTACTTTTATGAGACTTTTTGTCTAGTTTTAAGCTTTAAGGCTGCGGCTAAATCAATAAGTTTTTTTGACTCATTATTTTTACTCTGTTTAGCTTCACGTAAAGCTCTTTCTTCTGGGCTGAACCAGAGGACGAGCTCATAGAGAGCTGCGAACCCTAAGCCCATACCACCAAATATTAAAACAATCTCTATATATTCCATCTTAGACCTTCTTTTAGCTTTTCTTAGTTTTCTATCAATTCAGGATCTATCGCTTCGATACAATCAACTACAGGTCCTACGATTCTTGATGTTTCCTCATCAAGATAGAAGTCCTTGTATTGAGGTGCGGTGTTGAGAGAGTGGCAGCGGAAGCTATCTTCCTCTCGAAAAACTTGCTTGCAGTAGAGCTGCTCCTCTCCAGGACCACCTTCCGAAATCACATAAATATCTCCATCTCTATCAAAACCAGTTGCGACAAAAGTTACAATAGAAGAGTCAGGATATTCTGGCTGCATGGAGTCGCCTTTGATACGCGCAGCCCCATCATAACGCCCGGGACGAATATCTGTGAATACGGTGTAAGTTTCCTGTGTATCGTTTAAAGCTTGACCAAATCCAGCAGAAAGCTGCTCATCAGCAACCTCAATCCTATAGAGTTCCTCACGGCGATAAGTTCGTAAAGGAATAATGTTATCCGAGGCAGGGAGAGGTTCAGCTTTTTGATTGGCGAGAAACCTAGAAAAATCCAGAATACTGTTCTGTTGTTCAGCATCTAGTGTATTGTAAATATTGAGAAGCTCAATAAAAGGAGAATCAGATTTTCGCTCATTGAGAATAAGGTCAATAGGGATATTGTAAATGTCCCCGAGTTTGACAATCATCTCCAGAGCTGGATTACCTGTTTTTTTCTCCCAAAGTGCATAAGTTCCTTGAGTAATATCAAGCATTTCGGCAAGCTCTTTTTGAGTAAAATGATGCTTTTTACGCAACTTTTTAAGGTTTTGTCCTAAATTCATATCCAATCCTCTTTTATTGAATTTATCAATATTATAAGGTAATAAGAGGCAAAAGTCAAGTTCAAAAATTGAAAAAATCAATAAAAACACCAGACGCTTGACTGGCTTCCGAAAAACAGTAAGGCCTTGTTTATTTCAGTGGAATGATTGTCATTATATAAATTTTACTGTTCAGTATCCCATGGGTTTGTTCATTTGAGTTTAAATGTTTGGGGTTTATTGACAGCAGGCAAAATGACCAAGGCAAGGCAGATTTTCTCGAATACCAAAGAAATAACCAGTGTCAAATGCTACGAAAAACACAAGCCTGACAGATCAGACTTGTGTTATGTTAATCTTGTCAACGGATAGGCGGATGTTTATCACTCAGTGGATGATAGGTGTTAACAAGGCGTGATAAAAGAGAGGCGAACACTTGGGCCTCGTCTGCTGTCAGTCCATCAAGCGCTTGACGGATAACTTGGCAGTAGATTTTTTTGACTAGGGGTAAAGCTTGTTGAGCTTTTGGAGTCAAATATAATTCAGAGCGGCGATGATCATCAGAGGCAGGTTGCTTTCTGATCCAACCGGCAGAGACAAGTTCATTTATCTGTCGTGTTACAATGCTTTGTTCACGATGGAATTCTTTGATAAAGAACGCTTGACTAACCCCTGGATTTTCATCTATTTTTTCAAGATAGATATAGTTTTTACTATTTAACCCTATTTTTTTATATTGAAAGTTGAGTTCTGTATGTAACTTATGATTTAAAATAAAGGTTAACTTGTCCATTCGAAATTCCATAATTAAGTGTCCTTTCGAGAGCTTTGACGTAGATAAAGTCCAAAGAAGCTTAACATTAAAACAACGAGGAAGACTGTTGCCCACATTGAAAGACGCATTCCCGTAATAAAATTGCTTGGAAGATCAGCTAAGACAATCAAAATTGTTATTGCGGAAGCTCCAAAAGCTTGGCGTAAACTATTATTCAGTGCTGTGGCATGGCTAATCTCATCAGGAGCGATGGCTATAAAAGCTTCTGACATTGCAGGGGAGAAGACAAGAGTGTTTCCTATCATGCGCACCATGTAAGCCACAGTTAATAGCCACACGGGTGTTGTGTTTGAAATCATGACAAAGGGAATTGCTGCAATCAGCATTAAGAGACCACCGGAAATGATGAGATACTTAGGACCATACCGATCATAAAGCCGTCCCACCAAGGCAGCACAAAGTGCATTGACGATAGCGCCAGGTAAAAGAATCATCCCCGATACCATACTGTCGAGGTGTAAAACATTCTGAGTAAAAATTGGTAACATTTGTTCAGTGCCAAGTAAAACCATAAAAGCACAGATACCAACCAAGGTCATCAGTCTAAAGGGGCGATTCTTGACCAACTGAACTTTGAGCATGGGTTGTTTTAAGCGCAATTGTCGTTTGATAAAGATGAACAAGACAAGAATACCGATAAATAGCATGCCCCAACCTTGAATAGCCGAAGTTTGGAAGACAGTCAGGCTGGCAAGGGTTAAACCTGATCCAATCAAGGATAATGTTACAGAGGTAAAATCAATCTTGATATCTTTCGGTTCAGAAAAGTTAGGGAAAGCAAGCCACCCCACCAGTAACACGAAAAGCATCAGTGGTAAAACTAAGATGAAAATATAGCGCCATCCTAAAGTATTAACAATTAATCCTGAAAGAGTAGGCCCAATTGCTGGTCCAAAAGCGATGACTAAACCTGACAGACCTAGGATTGTTCCCCGTTTTTCGCTGGGATAAATGGAGATCATCGTGGTCATCTGAAAGGACATTAATATGCCACCAGCACAAGCTTGAATCAGACGTGAGAAAAGTAGTGTCCAGAAGTTGGTCGCAAAACAACCAAGCAATGTTCCTAAAACAAAGAGCGTAAGAGAGGACAAAAAAATATTACGCTTTTTGAATTTTTCATACAGGTTGGATGACAGAGGAGTGATAATCCCCATCATTAAAGTGTAACCTGTTGTCAGCCATTGTACCAGAGATAATGAAACATTCATATCATGCCCAATGACAGGGAGGGCAGTGACCATCATGGTTTGGCTGGCCAAACTAACAAAACAAGTAAATAATAACAGGAGGGTAACAATCAACCGTATCTTAGGATCAATCGTTTTAGCAATAGTATCCATATAATAAAATCCTTTCACTTAAAAATACATGTAAATGCATTTAATATTGTACATGCAATTACATCTTTTGTCAAGAAAGGAACTGGTGATAAACATTTAGACAATGGAGGCAAGTGCTCATAGCTTTTGGATACGCATCAGCTTGTCCAAGATGTCTATCAAAGATAGGAAGATATTTGTAAAGGTTATAATCTTCCCTAGATTTAAGTTTATCGGAAGATTATAAACATGTGGGGGATAAGCAAGAACAGTACGAGAAAATGTTATAATAGAGAAGTACACATATTTTCTTTCCTGCCAGCAAAGGCGAGATAAACGGTCTGATAAAAAACTGTCAAAGGGAAAGGATCTCTACTTGTAGGTGTAAAAAAACTTTTGGTTTAACTTCTTTCAAAAAGCCGTGCTTATGGAGGGGGATGAAAGTGAAGGAAAGGATGTAAACAAACCTATACTGGAACGAAGGGGTTAAGCTGAAAAACTAAGCGAGAGCTAGAGGAGAGGGGGAGCAAGAGGAAAGTTATTATTGTTTTTAACTCTAGAAAAAGCAGCGCATCGTAGAAAGAGCGCAGCTTAGAGGAGTGCAAAGAGAATAAAAACATAATTTCTGCTAAAATATCAATATGGTAAAAAAAGGACGTATTATTAAATCTTTAGCAGGATTTTACAATGTAGAATCTGAGGGACAAGTTTATCAAACGCGTGCGCGGGGGAACTTTCGGAAGAAAGGAATGAAGCCAATCGTTGGCGATTTTGTGGACTTTTCAGCTGAAGAAAACTCAGAAGGCTATATCTTAGATATACACGAACGGAAAAACAGTTTGATTCGTCCTTCGATTGCAAACATTGATCAGGCGGTTATCATCATGTCGACGGTTAACCCAGATTTTTCATTGAATCTGCTGGATCGGTTTCTTGTTTTTCTGGAACATAAAAATATCCGTCCTCTTATCTATATTTCCAAGCTTGACCTGATGGAGGATTTAAGCACTTATCAAAAATTTAAACAAGACTATGAACAGATTGGGTATCAGATTTTCTTTGACTGGAAAGAGCTGGAAAAGTCTTTGGCTGGTAAGGTAACTGTTTTTATGGGACAAACAGGGGCAGGAAAAACGACCCTGCTAAATTTGATTGCACCGGGAATGAATTTAGCGACGGGAGAAACTTCAGATAAGCTTGGGCGTGGCCGTCATACCACACGCCATGTGGAGTTCTTTGAAGTTGCATCAGGCTTAATTGCAGATACACCAGGTTTCTCAAATCTAGACTATGATGTTTCTAACCAACCAGATTTAAATGCAGCCTTTCCAGAAATTTTACGAGAGGGTCATGGGTGTAAGTTTAGAGAATGCACCCATACACATGAGCCTTCTTGTGCTGTCAAGCTTGCACTTGAAGAAGGCAGAATTTTAGCGAGTCGTTATGAGGACTATCTGCAATTATTAACAGAAATAAATAACACGAGGGAAACTTATGCCAAACAAAGAAAAAAACAAAATTAAAGGAAACATTTGGATGAAGCAGGCCGGCTTCTTAGGTTTAGTGATTCTTTGGGCTTTAATCATTTTCTTTAAAAATAGCTTGGGAGACTGGAAGTGGCCGTTATTTGCTTTTCTGGTTGTTTTGACTGTTTGGGGTTTATATCAAATCAATAAAGCCTTCTTTGGCTTGAAAAAATAGGAGGAAACATGCAACAATTTACAAATAAAATAGCACCGTCTATTCTCGCGGCTGACTTTGGTGCCTTTACAGCAGAAGTCGCAAAGATTAAAGCTGCTGGTGCAGATTATGTACATATTGATGTTATGGATGGTCACTTTGTCGATAATCTGACCTTTGGTTCGGGCGTGGTTGCAGCACTTCGCCCACATACAGATATGGTTTTGGATGTGCACATGATGGTCGAAAATCCAGAAAAATATGTTGAAGAATTTGCTCAGGCTGGTACGGATATCATGAGCATTCATGTTGAAGCAACAGCGCATATCCACGGAGCATTGCAGAAGATCAAAGCTGCGGGGATGAAAGCAAGCGTGGTCATCAATCCTGGAACACCCGTCTCAGCTATTGAACCTGTTCTCAATATGGTCGATATGGTTTTAGTAATGACTGTCAATCCTGGTTTTGGGGGTCAAGCTTTTATTCCAGAAACCATGGATAAAGTTCGTGAACTTGTGAAATTACGTGAAACTAAGGGACTGATTTTTGAGATCGAAGTAGATGGTGGTATTGACGATAAGACGATAGAGCAAGCACGTGATGCAGGGGCAAATGTGTTTGTGGCAGGGTCCTTTGTTTTCAAAGGAGATGTAGCGGTTAAGATTCAGAAGTTGAGAGATAAGTTATGAACATATTTATTATTATTCTTTTGATTTTAGTTCTCTTGATAGGAACAGCTAATTTTTTCAAAAAACCAGCAGCAGATTCCAAGCTGAATGCTAAAGTGGAAAACCTTTCGTCACATTTAACAGAACTGCGTGTAGAAATGTCTCAACAGCTGGGGCAAAACCGTCAAGAAATGTCGGGCACTGTATTAAACCTTTCCCATAATCTGAATGAAAACCTGTCGAATTTGACAGAAAATATCAATGCCAAATTTGACCACCAGTTTAAGGATTTACAAAGCTCCAATGAGCAAAAACTGGATAAGATTGCACTCCATTTAGCGGAGATGTCAGAAGTGCTGACTGAAAAATTTGACCGTAAGTTCAAAGAATTGCAAGAAGCCAACGATAAAAAATTAAGTCAAATCCAGAACACGGTAGATGAAAAGCTCCAGGAAACGCTGAATAAAAGAATTTCGCAAAGTTTTGAGCAGGTCACCAATCTTCTGACTTCTGTGGACAAAGGACTGGGAGAGATGCGCAATCTCGCCAGCGATGTGGACAGTCTTCAAAAAGTGATGACAGGTGTGAAAACGCGAGGAATTATTGGTGAAGTACAGCTTGGGCGGATTTTGGATCAGATTTTTACCGCAGGACAATATCAGGAACAAGTCAATATTCAAGAGCGAAATGCTGTGGACTTTGCGGTTGTGATGCCCGGTAAAGCAGCAGGCAGTGATGTTTTATTACCCATCGATTCAAAATTTCCTCTAGAAGACTATCAACGCTTGCAGGCTGCTTTGGATACAAATGATGCGAAAGCGATTGAAAGCTCACGTAAAGCACTGTTTGCTGCTGTTAAATCTCAAGCAAAATCAATTTCGGAAAAATACATTTTACCACCAAAAACAACGGATTTTGCCATTATGTTTTTACCTGTTGAAGGCCTTTTCATGGAAGTGGTGAACAATACTGAACTTTATGAACAACTCAGCCGTGATTACAAGGTCAATGTTACGGGACCAACGACGATGACAGCTGTTTTGAACAGTTTACAAATGGGCTTCAAGACATTGCAGATAGAGCAAAAATCCAGTGAAGTGTATGAAATGCTAGGAGCGGTCAAGACCGAGTTTGGTAAGTTTGAAACTTCTCTTAAGAAAGTTCATGAACGCTTGCAACAGTCCGAAAAAGAGATCAATACGCTGATTACGACAAGAACAAATGTCATGAATCGTAAATTGCGCACGATTGATGCCATTGATAAAGAGACGAGTGCTGCGCTTTTAGAAATAGAAGGGGACTAATATGGTTCTGATAAAAAATCTATCCATTGGTGAATTTTTTGAGGGTTTTTATCTGATAAAATCAGTTGAACTCCGTCAAACACGTGCAGGTAAAGACTTTCTTGCGATTGTTTTTCAAGACCGTACAGGAACAATCTCAGGTAATATTTGGGATGCAAATCCGAAAGCCATAAAACAGTTTGTTGCGGGGCGCGTGGTGCATATGAAGGCTTTAAAAGAGCTTTACAATGGCATGCCTCAGGTCAACCGTATCAGTTTACGTTTAGCAGAAGGAAATGAGCCGATAAATCCAGAAGATTATCGAGAAAAGTCCCCTGTAAATGAGGCAGAACTTCGGGAATATGTTGAAAGCATTCTTTTTCGAATCGAAAACGCGACATGGAACCGCATTGTACGTCATATTTTGAAGAAGTTTGACCGTGAGTTTTACCAGTTCCCAGCAGCCAAAACAAATCACCATGCTTTTGAGGGGGGCTTGGCCTACCATACGACAACCATGCTCCAGCTGGCCGAAAAGGTCTGTGAAGTTTATCCTCAGCTCAACGAATCTTTAATGTTTGCAGGAATTCTTTTGCACGATATGGCTAAATGTATAGAGTTTACCGGCGTTGAAAATACAAGTTATACTCTGCGAGGAAATCTTTTGGGGCATATCGTACTTATTGATGAAGAAGTGAGTAAAGCAGCCATGGAGTTAGGAATCGATGAGGAGAAAGAAGACTTACTTTTGCTGCGACATGTGTTATTGAGTCACCATGGACAGCTGGAGTATGGCAGCCCTGTACGCCCTAAAATTATGGAAGCTGAAATCATTCATCAGATTGACATGATGGATGCCAGCATGATGATGATGATGACTGCCCTTAACAATGTTGATCCCGGACAGTCCAGCCAGCGTGTCTTTGCCTTGGAAAACCGTAATTTTTACAAGCCCTTGAATAATTAGATAGAAAGAAAAGATGAAACATACACTGAAAAATGGCACATTAACTGTCGAAGTTAGCGCTTTTGGCGCAGAACTGAATTCTGTTAAAAAGGAGGGGATTGAGTACCTTTGGCAGGCAGATGCAGACTTTTGGGGACGCCATGCACCCGTGCTCTTCCCCATCGTTGGGAAGCTGAAAAATGGCCAATACATTTATGAAGACAGAGTCTATGATATGTCTGGACATGGTTTTGCACGTGACAGTGTGTTTACACTTGTCAAAGAGGAAGAAGACGAACTCATTTATGAGCTTGTATCAAGCGTTGAAACTCTTGCAAGCTATCCTTTTGAGTTTAGCTTTAGAGTAGGTTATAAACTTATGGATAATCGAATTCGTGTGCGTTATCAGGTCGAAAACAAGGACCATAAACGGATGATTTTCGGTGTTGGAGCGCATCCTGCTTTTAACGTTCCTTTAGAAAAGGGGACTTTTGAAGACTACACATTGACAGTTTCTCCTTCAGAAAAGCGCACCTTTATTCCCTTAGACTTGCCGACAGGTATGCTTAAAAGAGAGGAACAATCAGAAGTGGAAGTGAGTGAATTGCCACTTAAGCATGAACTCTTTGCTAAGGATGCTCTTGTCTATACTTCTTCAAATGAAATGTCTGTGGCATTGACAAACAGTTTAGACAAGCGGAGTGTGAAAGTAACTTGGAAAGACATGCCTTTCTTTGGACTTTGGAGCCCTTATCCAACTGAGGCAAGCTTTGTTTGCATTGAGCCTTGGGCGGGAATTGCGGATGAACTTGGTACAAGTGGGCAGTTGACGGAGAAGTTTGGCATGAATCAACTTAACCCTCAAGAAGAATTTAGTTGTAGCTATATTGTCGAAATAAATTAACAGGAGGAGATAGACATAGCGCTATCTTTTTTCTATTTTTTTAAGAAGGCTGAGAGGAAAAACAAGTCATAAATTGTTATAATAGAAGGTATGAATGATATTTTCCAACTTACATTGATTTTGGTTGCTTCTTTAGTTGCAACCCTGATTGCAAGAAGAATAAGAATTCCAGCAGTAGTTGGACAGATACTTATTGGTATCGTTTTGGCTCCTGCTGCTTTAGGCTGGTTACATGGTGGACATACGATTGAAGTTCTTTCTGAAATAGGCGTGATTTTGCTCATGTTCCTTGCTGGTTTAGAAAGTGACCTCAGTGTGCTTAAGAAAAATTTTAAACCAGCCTTACTGGTTGCTTTAGCAGGTGTACTTGTCCCTTTGCTAGTATTCTGGGGCGTGACTGCTATGATGGGTTATGCTTTCTCAACAGCCATCTTTTATGGGATTGTTTTTGCAGCAACGTCTGTATCGATTACGGTTGAGGTTCTGCAAGAGTATGGTAAACTTTCAACAAAAGCAGGTTCGATTATCTTGGGTGCAGCAGTTGTAGATGATATCCTAGCTGTTCTTGCCTTATCCATTTTTACATCAACAAACAGTGCTTCAGGAAACTTACCGCAACAGTTTTTCATGGAGTTTCTTTTCCTGGTTTTTTTGGTTCTTGTTCACAAGTCTATACCAAAAATTTGGCAATTTGTCGAGAAGCTGCCTATCTATGCGAAAAATACAACCGCAGCACTGATTCTTTGTTTGGTCTTAAGTCTTTTGGCTGATGCAGCAGGAATGTCAGCGGTGATTGGTTCTTTTTTTGCGGGCTTGGCACTGAGTCAAACCGATGTTTCGCATAAGATTGAAGAGTACAGCTCAGCTATTGCTTATGTCGTCTTTATCCCTGTTTTCTTTGTTTCCATAGCTATCTCGGTTACTTTTGAGAGTATCTTTGAACAGCCCCTCTTGATTCTTTTCTTTACACTTCTAGCGGTTTTAACCAAGTTTATCCCAGCGTACTTTATTGGAAAATCCACAGGGCTTTCAACATCAGAAAGTGCCTTGGTTGGTACTGGTATGGTTTCTCGTGGGGAGATGGCACTCATCATTGCGCAGATTGGTCTGGCTTCACAAGTGATTAATAGTGACATTTATTCAGAACTTGTCATCGTCATTATCCTGAGTACTCTTATTGCACCATTTTTGATTAAGCATTCTTTGAAAAAGGGAATAAACTGATAATAATAGCAGACTTATAGGGAAAAAAATGATAAAATAGTTAAAGTATATAAAATGAAGGGGTTTCTTATGTCAAACTTTCAAGTAGTAAAACATCCACTTATCCAACATAAACTTTCAATCTTACGCCGTGCGGATGTATCAACAAAAGAGTTTCGTGAACTTGTTGATGAGATTGGTATGCTTATGGCTTACGAAGTATCACGAGATTTGCCTTTGCAAGATGTGGAGATTGATACACCTGTTGCGCACATGACAGCGCAAGAGCTTGCAGGTAAAAAGCTTGCTATTGTACCCATTCTTCGTGCAGGTATTGGTATGGTGGATGGTATCTTGAAACTCATCCCAGCGGCGCGTGTAGGTCATATCGGTATGTACCGTGACGAAGAAACACTTACACCAGTGGAGTATTTGGTAAAACTTCCAACGGATATTGCAGAACGTCAGATTTTTTTAGTTGATCCGATGCTGGCTACGGGGGGCTCTGCCATTCTTGCTATTGACAGCCTTAAAAAACGTAACGCCAACAACATCAAGTTTGTTTGTCTTGTGGCTGCACCGGAAGGCATTAAAGCTGTTCAAGAAGCACATCCAGATATTGATATCTATGTTGCAGCACTCGATGATCATCTTAACGAGCAGGGTTACATTGTTCCAGGTCTAGGTGATGCTGGAGACCGCTTGTTTGGAACAAAATAAAAAGTCAGTTTAAAACACTTAAAGTTGAACTCAGCTTTAAGTGTTTTTTTATAAAAATATTTCAAACTAAATAGTTTACAAATGTAAATTTGTATGATAAGATTACATTTGTAAACAAAAATAAGAAAATTAAAAAGGAGACATAACATGTCATTTATTAACTCACTCAAAAAACGTCGCTCAATCTATGCACTTGGTAAAAATATTAAAGATAGCGACCAAGCTATTGAAACAATTAAAGAAGCTGTAAAACACAGTCCCACAGCATTTAACAGTCAAACAACACGTGTCCTTATCGTCACAGGTGATGCGCAAGAAAAACTTTGGGACAAAATTGTTGCTGACGAATTGAAAGCAGCGATGAAAGCCCAAGGTGTTCCAGAGTCAGCTTGGGAAGGAACAAAAGCGAAACTTGATGGCTTCAAAGCGGCTTACGGTACTGCCCTTTTCTTTGAGGATCAAGATGTTGTTAAAGGTTTGCAAGAGCAGTTTGCACTTTACGCTGAAAATTTCCCAGTATGGAGCGAACAAGCTTCAGGTATTACTACCGTAAATGCCTGGACTGCGCTTGCTGAACTTGGTATTGGTGCAAACCTACAGCATTACAATCCAGTTATTGATGAAGCTGTTGCTAAAGAATGGAATATTCCTTCAAATTGGAAATTACGTGGACAACTTGTATTTGGCTCTATTGAAGATGAAGCAGGTGAAAAAACCTACATGGAAGATGATGACCGTTTCATTATTGTGAAATAAGTTCAAAAAATCCAAAAATCATAAAACAGGAATGGAATCGCTCAACCATGCGGTTCTATTTTTGTATATTTTACGTGAAGCGCTCTATTTTAGTATCCTTCCAAAGTTTTAAGATTTTTTTTGTAGGGAAAACGATAATTTGCTATAATAAAACAGTAAACTGTTGAAGTGATTAGAGATAGAACAACAAATAAGGAGAGAATACATGGAAGCAAAATTGCTCAATAAAGTAGTTATTAAACGTAACGGACGAGTAGTTGACTGGGATTCATTTCGTATTCAAACTGCTGTTTTTAAGGCAGCTATTAATGGAAAATACGCGGATAAACCCTTGCATGCCAACATGATTGCAAATAATGTTGCCAAGGTTGTAGAAAAGGTCATTGCCGAGCTTCCATTTGAAAAGATTGAAATTGATACGATTCAAAATCAAGTCGTGAAGCAACTCAATGATTTTGATAAAGAAGTGGCAAAAGATTTTTTAGAATATAAAGTTAAGCAAGAAATCAATCGTAAACATTAAGCAGCAGATTCTATAAGAATCTGCTTTTTTGTTCGCCAACTGAGACTGGAAAAATATAGACGGGAACTGTTTTTGGATATAGACGTAACTTAATAAGTTACATGAAAGCAACATTAATGTGTATATTGTTTAACATAAATAACTAATCGTAATATTATTTCTTTTTAACTTTTATATTTGATATAATTTGTAATGTAGGGAATATTTTAAGGGGCATAATACCATCAAGGACTTTTACTACAATTGCAAAGTAAGCGCTTACTATATGTGGAGTTTGATAGCGATAAGAGTGTTGGAAGCTGCGATGAAACAAGTGCAAATAAATTTTAGGAGAACAATACATGACGGAAAGAAAAGTAATTAAAGCAAGAAAGCAGGCGATACGCCGTGCTCGATTGAAAAAAGCGGGGACTGTTGCTGCTATGCTGCCTCTTGTGGTTTCTAAGGGCGCCCCAGTTGCAACGCTTGTACGGGGACGCCACAATGAAGATGCATTAGGTATCGAACAGATGGTTGAGATTTCAGAACAGGAAATCGCAGACATTGTGCTGCCAGAAACGCCTGCAGAAGAAATAATCGAAGAGGAAGAAGAATTTAAAGAGGAAGATACTCAGGAAGAACCAAGAACTCTCCCAGCTTTTGAAGCCCCTCAAACATTTGTAGCTCCGAGTTTTTCTGAGGGAGGCTTAACGAATTTTGCTGAGGGGCAAAGTGCAGGAGAGCTTGCTATTACCCCCTTGACGGTAAACTGGGAGGGGAAAGAAGACTGGCCTTATGCGAGAATACTTAATGTGCAATGGATAAATGGCACTACTGTTGACATTCAGTTTACAACACTACTTTCTAACGACAAAAACTTGGGAGTGGGTCAGATTCGTAAGATGCAATTTAGAGTGGGTGTCGGCGATAGCCTTTTAGACAGTGTGCTATACGAAAGGGACTGGGGTTCTGACACGCATTTTGTAAGGTTGACAGGCATAACGGAGGAAGCCTTTGGTGATATCACTGTTTATATAGGTGATCCAGATAATGAAAACTCTTTCCGTCTCGATGGTGCTTTCTTACGTCCTAGTCCTTTCGTTCCTATAGTTCTTACAGAGAGGCACATTCATCAGGGGAGGGTTGCTGACAAGTTTGTTGGTGATGAACCAGAAGCTGATGTTGAGCACTGGCCACACTTGGACCTGTCAGACTTTGGGTTTAGAGGAAATCTTGATTTTACCAGTAAAATAGCAGACATTGTTTTTGCAAGAGTAACACAAGTAGGGGCATCACGAATCAACTATGGGAATGTGAGTTGGAACATGATTGAACAGGAGATTGCAGATGCACTCAATGCGCAAGACAATCTTCCTGTAGGTCAGTACTATAGGGTAGAGATCCCAGCAGCTCTCCGTGACAGCCTCACTGGCACAGGCCTCTTTTATAATGGAAACGTTTTGGAAAATATACCTGTGGCCATTCATAATATTCAGGTTAATCGTGGTCGAGTACATGCGCGTCCTTTTGATGGCACGCGTATGGTACAGTCCATAGCTCAGCACATCTCACTTAGCTTTGAGATTCAAATGGCTAAACCTGGAGATACTCCTGTTATTCCTTCTCTAGAAGTACAACTGCCTGTGGATATCTTACGTTACGATCGTGCAAGTCTCTGGGCTTCCTTCGTTCATCTGGCGGGAAATAATCGCTTTGAAGAAGTTCATCAAGCTGTACTTGCAGCAGCTGCAGGGCTTTCATACGACCTTAGCGATGAGTTGCTCAGAGAGTTAACTCAGAGCATTCTCACACAGTCAGCTGTCCAAAATCCTACAGGGAACTCAAACGGTCTCTATGACGGGCAGATTACTCTTGCAGAAGAAGGCTTTACCCCAATGATTCTAGGAAATCTTCAAGACGTGCCAGACAAGGTGTTTGATAACACGAATACTGTCTCAGGTGTACAGGAGGGATATAGGATTGAGTTTGGAATCATGGGGGCGAATCCTGCGGGTGAAGGGACGCTACGTTTTGCTACAGCAAGCTTAGTGATAAACCCTAACGATCTGGAGTTTGAGCATGTCAATGTAGGGACACATAAAATTAATCTACGTACGGCTTCTAGTATGAACTTACAGATAAGAAGTGGGGAACGAGATATCCTTAATCCCGAAGACCTGAGTGATTTTATAGAGGCTTACGGAAGGCAGATAGAAAAAAGTATTCGGACTATGGCGGAAAATGGCGGTCTCTTTAACGAAGCGACAATCACTCCTAAGCCAGTAACGTGGATAGCAGGACGTGTTGATGATAAGGTCTATGATGGGACTGCTCGCGTATCGGGCATTGTTCCCCCTCGATTAAAAGGCTTCGTTGCTGGTGATGACAATATTATTGAAGTTGAATTTGGCACCTTGGCAGAGCGGCTCCGCTTTGCCAATAGTTTACCGGGAAACTGGGAAATTGAGGGACTTGACTTTGATGAGCGTATGCTCAATCGTAAGGACTACGCCGGTGGTGGTAATTTCAACTATAAGATTATGGATCAGCCTCAGTTTGAGCTTGCTACCATCCGTCCCTTAGTTTTGGAGGTTAACGATTTCAACCGTCTTACCTTTGTGAGAAATAAGGTGTCTCGTCAATACGATAGGACGGCTATCTATAAGGGAAGTTTGGACCCAATTTTTGTCACAATCAATGGGGTTGATGAAGGAGAAGAACATATTTATCAATTGCTCTTTTCTGAAGATGGTGTGCTTCGCTTTGAAGACAATAGTGTCACGGCCAATCATGTGGAAGTTTATTTGGAAGAGTCAACTATCCTCCTGCAACGTCAAGGAGGAGAAACGCAACCTGTTGAACTCTCTGAGGACTTACAGGATTATCTACGCAATAAGCTTTTCCTTGGCCAAATTACACCACGTCAAATTTTCTGGGGCATGGGTCAAGTGAAAGACAAGGATTATGATGGAAATAAGTCAGCTACGCTTACAGATACAGGAATGCCACAACTTTTCTCAGCAAGAGACAGGGACGATTTCGCCATTCATGACTTAGACAAAGAAGGCGATCAAGCAGTTATACTGAACCATGGTTCAGCTGAATTTCAGTCTAGAAATGTTGCCCGTGATGACCAAAGAGATGTTATCGCACAGTCTGTTGTTGCAACAGAGGGGTGGACAATCAGTGGTTACCTTGCGCGTAACTATGAGATAGTGCCAGATCCAGATAGAACTGGGGGAACTGCCGCTTTTGACTTGCCTGATAACCTTTTTGGCCAATCTGCTTTTGGAATGCCGAATTTCTTTTATACAGCGCTTATAAAGCCGAGCTTCGCTGATGCAACAATCCGTCCATTAGATGTTCATTTCACAAACGGTTCTTTGATTAGCTCAAGCAGAACCTACACGGGAAGACCGATAAGACCAGAATTATCCGATTTTCTGCTGCCAACCTTAAGTACAGTTCTTGATGACAAGCAAGACTTATTAGAGCGTGAGATGAACGATCGAATAACAGTAGTTGAAGGTGGCTTTGTTCATACGAACAACCGTGAAGTGGGGACAGCAGTTTCAGCTCTATCTGGTTGGGATATTGGTGGCACACACCATACCAACTATCGCTTAATAAACTCTCCTGATATCGAATGGGAAATCACTGTCAAGCAAATCAATTCTTGGCAAGATGTAGTAGGTGCACAAGCTGGATTTGCGACTAAGATTTTTGATGATACAAATAAACTCTTGGAAGATCAATTCAATAGACCCCTCAATAGATTACCAAGCTTTGGTAGGGCCCGAAATCCTGATCCTTTAAACATTGAGGGCTGGGAACTGACCTTTGATTCAGCAGATGCGGGTAGAGAGCGTAGTCTTACTATCGGAAATACCGATAAGGTTCGTGCACAGTTAGAGACCCTGTTTAGAGGAAATCAAGTTCTAGCTGAGGATTTTGACTTCAACAGCCTCTTTGCAGCAGAAATCACACCACGCATCTTGCGCTGGGAAAATGGAAGTATCCCGTCGCGCCCCTATAATTCTAGCACTGATATTATAGGGACGATTAGCTTGCCAGAACTTGTTAGATCAGAAGTAGGACATGAGATTTTAGCGAATCATGTGGAGGTTACTCATGATTCAAATCTCTTATCTGAACTTGTCTTCCCTGATACGGCGATAGGAAGCTATACCTTTAACTGGTTTAAAGCTGTAGGGTTAAGCGTCGAATTTGCAGACCCAAGACATGAGGGCAACTATGTTGTACCAGAACTGGGAAATGCTAGCGCATCAATCCTCCCCGTAAATATAGTCAAGGAAGATATTATAGGGACTGGCTTTACCGTGGAGAGCCGAGAGTATGATGGACAAACTGAAATTTCAGACAATGATTTTGTAGCTATAATTGCCCTTGAAGGTGGTCATGAGATTACATTGCCTTACCGTGTAGAAGGACTGCGTTTTGCCAATCATAATGCGGGTACAAGAGAACTTGAATTTGCTCTTAACGGAATTGTCTTTGATGAGAAAATTAACTTTTTTGAAGAAAGGACTGTTGCAAACATTGTTGAGGAGATTGAACAGTATATTCGCGCTTTCCGAAAAGCAGAAATCACACCGCGCCGTATTGCTTGGACAGAAGGACGAGTTTCCGATAAGGAATGGGATGATACTGATAAGGTTCACAACATTTTTAACACCCCTAGATTAATTCGTCTGCTTGATACAGAAGAGGATGGTTCAAGAGTGGAGGATCCAGAAGTGACTGTGCTCGAAAGTGCTATTGTGGCGCGTGATTGGGACATTATTACCGTGGCTCAGGGCGGCGCACAGTTTACTCAGACAGAGGTGGGCGAAGATATTTCAGTAGTTTCAGATGATAACTGGCAACTGGTGGTAGAGCCAGATAAAGAAGATGAGCATCCATTAACCAATTACACTTTTGGAAGCGATAGCGAGGCAGGAGAAATGCTACAGCCTCACTTTGCCTCAGCCAATATTTGGCCAGTGTCTATTACAGACGTCCAGCCAATGCCAGAAAATACATCCGACATGAAAAACAATATTCTTTATATCCAATCAGGTTATATAGAACGGCAATATAATGGCACTGCCCAAATTGACCTCATAGAGGATATGAATGATGAACCAAAGTTCGCCTTGCGTAATGAACAAGGGCAGGATATCAAATTAACACTTGAACACTTGGAAAATCTAAGTGTCCGCTTCCAAGACGAGAATGTTGCTTATAATAATGGAAATGTTGCAGACAAAGGGGTTATCACAAGTGTTGGTGGTCTTAACCTTGCCAACGTTGAGCTTTCTGATGCTGGCTTGCGCGAGATTGAGGAACTGCTTTTCACGGGACGAATCACGCCTTGGGAACTTAACAAATCACATCTTGATGAAGCCGCCATTTCTCTTGTGGGCGATTCCCTTATCCGAAAGGAGTATAATGGTGAAACAGCTTGGACTGTTCCAGAAATTCCTGATCCAGACAATGCTGGAGAGAATATTAAGCTCTTTCCAGAGCTTGGGATTGAGATTGTGGGCACGGAGGTCGTTATTCCCATCCTCTTTGGTGAAGACTATGAGATTGTCTTTGAGGATCGCCATGCAGGCAATGATAAGCAGGTAACCATAGAAGGCTTCTATCTGGATTCACGCAATGTGTCCTTGCACAGTGACTTTAAGGATTGGATGAGCGAACATTTGCTGACTGGAGAAATTACTCCTATGGTTATCCAATGGACACAAGGACGAGTCGAAAGACGTCGCTACGATGGCACAACAGAAGCAAGAATTGCTGCCGATGCGATGCCAAGCTTGCCTATCTTAGCAGTTGATAAGTCTGGGGTAAATATTCAGACCGGTCAAGCCCAGTTTGATGATGCTAATGTACGCTTTGATGACGAGGGGAATGTTGCTGCCATGCCCGTTCATGCTTTAGGAACAGGTGAGTGGAGTATTTCAGGAGAATACTCGGGTAACTATTGGCTGCAGCCTTCAATAAGCAGTGCGTTAAACTCTATCCTCCCAGCACGACAAGCGCTCTTATCCTTCAGTCCTCGACCAATACAGTCGGTTAATCCATTGTTTGAAAGCCAAGCCATTGACCCTGTTCGACTGAGCTTTAACGGTCGAAAAATTGCAGAGCGGGTCTTCAACTATGATTACTATTTCACGGCAGAAGATAAAACTTATGAATATGGCGTTGAAGCTGGTTTCGATAAACCTGAAAAATGGACAAACGTGGATACAGGTGAGCCTATGGATGCTATCGGTGGTCACTACTTAACCATAACTTTTGTCGATCAAATGTCGCGTCTGGCTAATGGTCAGCCTCACGTTGCCGAAGATGAGCTGATCTTTGTTGATGCCCAAGGTAATGTTATCGAAAGAGCGGATGTTCTTGTTGAGCTGCGTGATGCGGACGGAAATGTTAACCGTAACTATGAATATGTCTTTGCTGACAATGTTGAAACGATTGGTCGTATCACAAAGGCACAAGGTTTCCCGGTTACTAGACCGCAAGCGGCACGTGTGGAGAAGACGGAGATTGAGCTTTTCCACTCTCAAATCATGATGCACGACTTTTTCCTAGAAGGTATGCCCCTTGTCTTTGAACCGCTTGCCTTTAATGCAGCTGGTACAGAACTTACAGGAGTGGGCGATCTATTTGCAGCAGCGGCTGACTTTGATCCAGGACCTTATCAGGTTGAATACGCCATTTCAAGAACAGAAAATCCTGAAGATTTGGATGCAGCTGCTTGGCAGCAATCCACTCTTTTCACAGATTTATTGCCCGGCACAGAATATTTCCTCTTTGCTCGCCAAGCGGAACATCATAATCGCTACGAGGGAGAGATAATTGCAGGTGCCACTGTCGTAACTTTAGGAGAAGCACCGCCTCAGTCTGATAATGGGGGACCAGGAGGAGAAAATGGTCGACCAGATAACGACGGCACAGGGGAGAAAAACAATCGTCCAGACACTGAAGCAGGTGATGCAGGAGAGGTCAATGAGCAGGACAAGGGCTATCCTTCAGAAGAAGATAAGTCTTTTGAGGATGAAACTAAGCAAGAAGACGAGGGGGAGTTTGAAACTATCCAAAAAATCAGAGCAGAATTACCAAGTACGGGGGATATGGTCGGTCTCGGTCTTGGAATTGCAGGGCTGGCAGCTCTAGTCAGTGCAGTTGTTTTACGTAAAAAGAACAAAAAATAATCAGTCTTAGCTTAAAAAAGTGAAGCATAGGTCAGCGGAAAACTTTAGTTTCCAATGCAGAGCTTTACTGAAGGAAGTTTTAAAAATGAAAAAATGCTTAATCATATGCATAATAATGCTGTGGTTGAGCATTTTTCTATTTCTCACTCTTTTACTTGAGTGCTGTTGAGATTCCAGTCTTTCTACACCATTAATGACGAACGTGTGAAATTCAGGTAAAATAGAAAATAGAATGATTGTATTGTTTGTTGAAATTTAGAAAATACAGGAGAAATATATAGCATGAAAAAAAGAGGCCTCCTCTTAGTCAATCTTGGGACCCCCGAGAACACATCCCCTCGAGCACTAAGAAAATATCTGAAGAAATTTTTGTCTGACAGACGTGTCATCAAGACACATCCCTTGGTCTGGCAACCCCTCTTACACGGTATTATCCTCAATACTCGACCGCGAAAATCAGCGCGTCTTTATGAGAAGATTGTTCAAGAGGGGGAGTTCCCGCTGCTTACCTATACAGCAGCCCAAGAAAAAAATCTTCAGGAACTTTGTCCCGATGTTGAAGTGGCTATGGGGATGTCTTACAGCGCACCCAGCATTGAAACCAGTCTGGAGAATCTTTTGAATAAAGGTGTAGAAGAGCTAACTGTTCTCCCCATGTATCCGCAATATTCAGGAACGACAGTAGGTTCAGTCTTTGACACTGTCATGAACTACTTTTTGAAAAAAGACAATATTGTTGATTTAAGATTTATTCGTTCCTTCTACCGTGAACTGCTCTATATTAAATATTTTGCGGACAAGATAAGAGATGCTCTAGCAAAAGAAACTGACATCGAAGCCCTTATTTTTTCTTATCATGGCATTCCACTTTCTTATGTGACTGCTGGAGATAATTACCCAGAAGAATGTACGGAAACGACACGCTTGATTATGGAGGAACTTGGTGATTTTCCACATTATCAAACCTACCAATCGAAATTTGGTCCGGCAGAGTGGTTAACACCCGCAACAGACGACACCCTGAAAAAATTACCAGAGCAGGGTGTGAAAAAAGTTCTTATTGTTGCGCCTGGATTTGTAGTGGATTGCCTAGAAACTCTTGAAGAACTGGAGGAAGAAAACAGGACATACTTCTTGGAAAATGGGGGTGAAAAATATATCTATCTCTCACCTTTTAATGACGACGTGGCTTTTGCTGAACTTGTAAAAGAAATTGTGGAGAAAAAGTAAATATATTTTTCTAAAAAATCAAAAAATTGCATAAAAAGACTTGACAAAAGATAAAGAAAGACATAAAATAATCATTAGAGACACATCTTTAGTCAATTCTTTTCAAGAGAGCGAGTGGTTGGTGCAAACTCGCATTGTGATTGTTAAAGATACCACTCTATTTCTACTCCCTGCGAACGGGGAGCGTCGCTGACACGTTGCGTCAAAGATGAGACAATTTTTAGGGCCTTTTGTGCCTAGAAAATTAAGAAGGTGGTAACACGCAGCCGGCGTCCTTTATATGAGGAAGCTGGTCTGCGTTTTTTATTTTCTTCGAGTCTCATCGCAAAAATTAACTAATGTTAACAAAAAATAGGAGGCTTATATGGTTAAAATTACTTTCCCTGATGGTGCTGTTAAAGAATTTGAGGCAGGCATCTCAACACTTGAAATTGCAAAATCAATCTCGCCTGGCTTGGCAAAAAAAGCCTTGGCTGGTAAAGTCAACGGCAAGCTTATTGATGTAACTCGTCCGATCGAAGAAGATGCAACTTTTGAAATCGTGACACCAGAGCATGAAGATGCTTTTGACTTGCTTCGCCACTCAGCAGCTCACCTCTTTGCCCAAGCGGCACGCCGTCATTTTCCCAATATCCATCTTGGCGTAGGTCCAGCTATTGAAAATGGCTTTTACTATGATACAGATAACGAAGAAGGACAAATTTCTAACGAGGATTTGGAAAAGATCGAAGAAGAGATGCACCGCATTTCAAAAGAAAACTTCCCTTCTATTCGTAGAGAGGTCACTAAAGAAGAAGCAAAAGAAATCTTTGCGAAGGACCCTTATAAGCTTGAACTTATTGAAGAGCATAACGGCGATGAAGGCGGTTTGACTATTTATAGCCAAGGTGAATATACTGACCTTTGCCGTGGTCCACATGTGCCATCAACAGGTTTCATCAAATACTTTAAACTACTTAACGTAGCCGGCGCTTACTGGCGTGGCAATAGTGACAACGCGATGATGCAACGTGTTTACGGTACAGCATGGTTTACTAAAGAAGACCTAGAAGAAAACTTGAAAATGCGTGAGGAAGCGAAAGAACGTGACCACCGTAAACTCGGCCGCGAATTGGATCTTTTCTTCAATGAAGCATCATTAGGTGCGGGTACAGCTTACTGGCTTCCTGACGGTGCAACTATTCGCCGTATTATCCAGCGCTTTGTTGAAGACCGTGAGATTGCCGCAGGTTACTTGCATGTACATACACCGAACCTGATGAACTTGGACATCTACAAACAATCTGGGCACTGGCAGCACTATCATGAAGACATGTTCCCACCAATGGATATGGGTGACGGCGAACAAATGGAACTTCGTCCAATGAACTGCCCATCACACATCGCTATCTACAAGCATCATGTACACAGCTACCGCGAGTTACCTATCCGTATCGCAGAGTTTGGAACAATGCACCGTTATGAAAAATCAGGCGCCCTTTCAGGCCTTCAACGTGTACGTGTCATGCAGTTGAACGACGGGCATACATTTGTCACACCAGACCAGATTCAAGAAGAATTTGGTAAAATTCTTGAATTGATTATGGAAATGTACCGTGACTTTGGTATCGATGATTACAGCTTCCGTCTGTCATACCGTGATCCAGAAGATACAGAAAAATACTTCCCAGACGATGCAATGTGGGAAAAATCACAACGTATGCTCAAAGCGACAATGGATGACATGAATCTTGACTACGTTGAAGCAGAAGGCGAAGCAGCCTTCTACGGTCCAAAACTAGACATCCAAGTTAAGACAGCTTTGGGTAATGAAGAAACACTTTCAACTATCCAGCTGGACTTCCTTAACCCTGAAAACTTTGACATCACATATGTTGGTGCAGATGGTGAAAAACACCGTCCAGTCATGATTCACCGTGGTGTAATTTCAACTTTGGAGCGCTTCACAGCTTACCTGATCGAACTTTATAAAGGTGCCTTCCCAACTTGGCTCGCACCTACTCAAGCCATCATCATTCCAGTAAACAATGAAATTCATGCGGATTACGCATGGGAAATCAAAAAACGTCTCCAAGAAAAAGGTTTGCGTATCGTTGTTGATGAATCTAATGAAAAAATGGGTTATAAGATTCGTCAGGCCCAAACACGTAAAGTCCCTTATCAAATCGTTGTCGGTGACCAAGAGCTGGCAGACGGTACAGTAAACATCCGCCGTTACGGTTCAAACGACACAGAAGTCATCAGTTTGGATCAATTTATCGAAAATATCCAAGCAGACGTTGCGAACTATAGTCGCCGCAAATAAAAAGACCGATAACTGTCAATAACATAAAGTCAAGAAGCTCCAGTCGGGGCTTCTTTTCTCATACTTTCCTTGGTTCAGCAGAAAAGACCAAGCAAAGCCCCAAACCAAACCAAGCACCCTTTTCTCATCAAACACTCATTTCATTTGACCTTTTTTTTTTATACTATAGACTCAGAAAGTAA
>NZ_CALPDE010000023.1 GCF_943193185.1 Lactococcus ileimucosae
TTATCAATACCTGTAGAACCTTGGTTAAGAAAAGTTACGTTTTTAACATCTTCTGGTTTTTGAGTTTTAGGGTTACCGTCTGTAATGATATAGGTTTGTTCGCCTGTTTTTTGGTTGTTTATGACTTCGGAGACATAGCCAATAGTTTTGCTGTTATTATTTATTTTTACAGGATCACCTTTCTTATAAGAACGATATTCCATTTTAGCTACATCAAGTCGCTCTTTATCTGAATATGCCAATTTATTTCTCCTTATCTGTTAGCAACTCCTCTAAGGCAGATGTATTTCCACCACCAGCATTTTCCAAATTTCCAGTAGATGTATCTTTGTCTAATATATTATAGACCCTAAGTTTATCATCATTATTTACAATCACATCAAACATAATCCCCCCCATAGGATTGTGCTCGATAGTTCCATAATCAATCTCATACGATTTAATTACCCCTTCTGGTGTTAAAGCCTTTGGATCTAAATTCTTCAGTCCTCGCTCTATCTCCTTTTTAGCTTCATCACTCTTCACCACGTTCACCATTTCATTATGAAACTGTTTCTGATCCATATAAAATTTCCCTCCAATACTTAGAATAATAAGAAGAATTGCAGCAAGCAAAATACCCATTGACACTAAGGCATTCTTTTTCATATCTATACCTCTCCAAAATAGAAGATTACATTACAACAAAAAGATTGTTCTTTTTATCACACTCTTATTTTATCATTCTATTTTCTATACTGTCAATAAATTTAAAAATTTCAAAATCAAATACAAAGCTTATCATAGACTAACTCTTAAAAAACATACAAAGTAAAAAAATTGCTAAACAAACTAGAGCCCAGCAATCTTTTATTTTATAAGTTATATTAAGTCTAAACACGGGTATAGACCTTGTTCTTCTCTCATTTCCTTAACTTAAATTAATATTGGTTCCCTTCTCATTTACTGGAAATTTCAACATTGCCTATAGCAGTACTTTGATTGATAAGCTCATGATACTGGGTAATACTCTTGCCCCTCATTTGTAAGAGAATGACATAAAAAAGAGACTTGCAAAAGCAAGTGTCTCTCCTTCAAAACTATTTAATTATATAAACTAGAATATTATAAACAGCTTTTTATAACTTGGGCAAAATCATTAGGGTTTTCCCAAGCCATTGAGTGACCAGCGTTGGGAACAACTTTAACTTCCACATCGTGTTCTTTTAGTTTTTCAACATCCACATCAGGTAACGATTTCTCTCCAAAAATAAAATATTTCGGAAATTCAAATTTGTATAAAAGCTCTCTCCATGATGTTCTTCCGCCGCTAACTGCATTAGTAGAAATTTCAAAAGCAGCTTTTGGTAACCAATTTCTTAAAGTAGCTACCCACATTGTATTTCCTGATTTTTCATACTCTGTGAGCTTCCTTTCAAAAGTATTATCCAAGTCATTTTCATTTAAATTAGCAATTTCAAAACTTGCTGAATCTGGACGGCTTGGATCTAAATTAGCTTCGCTAAGTATTAGTGTTTGTACTCTGTCTTTCAACAAATTACACAATTCTATCGCTATAGCCCCACCTAAACTGTGGCCAAATACGATGATTTCTTCCAAGTTAAGGTCCTCAATAAATTCTTGTAAATATTTGGCATGTGAAGCAACTGTATATTTAAAAGAGAGTGGCTTGTCACTATATCCTGCACCCAATAAATCGATTAGAATTATTCGGTGTTTAGATTCTAGCATAGAGGCGACTTCCACATAATCAAAAGAACCTGCACATCCTAATCCATGTATAAAAATAATAGGTGCCAATTCGCCAGAAAAATCATTGTAACGCATTTTATAATTCGTTCCCTTAATTTTGTACTCTCTCAATTACGTCCCCTCACCTTCTAATTTATCTTTCTTCTTACACCGCTTTGCTATGGTCAGCTTCGTAAGATTTAATCGCACTTATCTCTATAACATCTCCCTCAATACTTGGAACAATGAGAATAACTATAGAAGCTAAATTCCCCATTGACACTAAAGACGTTTTGTCATATCTGTACCTTTCTAAAAACAGCTCTTTTAGATTGTTCCTTGTATCATATTTTTATTTTATCACTCTATTTCTGTATTGTCAATAAGTCCCAGGATTTTAAAATCAAACAAAAAAACCATCACAGACTAATTTTAAAAAAATGTACAAAACACAAAATTACTGACCGTGTTGATTTCAGCGACGGGTTCTCTGCAGTAAAATAATCAGTCCTCCCTGACATTTTTTCTTTTTGAAAGTTTTCTTTAAACCAGCCACGATTATCCCCAAAATTGATACACCATAAAAACCACTCTTTTTCTATGACGAAAAGAGTGGTTTTGCTGTTAATGTTATTGGTTGATGATTAAAGCAGGGCGAACGCCTCCTGTGTCAGGGAAATCCGTAACAGGGGAAGTGAACAGTTGTCCAATTTGCCGTTGACGTACGTTCCAAGCATCTCCTGATATTCCAGGGGTACGTAACCACCAAAAACTGCTTCTAGCGCCCACACGTCCTGCATGATTCTGAAAACCTCGTCCTGAGCCTGACAGTCGCACCACATCAGCTAAAGAAAGGGCAAAGGCACGACCTGAACCAGAGCTCGCAATAGTCGTCACATCATTAACTACTGCACCTAAGGCTGCTTCATTAAAGTTGGAGGGCAGGAAGCGGGGCCCATAGTCTGGATTCCACTGAACAGCTCCAGCCGCTACATCAGGGACACTCCCTGGTGCAGGAAGATTGACAGGACGAACCATAGCCTTCACCTCATCATCAAGTCCCGCGTACCAAGAAACCAGCTCATCATTCTGCTCTTCCCAAGAAACATTACGAATTGCTTCATTGCGAATAATCATGTGATTGCCATTAGCCATATCTTCTAAGTAACGGTACTGCTCCCCTTCCATAGTGAAGGCACGGCCAGGGAGCATAGCATCAAAGTTAAAAGCTGATGGTGGAGAGTCTACATCAGCACGGGGATTAGAGCCCTCGCCGTCCATCGCGTTGTTTCTGATACCTGTGAGAAAGTCAGCCAAGTTACCCGAAGCACCTGCTTCATCTGTAAACTCTTCACCCGGACTGATTAGTTCGCTGTCCACATGAATACCGTAGTAGTAAGAACCGTTAAAGACAGTATCTTCAATGGCAGCCAGCATTTCTGCGGCATCAAGTAAGTAGGAGGTCGCTTGACCGGGCTCTAGTAGGGACGCCCAATAGGCCCAACCTGTTTCATGGTCGATAACCCAGAAGTCTCCGATTTTTTGATAATCTTGCAGACTGTTCCACTGCTCAATAGTCATCGGTGCGCGTTGCTCTTGCAAGTTCTGGGCTGCAGTATGAGTAGCTATGATACCCGGCCAGGTTGTTCCTTGACTGCCATTCTCGTAGTCGTCATTTTCAGACCAGTAAGCATCGGTGCCAGCCCCAGGATGAGTGGCACCGTCTGTGACCGCATCTGTCGCACCTCCACCTGCAATATAGTCCCGGGCATGACCTGCGGCAGCTGTCATCAGGTCCAGGTTATCATGGTTGAAGGTGGGCATATACCATGGGGCGTACTCTCCTTGGCGACTCCAACCAAAGGTCAGGCGTGAATAGCGGTTGAAGGCATTAGAGTTCCCAATATTTGCGCGGACGTTAATATCGTCTGGGCTGGGAATCCATGTGGTCCAGCTGTCAAGTTGATCGCGCTGACTGCCAGAAACTAAGGGTGTGAAGTCTGTCTCACCCGTTTGTCGGGTTTCGAGGAACTCGGACAGGCGTATCCGGGCCATGATTGGCCGCTCCCCGTAGTTTTCCACGAAGACGTCCTTGTTTTCGGTGTCTCGATTGTAGTAGTCGTGGACGCGGCCACCAACATTGACTTGAACGTCATTCAGCCGGTCATTGATGGCCCGTTGGTTGAAGGCTTGGAAGGCGAAGGTGCCGCCTACTGCGAGTAACAAGAGCGACAGGAATGCGAGATTGCGCAGCCGCCGCTGGTTTTTCTTTTCTGGTGTCATAAACTCCTCCTTTGGCGTAACATTTACTTTTGGTTTTTCATTACATATACATTTCTAATGTTACGTTTACTTTCTGAGTCTATAGTATAAAAAAAAAAAAAAGGTCAAATGAAATGAGTGTTTGATGAGAAAAGCGTGTTCAGTAATCTTACAACATCAAAAAATGCAAGGGACACTCAAGTCCTTTGCATATCTCATGTATCGTCTACATCCTTCATCTTTCTTTGAAGCTCTTCTTTTTCTCTCAAACAAGGAGTACCCCTACCGAAATCTTTAAAGCTGTTTAGCCTTAGCCTCTCCCACAACTTCTGCTCCGTATGCAAAACCATAGTTCATACTTAAATCTTCCAAAGCTTTAGTCGTGTTTGTAATTAAGACAGTGGTCGTCAAGGGGAGTTTAGCAGCTTGTATCTTGGACCACTTCACACTCCCAATTTTTTCGCCCCCTTTGACAAAATCACCGATTTTCAAATTTATGTCAAAAGGTTCACCATTCAAACTCACAGTATCAATCCCAATATGTAGGAAAATATCAAGACCGTCTGTTCGGCGCAAACCCACAGCATGCCCCTGACTAATAGTCACTCTGCCACTTACAGGACTGTATATTTTCGCTGTCGCACTTGTGGTTATAGGTTCAATAGCATAGCCCTCACCCATTAGTTTTTGTGCAAAAATATCTTCGGAAACTTTTGTTAATTCAAAAACTTCGCCTTCCATAGGAGCATAAAGCTTACTGTCTTCAACGTGCACTTTCTCTCTGCGGCTGCTACCAAACATTGTTTTTCCTCTTTTACGTTTTGTTATGGTTCATCAATATTTACGCTTAAAATATCATCTTATTATTTCATTTATCTTAATTGTAACACATTTAACTTCACGAGTCACACTAAGTAATTTAGTCAATAGTAAGACTGGGGCACTTAATAAAACCCCAGTGGTTTATCCTCTCGCGTGAAAGAATTTAAAATCATACCGCAGTTTATAAAAAAAGAGACCCTCTAGGAATCTCTACACGATAAACAGTTCAACTTCAAATACAGTGAAATCATCACGTTATAGTTTTACACCAATTTCTTCTTTCACGACATCAACAATCGTGTCAACAACCTCATTCACTTCTTCATCGGTTGGAGCTTCTGCCATAACGCGAAGAAGAGGTTCTGTCCCACTTGGGCGCACTAAGATACGGCCTTTACCATTCATTTTTTCTTCCATACTTGCAATCACTTCGCGAATGGCTGGGATATCCATTGCCCCTTCCTTGGCAGCATTATTTGCCACACGGACATTTACCAATTTTTGTGGATAGATAGCTACTTCTGCGGCTAATTCTGATAACTTTTTCCCTGTTTCACGCATTACCTTTAAGAGTTGAATGGCTGAAAGTTGCCCATCTCCTGTTGTATTATAATCCAAGAAGACCATATGACCTGACTGCTCTCCTCCAAAATTGTAATTGTTTTTACGCATTTCTTCGACAACATAGCGGTCACCTACAGCAGTCACAACAGAGTTCATCCCAGATTCTTCAAGCGCCAGATGAAAACCAAGGTTAGACATTACGGTTGTTACAACGGTATCTTTTGTCAATCTTCCTCGCTCAAGCAAGTACTTTCCAACAATAAACATGATTTTATCGCCATCTACAACTTGGCCTTTTTCATCAACTGCGATGAGGCGATCTGCATCTCCGTCAAAAGCAAGGCCAATATCACTCCCCGTTTCCAGCACTGTGTCTGCTGTTTTTTCTGGATGAGTGGAGCCAACACCATCATTAATGTTGAGACCATTTGGATTTTCACCAATCACTGTTAATTCCGCATTTAAGTCCGCAAAAACGGCACGAGCCGATGTATATGCAGCACCGTTGGCTGTATCCAACACAACTTTGTAGCCCTCAAAATCACCCTCAGCTGTTGCTTTCAGAAATGCCTGATATTTACGAACAGCTTCATTGTAGTCATGCAAAACACCAAGCCCTTCAGCGGACGGTCGAGGCAACTTGTCTTCTTCCGCATCAATTAGCGCTTCAATTTCTAACTCTTTGTCATCATCAAGTTTAAAACCATCCGACCCAAAGAATTTAATCCCATTGTCCAAAGCTGGGTTATGACTCGCAGAAATCATTACTCCTGCAGAGGCCTCTTCTTTACGGACTAAATAGGCAACACCTGGTGTGGCAATAACGCCTAAGTCATAGACTTCAATCCCTACAGATAAAAGCCCAGATATTAGACTTGTTGAAAGCATTTGCCCAGAGATACGTGGATCACGCGCAACATATACCTTAGGTGTTCCAACTTCGTGCTGACTAAGAACATAGCCTCCAAATCGCCCAAGCTTAAAAGCCAGCTCCGGCGTCAATTCCACATTTGCTTCTCCACGAACACCATCTGTTCCAAAATATTTACCCATTTTATTTTTCTTTCCTTTTCACTCAACTATTTTTTTACCGGAGTCAATGTTACTTCTACTTGACTCGGTTTAACACTTACTCCAGCCGCTTGGATATCGACGTTCACTGTTTCTTTCTGCGTAACGCCAGATATATTTACTGTCGCATCTACGCTATCCACTTTATCCAGAGCACTTTGTTCTCCTGAAATAGTCACTGTTTTATGCGAAAGTGACGTTTTTATATCTGAAAGACTCTGATCCAGATTCCCTGTTTTTTTCACATGAACAGGAACTGTTTTTGAAGGCTTCTCTACACTTACTTTCATCTGAACTGTGGCAGGACTGATTTGTGCAGGAAGTAATTTACCATCAGCATCGACAGCATGCAATGTCACGGTACCAGAATAATCATCGTTCAGGTAAGCATCACTTGGCAAAGCCGCCTGAATAGCATGAATTTGCTTAATGCTGGTCTCTCCCGCTGTTACTTTGACTTTTTCTTGACTCAGGTTTATATCGTTAACTTTAAAACCTTCTGGCAGTTGAGCTTCCTCAATTACAGGTGTAACGTTAAACTCCGCACTGGCTTTTTTCTCTAAGCGAACCGTCAAGGTCGTAGGCTCAATCTGTGCATTTATCCCATTGGGAAGCTGTTGAATCCGAACAGGCATTGTGACTGTTCCTTCTCTGGCATTGGATAAATCCACCACAAGATAGAAATTACGTGAATCTGGATTTTCTTCCGTATTAATTTGCACGCGATTATAACTGGTCAAATAGACATTTGCTGTATTATTGTAACCACTCGCAAAGTATTCGTCCGTATTATACTTAAGTTCAATGGGAACATTGGAAATTGTTGTCGCATAAACCTCTCCAGTAGTTGAATTTCCTTGATTTCGCAAGGCAACTGAACTCGCATTAAAGAACAAAATGACTGCAAAGAAAATTGATGCTAATATCGTAAAAAGCTTTGAAGCGAAAAAATTATTTTTCATTATTTTTTGCCTCCTGTTTCTTCTGGTCCTAAAATAGCAGTGAGTTTTTCATGGAATACTTCTTTTGAAATATCTGCATACAATTCACCATTGTAGGCGATTGATATGCCTCCCGTTTCCTCTGACACTACGAGCACCAGAGCATCTGAAGCCTCTGAAAGACCAATCGCTGCTCGGTGGCGTGTACCAAATTCTTTTGAAATACCCATTTTTTCAGTGAGGGGGAGATAGGCGCTGGTTACAGCAATTTTGTCGTCTTGAATGATGACAGCTCCATCATGTAAAGGCGTATTAGGAATAAAGATATTGATAATCAGTTCGCTGGAGATATCCGCATCCAACCTGATTCCTGTCGAAGCATACTCACTCAAAGTTTGTGTCCGCTCAATGGCAATGAGTGCACCAATCTTACGTTCAGACATATAGGAAAAAGATTTTTCATAGGCATCAATGTAACTGTTTATTGACTTAGCACGACCAGCAGACAGACGATTGGGTGTACGTCCCAAGCCTTCCAGAGCTCTACGAATTTCTGGCTGGAAGATAATAACACCAGCAATAGCTCCGTAAGTAATCACTTGATTCAGTAGCCACTCCAGCGTAGTCAGTCCTATCAGACCTGCGACTATTCTTATAAGCACAAAAATGATAACACCACGTACCAGACTAACCAACTTCGTTCCTTGGACAAAGCGCATAGCTAAATAAAGAAAAAAGCTAACAATGGCGATGTCAATAATCGAAATGATGACACGTAAAGGTGACTGATTGAGTTCTAGTATTTTTTGCCAAAAATCAAGATTAAAGATTTGACTAAAATCACTCACATACTACCCTCCTTACTGAATTATTCTTTTCTATTATAACAAAAAAAGCAGAAAAGCGACTCTTATCTGATATATTAGGAAACTTAAGCTTTTTCAAACCAATTAATGCCCACCATTCTATACGTGGAGAAACAGAGCCTCTCTCGCTTTCAACACCTCACGAAAAAACAGCGCGCCATACTCTCGCTGTTCTTCCTTTTATTTTGACTCTTTTGCTTGGCGTGCTGCCTTTCTTGCTGCACGTCTTGCTTCACGTTCATGATTCACGGGACGTGCTTTACGTTCTCTTTTTTCCGGTACGTCTCTCTCAACTTTCATACCAGAACTCTTACTTTCACGTGCTATAAATTTATCATAGTCTCCTGATACACGTGCATACCGTAGGAATTTTTTCCTTGCATCACTTGTTGCTTTTGCATAGAGCAGTTCTGCCTGATCTGCATTGACTTTCATGAGGTTTGCAAAACGCGATTGTTTCATGAGAACTTCCCTTACTTTTGTAAAGTCTGGGCGTTTGAAGTCCAAAGTAAGTGGATTTTTTCCTGCTTCCTCAAGTGCAGGATTATAGCGATAAAGTTGCCAGTAACCGCTATTTACTGCCGCTTTTGCCTCATCAAGAACTTTATTCATCCCTTCATAATTGCCATGGGCGATGCAAGGTGTATAGGCAATAATCAGTGAAGGCCCTTTATGTTTTTCTGCCTCATCAAAAGCCTTTATGGTTTGCATCATATTGGCACCACTGGCTATTTGAGCAACGTAGACATTACCATAAGTCATAGCCATGAAGCCTAGATCCTTCTTAGCGGCAACTTTCCCACCAGAAGCAAACTGTGCGATGGCGCTGGCTGGCGTACCTTTAGAAACTTGGCCCCCAGTATTAGCATAAACTTCATTATCCATGACCAGGATATTCACATCTGCGCCACTTGCAATGACGTGATCTAACCCACCAAAACCAATATCATAGGCCCAACCATCACCACCAAATATCCATTGTGTAGGCTTAACAAACTGGTCTTTCTCTTTATAAATTTCTTGCAGGATTCCTGATTTTTCTTTTTCCTCTTTTAATAAGGCCTTGAACTTTTCAGCACGGGCCCGTGTTCCTTCAGAATCATCCAAGTGCATGAGCCAATCTTTAGCTAAAGATGCTAAGTCTTCAGACATTTCTGGCAAGCCAGCCTTTACAGTCTCAGCAAGTTTTTGACGCCGGGTTTGACTGGCAAACCACATGCCATAACCATACTCCGCATTGTCTTCAAAAAGCGAGTTGGACCAAGCTGGACCTTGTCCCTCATTATTAGTTGTGTAGGGTGTAGCTTGTGTTCCACCGTAAATTGATGAACATCCTGTGGCGTTGGAAATCATCATGCGATCGCCAAACATCTGGGTTAAAAGCTTAATATAAGGTGTTTCACCACAACCGGAACAAGCCCCTGAGAATTCAAAGAGCGGTTGATTAAACTGCGTAGCTGCGACCGTACCGGGACGCGCCGGATTTTCCTTTTGCTTGAGTGTCATTCCAAAAGCCCAGTTTATAGCTTGCTTTTTTTGACTCTCATAAGATACCATCTTAAGTGCTTCGCCCTTTTTAGGACAAGCTTCCACACAAAGCCCACAACCGGTACAGTCTTCGATTGAAACCTGAATCCGATACTTGAGACCATCTTTCCCCCGATAATCCATAACCTGGAAGCCTTCCGGAGCTACATTCCATTCGTCTTCATCTGCAAGGAAAGGACGAATAGCTGCATGTGGACAAACAAAGGAACACTCATTACATTGGATGCAAGCCTCTCCATTCCATTCAGGGACTTCTAGAGCTATCCCACGTTTTTCAAAGGCCGAAATTCCTAGGGGGCTGCTTCCAGCAGTGACGTTAGTAGCTACATCTTGTACAGTCAGCTGCTCTCCCTCAAAGGCATTGACCTTATCTAGGAAATTAAAAACGTATCGCTTACGCGCTGTTTCTGCTTGAACTGCCTTTGCTTCTTCCGCTTCGATTGAGCGCCAAGTTTCTGGTACTTTTACCCTGTGGAGATGCGTCAAGGCTTCTTCCATCGCTTGTAGATTTTGCGCTACGACTTCAGGTGATTTTCGCGCATATTTTTCTGCGTCTTGTTTAAGAATTTCATAAACCTTATCAAAAGGCATTATCTCTGCAAGTTTAAAGAAAGCAACCTGCATGATTGTATTGATACGTCGCCCTAGTCCTGTCAGTTGAGCAATCTTTGCCGCATCAATGCTGTAAAACTGAATGTCATTTTCTGCAATATAGCGTTTTAACTTGCTTGGCAAATTACGGTCAAGTTGCTCATCTGTCCAGCTTGTATTGAGAAGGAAAATACCACCTTTTCGTAAGCCTTTTAGCAAGTCATATTGGCGGACGTATGTTGTATTATGGCATGCAACAAAGTCAGGATGAGAAATCATATACTCTGACTGAATCGGACTATCACCAAAGCGCAAATGACTTACTGTAAGTCCGCCGGATTTTTTTGAATCGTATTCAAACGCCCCTTGGACGTATTTATCTGTGTTGTCTCCGATAATCTTGATTGCAGCCTTGTTTGCTCCTACAGTACCGTCTGAGCCAAATCCCCAAAATTTTGCCTGATAGGTAGCTGGTGAGGTAAGATCAAGACACTCTTGAATAGGTAAAGAAAGCTTTGTCACATCGTCCTCTATACCAATGGTGAAGCTCTTGTTGACTTTTTTATTTCGCAAATGTTCAAAAACAGCTAAAATATGCTCGGGCCGTGTATCTTTCCCACCAATCCCATATCGTCCGCCACTTACTGCGATATCATAATCAAAAAGCACATCCTTAACATCCAGCAGAAGAGGTTCAGCGTTACTTCCCGCTTCTTTAGTACGGTCAAGCACGGCGATTGAATCTACTGTTTGGGGCAATTTTTCTAAGAAGTTTTCTGAAGGAAATGGACGGTAAAGGTGTATGTTAAGGAAACCGACTTTTCTCCCTTGAGCATTGAGATAGTCAACTGTTTGCTTAATTGTACCTGCAACAGAGCCCATACTTACGATAACTTCTTCTGCATCCGGCACTCCATAGTAGTCAACCAAATCATAATCTGTCCCGCGCAACGTGTTGATTTCCTTCATATACTTTTGGACAAGAAACGGAAGTTCATCATAGTAAGGATTAACTGTTTCACGTTGCTGGAAATAGATATCCGCATTCTGGTTGGTTCCTGAAACAGTCGGATGATCGGGATTCATTGCACGACTACGAAAGGCTGCAAGCTTCTCTTGATTTATCAATTTTGCTAAATCTTCGTAGCTTAGCACGTCAATTTTTTGTATTTCGTGAGAGGTGCGGAAGCCATCAAAAAAGTTCAGGAAAGGCAGAGAGGCCTCAATGCTTGTCAAGTGTGACACAGCTGATAAATCCATCACTTCCTGAACGCTAGAGGCTGCCAGCATAACAAATCCTGTCGAACGTGCGGCCATGACATCCGAGTGATCTCCCGAAATATTAAGAGCTCCAGTAGCTACAGCACGCGCGGCGACATGAATAACTCCTGGAAGGAGTTCTCCCGCCATTTTGTACATATTGGGCAACATGAGCAAAAGTCCTTGAGAAGACGTAAATGTCGTTGCCAAAGCTCCTGCCTTTATCGCACCATGCAGAGCTCCAGCAGCTCCTGCCTCTGACTGCATCTCACTTAATTTTACCGTTTGTCCCCAAATATTTTTTCGTCCTGATATCGACCAAGCATCTGTATAATCTGCCATTGGTGAACTTGGGGTAATGGGATAAACCATTGCAATCTCAGAGAAGGCATACGCCACGTGGGCTGCTGCCATGTTCCCATCCATAGTTTTTTTCATAATAAAAGTCCTTATGTAAAAGCATTTATTTGATTTCTCATCAGCAGAAACGGTGTCATTTGTTCCTGATGTGGACAAGTTCCCGAAAAACCAAGGGCTCTTACGCTTAAATTTTTGACTACTACTATTCTAACACTTTTAACCATTGTCACCATTGCTCATGGATGTCAAATACTTTTGACAAACGAAGACAAGATACAAATAAAAAGATACTTTTAATCAAGTAACCACGAGGTTCGACTAAATCATGAATAAAATTGAAGTCTACCTTTTTTGGAAATAGCTCGTAAATCGTGGAACTTGGTTCAACAAGGCTTGAAAGAATAAATACAGTTTGAGCAGTGTTGTCCTGTCAGTGAAGTATTAAAATAGCTCCAAAAGCTTTATTTACCTTTTTTTTCTCACTTTTGGTTATAAAAAGAGACAAAGCTAAATCAACTTTGTCTACAGTCTGTGATACTTTTAATTAAGTATTTTATTTTTCTCCCAAATCTCCGTCAAATAGGCTAACGTTAAAAAGTCCGTCCTAGGAACTACAGCAATGTCAGAACCCAGAGCCTCTTTGTGTCCTACTCCAACAGGCAAACTCCCCGCAGCTTTAATGGCTGAAATACCTGCTTGTGCATCCTCAATTCCAATGGCTTCATCTGTGGAAACACCCACTCCCGCCGCTGCTGCTTGAAAAATATCTGGTGCTGGTTTTGAGGCTGCAACCTTTTCTGGATTTGCTATAAAATCAAAATAAGAAGTTAAAGCCATGCGTTCCAAAAGAATCGGACCATTTTTAGAAGCTGAAGCCAAAGAAATTTTAATACCGTTGTCCTTTAACTCTTGCAGTAACTCTAAAATTCCTGGATAAATATCTGCTGGACTGACGTTTTGAATCTTCTGTAAATAGTTGTCATTTTTCCGTTGTGTTAGTGCAGAAAATTCAGCCGCAGAAAAGTCATTTTCGCGATTGGCTAAAGACAATATTTTTCTCAATGAATCGTCACGTGAAATGCCTTTGAGTTGCTCATTAAATGTGCGATTGACCCCTTCAATCCCCAGTTCCTCCGCTAAAGTTCGCCATGCTTGATAATGGTATTCTGCAGTATCTGTAATCACCCCATCAAGATCAAATAAAACTGCTTTAAACATGCGCAATTTCTCCAATTTCAAATATTTTAGTTTGTCCTTTGAACTTAATCTTAAATCTAAGCCCTTTTATCGCCTGTGGGAGATTATTTTTAACTGCAAAACCATCAGAGGTGCGATGCAAACCTGCAAAGCCATAGATTAAACCTAGCCAAGAGCCGCCCATGTTGGCCGCGTGAATGCCGTGCCCTGCATTACCTTGCAGGTCAGTCAGATCCATTGTAGCCGCATCTTTAAAGAAATCATAGGCTAAATCATGACGCCCCAAATGACTCGCCACAACACCATAAACCGCACGAGACAGGCTGCTGTCATGGGTTGTCAGAGCTTCATAATAATCAAAATCCCGCGCCATTTGTTCACGCTTTGTCTCATCGGCAAAAAGCATATGCGCAAGTAAAGTATCTGCCTGTTTCAAAACTTGATGCTTATAGATTTTCATCGGATGGTAGTGGAGGAGTAGAGGATACTTTTCTGAAGGCGTAGCTTCAAAATTCCAGACTTCTTTCGCCAGAAAAGATTCATCTTGCGGCGTAATACCAGCTTCATTGACAGGTACGAAATACATTTTTTGAGCTGCTTCAGCCCAAAGTTGACTGTTCTCATCTTCATCACCAAATTGTTGAGCAAGTTCGGCAGCGTATTTCAAATTTTGTTGGGCCATTTTATTTGTATAGTAGTTATTATTAACTAAGGCTGTATACTCATCCGGTCCAGTTACTTCATGAATTTCAAAACCTCGGCTTGAAAAGAAACCGTAAGATAACCAAAAGTTGGCGGTTTCATAAATAACTGATTTGGCTGTTTCCATAAAGGCGTCATCGCCCGTAACTTCATGATAAAGTTTAAAAGCATACGCAATATCTGCATTGATATGAACTTGTCCCGTGCCTGCTGGAAAATAGGCTGACGTTTCTTGACCTGAAATTGTCCGCCAAGGATATAAAGCCCCTTTAAAATCAAGCTCTGCTGCTCGCGCTTGTGCGACAGGCAAGATATGTAGACGATAGGCTAAGAGTTGCTTAGCCAGTTCTGGCTGCGTATGAATAAAGAAAGGCAGCAGATACATTTCTGTATCCCAAAAATAATGGCCTTCGTATCCCTCACCTGTCAGACCTTTCGCTCCAAAATTTGTCTTTCCATCACGTCCAGCAGAGTTGAACAGGTGAAAAAGATTCACGCGAATGCCTTTTTGCAACACATCATCCCCATTAATTTCAATATCGGAACTCTCCCAAAAGCCATCAAAGATTTCAATTTGTTGCTTTTTCAATGCCTCATAGGAGTGTGTCTCAAAATGATTGACCTTGGAAATTTGGTAAAGCTGTGTCAGCGTAACATCCTGACCTTCTCTTAAGTCAATTGTCCCTTCAAAAGCATCAAATTTAACATATATTTTCAACTGACTATTTAAAGTTTGATAGCAATTGCCTTCTTGGTGCATTTTCGTACTGGCTTCACGCACACGTGGATCAAACACTTTCTCTGCTTGAGGCTGAATCAATTGTGCCTTTTTCGTAATCTTAGCCTGACCAGAAAAATTCAGTGCTGATATTGTCCAGTGTTGAGCATAAACCTGCCGATCTGCGTGACTTGCAAAAGATTCCAAAGTCAGCATAATTTGTTTCCCTGAAACTGTTTCATAGACAAACTTTTCATGGAGTAAACCCGTGTGCATATCTAGGCAGCGCTCCTGATGTTTTAAAACTTCAAGTGCTTCCCCATCTATTTCGATATCGATTCGACGTAAATCAAACAGTTTTATCATTGTCTCATGATGTTTAGCATAACCATAGGCATTCTCCCCATAGATGATTTCATCTGTTTCATAAAACCCATTAACGAATACACCAGGCGTAGCTTTTTCTGTAGCTATGGGTTCACTGGCACGTATCCCCATAAAACCATTAGCTTGTGCGAAGAGTGTTTCAATATTTTCTGGGGAAGTGTTGCCTAAATCTTCAAGTCGTAATTCAAAGTTTTTCATTATTTGTTCATCCTCGTTTTTATTTCTCTCCGTCCATACGTACCCCTTGTAAGAAGTAACGGTTAAAGATGATGTAGAGGAAGATAATGGGTAAAATCGTGAGAATTGAGGCAGCCATCACGCGGTTCCACATCTGTCCTCCTTGGTCGGCAGATTGTAACATTTGAAGACCTACAGTCAAGGTAAATTTACTCTGTGTTTTCAAGTAAAGCATTGGGGAGAGGAAGTTGTTCCAAAAGCCCATGAAGACGAAAACACCCTGTGTTGCAATGGACGTTTTCGCCAAGGGCATAACAATACGAAAGAAAGTCCCTACCCGTGACAAGCCATCAATACGTGCGGCTTCTTCAACATCTTTAGGAAAATTCAAGAAAAATTGGCGCATCATAAAAATATTTGAAATGTTGATTGCCATAGGTAAGATCAAAGCAGCAAAGGAATCCATCATACCCAAGTTGTGAATAATCAAATAGTTCGGAATTAAGAGGACTTGCGTTGGGACCATCATCATCGCTAAAATGCCATAGTAAATGCGTTGACGTCCGGGAAATTGGAGACGAGCTAAGGCATAACCAGCCATTGTATTTAAGAAAAGATTCACCGTTGTGCCGATAACAGAAATAATAATGGAATTCATCAACCACTGTGGGAAGAGAGAGCCTGAAACAGGGTCAAAGAGATATTGGTACTGTTCCAAGGTGAAATTATCAGACCAGAGCGATAAATTTCCTGATGTAATTTCAGCTAAGGGTTTAAATGATGCCGCTACTGCCCACATGAATGGGTAGAAAGTGATGAAAGCATAGATAATCAAGATGGTGTAAAGTAAGATTTTCAGAGCTTTTTGCTTCTTAGTTTTTCTCATGCCCATTTCCTCCATTCAATTTTTCAGCAATGCGTGAAACCACGAAGATGATTATCGCAAGCATAATCGCAATGACAGCCGCATATCCCATTTGATTTTGTTGACCAAAAGCGTATTGGAAAATCAAGAGACTGACCGTCAAGGTTGAATTCTCGGGTCCTCCTGTACCTCCAGAAAAGATATAGGCCTGGTCAAACATTTGGAAGGTCCCAATAATACCCGTGAGCAAGACAAAAGTCGTAATCGGGCGCAGATAAGGAATCGTGATATAACGTAATTTTTGGAAAGCATTGGCTCCATCAATTTCAGCAGCTTCGTACATGACCTCTGGTAAATCAACCAGTGAAGCGAGGTAGATGGTCATAAAGTAAGGCACAGTAGACCAAATATTCATCACCATAATCACTTTCAATGTCCAGTCTGTATCGTTGATAAAGTTAATCGGGCCATCAATCAAGTGAATGCTTTCGAGAAAGCCATTAACCGGCCCATTGAGGTTGAAGACAAACATGAAAATCAGTGTCAAGGCGGCGCTTGAAGTCAAAGTAGGTAAGAAATAAATGAGCCGAAACATTTTCTTAGCTTTGATCCCTTTGGAAGCTAAAATATAAGCAATGACTAAGGCAATGATGGTTTGCACAGGCACAACGACAAGAGCAAAAAATCCTGTATTCTGCAAAGCATGGAGCAGCTGCTTGTCTTGAAATAAATTTTGATAATTTCTAAAGCCGTTCCACTCATAAGTGTGCATGATGAGATTAACATCATTAAAGGATAAATATACAGCAAAAAGAATTGCCAAAACAAAGAAGACTAAAATGATTAACAATGAGGGGATGATAAATCCATAGCCTTGAATCATTTCTGAAATCTGGCTCTTGGTAGTTTTTTGTTTTTCCATAGTTTTTCCTCCAGTCAGTAAATCTTATGAAAGTACCAGAACTCTGATACTCTCAAATTTTCTACTGACTGCCCAAATATTAATTAGTGACTAATTTTACTGTTGGCTTCTTTATCTGCTTTTTCCATTGATGCTTTTAAATCATCTGCAGTTGCACCCTTTTTAAAAGCTGTCGGTACAAAGTTTCCAAAAGCATTTTGAACGGTTGTTAAGTTGGTCCCTGACTGCCATGCTGTCGCAAATTTAATCGAATCTTGGTGAACTTGCAAGCGCGGATTCTCTTTCAAGAAAGCTGAACCTTCAGCTATATCTGGACGAGTCGCCAAGGTTCCAACACCATTTGTCCATGTTGTCATTCCTTCTTTACCAGTCACAAACTGAATCCATTTATCCGCCAATTCTTTAGACTTGGTATTTTTATATTCGCCCCATCCAACAGTAAATTGCATAGTTCGCGGTTTTCCTTGATACGTCAAGTTAGGGATAATATCAAAGTTCAGATCCTTATATTCATCCAAATAAACTTTGTAATTCCAGTTTCCAGTCAAGGTCATCGCAAATTTCCCTGTCGCAAACCCAGCGCCTTCATCACCAGCACCAACCTGTTGTGGCGTTGCTGCTGCCCCTGCATTAAACAAGTCAACAATCGTTTGAAGACCTGCTAGCGAATCTGGATTAGCCAAATCAGACTTTCCATCTTTCGTAATTGGTGCCGTGCCTCGTGCTGTTTGGAACGGCCATGTGCGTGCCAAATCAGCATTCTGGTTCATCAGATAGACTTTACCTTTACCGTACGCTGCATCAATTTTAGCCTGAGCTTCAGGCGCCCATTTGACCAGTTCTTCATAGGATTTTGGAATGCTGGCTTGATCAATCCCTGCTTTTGCAAAAATATCTTTATTAATATAAAGCGCCAATGTGGAAACATCTTTTGCTGCGGCATAAGGTTTACCATCTGCTTCAAAAGCACTTGCAATCGTTGGATAGAACTCATCTTTATTAATGACATCTGACAGATCATTCAAAACACCTTGTTCTTGTAAATATGGGAAGAAAGCTGAGTCAATATAGAAAGCATCTGGTGCTGTACCGCCCGATAAATCTGTTGGTAATTGTGTGGTGATGTCTGTATAAACTTTAGGAATAACATCCACATCATTTTCCTCTTCAAATTGTTTAATCATTTTATCGAGGGTCGCATTTTCGGTATCAGAACCTTTCCAATACCCAATGGTTAGCTTTTTACCCTCTTCTGCAGAGGACGTTCCCTTACCACAAGCTGCCAAGGTTAGTGCAGCCAAGGCTGCTGTGCCGAAAAGTGTTACTTTTTTCCAATTTTTCATTTGAAAAACTCCTTTATTTTAGGGGCAGAAATGCCCAATTTATAGCGTAATTGTTAATGTGTTTTCAAGATTCATGATTTGATCTTGGTAGATAAATTGCAGAGCGGGTCCCTCTGATTTTTTCAGAACCATTTTACCCTCTCCAATCTCAACTGAAATGGCTTGACCTTGATAGTCGAAACCATATGATAAACGGGACCAGGCTCGAGGTAAATTAGGTTCAATGCGGAGCTTCCCTTCAATTATACGAACGCCGCCATAGCCAAACACCACCATTTGCCATATCCCTCCTAAAGATGCTGCATGAATGCCAGGGTCAGAAGATTTCATGTATTCTCCCATATCAATATTTATCGCTTGCTTAAAAAAGTCATAGGACTGAACGAGCTTCCCTAAGTCCGCAGATAAAATAGCGTGCGTTGAGAGTGACAGTGAACTATCGTGTGTCGTTTTTGGTTCATAGTAATCAAAGTTCTTAAGTTTTAACTCCTTTTCGAACAAGCCTTCAAACAGCAACATGAGCAACAGTACATCGGCTTGCTTGGTCACTTGGAAGCCATTGACTTGCTGCAAATTATAGTCGTGAAAGAGGCCGTCAACACCATCTGCTAATTTATACTTGGTCAAATCTAGCTCAGGCTTGGTCAAATAGGTATCATCTTGGGGAATAATACCAGCACTTGTTGGCTGAGGCAAGAAAATTTTATCAACCTTTGCCTTCAAATTTGCCTTTAGTGCTTCTAAGTTAAATTTCTCATCTAATCTTGCATACACTTCCGGCTTTTCAGCCTTCAAATGTTCTATTAAATCAATAACATAGGTGATGTTCCAGTGTGCCGTGTAATTCGTATAAGCATTATTATCAATTTCTTCCTTATACTCATCAGGTCCCATAACATTTGTAATGACATACTGGTCATTAGAAGCATCGTATTCCAATCTTGAAGCCCAGAATTTAGCTGTATCTATCAATATTTCATAGGCTTTTTCATTTGCAAAATCCTGATTTCCTGTCACATCGAGGTATTGTTTTACCCCAAAAGCTACATCCGAGGTGATATGTTGCTCAATAAAACCAGATAAAATTTTCATGGCCTTTCCTGTTACAATATCCGCTGCTCCCCAGACCGGTGTCACTTCGCCATCTGTAGGCCAAGCGGCTTCCCATGGGTATTGAGCGCCTTCGTAACCATTGTCAGCAGCCTTTTTATGGGCACCGTCTAATCCTAAATAGCGATAGGTCAGCAACTTCTCGGCAATTTCTGGATGCGTAAAAGTAAAATAAGGCAACATGAAGACTTCTGTATCCCAAAAGGTATGCCCTTTATAACCTTGCCCTGATAAACCTTTTGCTCCAATATTCATCCTCTCATCATGTGCAGGTACCATGCTGTGTAAATGATATTTAGCAAAGCGAATCGCCAGTTGGTCACGCGGGTGATCAGAGGTTATTTTTATAGGATGTTTTTTCCAAATCATCGCCCAAGATTGAGCAGATTCAGCGAGCAGTTCTTCAAAACTTTGTTTTTCCAAGTCCTGAAGCTCACTTACAGCCACATTGCGCATATTTTGGATACTGTGATTTTCGATATCATTATCAATACTGGTATAAATGGAGGCACGCTTTTCTAAGAGGACTTGCTTATCCTTTTCGAGTTTAAAATCAAAGTTCATATAGAAACTACGTCGTCCAATTTCGGGACGCGTTGTTGCTGGGACACCTTTCAATTCATGACAAGCTGAGATGACAACATCCAGTTTACGGTGCGTAGTTTGTGGACACATTTGTAAAATCTTACCCTCAACAAGTCCCTTTTCACCTTCCGTAAAATGTTGACTTCCTTCATTCGAGACTTGACCATTGATACCTGTTTTGATGCTAATGGAAACAGGGGAACCAAGATTTTCGATATGAACTTGTGAAGCCATAAAGTGCCGACGTTTTTTCGAAATGAACCGTTTAAAGGTCATCTTTAGGGACACATCGTCTTTAGACCAACTTACTTCTCGCGTGAGAAGCCCCCTTTTTAAGTCCAGTGTTTTTTTATAAGCTTCAATTTTTCCTGTCAACAGAGAAAACGGCTGTCCATTAATCTGAAAATCCATGCCCCAAATATCGGGGATATTAGGCAACTCAGTGACTTCATTTTCAGCAAAATAGTTGAAAGTTCCTGAAACGAATGTATCTCTGCTTTGACCGACATAAGACTCTTCCTCTGCAGCGCGTGAACCGACATAACCATTCCCCAAGCACATGATACTTTCCGTTTTCCCGAGATAGCGGACATCAAAACCCTCTTGGCTAATTGTCCAATCTCCATAAATCATTTTTGCGCTCATTTGTTATTATTCTCCTTACTAAAACGTTTTAGTTTTAACTAAAAAATTATTTATCAAAATAATATTGGTTCCTGAAAATAAGTACCACTGCTCCTAAGAGCAAAATACCCAAAATCAAAATAAAAGGAATGTGCCATATCGGACTTGTGATTAAAAATAGAATCGTATAAAATGCATAAGCTTTTAAATAGTATTTAGGATCATAATTTTCTCGATAATACCACGCAATACCGTAGCTTACAAGTACCGTAATGATCAAGGGTAAAATTAAGGACCATGTTGATAAGTTATCTGCCATTGATGATCACCTGTCCCTTTCCAAGCCAGTCATGTAAAAATTGACCTCTTAAGCTGTAAGTCACAAGACTCACGGCAATAAAGAACCAACCAGCTAAAGGCATCAAATATAGAATCTTAATGCCCTCCCTTTGTGCGACATCTGCTAAATTTTTTGAAGGAGCTTGTACACGCAACTTTGCAAAATATTTACCAATAGTTTTTCCCTCAAAACTTGTCACTGCCAATACGTTATAGGTGATGAAGACAACTGCTGCTATAAGTTGATTAAAGCTGCCCAGTTTTCGAAATAAACTACTGCTTATAAGTAAGACTGGCAAATAGATAATGATGAGATCAATTATACTGGCTAAAAGCCGTTGAATCATGAGTAAAAATTTCATTTCTGCCTCCTAAAACGGTTTAGCTACTTACAGTATAATGTAACCGCTGTCATTTGTCAAGTGCTTCTGCTCAATTTTTTTACTTTTTAATCAAGAAAAAAAGTACACTCCCTAGAATTGTGCACTTTCTCTAACAATAATTTCATAAGGGACCAATCGCTTTCTCACTCGTCCCTCTTCTATCTGTTCAATGACATCTGAAACAGCATTCTTTGTAATTTCACTAATATTTTGTCTTACCGTACTTAAAGTTGGGGTAATATATGAGGCCAAGGTGATATCATCAAAGCCAACGACAGCAATCTCGTCCATCATCTGACGTTGAATTAATGCCTTAATAATCCCGATTGCCATCAAATCACTGGCTGCATAGATAGCATCAAATTGTGTCAAATCAGGATATTCATAAATTAAATCAAAAGCTTTTTGTTCTTGATAATCGGCATAAAGGACATGAGGCTTATACTGTCCTAATCCTTTTCGATACCCCGCTTCACGTGTTTGCGAAACCACGGCTTCTTTAGACCCATTGACAAAAAGAATCTTCTTGTAGCCTGCATGAATCAAGCGTTCCGTCACCTCAATCGAGGCACCATAGTTATCGACAGCTACCGATCCGATATTCAAATCATCCAAGGCAAGATCAATTCCTACAATGGGTAAAGGTAAAGCAGACAACTCTCCATAATACGGATCTGAAGTACGCAATCCCTGGATGATAATACCTGAAAGATCATATTCTCGAGCCAACTGCAGGAGAGACTTTTTTTCCTGTTTTTTACGATCTGTTGGGATAAACATGAATTCATAATCGGTTTGGTCAACACTATCAATGACTCCACCCAATATTTCGAGAGGCATCGCAACGCCGCGTGTCACATTTATTTCATTCAAAACAAGTGCAATGATTTTATTTTTTTTGGTAGACAAGTGCCGCGCAGCACTATTAGGGGTGTACTCTAGTTTTTCAGCTGCAGCAAAAACTTTCTTCTGAGTTTCTTCACTGATATCCTCGTAGCCATTAAAGACACGAGAAACCGCACTAATGGACACACCTGCAGCTTTTGCCACATCTTTAATAGTTATTTTTTTCATCTTTCTCCTCGTACAAACTGCTCTCATCATAGCATTTTTCATACGCACTATCAAGAACTAAAACGTTTTTTTACTTGACAAGAAAAATGCCCCTCTCTGGGCATTCTTATATATTCGACATCTTGTGAATAAAATTTATTTAGTCTTCCGCAATACGCACTTCTGTTTCTTTATCAAAGAAATGCGCTTTGTTAAGGTTAAGTGTCACAGTAATTTTTTCACCAGGCTGACGGAAATCTCTTGCTTCTACACGAGAGACAAGTTCTGTATCTCCTGCCTTAAGATAAAGCATTGTTTCTGCTCCTAAAAGCTCTGAAACAGTTACTTCTGTCTCTATTTGAGCGCCAGGATAAGCTTGCTCCGCAATACTTGAGGCTGAAATATCTTCGGGACGAATACCCATAATAACTTCCTTAGAAGAATAGCCTTTTTCCTTCAAAAGCTTGTGCTGACCTTCTGGAAGCAGCAAACTGATGCCGTCTCCTTTTAGCGTATCTCCCTCAACTTTTAAATTTATAAAGTTCATAGCTGGGCTGCCGATAAAGCCAGCAACAAACTTTGTCGCAGGTTCATTATAAAGTTCCTGAGGTGTTCCCACCTGCTCGATACGTCCAACCGTTCCTGACTTATCTGCATTTGGTGAAGCACTCATGATGACGATACGGTCAGCAAGTGTCATCGCTTCTGTCTGATCATGTGTAACGTAGATTGTTGTTGCACCGATGCGACGGTGAAGCTTAGCAATTTCTGTACGCATCGAAACACGAAGTTTTGCATCTAAGTTAGACAGAGGTTCATCCATGAGAAAGACCTTGGCATCACGGACAATAGCACGTCCCATGGCTACACGTTGACGTTGTCCCCCAGACATATCGGCAGGTTTACGATCAAGAAGATCTGTCAGACCAAGAATCTTAGCTGCTTCTTCGACCCGCTGTTTGATTTCCTCCTTTTTATATTTACGGAGTTTAAGTCCAAAAGCCATGTTGTCAAAGACTGTCATATGTGGATAAAGCGCATAGTTCTGGAAAACCATAGCAATGTCACGATCTTTTGGCGCAACATCATTCATCAACTTTCCATTGATAGTAAATTCTCCCTCTGTGATATCTTCGAGTCCTGCAATCATCCGCAATGTTGTTGATTTTCCGCATCCTGATGGGCCAACAAAAACGATAAATTCTTTATCTTTTACATCCAGATTAAAATCTTCTACAGAATATTGGGTGGCGTTGGGGTATTTTTTGTAAACTTTGTCTAATTTGAGTGTTGTCATTGTTTCTCCTTTATCTTTTTGTATTTGATGTTATATTCATTTTAATGCAAACGCTTCCGTTAAACAATATAAAATCTGTACAAAAAAACTGTACATTATGCACAGTATAATTTGTTATTCACTTTCTTTCTTGAGTTGCTCAGCTTCCTCTGCAAATTTTTGGGCAACAGCTTCTAAAGCTAGACCTTTCTCATCATCTGAATAATGATCATTATTAATTTCATCAAGATTAACAAAAATTTCGATATGACCATGAAGGTTGGTAAAGGTTACTGGCGCCTCACCGCCGTATTCACCATCTACATTTATCATCATCCTTTTATCTGTGAGTGGCTCTATCTTTATTTTACTCGTTTTCAAGTATTCAATATTCACATCATCAACATGACTGCCCTTAATAACCATTGAAATCAAAGCGAGTAATTCAAAAAGATTATCTGTTTTCACCAAAATCAGTGTAAATAGACCGTCATCTAATTTTGCATCAGGGGCAATCTTCTCAAAACCGCCAACAGAGTTTGTTAAGGCAGCAAAAAACATCGAAATTTCACCCTCAAATACGCCGTCATCATAGGTCACTCTGACCTTTTGTTTTCTAATCTGTGGCAAAAGATCAACACCTTTTGCTAGGTAAGCCAGATAGCCAAAAGCCGTTTTTAATCGACTCGGCACACTATAAGTGAGCTCTGTCAGACTACCTCCTGCAGCAATATTGATAAAGTATTCCCCGTCATTAACTTGACCTACATCTATGTTTAGCGTTTGATTTTTACCAATCATTTCAACGGCAGCCAAGGGTTTATTTCGAGGAATTTTGAGTGCACGCGCAAAATCATTGGTCGTTCCAGTCGGAATAATAGCCAACTTGGGCCTTTTTTCAAAGGGAGAAATTCCACTGACAATCTCATTGATTGTTCCATCACCACCTGCCGCTACAATCAAGTCAAAACCCATTTTGGTCGCACGCGCAGCTTCTTTCTGAGCCGACTGCGGCTCAGGTGTCGTTTGAAAAGCAGACACCTCATACCCGAAACTTTCCAGCTTGTCCAAAATGTCAGCCACATTTTTCTTGATAATTTCCTGTCCACTGCTCGGATTGTAAATCAATCTTGCTTTCATAAATTCAGCAACTCCTCTTCTGACCAGACCTCAATGCCCAAGTCTCGTGCTTTAGTTAACTTTGAACCCGCATCTGCACCTGCAACAACAAGGTCCGTCTTCTTAGAAACTGAGCCAGCAACATTTGCTCCCAAAACTTCTAATTTCTCTTTAGCTTCTGTTCGTGTCATCGATGTTAATTTTCCAGTTAAGACAACTGTTTTTCCTGATAAAACACTGTCTGTTTTTGGTTTAACACCAAGATATTCAAAATTTACACCAGCCTCTTCTAATTCATTGAGTAAAAGCTGTGCACCTTCTGTTGCAAAATATGTCGTTACTGCTTTTGCAATTACTGAACCTAAACCTGCAATTTCTGCAATTTCTTCCAAGCCTGCTTGTGATAAACGACGAATATTACCAAAACGTTCAAGGAGTAACTTTGCTGCCTTTGCCCCCACGTGACGAATTCCCAAGCCAAAAAGGAGTTTCTCCGCTGAGTTTCCTTTTGAAGCTTCAATAGCTGCCAATAATTTTGTAGCTGATTTTTCTTGAAATTTGTCCAAAGCCAATAATTCATCCAGCTGTAACTTATAGATATCTGCGACATCTTTAATTAAAGAATTGGTAAAAAGTTGTGTCACGATGGATTGCCCCAAACCAGAAATATTCATGGCACCTCGGCTGGCAAAATGAATGAGTTTCTCTCGATTTTGTGCAGGACACAGTGGGTTAATACAGCGTAAAGCCACCTCGTCTTCAAAGTGCACAAGTTCAGAAGCACATTCTGGACAATATTTTGGAATAGCCATCTCCACAGAGTCCTTAGGACGCTTATCAATCAAGACACGCTGCACAGCTGGGATAATATCGCCAGCTTTATAAATCATTACTTTATCTTTAAGGCGGATGTCTTTCTCTTTGATATAGTCTACATTATGCAAGGTTGCTCGCGACACCGTTGTTTGTGCTAAGGTAACAGGTTCCATATTAGCTGTCGGTGTCACAACCCCCGTCCGTCCTACTGTCCAATCCACAGACAAAATCTCGGTTTCTGCAAGCTCTGCCGGAAACTTATAAGCAATAGCCCAGCGCGGCGCTTTAACCGTAAAACCTAATTCCTCTTGTTCTGCCAGATTGTTAAGCTTAACAACGACACCGTCTATGTCATAGTCCAGAGTATCTCGCATAGTGGCAATACGCTCAATAAAGTCCCAGACTTCATCAATATTCCTCGCAAAAACGCGCTCTTTATTCACAACTAGACCGAGCTTTTCTAGATACTCCAAAACTCCTTCCTGCGTTTCGTTTGTCGCAGGGCTGGCCTCTTGATAAAGGAAAGTTGCTAGACCACGTTTACTCACTTCTTTGGTATCCAGTTGGCGAAGAGTCCCGGCTGCGGCATTTCGGGGATTGGCAAAAGAAGGTTTTCCTTCTAGTTCACGTTCTGCATTCAGTTTTATAAAGTTTTTTCGAGGCAAGTATGCCTCACCACGCACCACGATATCAACAGCTTCTTTCAAGACAAGAGGCACATCCTTGATTCTCTTGACATTTTCTGTGATATTTTCCCCGACAGTTCCATCGCCACGTGTCGCTGCTGCTACAAGCTTTCCTTCTGTGTATTTTAAAGAAAGTGAAAGACCGTCTATTTTTAGTTCACAAATGTATTCAGGTTTCGGAATGACTTTACGCACACGTTCATCAAACTCCTCTAACTCCTCACGTGAAAAAGCATCAGATAGACTGTAGAGATTGTATTCGTGCTGGTATTTTTCAAATCCTGCTAAGACAACATCGCCGGTACGGTGGGTCGGAGAATCCGCACGTACCAAGTGAGGGTTTTCTTGTTCCAGTGTCTCTAGCTCACGATAAAGACGGTCATACTCCGCATCTTCTACAGAGGGCGTATCCAAGGTATAGTATTCGTAAGCATATTTATTTAATAGCTCCGTTAAATTTTTAATCTTTGACTCGGTATTCATACTAATAATTTTATCATATTTTTCCTTTTCTTCTGAGCAAGAACAGTTGCTCTACTGCTAAAGAAGCGTTACATTATCAAGTCGGAACTCTCCTGTGCTGAGTCTTAGTAGATATGCGATAGAAACTCTCACTTTTTCCAACTATAAAGACGGCATTCATTTCCTCTGCTTGCACTTGATGATTGTTATCTTGCGTGGTGTGATATAATGGAGAAGCTTAGTGCCTATATTAAGCTTAATACTTATGAGGTTTTAGATGAAAAAGCAAATCTTCAATAAAGTTATTATCGCACTGGTCCTTCTTTTGAGTGGCATTATCATAATCGCCGGACTACTCGGACGACAGATTCTCTTTCGCGACTATCCTGTCTTTCAGTCAATGTCCCAAAAAGAAATTATCGAAACAACAAATATTCGACCTGACGATAACGACTATATCAAAAAATTAAAAAATAATGCTCTGGATGTCTATCTGAGCAATGCATCTAGTGAACTCGCCGAAAATTTGAGGGTTAATGAACAACTTATCAACCGTATCATAAATGGTGAAATGTCTGAGGAGCAGTTCTCTCAGAGTCAAGAGCAGCTACAGCAAGCGCTTGGGGCCAGCGATGAGCAAATGGCTCAACTGTCCCAGCTTTATGAAAATGCTCGCCTGTCTCGTGCTGTTCAAGAGCTTCAAGCGGAGACGGAGACTTTAAAAGCAGAACAGCTTCCTCAATTTATTGAAAAAGCAAATCAGTTGGCCCAACAAACTGAAAAAAGCATTCAATCTTACATTGAGGATGATGCTGCTGTTTCTCAACCAACCATTATAGACTCTATTCAGACACTTAACCAAGCAAATGCTCTTCTCAACAACTTTACCCAGTTTGTGAATTATACAAACAGTTACAGTACAATTAACCGCCTTCAATTTGGCCAAATTGCAACTGATAACACGCTTATGGAAGAATTTATTCCTGTCTTCAATAAAGTCAACACATATTTGAGCAAAAAAGAAACTGTTGAGGCGCGTATCAAAGAGTTAACTGCCTTTCAAAAGAAAGTCGAAAAATCAGAGCAACTCAAGGCCTCCAGTGTTGTTCTCCCAAATCTTAGAGGAAAAACTTTGGCTGAGGCAAGGAAAATCGCCCAGACAGATTTTCAAATCAAAGTTCCCACACAGTTTGAGGATAAAGATACAGTGATAATCACTCAGCAAAGCCCTAATCCCTCAGACTATGCACGGATTATGAAGGGACAAACCGTCACCGTTCAAACACAAGAAAAAGAAAAAACAGGCTCAAAGACGGATGACAAAACAGAAGCAAATAATAATAATAATGATGATGAAGATAAAAATAAAGGAGAGGAAAAATGACTAAAAAAATAATACTCCGCACACTGTCCATTTTTTTCCTTGTCCTTTTGTTTTTCACGGCTGTTGGCGCCGTTGGTGCCGTTTATCTCTTGAACAAAGAGTCACACAATGCTCACACAATCGAACTGAAACCTTCACCGCAAGCAATATCTCAATCTTTTACAATCACAGATATTAATGGAGAAGCCCTCCAAGAATCCTCAAATATTTACAAATACATCCCCGCACAACTTTCCGGCAAGGAGCAAAACATTCCTGAGCTTTATATAAAAGCATTAGTAGCAGTCGAGGACAGTGACTTCTATTCCCGTAAAACTAAGGGTTACTCGATAAAGGGTGTCAGCAATGCGATTTTATCTGAAGTCCTCACGCGTTTACACCTTGCGCGTGGTCCACGCGGTGGCTCAACAATTGATCAGCAGTTAGCCAAAAACATTGCCCATGGTGGTTTTAACGCCGACAAATCCCTTTCTCGTAAAATTGTTGAATTAATTGATGCACATAGCCTTGCCGAACGCTATTCACGCAATGAAATTCTGACCAGTTATCTCGACACCCTGCGCTTAACTCCAGATACCATTGGACCAGGAGCAGCTTGGAACAACCTTTTTTCCACACCAATGATGACTGACGAAAAAACTCCCCTCTACATTGCACAAATTGCATACTTAGCAGGCCTTGGGCAAGCACCTTCGACTTACGTCCAAGATTTTTCAGGCGCTGGGAAACAACGCGCACTCACTGTCTTGGCTGTCATGAAGTCTAGCAAAATTATTTCTGAGCAAGAATACAAGGACAGTGCTGAAGCAGTGAAAAAAGAACTTAAGCTCAACCCAAATTATACACAAGGTATTCCTCATGCTTATCAAGCTTACATCGCTCAAGTTCAAAAAGAACTTGGACAATTGGCCTTACCAAGAAATGCTAAAGTTGTCGTCAAAACCTATGCCACAAAAGGACATCTGGATTATCTAGAAACCGTAGCCAACCATACCGCGCCTGATGTATCTAATATCCCCCGTAATGAACTTCCCGAGGGTGCTTTAACAGCCATCTCTGTGGTTGACACTAAGACAGGGCATATCTTGGCGCTCAATACAAATTCGGATAATCCACAGCTTCCTATATCATCTGTCCGTTCTTCCGGTTCAACAATCAAGCCACTGCTAGACTATGCGCCAGCGCTTGAATATGGATACATCAACGAAAACAGCATTCTGAATGGTAATGCGACAACCTATGCAAACGGTAAACCTTTAATGAATTATGGCGGAAAAAGCTATGGACCGGTCCCAGCAAGTTTTGCTCTTGGAAATTCTTTGAACTCTGCTGCACTCCAAACTTTTGATATGACGAATGACGATCAAAAAAATAGTATCATGCGACCTTTAGGCATTGCTTCGCATCATTATGATCAATCACATTCAATCAGTTATGATTTCTCCCCTTTACAAGCTGCTTCTGCCTATTCTGCTATTGGAAATGACGGTGTACGCATCACACCGACTACCATAGCTTCTGTTAGTGTAAATGGTCAAGAAGTTCCTCTCAGCCAACCTGAAACGCAACGTGCCATGAGTTCTTCAACGGCACGGTCTCTGGTCAACCTTATGCAAAATGTGACACAACCCAACGGTTCTGAGCCCTTAGCTGCACAGCCGCAATGGCCCAATGCCTTTGCTACAAAGTCTGGACTTTCCAACTTCCCTGAGACTGCCACAGAACCTGCCCGTAGCCAAGGTGCTCCTGATGCTTGGATGGCTGCTACATCAACTGGTGTTTCTACTGCTGTTTGGGTAGGAAGCCCTGATATGAGTGGTAAATATTATATCCCAGCCGCCCCAATCGAACAAGAAAACAACATGCGTGTTTACCTGCTCAACAATACCATCAGATTTATGAATGAAGGCAGAAATGTGACGCCGTTTACTTTCTCTGGTACAGCCCTGTCACACACCCCTCTTTTACCTGAGTTACCCCAGCTCGTTTCTCCTCCAACTCCTCAAGCGATTCAACAGGCAAAAGCATTCAATGCTGCTGCACCAACTGTTACTCCGAAACTTGAAGAATTTTATCAGGAACATCGGCAAGACAAACTTGTCGAAGCTCGCTCAGTTTATGGGGCTAACGAGGAGTGATAGCTCATATCATAAAAAATAGAAAAATAGCCCTACTCTATCATACAGGCTTAAGAAGCACCAAGCCAAAACAATGAAAACTCGCGGAATAACGGCATACAAGAATGCTGTTTTATTCCGCGAGTTTTTTATGGCCTTGAGTAAAATCAACTCACTATGACTTTTATCCCAGACTTTTTCCTTTTGTAATTTTGGTTAAGGGAGGCAGGTTTCTAAATTTTTGTAACAGATCAGTTTCCTTGATTGATAATCAGAGCAGGGCGCATGCCACCAGTAGAATTCGCAATACCTATAGAATCTGGTCCCGCGAATCCTCCACGGTTTCCTACACGCCAAGCCCGTCCTGGAAGCCATGGAGTACGCGTCCACCACCAGCCTAACGCTCCATGTCCACGTTCCAAAGCGGTAGGAAATCCTCGCCCTGGACCTGATAAGCGTAACACATCTGCAACGGAAAGAACAAAAGCACGAGGACTACCACTTGGATCAATCTCAGTCACATCACTCGCAATATTGAGGTCAGCAAGGTTAGTAATCATCCACTGACTTTCATCATCCCAAATAATGTCTTCAGGAAGAAGCTGACCTGTGTCAAAGCTATCTGACACGGGTTGAACCATGTCCTGAACTTCCTGGGAAAGTGTGCTATACCAATCGTCCATAGCTCCTTCTTGATTGTAAAAGTTAATATCACGTATCGCATTATCCCGAATAATCATATGGTTTCCGTTATCCATATCTTCAAGATAGCGGTATCGTTCCCCTGCCATGGTAAAGATACGCCCCGGACGCATGGTCGAAAAGTCAAAGGCTGCTGGCGGGCTGTCTTCGTTAGGCAGTGGGTTAGGGCCGTCATCATGCATGGCTCCATTCTGGATACCACGGAGGAACTCTGCCAGCTCCGCATGGTGTTGCTCCCCGTCATTGAGGAACTCCTCATGCTGGTCAGGACTTACTAAGCCACTCTCCACATGGATCCCATAGTAGTAAAAGCCGTTAAAGACTTTGTCCTCAATGGCAGCCGTCATCTCCGCTGCATCAAGCAGGTAAGAGCTCGCTTGCTCACTGTCCAGTCTGTTGGCCCAGTAAGCCCATCCTGT
>NZ_CALPDE010000024.1 GCF_943193185.1 Lactococcus ileimucosae
CTCCAAATCAGAAGGAGGAAAACTATTTTAAGAAAACATAGCTCATTTTCTGTCTAATTATTTGACATTAGTCCAAAGTTCATTTTCTGCTTGTTGAATTTTTTGACTATAGCGCTTTCTCTCTACTGAATTTTTATCTTTAGTTCCAGTGGACTGAAAAGTAGAATTTTTCTTTGTCTCAAAAGAATGCTCTGACTCTTTTATCACTTTTCTTGTCCAAACATTATTCAATATCTGAGGGAAAGTCCCCTTTTCGATACATTTCTGCTTTCCTTCTTCAAAAAGTCGATCTGCTTCATGTTTAAAGTTAGGTACTTTATTTTGAAAATAAGTATTGACATAATCCTCTAATGACATTTTATTAGAGAAAAACTGTTCATGCACAAATACCAAGGCTTCATGGGGTAAATCGTTCCAAATGAATGAAGAAAAATTATCAGCTTCCTTTACAATTTTAGGCATTATTTCCAACCTCTTGCGTCTTGAGCATCTCGTTCTTCAATTTTTTGGGCCAATTCAGGAAATTTATTAGCCTGAGACAATACACAGGATACAACTTTTGAAACGTCATTCATAAGTTTGTTAGTGAGCTTCTTCCCGCTAATCATTGAAGGTACATTACTCTCTCCAAATTCAACAGTTTGCGAGGTAAAGTTTTCTTTCAAACCTGTCAGTTCCGAAATTGCAGCTTGAGCTTCTACTGTACTTGATTTAATTTTATTCGTAGACATGATTCCTCACTTCCTTATTTTTTTCATTATATTTTATCACAAATGGGAAATAAAATAAAAATGAAAGATGATTATAGAATTATTCAATAAATTTTATATAAATAATATATGGTTATCTCCAATAGATTAAGCATGATATGCAATTTTTGATTCTTATTTCATGAGAGTTTTAGTAGTATCGTATCCTCCGTACTGAAAATTTCACTCATTCCATCTAATTTTCTATTTTCATTCTCCGTTTTTTCAAACACACATATTGATGAGTGGGTTGGCAGTTCCTAGCTCATAATTTATACCTTTTTTAATAACATTAACTCACAAAAATTCAGTTTATTCTGCATTTTTCCATAAAAAAATTCTCCATATCTGGAGAAGAAAATCGAATTGTGTACTTGAAGTATATCAAAAAATCCCAACAAATGTTGAGATTTGCCTAAGAACAGACCATTATTATATCATTTCTTCAAAGTTATTTTCAATGGCTTTAATTTTTGATTGGGGGCTAAATTTAGCCCCTTCTTTTTCTTTTCCGACATATTCTTCTAGGAGCTTCCTTTGTGCTTCAGATAGCTCTCCAGTCGCAAATGCGCCCCACTTCATCATTCCTCTATCATGATAAGTTCTAATTGCTTCATATTCGCTGTATGAACGGTCTACTGTCATAAATTCTCTCCTCCTGATGCAGCATGCCCACCAATCATTTTATGTCTTTCAATAACCCGTGAACCTTCAGCTAATGCACTTGCCTTTTGTATTGCTGTGAAATCAAACTTTTCTCTGATCTCGTCAATGGCTTGTTGGAGGGATTCTTGTTTTTTCATTGCTGTATTATCTTCAACCATCGCTTCAAAGAGCGTCAGCTGTTTTACATTTTCATCTGATAAATTAAAGCCCCCTATCCCAATTTCTCGAACTGGGCCACTCTGATATTTTGAGTCAAACATCCTTAAGGCTTCATTTTGAATCACTAAGGTGCTTTGTGTGGGGTCTATTTTGCATGACACTTTAATCGATGGCACATTGGTTTGATAAGAATATCTGATTAAAAGAGATAGTCCCCCTGCCAATTTTTTCCCCTTACGTAATCGAATGGCCAAGTGTTCTGCCATTTCCTTTATTACAAGCACAATCTCATCTCTTTTTTCATAATCCCTCGGTAAAATCTGACTGTTGCTGTAGCTTTCGGATTTTTTTACGTGCTTATCACGTACATTTGTTTCATCAATACCGTTTGCATGAAAGAATTGTTGCAAGCCAACGACTCCCATTTTACTTTTTATAATCTGCGGGTTAGCATTTGCCAGGTCTTTAATGGAGTAGATTCCTAGCTTATTGAGTGACTTTTCTGTTGCCCTTCCGATTCCCCAAAAGTTTGTCATTTTGGGGATCGTCCATAGCTTTTCAGGAACGTCCTCATATCTTATAAGAGCTCTCATATTCTTACTATGTTTAGCGTAAATATCCATAGCAATCTTGGCAAGTAAAGGATTATCCCCCATTCCTACAGTAATATATAGACCTGTACGTTCTAGGACTTCCCTCTGCATTTTTTGCGCCAATCTATCCATTTGTACATACTTATCTTTAATATCTGGATAGAAGAAATTCAGGGACTCCGTAACATCCATAAAGGATTCATCAATGGAGTAAGAGTGAATTTCTTCAATAGAAGTATAACCTGACAATATCTTTTGCATACGTACATTTTCTTCGATATAAAGGCCCATTTGAGGAGGAACAATGTAAGTACGTTTTGCCCAACTTTCTATGAACGCTACATACTCTATTGTCGGTTCTGTTCGCTGGCCATAAATATCTGTATGCTTCTCATACCACTTACGATAATTAAATTTTCTCGATTCAATTAGGAAGGGAAGGTCACGTGCTCTACTTACATTTGATTTGCCGAATACTTCTTTAAATTTAGGACTAGCTGCCAAGATAAGACCGTATGAATGATCTGACCTACTCATGACACATAAGGAAGTTTTTAAAGGGTTCAAATTTCTCTGCACACACTCAATAGATGCATAGTTAGATTTGACATCTTCAAAAAATATAGCTCTACGCGGCTCTTTGCTATAATCAAACCTCATCTTTATTTACCCTACATCTGTACAATTTCTCCATCATAGAGTTCAGCCAAATAACTTGCGTCCTCTTTACTCCAAGTCATAGCAAATCTACTACTCCAGACAGGAACAGACAGATTTTCCTCTCCACTTTTATCACATTTAAAATTTAAATACTGACCTTCCTCATTTTTAACTGCAAATTTTATAACTATCCCTCCAATCTGTTACTTATTACCACACCAAATATTGATTTATTCAATATTATATTCCAAATTACAGCAAAAATCAATAATTTACATTGAATAATTCAATATATTTAAAATTGACAGGGAAGCTAGTCTTTGCCACCTAATTATTTTTATATAAAAAGAGAAAGCACTTTTAGCTTTCTCTATTTTCATTTAATACTATATGGAAATAACGTCATTGGGAAAACACCACTAAAATTCATCTGATACTATTGATATTGCTACTTTTTTTGAAAAATAATTTATTAAAGAAAGATAAGCAAAAAAACCTTCTTCTTTCTCACTTATAAATATTTTATACTATCCTCATCACTCTATTAATTGTTTTTATAGAATTTACTTAATTTCATACTAAGACTTAAAACAATTGTAGCAACAAGTAATATTCCTCCGATAATTAAAGAATTATTTCTATTAGCTTCACCTGTACGAGGTAATTTTTTTCCTGCTTCATAACTCTCTCTGTCTGTTGTATTGTCTTTTTTATTGAGATGTTGCTTGGTATAGATAAATGGTTTTTTATTGTATACATACGTAATCTCTTGAGGCTTTGTAGTGTATACTCCTACTGATTGACCTTTTAGCTTTTTAAATTCATATCCCTCAAATACTTTCTGCTCTGATTCATAAGGAGTATTTACCTCTCCTGTCAGATGTATATCTTGAGATAATGGTTTTCCTTCTTCATCTTGATAATGTACAACAACATTCCCTATTAATTTCGGAATTTTTTTATACACATATGTAATTTCTTGAGGTTTTGCAGTATATACTCCTACTGATTGACCCTTTAATTCTTTAAATTCATATCCCTCAAATACTTTCTGCTCTGATTCATAAGGAGTATTTACCTCCCCTGTCAAATGTATGTCTTGAGATAATGGTCTTCCTTCCTCATCTTGATAATGCACTATAACACTTCCATCACCAATATATTCAGCCACTGCCACATCTGCATAATCTTCATATGGAGAAGCCACATAATATATTCTTTGGTTAGCATTCAACGAAAAAAGACGAACAAAATTGATTCCTGGAGAGACGTCTCGACCAATAACACTCCATGAACTTGTATTTTTAGTTATTGCTACATCACTTACTACATGTAAACCGTCAAAATCAAAATCTCCTTTCTTTATTTTCTCCGGTTGAGCGACATAACTCCAGCTGCGGTTGGTAAAATAGTTTCTATAATCTTCTAAACTTTGTGCACCAAATGAGTCATTTGAATAGCTTGTTGATTCATCATACTGGCGCCACATCAGTCTCGCATCAACTGCTAAATAAGGTACTGCACGACTTTTTTCAATCATGATATCCACTCTAATACCTATTGGTTTTGAAATATTCGATACAATACCATATTGAGAAACACCAAATATTCCAGTTGTTGAAGCTTCATTTGTATCATCATTTAATTTAACAATACGATTTGATATAATAGTTTCCCCACTCTTTAGAAGTTGTTGGATATGTTCATAGGTTGGAATAGAATGATCACTAAAATCCTTATAATATTCGTCTTCTGATTGTATCCCTAACGGGACATTCACATCTTTTGCGCTAAACACCCCGTTATCATCGTCTTGTGTTCCAATAAGAGTAAATTTTACATCATTTGCAAATTTTGGCACACTAATCAAGAAAGAATTCCAAGTTTGCAAATGTGTGCTACTTATCATAGAATTTATTGATACTTGATAGGAATATATTACATACTCTTGACTTCCTTCTTTTTTAACTTCAGTCCCCAATGGAGTAATATTAACACCACCATTGGAACTATCAATATTATTATTCATAGTAGCTTCTTGTGCAAAAACTATTGGATTAATTTGAAAAAGAAATATACTTAAGAACAAGATTCTCCATAACCACTTTCTCATAAATTATTCTCCTTTTTTCGATTAAGATTTTCATATTGACCATTGTTTTTATTTATATCTCCTATATAATCATTTTCAATTCTATATACTCTATGATAGTAATTGGTAAATACTGGAGATATTCTTTGTTTTTCTCATACAAAAATGGCAGTAGATTTTCATCTACCACCACAGAGTATACAGAACCAAAGAACAAAATACTTTCAATGCCTCAAAGCTTTTAACGAACTACAACCGCAAAATTTCTTTCGTTGTATACACTTTCAAATGTAGTTTTGCTCAGCCAGTACTTACCTAAAATAGGATCTGAAACATGAACCATTTCTTTTTTTAAATCATAACCATCTAAAGTCACTGCATGATTATTATTAACCGCCATACCGAAGGACCATATTCCCCAGCGAGCAGGGTGAAAATTTATAGTAACCCAAACTACAATAGGATTGTCATTTTCAATTTCAACTAATAATTCTTCAAAAGAAGTTCCCGATATATCTTGAACATCCCCAAACTGTTTTCCCCATTTCGCTAAAGGAGTAGGGTAAATAGCAGAATAAGTCCAAGAATTTTCAATGAAGGGACTTCCCACAAACCCATCATAAGGATTTCCACTGGAAGATATTGGTATAGTTTTTAAAAATTCTATTAACCCCCAATTCTTGACACTTCCTTTATACTGCAATGCTTGCAACAGTGAGGCCCCCTCACATCCACTAGGTGCTCCTAATTCATACTGATCATAATTTTTTACTCCAAGTAGCTGATAATTTTCAGAAGCAAAAACTTTTGAACCAAATAGAAGAAATAATCCAAACAGAGATAGAATAAAATATTTTTTCATTAATATTGACCTCATTCTTATCGTGTTCTCTTATAAATCTGAATTATACTATTTAAGTCATCCTTTTTTATATTAAAATGGATTAGATTGTGATATACCAATTTGCAGACGATCCAGCGGTTCACCAAACATACCTGCAAAACTGTCCAATCCAGGTATTGAGCCATTATCTGCACTTACTTTTAACCAACCTGCACGTTTTGTAGTCTGAGAACGATAATATGCTTGTGATAACTTTTCTCCGCTAGGGGTTGTGTAATCCAATTGAACTCCATCAATCGCTTGTCCTGGAATACCAGCCACTCCATTTACTATATCATTCTTATCCCCTTTATTAACCCAAGGTAACCAACCACTTTTAGCAGTGTGAACACGGTATCTCAATTGTCCTTTATCTACTTTGACATATAACAAATCATGCTGACGATTTGGATAACCTGCATACCCGTTATCTGTACCATCAAAATTAGTTACTTCAGGAAGCCAAGATCCTCCTAATGTATGCAAAGCATAGTGGACATTTGTTGTGAAGTTCTTAGATGCCGGTTTTGGAGAAACCGCCCCTGAGGTTGAAGCTCCTTGGAGCACAGGGATAGGATTAAACCAAGTTCCATCATTTTTAAAGGCAGAAGAATGAGCAGATCTCCATTCTTTTCTAGTCATTCCTAAGTGTAAGTGGCTGGAAGTAAAATTACCTATAACCTGTCCTTTTCTAACTGTTTGACCAGTAGTAACCCTCACATCTCTAATATTTCGGCTGAATTCTTGATAAATTACATTTGTATTCCCTGCTTGCAATACAATAAATGCACCTAAAGAACCTCCTCCTACAGGATCCCATCCAGCATATAAAATTTTACCATCATGCACAGCATAAATATTACCATTACCATAAATAGCAGAACCAAAATCGAAGCCATCATGAAAATATCTTCCTCCCCCACGATTAAATGAGGTATTACCAAACTGCTGACCTTCTTCATATCTTCCTGGGTAAGGCTTTCCTAATGGCCATGACCATTCATTTGCAGCTGCATGTATAGAATAAAAAGAAAACATCAACGCAGCCATAACAAACAAGGCTCTAATAATAGATCGTGAAAACTTTTTCATAAATTCCTCCTTTTTTAAATTGAATATATTTATATTAATACATTGTTTACTAAATAAATGAGTTCGAAAAACACTATATATTTTTATGAACTACACTCTTTTTTCCTAACGATTACCAATAAAACTATAGTTATAATTAAGTAAAAAAGTAAGACAACTAGTGACTTCTCCAAGGATGTTTTCCCTAAAAATTCCCAGCCTAAATTCGCTAAAGAATAAGTTGGCAATACCCTAGCAAATGATTGAATATTTTCTGGCATAGCCTCAACTGGCATCCATAATCCTCCAAGGAATGATAATGAAAGATAAAAAATCATCCCAACTGGTTGTGCTGCTGAACCAAGGTGACCAATAAGTAAACCTATCAATACAAACGGAATGCTCCCAATTAATAACAATACCGTTGTACCTATGTACTCTCCCAATGAAAGTGAAACTCCTTGCCACACAAAAGCAGTGACAAACAATATAACTATTGTCAGTAATGAAATAAGAATAAAAGTGATAGCAAAACTGATACTATAATAAAGCGAAGAAACAGGTGAGACTCTTATATAATCCATCCATCTGTCATTACGTTCAATAGCAACCCTTGTACCTAAAAGATTAATGGCATTCCCAACAATTGCAAATGAAATCATCGATATTAACGAATATTTATTCCAAGAGAGTCCATCAACAGCCGCATTTTTGGGGAAAATTGCTGTAAACATCACATAAAATAGTACTGGTAAAACAATGATAAAACTAACATACTTAATATCTCGAATGAAACGCTTGATAGTAAAAGTTTCTGTTATCCTTAATAACCTAAGTTCATTCATCGTAAACCACCTTTCTAAATGTTCTTTTTACCCCATCTTCTAAATCTCGAACATCGCAATCTACTTGTATTTGATGATTATTCAAAATGATAATACGGTTTGTTACTTCTTCTACCTCTTCCAAATCATGACTAACGAGTAAAATAGCGCGTTTTCTTTCTTGAGTAAACTTCTTCATTTCTCTCCAAAAATTCTCTTTACTCACGAAATCCATCCCCACTGTTGGTTCATCTAGTACTAAAAATTTAGGATCATTTGCAATAGCGAGAGCAAACTGCAGCCTGCGTTTTTCTCCTCCTGATAATGTTTGAGTAAGTTTATAACGCTTATCGTGTAAACTTGAGAGTTCGAAAACTTTGTCTAGCGGAAGAGAATTAGGAGAGAAATTTCGTATCAATTCGATAAGTTCTTCAACCGTCACATTTTCTGGTATTGCAACCTCTTGAAGCATGACTCCCAGCTCTTTATTCATATTTACTCTGAAGTCAATCTTTCCTCTATCTACTGGTATCAAATTTAATAAGCACCTAATCAATGTGGTTTTTCCTTGCCCATTCAAACCTAATAAACCAATAATATCCCCCTCATAGATGTGTAGAGTAACATCTTCAAGAATCGTTTTTCTTGAAAAAATCTTTGATACTCCATTGAGATACACTAGTTCCTTTTCTTTGTCAAACTTCTCATCACTTCTTTCAACGCGTATTGCTTTAAAAATTTGATTGATAAATTCAACATCCTCTTTGCTAGCTTTTGGAGTATTTCTTTTTAAAAAGTTAGAATCCCTATAAATTATTGCAAGCTCCTCTTGATATGGATAAACTTTTTTTTCAGAGTATTTTATTGATTCATTGAAATCAAAAATTCTTTCTAATTCTTTCAATTTATTTAGAAGAAGATCAAGGTCAGAATTTGAAATAAAAATAAACAGTTCTATGTTTTCATAATGATAAAGTGAAAACGCAACCTGATAATAGGGGCCCTTATTTCTTAATGTATGTAGAGAATTTTGAATATAGTTTATTAATTTTTGAAGAAAGTATACTTGACTACTATTTCTAATTCTTGCTATGGGAATAGTAATATAAACATATGAAAAATTCCCCCCATCTGCCTTTGCTATTCCTTTTTTTACTTCAATTTTATTTTTGAGCGAAAAATTTCTCTTGTAATTCCTTATTTCTTCATATTTTTCTTGTCCCTTATTATAAGAAAAATAATAAATTGTACTATCTTTTATCTCTTTTTCAAACCAAGATTTTATATCTGAAAGGGCTAGTGTTCTCTCATCTAATTTCTTATCTCTAATGGTATTTAATAATGAGGAATAAGCAGTATTCTTCATTGATTGTTCTTGTTCTATCTCCATTAGCGCCTTATCAAATTCTTCTTGTTGTATTGGTTTCGCAAGTAATGTCTCAATATCATCTGGAGAAAAATTTAAATTCTCATCAATCATTATTTTTATGAGTTCTTGTGAGGTCTGCCCATTAATTCCCTCATTCTTCCTCATGTAATTCATTATTCTTGAAACAATAATATGCTCAAAAATATGTCCACAGGAAATATCATTATTACGGATATAATAAGTATCATAAGATAAATGGGGTATTCTCTTAATTGATTTAATCTTTACCATTCCACTCCCCTTCCTTAGATATGAATAGACAGTTCACTAGACTCTCTCTTTTACCATCTACTGATAAAATTTTCTCAACTTCATAATCATCGACCCCACCAAAATAAGTGCTAACCAAATGATATTTTGTTGCCATTAAAGATATATTTTGGGCCATAGCTCCCGATTCAATAAGGGTGTATCGATAAGCTCGGGCATCATATTTAAACGTATTACGTTTAAATATAGCCGTTATAAAAAATATAACCGACGGATATTTAATATTGTCCATCATAATATAATCAGATGTATTAAATACCTTTTCATCATCCCTGATAAGCTGTATTTCATGCTTTGAAGGACTATAATGATATAACCCTTTTGAAAGACTTTCTGTACTTTCTAAAATTAAAGCATATAATTCAAGAGGATATAATGCTCCTCCCGATGGAACAACACGAGTGTTTTTCTTATTTTTTCCATATCCAGACCAAAATAAGTCTGAAATTACTTGATCTGTTAATGTAATATCTTTAATAGGCCGAGTGACTTGAGATTTCCTTTCATTTAAACATTGATAGATTACATCATGTGTTGGCTCTTTCAATGAAAATGATTCTGCTAAAGGAAAATATTTTTCTGGAAGTTGCGTCGCTTCATGAAAATTTGAACTATTTAACAACTTCCTCGACTGATACATATTTTTTAGCAAATATTTTTTGCTGTGCTTTGTATTCTGATGAAAAGTCTGGTAGAGCGAATCGTCTACAACTAGTTTATTCGCATAATGATTACTTATCATTACTGCTTTAAAATCATCCATATAAACCTTCTTTCACGGAAATGGGTGAGGAACTTTAGGTTGAGCTTTTCCTAACTCAGCTTCTTTTCGTATAGAAAGCTGAATTAGATTTTTGTCAATTTCTTCAAGACGTTCATCTTTTAATAGCGGAACATAATCTGGCTCAATATCTAACATCCCAGGAATAATAGTCTTTCCAACTAGCCATTTGCTTTTTTTTAACGGCTCAGGAGTAACATCTACAAAATAAACCTGTCGCCTAATCTTCCTTATTTTATTTTTAAAAAATTCGAGTATTTTCTGATCGTCTATTTCAACGCTTTCTTTTGGAATTTTAAAAAGTTCTAACGTTGAGTTCAAAAATTTCAGATGTTTTGACATCCCATCACCCATATACAAAATAGAATGATCTTGGTACTCCTTCACTTCTGAATAATCATTTATTTTTATTTTTTCTTCCTTGAAGATAACTGCAGCATATCCTACAATACTCTGAGCCAATTCCAATAACGTTTTTTTACATGCTTCTAACCATGTCATTCTAACACTAGCTGCGACAACACAACCACCATTCTTAAACTCAGCAATGCCAAATACTGAAGGAACTTGCCAATCCATATCAAATTTATATAATCTTATCTTAATTCCTGACGAGATAATATAACGCTGATAATACTCTTTAAGTTCCTCATTACTGAAAATATCAATTTCTTGACAGGGTAATTGACGTCTCCAATGATATTGAAATGAATCTCTTTCAAGAATTTCTGCTATACCTTTCCAACAAGTTTGAGGTAAACTAGTGCCACAAGCAGCTCCTGTTGAAGTTGTTATCCACTTTCCTTTAATGTTATCATTGCTATTCTTAAACGTTAAATAAATAGCATCTGCAGGTAAAGCTACAAATTCATCTGTAAGTATCTCCTTCCCTTCCACCCATTGATAATCAGAATCTTTACCTTTAGCAAAAGAATTAATTAACTTAGGAGAAACTTTATTTTTACTAATATACTTATTGGAATTTTTTTGATGTAAACAAGCGAAACGTTCAATGTATTCTCCAATTGCTGAATTTTTAGCTTGCTCAGCTGTAATACCGGCACCACTTGCATTAAAACCCGCTGTAGAATAATCGCCTCCAAATGCCATTTTTACATACACTCTTGGTAAACCCTGATATGTTGGTAAATCATAAATATTTTTTATTAAGCCATATTTATCATCAACAAAAGGAGATCTATCAGATTTGACAACACTCATAATTTCACCTCAAAAATTTGACTACCTTCATTTCTCGGAAAACATATTTCACAACGAGAATTTTTAATAAGTTGTCGTTCTATCCAAACACCATCTAAGAGTGAATATTCCATAATCGTTTGTGCTAACTCTGGTTCTATCGCTTGTCCAGTTTCTTGGAGTACCTGTTTTAAAAACTGCAGATTTATAAAGTTTATTCCCAAATCCAATAATTCTTCTGGGATATACTCACTACTTTCTTTTTCAGAATCATCAAATAACCTTAGAAAATTTCCATAATAATTGTTTTCTTCCTCAGACGTTAATTTACAGTTTAAACATGAGGTTTGTTGTGGAATAGTAAGTGGACCTGCACTAAAAGTTAATGGTTCAAAAATCAAGCTAATATAAGGCTTATCGATGTTAAACAAAGACTCATTTATATCAAGTTGCTTTTTTCTATTGAACTGTCGAGTTAAAATTAAATAATAATCATAACTACACTTCAAATTTGCTCTTTCATACTTCAATACTCCACTAGTAAGTTTTTTTAATGCATATTTGACTAAATCCCCGTCTCCTAGCACTCCTACTTTGTAGGTATCTTCTGGGAATTTCTGCAACCCACTTAACTTTAATAGCTCTTTTAGATTGGTTACATTTTCTTGTGCTCCTAGACTGTTAATGACTCCTAGTATTTTTTCTTTTACGGGATTTTCCTTTCCGATATGAAAATCTCCCTTTTGTATCTCCTCTCAAGCTGTGTGAGCAAGATTAGGATTTACACCTTTAAACTCATACATCTTTTCACCAACTTTAAGATAAAAAGAGGCATTATTTCCTTCTAAAAAATCTATATCTGTTCTCATATTTAACATCCTCTCAAAAAAATTACAGGTGCAATCAATACACCTGTAACACAGAACCGGTCAGCAACAGCAGCAGCAAGGACAACAGCACAGTGTTACACTCCAGTTCATTTGTTCATTAGCCAAGAAATCCTCAGCATCAAGTTCGTGAACTTCAATTTGGAATCCTAGTTCTTCTGATTTCATATGCTACCCCCTTTCTAAAATAAAATAGAGTGCATAAATGAAGCCAATGATTAAACCATAAATAATAAAACTATACTTTTGTTTTTTCATTGTACACCTCCATAATCACACTATTATTATAGGACTAAAAATCAAAAAATTTTAATTTTTTCATATAAGTTGCATTATAAGTGTATAAGTTACACCCAATAAAAAACGCGATATACTCAAAAATAATGAGGGCAAAAACTTTTTCATCAACTTTAATAATATTTTCAAAAAATTGTTTATAATAATTTGCTTTTGCTATACTTACTTCTCACTATAACTATTCCATTAAAAATTCTGACAACAAAACAAGTGACTAAGTAGAAATACTAGTCACTTGTTTTTGAATATTTTGCACAATAGAAGTCCTTTAAGAAAATTGATAATACATGAATTATACTTTTCTGAGCAATATGCTTCTTAGCCTTCAAGTAAATGCTTCTTCTGCGCCAATTTAGTATTTAATTTTTTGCTATATTGCCACCAATAAATAAAACCAATAATAACTACTGGGATACCTAGGCTAACCATTAGCAGTATTTTTTCTGGAGAGAAACCAACCATTGTTCCATATACAATTTCTAAAACAGTAGCAATAAAGAAAATTGTACTCATTTGTATGAAAATATTTTTTTGAAAAAGTTGATTATTTATAAATAATGAAGTTATAATGGCATGTCCAACTAAACCACAACAAATAAATATAGCAAAATTGAATATATCCTCAATACCACCACGAATAAGAGAGAAATATAGATTAAATATTGCTCCCAATATAATAATTCTAGTTAAAATTTTTATAATTCTCATGTTTCCTCCAAATATTTTAAAAATTCTTTTCTGTACTTTCTACTAACTTCTAAATCTTGTCCATCAGTTAGCCAAAGAGTAAGCTTACTGTTCAATGAAGGAGATATCTTATCAACTGCTAAAATATTAACAACCATAGATTTATTAATTCTTATAAAACTAGAATGAACGTCTTCTATTTCATATAACTTATGCTTAATCAGATAAGCATCTGATCGTGTATAAGCATAAAGTCTATCTCCCAGAGCTTCAAAATATAAAATATCTTTATAATATATTTTTTTTAGAACATCTTTATTTATACCTGATAATTGTACACCTAAAAAAGCATTCTTTACACTAGGATTAATATAAGTAATGAAAAACTGTTCAATTTCCTCTTGCTCATAATTTGTGAATCTTATCGTAGCTTGATGACTTTCTCCTTCACCAATTCGGACATCAAGTGGAACTTTTTCCCAATTAATCAACTTTCTTTTAAGTCTACTTATACTTTCCCCTACTTCCGAAATAACTCTCATGTTTCTACATTGTATACTTTTTAATTCAATGTTTCAATAAGAAGATTATTGTCTGCGCAATGAGTATCTTCAAATATTCAAAAAAATCTTGTTCTTAACCTAATTTTCTACACATTTTTTGATTTAACCCAATAAGGATTCTCATGTATACATGAAAAAACATCAGAACAAAGTTCTGATGCTTTCTTAGTATTATTGATTTACTCCTGAATCTGCATAGCTTTTATTTTGTAAACTTCAAGGTCTTAGCAAAAAACTGAAACGAATAGTCTTGTCCGAAATATTTCTTACCTTCATATAACCATGCTTTCCTGGAAACAATAAAACTTTGGCATATTTATTACCATGGTAACTTTCACTTTTTATCGTAGTGAAATTATTTAAATAAACCTCCGTTTTTTTCTTGGTTCCATCTTCGTCAGTAGTATAGAGAGTGTAGGACAAATCTTTATAGATAGATACGGGTACTAAAAAATATTGATCCAAGGAAGTCCAGTGTTCTTCTCCTATTCTATATTCTTCCCCTGGTTTTAGTACAGTTTCATTCTTCACATGTTCACAAGAACTTAAGACAAAACAACAAGAGAAAAATAGAAGTAATATAGTAGCTGACTTAATGATTTTTATCATAAGCATCAACTCCATCTTGAATCATTTCAGAATCTCCCAAATTATCCCCATATCCTCCAGATAAAATCTTTTTTAGATAGTCTTTAAAAGCCTTAATATTAAATCCTTCATCACTTGTTGTTTGAGCAAAGCCAGCCGCATACTTTAAAATTTCCCCTTCAGAAAAATCTCTTACATTGTCATCCTCATTCATCAAAGGAATATTGGGAATTAGATTTGATATTTCTTGAACAGATCCAGATCCTTTTCCGTAGTAACCATAGAGGTAATTCCCTAAGTAATCACTCCTTAAATTACCACTTTTATCATAATAATCATTTGAATAACCTCTCCCCCATATAGACCAATCGGTTTCTTCCCCGTTTATATGAAATGTATTATTTTTTAAATCAAGAGGATGGTTTGTTTGTACCATATTATAAAATTGACACAATCTATTTATAGGCGAAATTTCTTTATACCACGGTTCTATTGTTGCCTCAATCAGATTATCTCCCATATCGTCAATAATTTTATTCATATCTACGTTATTCGCTATCAAATAATTAGTCAAAACTTTTTCAGCTTTATTTAATTCTGAAGAGCCTACTGAATATTTCTTTCTAACGTTTGCATAATCATTGAACCCTTCTTTATTGGTTTCATAAAGATATCTTTCGTAAATATCTACAATTTTTTTTGCCTTTTCTTTGTTAGAAGCATTACTACTTTTTATTTTATCAATCTCGTTTTGATATTGTTTTGGTAGTTTCCAGCTCTTTCCCACATACTTACTATCATTCGTTTTTATTTCTTCATTTTGAATTTTTGAAAACCAACTCATATCCGCCCCGTTGATATAGTAATAGCCATTCGTATCTACTGAAACACTACCTAGTTGTACAGCTCCGTAGATTGCCTGCTTAAGGACATCTAGACTGTCCTCAAAATATCTAGAAACATCTGCTACAAACCACTCAAGTTTACTAATCCGCTCTTGATAGTCTCGAATGTCCATCTCTAGCTGCTCTTTTATCTGTTGAAGAGCATAATTTTGAGAATTAAGGCTGTCAATATCTCCTGTAAAAACAGCTTGAACCTGATATAAAAATTCATTATTTTTTTGGATTTGGCTCTCGACTTCTTTAAGCTGTTTCTTTTTTAGGTTAAGCTGTTTCTTAAACTCATCTAAGTCCGCAAAGCCATTAATTGTTGCCTTTGTCGCAATACCATGTGCGTACTCATAGGAGGACAGCTCACTCTTAACGTCTTCTATTGCCAAATGAACTTTATCAATAGCAGGCAAAATGACTTGAGAAAATAAATCATCTCCATGATCAAAAGCTGTTCCTACTAGTTCTCTTGAACCTGATTTCAAATAAGACCGCAGATGATCTGAGCCTAATTTGAGGCGATTACCGATTTCATTTGCTAAAGTAATATTATTTTTCATCGCTTGAATCAAAGATTCTGAATCAGCTATACTAAATTTTACTCCCATGGTAGTTGATTCCTTTCTCGGATAAGTTCTTCACGTTCATCATCAAACATTTGTCTTATTCGACGCGTAATCATGTCAAGATCCTCCATCTGGTCAATGACGTACTGATTGAGCCTTTGAGTGATTTCTTGATTACGCTCTAGGATTTGAGTCACACCTTGATTGCCTGCTTGTAGTGTCATGTACAAGCTTTCTTCAGACTCACTAGATAAACGGACAAAATTAGATTGGAAGTGTTCTAGAGAGCGTTCATAGCTTCGCCTCATCTGAGAAAAATTCTCGTCCTTAAGCTCTATTGCTTGTATTTTTAGACCAAGTTCAAAGCGTTTATTGGCACTAATGTCATTTACCATAATTACCAGCCCTCCGCATCTTGACGGTCTTGTTCTTCAAACTTTGCAGCAAGCTTTGGAAACTTATTTGCTTGTTGCAAGACCGCCTCTGTAAATTCGCAAACCGAGTTTAGTAGTTCATTATTAGTTACCCTCGCAACATCCATGCCTGCAATACCTGATGAATAGTTAAAATCCACTGTCTGATTTTGATAACCTGCAGTGTTGATGCCTAGGAGTTCATTCACAGCAGCCTCTGCAACAACTGTGTTGGAACGGATTTGTTCTCCTGACATGGAAACCTCCTTGAATTTTTTTACTAAGTTAATTATACAACTTTATCGAAGACGTTTCTACATTCAAAATCCCACGGTTTAGATATTATTGGATTTATTCAATGTATTAGGAGTTTCTATTTACAAGTATTTGATAATACTACCTCTGAATATTATTATTCGTTATATAAAAAAGAAAGCACTATAAGCTTTCTCGTCTTGTTTCATTTTACAAATATAATTTGATTAAATCATTTAAAAATTGTGAAGTATTTTTATAATTTTGTTGCTCTGCAAGCTTCTCTAATCCTTCTCTTACAGACGGTTCCAAAGTAAACGAATACGTTTTTCTATTTTCTTCTGTTTCTTTTTTCATAGGAAGCTCTACTTTTGATTTACCAAGTGAACTACTAGATAAAACACTCTTTACCTTATTCTCATCGATGTCAAATGCCATAATATCTCCTTTTTATAAAATAATATATTTAAATTATATTTATAATGCATTTAAAATGCGTTTGCATTATATCTTAAATGTGTTTATATTTTTTTGGAAATCTCCATCTACTCACTTACTTTTTCAGTTATCTGTTCAAATGCAGAATTCAGTTTTTCAAAAAATGCTTTATTAGTTTTTGCAACATCTTTGTCCTTTTCCATTTGAACTAACGGGATGCCATCAAGAGTAGAACGATTAAAGAGTTCCTTTTCTGGAATCATTGCAATTGTGCCCTTATCCTGTGAAATCTTGTCAGAAAATTCTCGTGAAGATTTCGTGTTATGTCGAATTCTATTGCCAATAAAGTAAGGTAGAGCTGAAATATATGTTTCTCTTGTCCTTGCATCAATAACTTCGTCTCTAAAATTCTCTAATCTTTCCAAAAGAAGACTTTTTGACATATAACCATATTGGCTTGGTTCTATTGGACTAATAATATAATGACTTACAGCGATTGCATTTCTTGTTACAGTTTGAAAGTCTGGATGACAATCTATTAGAATAAAATCAAAATCTTTTATTCTATCAACATTATCTTCAAGCCACATCATCAACAATAAATCTTTATTATGTTTTTTGCTTAATTCTACCTCTAGCTCATCCAACATTGGAGATGCAGGAATAATACTTAAATTCTGATGAATTTGATGGATATTTACATCTTTGTTCACAAAAGCATTATAAATGGTCTCCTCATTTGTAAATAGATTGTACGTTTGACTTAAACTACACTGGTGGTCAGTATCAATAAGCAAAACATTATACCCTTGACTTGATAACCACTCCCCATAGTTAAATGTTATAGTAGTTTTTCCAACACCACCCTTTACTGCCGATATACTAATAATCCTCATTCTTATCATCTCCTTCTCAAATTATAATATAATTGTATTTGCAATGCATTTATATTATAACTTAAATTGCATTTAAAATCAATTATAAATATATTGTTTTTTGCATTTTAAATATATTGTGAATATATTTAAATTTTAAATTCGCTTTGTACTTGACTTCAGTTGATAAAAAAAAAGAGTCAAACGACTCTATTACTTACTGTTCCAGGGACCTTCCATAGGTATATAAAAATCATTTAATTTATTTTTATCAAAAATTACCTGATACTCATTTCTAAAATAATTCAGATACGCTCTATACTCTGCATATTTCTCACCAAAAAGAACTGAAGGTTTTAAGTTTTTTAGCACCTCTGCGTTGTCTCGCCACTCAAAAGCTTTCATTTCCTCAACTTGCATAAGTTCATCAACTGATACTCCTTGCTCCAGAAGTGATAAAATTGGTCTGAGTAAGTTTTTATCTTCTACATCAAAATGAACACCTTCTCCATTTTTAGGAACAAATTTATAAATTTGTTTTTTAATATCATACTCAAACTGTATGCTATGTAGATAGTTCAGATAGTTAAGCACTGTCTTAGCATCGTCATAGTACTTACTTTTTTGACCCTTAGAAGGGGTTCTGATAACTGTAGATAATCTATTGTTTATTGATAAATCATCCTTGAACGGTTTAAAAATAAATTCTATAGCGTTGATACTTTTTCCCGTTTTATAAAATATATAATCCAAATTTTGAATAATTTGCTTTCCATCCGAAGTTTTTAAACTTCTAATTTCTTCCATCGCTCGGTCAATAAATTTCTTACGATTTGTACGATAATCATAAGCATTTTTTGAGTCTATTGCTTCTTCCTTAGGTAACCAGATTTTTAATATTTTTTTATCAAAATCATCAATACGCATTTTAGTTCCCCTAGGAAAACTCCTAAACTCACTCAAAAATCTGTAAATACGCTTTGTATATTTTGATACAAAACTATAGTGAATTTCTCTACTAAATTGTAAGTGCTTTACTGTTCTCCAATCTTTCGAGTTGATTAAATCATAGATCCTGAGAGGTTTGTCTAACTTATTACCCTGAGAATCAATCTGAAATGGGCTTATTTCCATTGTTGAAACAGTGAGGTGAACAAGCCTTTTCGTGCCATCCACACTTATCCTACTGAACAGCGGAAACATATCCCAGGACTTTGGAGTCCCATCACTATTAGTCTCAGTGACTCTATAATAGGCAAATTCTTTTAAACCAAGACTTACAAGAGCCATTGCTTTATCCAATTTTTTACCCGAAAATAAATCAATTTTTCCAGACTTACGCTTAATATAAAGTCCTCCCAATTCTGCTAATTCCTGAAATGTAAAAGTTGCTACCTCGTCTTCTTTATATCTATCACGCAATTCTCCTAACAATGAGTAAATAACATTTTCTGATTGAGCATTGATATCATTCGTCATAAACATCTCTGGGAGCTGTCGACTATACTTTATATCAGGTCTGAAGTTTTCTTCAAAAATTTCGTATTCATTCTTTTCATTCATCATTCATATTCTCCTATCGTCGTAAAAAAAGTGTACCTTTTTTTATTTCTTACCATACTATGTCGTAAAAAAGTTGTACTTTTGAGGAAAAAGGTTAGATTTTCCCTCAATCTTGAAAAAATAAAGCAATTATTTTTCAAAAAAACTCAAATTAAGTACACTTTTTTTACTAATATACACTTTTTTTACTAATATAGCAATAAAAAGTACACTTTTTTTACTAATGAAAAAGTTAAGTACAACTTTTTTACGATATAAATTTAAAAATACACTTTTAGTACTTTTAAGTACACTTTTAATACTACTAATACACTTTTAGTACTTTTAAGTACACTTTTAGTACTTTTAAGATACACTTTTAGTACTACTGAATACACTTTTAGTACTTTTAAGATACACTTTTAGTACTGCTGAATACACTTTTAGTACTGCTGAATACACTTTTAGTACTGCTGAATACACTTTTAGTACTAATAAGTTTCTGTTAAACCGCATGGTTAAGCCTTAAAAATGCCCCTTAACTGTAACTGTAACTGTAACTTATATTATAATAACTATAACTTATTTATCTTAACAGAGATAACTATCTTTTTTTCAAAAATAAAATAAAAAAATTTTCTTTTTTTGTAAAATATTTTTTCGACATGTATGATACCTATCAGCAATTCTGTTATAATAAAAAGTGGCACTAACCTAATCTCGCCTAGAGAGGAGGTGATGACATGCTAGACTTCATCCTAAACTCCCTTGTTGTCCCGATTATTGTCGGTGTAGCTGTTCAGCTGTTTTCTCGTTGGTTGAATGAGAAAAACAACAAGAAGTAGTGTTATTTCAACCTGAGTTGGGATTCGCATACCAACAAAAAAAGCACAGGACCCCCATCCTGTGCTTTTTGATTCCATGCTTTTCACACTTCATCCTAAACTTCGCTAGCCTAATTATATCATGGTTATCCTGAACAAGCAATAGTTTTATCTTTGTAAATTCTTAAATTCATGGAAATTTTATTATAATAAAAAATGGCGCTAACACTTATCCTTACGGAAAAGAGGTAGTACCATGAATCAATTCTTTCGTTGATAATATTATATCATAAAGGTTGAGATAATAAAGCTAGTATGCAGTATTTTATTTGATTCGTGAGAGAAAAATATCTAGAAATACTCTATCGCTCGCAATCCCCCCATGAAACTCTCTCCTATGACTTTTAAAGTCCGCCCAGTCTCTGGGATCCTCCCCTGCAAGCAGGGGCTGTTATTTCATGATATAATTGTTAATGGCACTTGCCAAATCCTAGACTGTAATGGGAGGAGGTGATTTCGTGTCTGATTTAATACTAGTTCTATTCACAACTATCATTGCACCGATTATTTCTGGTGTAGCTGTTAAGCTCATTTCTTGTTGGCTAGACAAGCGAAAATGATAGTTTGGAAAAGTGCCATCTAGCCTGAGTTAGTTGTCGCTGCTAACAAAAGAAAAAACGAGGATAGCCGTCCTCGTTTTTTTATTTCGTGTCTTATACTAGCGCTATTCACTTCGCTAAATATATTATAGCATAAATGTTAAGATAGTCAAGATAATTCGCTTACACAAGTCTTGGTGCTGTTGAATTTTATCTAATTTGGACTGGGAAAAAATGTTCTTTCACTACGCCAATAATACGTGGATTCTCTTCAAAGGGGAGGAAAATATCTGGAAATAACTTGTTTCCGTCCTCATCCCTAGTATCATTAAGTGATTGTAGCCACATTCCATTATTAATAACAGATACGCATTTTAAATAAGCTTTTCCTCTCTCTGTGTCGTCCACAGCACATACTTGTCCAGGATAGTCAATTGTATCTTGCTTTTTAATTAAAGCAACTTCACCTGAATAGAAATCAGGCTCCATTGACTCACCCTTGATAAAGATCGCATAGTCATAATCAAAATCTCTATCCCAATAAACAATTTCTTTATTTGAACTGTCTGTATAGCCTTCTCCTAGACCTGCGGACAAAGCTTGTTCTTCCACAACTTCATAAGGAAACAGCTGATTGATATCGTTTATTTCTTCATTTTGCTCAATAAGCTGTTTTTTTGCATAAGCCAAGGTATTATCTTGTCTAGATTCATGAAGTTGTGATACAATTTTATCTAATTCTGAGGTATTGGTTTTTTCTTCGCCTAATAAATAGCTTGTTGAAACTCCAAGTATTTTTGATAACTTTACAAGATTTTTATTCAAGGGTCTTGCAGTACCTTTTTCGTACTTTTGAAGATTCTGATATGAAAAACCAATACGTTTTGCAAGTTCTTTTTGAGTAAAACCCTTTTCTTTTCTTAATTCTTTAAGCCTTTCAGAAAAATTTGCCATTAAATAATTCTCTTTCTTAACATTCATAGTTGACAAACACACCTATAAAGTGTATTATATAAATATAGTGAAAAATATAACACATTTTTAGAGAGAGAGAAAAAACACCTTAGCTCACTCGACGAATGTCTAAGTCACTAAGGTGTTTATCTCTTACTTTTTCAATCGAATATTATAAAGAAACGCTTTGATGCAATCCTTACTCGAATGAAAAAATAAGCAATGTTAGATACTGCTATTATAACATTTCGATTTAAGGAAATCAATAGCTGCGCTTTTGCGTACGTGATTTCAAAGAAGTATCTTGGCGTTAAGAAATTAACGCTTTTTTTGCGGAGAAATTGAGGAATTTTTCTCTTGATGAGCAGAAGTAGTATCTTCTTGTTTTTGAAGAAATTTTAAGACGTCTTCTTGTTGGGTTTCGGATAAATTAGCCATTCGTTCCATAAAATCAGAAGATGAACGGACATCAGTTTCACCAAGAAGATAGCTGACAGATACGTCAAAAATGGAAGCAAGTTTTTCTAAGTTTGCATTGAGTGGTTTTCCAGTTCCTCGTTCATACTTTGAATATGCAGATTGCCTCAGTCCTAATTTTTGTGAAATTTCTACTTGAGTGAGACCTGCTTCTTTCCTAAGTGTTTTCAATCTCTCAGAGAAGTTCATAATGAGATGTGTTTCCTTTCCTGTCGCTAAGAGTTGACAATTATAACTTGAAGTGTTATTATTTTAGTATAGTATATGTGAGTAAAGATATTTTGAAAATGAAATAAAGAAAAACCCCTCAGCTACTCAAGTCTGAGTTACTAAGGAGTTCTAACTTTCTTAATATTTCATTCGATATGTTGAAAACCTATAGTTAAACAACACATAGAAGTGCCATTTGCACCTCTCACAAAAAATGAAATAATAAGCAACTTAAGACACTGCTATTATATCATTTTTTCTGAGGAAAGGCAAAGGCTTTATAAGCATGGACTTTCCTTCCAATCCATGCGAGCGTTATAAGTAACGCTCTTTTTTGTAATTCAAGCTCCTTTGTGATGTTGTGTAACCACATATAATGGGGTGTGGTTATCTTTCCTGTCTTGTATATAATAGCGGTTATATCTCCCACTTCTAACCCTTTGAGGGAGAGTAGGTTCGACTCCTACCAAGGCAATTAATCCAATATTCTAGTAAGTTTAAATCAAAGGGAGGTTTATATGGATATTCGGGCTAAAGATTTTGTTTTGATGCCACGGCATCTACGAAAGTTCAATCATGCACAGATAGAGTTTTTTGACGGAAAAAAGGGAAAGCTATTCTATCCTTATGTTATGGTGAGAGAAGATAGAACGATTGTTCCTATCATGATTGAAAAACGTGATAATTATGAACGCATCCACAAGGTGTATGCATCTAGGGAGCTTGTTGCGGAAAGAAAAACTTCGCGGGCACAGCTTCGGTCGACTGGGAGGGGATAGAAAATGAAATTTCTTGACCTTTTTGCAGGAATCGGCGGCTTTCGGCTTGGCATGGAAGCCGCCGGACATGAATGTGTGGGTTTTTGTGAAATCGATAAATTCGCTAGAAAAAGCTATAAAGCAATACACAATACAGAGGGGGAAAGAGAATACCATGACATTACAGCAGTCAGTAATGAAGAATGGCGAGAATTACGGGGAACAGTTGACATTATTTGCGGAGGATTTCCTTGCCAAGCTTTCTCCATCGCAGGGAAAAGAAAAGGATTCCTTGATGAAACTCGTGGAACGCTATTCTTCGAAATTGCCAGAGCGGCTGAACAAATCAAACCACGGACTTTATTCCTTGAAAACGTTAAAGGGTTACTATCTCACGACAAAGGGAGAACTTTCGGAATTATCCTCTCCACCCTTGATGAACTGGGGTACAATGTCGAATGGCAGATACTTAACAGCAAAAATTTCGGAGTTCCACAAAACAGAGAACGTGTGTTCGTTGTTGGACATTTTAGAGGAGCAAGTGGACGAGAAGTATTTCCTATCACAGGAGTTAACTCAGCGCTTAATAATAAACGCATCCAAAAAATAGGAAATATCAGAAAAAAAGGGAAGAGTCAGTCAGGTGATGTTTTTAATGCTAATGGATTAGCTCCTACATTATGTAGCACTACAACGATGAAAGACCCACCTAAGATAGCAATTCCAGTTTTAACTCCAGGTAGGGCTGAAAAAAGACAGAACGGCAGACGGTTCAAGGAAGATGGCGAGCCAATGTTTACTCTGACAGCTCAAGATAGACATGGAGTTGCAGTAAAAGTTAAAGAAGCCACTAAAAAAGGCTATGCAATTGCTAGACAGGGAGACAGCATAAATTTCTCTGTTCCAAACTCAAAAACCAGGCGTGGAAGAGTAGGAAAAGGAATTGCTCAAACCTTAGATACACAATGCAATCAAGCAGTTATTGTTCAAAAACCAAGAGGATATAACAAAGGTGGAGTGCATGAAATCGCCCCTACTCTATCTGCAAACAGTTGGCATGAGAATAACTTACTTAAGACTGGTGGAGTCTATACAAATGATTCGGAAAGTCATAACAGCGGTGTGTTACCTGGACTTAGTCGGACACTTAAAGCACAAAATCATGATGCAGGTGTGTTTGACGGTATAAGGATTCGTAGATTAACTCCTCGTGAATGTTGGAGATTACAAGGCTTCCCAGATTGGGCATTTGACAAAGCACAGGAAGTAAACTCAGACAGCCAACTCTACAAACAGGCTGGAAACAGTGTGACAGTCAATGTAATTTTTGAGATTGCGAGAAGATTGAGATGAATACGAAGAAAAAATCAAAAGCAGAGAAAATATTTATTATCTGTATAGTGCTAATTTTTATACTATGCCTCAGCACATTTGTAGTACCAGGGTTAAAGAAATATGTTCATGAGGATACACCTATTACACTGGAAAATACCACTGGAACAAAAAACTGGGAAGCTAAAACGGAAAAATATATTTTAAATTCTTATACAGAGTCTAGTGATGGTAACATTGTTTTAGATTTGAAAGATAAGGGAGAAATGACATTTTTATCTTCTGATGTAAATATCAAAATTTCAAATCCGCCATTAAAACAAATGACAGTTTGCATTCAATATTACTCATTCATTCCAGTAATACAGAACGGAAAGACTCCACTTAGAGGAGACCGTGTATTTGATGAAGTAAAGATAGATGGGGAAGAGAAAGAGCTAGTAAAACAAACCATGACATGGGGAGAAATTGTAAATGACAAAAAAATAGGGAATCCCTCCTACGGTGACCCTAGTTCAGATGCCATCAATTTCATTAATTTTAGGTCAGAAGTTCCCAATTTGACAAAGAGTATCCCAAAAGATATAGCAAATAAAATTTCTAAAATAAAAACAGAATACTTTGATGGTGTGAGGAAAGAAACTGTGGTTGTTAGACCTTTTGTTACTATCAATAAGTAATAGGGGAAACAACTATGCCTAAAAATAACCCTCATTCTATTAATAATTTGAAAATAGGAGAAGAATAAAAATGCTAGAAAAGCATATAAAAAAGTTTTTATATAAACTGTGGTACATCATTAGCTTGATTTCTATATCATTTATAGCAATTATTGGTCAGGGAAAAGTTTATTGGAAAATATTTATTTTCTCTTTTGGAATTAGCATTCTTATAACCATTATTGAAGGACTTTGTTCTAAATATTTACCCGAAAATAAATTATAGAAAAAATATCCTGATTTGTGAGAAGTAGGTCACCTTTTGAAAAGAAGTAGGGGTTCGACTCCCCTATTCTCAATATACCCTCTGCGTGGAGCTGAAGCGCAAGACTGCATAAGCGTAAGGTATCTGTTCATTTACAACTGAATACTCAGCTTGGTAGACTCATGACATGAGTAAAATGCCAATGTCTGCCCCTCTGATTAGCGTAGCTACTAAAAGGAGTCGCTATATAGTCTAGATCGTGAGGTCTTGTCCTGTATAGCACATTATTTACACTATAGGTGGCTCATTACCTACTGAAAGTGAATTTAACAGAGAGTAAAGCAATTGTGAGAGCTTTACACCGACCAAAGCAAGATAAATTTTGCGGAGGTTTACCGTAAATAATGGGGAGGGAACTACCTGCCTGCGGGTAAGAGTGAGCTACAACTAAGGTCGGCGATGCCGTAAAAGTACCTTTGAGTTTGAGGTTAACTAGAAACCTTGCGACTAATTTTAATAACGTCTTTTGTGACGGCCAAAAAGATAGCAATGTATTACATTGTAAGTGATTGTTAATAGACCGAAGAAAGGAGAACAAGCATGGTTTTTGAGGTCATGGAAACCATAAAGGGTAAAAAAACTAAAACAGTAAAAACAAAATTTGATAAGCGTGAGGATGCATTAAAGTATGCGGAAGCTTCTCATCATAGGACAGAAATTTATCAAGTTGAATATAGAAAGAAGGCTTAGCTATGAAGAAGAGTAAAGAGGATTTACTTGATAAATTTGATTTTAATAACTGGGATGAAGATTTACAGTACGTGGTGTTATTTATATTTATGATAACGGGAGCAATTGTCTATGTCATGACTTATCCAGTACGTATTATCAAAAAAATGCAGCTGTGAGACTTACAAAGAAATTAAAGAAGTAAATTGGTTGGATTGCGGAAAGGAGAGCTAAATGAAATACAGAAAAATATTATGCTTATTCATTTTCATTTATCAAATTCTTTTTGCCGTTTTATGTTTTTCTTTCCCTGATTTTAGAATTGGGTTTCAACATCTGATTTATGGAAGTACTGTAGCAATGTTACTTTTTCATTTTGCCTTATTCTTATTTGACCTAGCATGCATTTTAATTCTTCCTTTTTGTTTTTCAATAAAATCTAGAAAACACAAAATAAGTTGACGTCGTCAACTTATTTTGGTATCCTTTAAGTATCAAAAGAAGTTTTAACACTCTTTTCAAAATCAATGCGATTGGAGAAACTTATGGATAGAAGAAGTGGCATAAATGTTTTTGGTTTGACCTTAACTTTCTTGTATTTAACTGCCCTTTCCGTAGTAGGGATATTTTTCCTACTTTACTGGATTAGTAAGGGAGTGTTTAATTTTCTAGCATGGGTGACGATGTTTCCTGGCACTAAATGGTCAGGAGATGACTGGACTGAATCAACAGATGATGAAGAAATGACATATGTTGCGGATGAAGTTCAAGAAATTCAAGAGGAAAAAGCAAAGATTCGATTGAGTACCCAAGAAACAACTAAACTTTTAGAACAAGTTACAATGAATTATGGTAGTCCTCATCAAATTAGTGAGGATTCAAAAAAAATATTACAACAAGGAGAAATATAATGTTCGTCAATAAAAATGATGTACTCAGAGTTTTGATGGAGAATAAATCAAAGAAATTTTCAATCAGATTTTATTCCGCAGAAGCAGAACATGGTGGCGATCCACAAGCTTTGGTAACTTATGAAACAATAATTCCTAAAGGCTCAATGCTTGCTACTTATACCCACCTTCCAGAAATGAAAATTTCTGCAGAAAAAATTCTTCAAAGTGAATGGAACAGTATTGCCTATGTTAAAATGGAAGATGAAGTCATTTGTAAGAGAAGCCACTATGGTGCTCAGATGCGCCGTATAAGCGCAGAAGCATTTAAGCAGTCTCTTTATAAACAAACGGTAGAAAACGACCTCCTAGCGCAAGCTAGAGGGCGAGAAATCATCATTTCAGATGAGACAGAAGAACTTGCAGGTTCACTCATGCAAGGTTTTAGACAATACCGTAAGGCATATTTGAGTGAGAAAGAGAATTCTTAAAACTAAGTGCCTTAGGGTTATGTCACATTTAAAGGATAAAAGCATGGCAAAAAAGACCAAGTATGATTCCCACATTGCGCCACAACTGGAAAATATAAAACAGTGGCGGGCACAGCGTTTATCTATTGCGGAAGTTGCTCGAAGGCTGTCAGTGGGCTTAGATACTCTAAATAGAGCAAGACCCCTACATCCCGAGTTGGAAGAAGCATTAAAGTCTCCAGAATTAACCCCAGACGAATTACTTGAGCGTAATAGAAAAGAGCGCTTGAATAGAGATAAATACTATAATTCAACCCTGTCGTTTATTCGAAGACATGCGACACGAGAAGAAAGATATGAGATTGTTCAGACCGTGTTAAATAAAGTTGCAAGTCAAGAGGAAATGGAAAAATTGAGAACTTTAATGGATTGATACTTAAGTTTGTTTTAGAGTCGTGTTAAATTGAATGGTTCTCAAATCTCAATGCATGAGAAGATTTTAGAAAGGAAACAAATATGAAATTTACAAAAAAACATTGGATTATCGCCGCTATTACCTGTCTAACTTTGGCAGGAGGAAGCGCTGTACTTGTAGCAAATCATCAAGCACAGGTTCAAGCAGATAAAATTGCACAAGAAGAAAAAGCAGCCTATGATAAATTAATCAAAGCTGCGCAAGAAGCTACAGAAAAAGCAGAGACATTTAAAGCTGAAGCAGATGTCAAAACAGCTCAAGATGCGATTAAAAAGTTAAAGGAAAAAAATCAGAAAGACCTTAATAGTCGTATTGAAAAAGTGCGTAAGAATTGGGACTTGTATCATCAAGCAGATAAGTCTGTAAGTGCTGCAGAGAAGTCAAAGACAGATGCGACAGTCAAGACAGCTCAGAATTCGGTCAATAAATTAAAAGATGCAATGACAAAGTCTAAAAAAGCAGATTTACAGAAGCGTTTAGATAAAATTAAAGCAGAGATAAAGTCTAAAAAAGACAAAGAACAAGCACGTGCTAAAGCACAAACAGAACAAGCTCAATCAGAAGCCGCTGTGCAAACATCAGACAACACACAAGTGCCCGCATCCCAAGCTGGAGTCCCTACGACAGGTACAACTCCAGATTATGGCTCATATAGCCAAGCTGCTGCTACACCAAGTTACACAGCTCCCGCGTCAGGAGGAGGCGCAGTTGTACCAGCACAACCAAGTCCTAGCACAGGTAATCCTGCTTACAACAGTGGTGCAGGATTGAATGCAAATTCAAATATGTCCATTGCTGAGGGGGATAAGCTGATAGAGGAAGCTAATGCAAACCCAGGTGGTGCACCAAGTGCAAACGGTGGAAGATAAATACAAAAGCAATTCATAAGAGTTGCTTTTTTTCTTTGAATAAAATGGAGGAAAATCACATGGAAATTGTAGGTCAAACATCAAGCGGAGAAAAGAAAACTCTTAAAGTGGAAATAGAAGACTTTAAGAAGAACACTGAGTATCTACATATTGAGTATAAAAAATCAGGGGAAGTGGAGATGAAGGCTCAACTTTCAGATGATGAAATTGTTACAGCCAAAGCCAAGCTCTTATTCATGATTGGAGAGGCTTGTTATGCAGCGGCTTTAAAGTATTATGAGTCAGAAGGACAAGGAGATATAGGCGCCCAACATGGGGAGATTCTAGAGCATTTCATGCAAGATTTAACCGATAACCTTAAAGCTTATCATCAGCTCTATTAAGGAGTTTGTAAAATGAAAAAGATATTTAAAATTTTTTTTAGCTTTTGTATGTTTAATAACAGTTTTGGGACTCCTTCTTTTTGGACTTGCTATTAGTATGATTGTTTTAGGTTTTAGAGTTTTTGAAGGATGGTTTGGGTTCGTAATTGCTATTTTAGTTGTTTTCCCATTCTTAATTTTATTCGCTTTAGTTAGTGAATTATTTGATTTTCTGATTGATAGATTTTTGTAGTTATTGAAGGTTACTGAGGAAGGGAAGGAGATGTGAATGAGAGAAAAAAATAGAAAATTTGATGTTTTTGATGACCTTTTGAAAATTGTCATTGTAAAGGGCTTAAAAGGCATAGGCTTCTTAATTGGAGGAAGTTTACTTCTTATTTTTCTAAGCGTGGCTGTTTATGCTGCAGGAGTTTGGCATCCGATGTCTTTGGCGGACTATCTTTACAACTATGATCACACGACGTTGAAATTCTTTCTTTTTCTGACATCAGGTTTTAGTATTGTACTAATCATAGGTGTACTTCTTGCTTCGATTACACTCTTACTTAGTCTAAAAGCGTGGAAAGGTCTTACCGTATTGTGTTTGAGCGTTGGGCTTTTCATTTTCTTATTCTTAGTACCTGTCCCTCAAACAAAAACCAGGTATGCGGTTGAGGTAAGCATAAAACAAGAGTATCTTGAAAAATATAAAGAACTTTCAGAAGTTCCTCCTTGCAGAACAGAATTTTATTTAACCTATGAAGAAGCAAAAAAGGAAGTGGAAGAAGATTATCCGTATCCAATTGAAATTTTAGTCTTAAAGAAGATTACAGAAAAACAGGTGGACTAATGTCAAATAATTAGACAGAAAATGAGCTATGTTTTCTTAAAATAGTTTTCCTCCTTCTGATTTGGAGT
>NZ_CALPDE010000025.1 GCF_943193185.1 Lactococcus ileimucosae
TACGCATGAGAAAAGCTCCTTGTTAAAATGGACGAAATATTTTTTTATTTCTTGTCCATTTTAACAGGAGCTGTTCAATCATGCTTTTTTTCTTTTTTATGGTCGAGCAAAAGTAGAAATCATTTGCTCAGCACACTTGAGACCATCGATAGCAGCGGAAACGATACCGCCGGCAAAGCCAGCCCCTTCACCAGATGGATAAAGCCCTTCTGTTGAAAGCGACTGGAAGCTTTCTTCATCACGGTTAATGCGGACGGGTGAAGAGGAACGCGATTCTACGCCAGTCATAACAGCATCATGCATGGCAAAGCCTTCGATTTTTTTATCAAATCCAAGAAGTGCTTCTTTCATGGAAGTAGTAATGTATTCGGGGAACAGTTGGCTCAGGTCTGTTGGAGTAACTCCGAGAGCATAAGAAGGCGTAACTTGTCCTACATGGGTAGAAGCTTTGCCTTCTAGAAAGTCGCCAACCAACTGAGCAGGTGCTTGGTAGGTTTTCCCACCTAAGGCAAAGGCTTTTTCTTCAAGCTTACGTTGGAATTCTACCCCAGCTAATGGATGATCCTGTCCAAAATCTTCAGGAAAGACTTGAACCAGAAGACCGCTATTGGCGTTTTCCTCAGAACGTGCGTGCTCGCTCATCCCGTTTGTGACCAGTCGTCCCTCCTCGGATGCTGCTGGTACAACAAGGCCTCCTGGGCACATACAGAAAGTATAAACGCCGCGCCCAGAGCTTGCCTTATGTGTCAATCGATACTCGGCTGCTCCAAGCCGTGGATGTTCAGCAAATTCTTTGTATTGCGCTTTGTTAATCAAGCTTTGAGGATGTTCGATACGTACACCGACAGCAAAGGGTTTGGCTGTCATGTTAACCCCTTTGTCATAAAGTTCTGAAAAAGTATCTCGTGCACTGTGCCCAATAGCTAAAACAGCGTGATTGGAGAAGATTTTCTGCCCATTTTTTAGAACGATGCCTTGAAGTTTATTCTTTTCAATGAGGAAGGAGGCAACCTGACTGTCAAAAAGAACCTCGCCACCAAGAGCGATAATTTGTTCACGAATATTTTTCACAATGTCACGGAGTAAGTCTGTACCAACGTGGGGATGAGCTTTATAAAGGATATCCTCTGGTGCACCTGCCTTGACAAATTCTTCTAAGACCTTACGACCGCGTAGGTCCCGAACACGAGAAGTGAGTTTCCCATCAGAAAATGTCCCTGCTCCCCCTTCACCAAACTGGACGTTTGAAGCAGGGTTGAGTTTCCCCTTTTTCCAGAAGTCCTCGATAGATTTCACCCGTTCTTCAACTTTTTGCCCCCGTTCGAGAACAATCGGGCGGTAGCCCATCTGAGCTAAAAGGAGAGCAGAAAACATACCAGCTGGACCAAAGCCTATAACAAGAGGTCGATGAGCCATAGGTTCAGTCCCTGGTTGGGGATTTTTATACTTTAAATCTGGCGAGGGAGAAACATTTTTGATTTTTCTTTTGAGGATTTTTACTTCATTTTTAACTTCAACATCAACGGTGTAAATAAAGTTAATTTCTCCACGATGTCGGGCATCAATCGATTCTTTATAAATGCGATAGCTTATCAAGTCGGACTCTTGGATTTTTAATTTTTTCAAGAGGAGCTCTTTCACTTTTTCTACTGGCTCATCAATGGAAGTTTTTATTTGAGATATTCTTAGCATTTTATTCTCTTAATCTAAATACTGTGATTGGAAAAAATCCAGCTAAAAACTGGATTTTTCTTTTTATTTCATTGTTGGGAAGAGGAGGACATCGCGGATAGATGTTGTTCCAGTAAAGAGCATGACGAGACGGTCAATACCGATGCCAAGCCCCCCTGTTGGTGGCATACCGTGTTCCAAGGCTTCTACATAGTCATAGTCCACGCCAGTTGCTTCATCGTCACCAAGTTCTTTTGCTTTAGCCTGTGCTTCAAAACGTTCCAACTGATCGATAGGGTCGTTGAGCTCAGAGAAAGCATTTGCGTATTCTTTACCGTTGATGAAGAGTTCAAAACGATCTGTAAAACGAGGATCTTCTTCATTCATTTTAGCCAATGGTGAAATTTCTTTTGGATGTCCAAAAACAAATGTTGGTTGAACCAATGTATCTTCAACATATTTTTCGAAGAATTCATTAATGATGTGTCCGACACTTGTGAAATGTTTTTCAACATAGATATCATGTTCTTTAGCTAGAGCAACAGCTTCTTCAAAGGACATGTCTTTCCAGAAGTCTACCCCTGTTTGCTCTTTGATTGCATCAACCATGTGGACACGTGCAAATTTGCCTCCTACATTGATTTCTTTACCATCATACTCAATAATATCTTTACCAAGCACAGTGTGGGCAACATGCTGGAAAATACCTTCAGTCAAGTCCATAATGTCATCAAAATCAGCATAGGCCTCATAGGATTCCATCGTTGTAAACTCAGGATTGTGTGTCATATCCATTCCTTCGTTACGGAAGACACGACCGAGTTCATAAACTTTTTCCATACCACCGACGATTAAGCGTTTCAAGTGCAATTCTGTTGCAATACGGAGCGCCATATCAATGTTTAATGAGTTGTGGTGTGTATAGAATGGACGGGCAGCAGCACCGCCGGCTTCATTGTTTAAAACAGGTGTTTCAACTTCAAGGTAACCCCGTCCGTCCATATAGCGGCGGATTTCGCTGATGATTTTAGAACGCGTAACAAAACGGTTAAAGCTTTCTCTGTTTGAAATCAAGTCCAAGTAGCGTTTACGGTAACGTGTTTCCGTATCTGTAAGGCCGTGAAATTTTTCTGGCAATGGGCGAAGTGCTTTAGACAAGAAAGTCAGTTTGCTGGCTTTAATCGAAAGCTCACCCATATCTGTTTTCATGATTTGCCCTTCAACACCAAGGAAATCACCGAGGTCAGCTTGCTTGAAGATTTTATAGTTTTCTTCGCCGACCTCATCTTTACGCACGTAAATCTGGATCTGTCCTTCGCGGTCTTGGAGGTGGGCAAAACCTACTTTACCTTTACCACGCTTTGTCATCAGACGGCCAGCGATTGTTGCATGCAAGTCTTTTTCTTGTAACTCTTCTTTAGTATTTTCATCGTATTCCGCATGTAATTCTGCAGAGTTATGTGTACGAACAAATCGGTGTCCGAATGGATCAATGCCTGCCTCGCGCAATGCTTCCATTTTTTCACGCCGCACCTTCATTTGGTCATTAAGTTCTTCAATAATTTCAGCCAAAATGTTTTCTCCTATAAAAAAAGTTTATATCATTCATATTTTAGCATAATTTTACTGCTTTTGATAGCCTATAAACATGTTTTTGAAAAATGTTTTAGGCCAAAGATAGAGCCACTTTTTGCAACATAAGTTTTTCGTAAATTTGGCATGAAAGTATAAGGAGCTGTATATTTGTGAGCAAGCTGTTCTTGATATGCATTTGTTACTGAAACCAAACATAAAAATACTACTAAAATCAATAAAAAAATGCTACAATGGTTGAGTTATATTGGAGAGGCAGTATTATGCTAGGAAAGTCAAGCCTAGACTGAATTAAGCCAGATAAATCCAACTTAAAGATTTTATTTATTCTATAGGAGTTGCGTTTTGAAAAAAGTCAAAGAGCTTTTAATTGGTAAGTCTTTAAAATCTACCGTAGGTGATTCGCATTTGCTGACCAAATTACAGGCTTTGGCCATGTTATCGTCAGATGCCTTGTCATCAATCGCTTATGGACCTGAGCAAATTCTTTTAGTACTCGTAGCCGTAGGGGCAAGTGCTTCTTGGTATTCTGTACCTATTGCGTTAATTATCTTGGTTTTACTGTTTGCCTTGATTGGAAGCTATACACAGGTTATTCATGCCTATCCATCAGGTGGGGGTGCTTACTTGGTTTCAACAGAGAATCTTGGGACTATCCCAGGGTTGATTTCTGGAGGCTCATTACTGGTTGACTATATGTTAACTGTTGCTGTATCCACAGCTTCTGGTGCGGATGCAATTACCTCAGCCTTGCCAGAACTTCATCAGTATAACTTACAAATTGCAGTGGGCTTGGCCTTATTGCTTATGCTGATGAACTTGCGAGGACTTCGCGAGTCGGCAGCCTTTCTGATGATTCCTGTGTATACCTTTATCCTTGCAACTGTTGCTCTCCTAGGTGTGGGTATCTTTCGCATCTTCGCCGGAAGCTTGCCTTATCAAGCGCCTGCGCATATCGGAGCAACAGTTGGAGGTGTTTCGCTCATTCTCTTGCTTAAAGCCTTCTCCACAGGTTCTTCATCTTTGACAGGGGTAGAAGCTATTTCTAATGCTGTACCTTTCTTTAAGCAGCCGAAAGAAAAAAATGCCGCTAAAACTTTGGTGATGATGGGGATTATTTTGGCAGCTTTCTTTAGTGGTGTTATCTTCTTTGCTTATTGGCTAGGCTTGACACCACGTGCTGATGTAACCATCATTGCACAAATGGCACAAAAAATCTTTGGCGACAGTGTTTTTGGCCATGCTTTCTTCTTTATTTTCCAAATTGCAACAGCTTTAATTTTAGCAGTAGCAGCAAACACAGGTTATTCGGCTTTCCCAATGCTTGCTTTTAATATGGCTAAGAAAAAATATATGCCGCATTTGTTCACGGCGCGTGGTACGCGTTTGAGCTATTCAAATGGTATCATTAGCCTTGCCATTGGGGCAGTCATCCTCCTGTTTATCTTTGACGGGCAAACCGATAGACTGATTCCTCTTTATGCTATTGGTGTGTTCACGCCGTTTACTCTCGCGCAAGTTGGTATGGTTGTGCACTGGCGTAAGAAACTGGGAAATAAGTTCCTCTTGCACTCCATCCCAAACATCATTGGTGCATTTATATCCTTTGTTGTTGTCATGATACTGCTGATTTTCCGTGCTGGTGAAATCTGGCCTTTCTTTGTCGTTTTGCCGCTTTTAATTTTCTGCTTTATCCGTATCCATAATCATTATATGAATGTGGCGGAGCAGTTACGCTTGCGTAAAGAAACAGCCGAACATAAATTTGATGGGAATACCGTAATCGTCCTAGTTGGAAATGTGACAAATGTGGATATCGGTGCGATTAACTATGCGCGTTCTGTGGGAGATTATCTCATTGCTCTCCACGTGTCGACAAAAGAAGACACGGAAAAAGAAGCAGAAATTGAAAGAGATTTCAACGAAACATTTCCAGATATTAAGCTGACCGTCGTACATACAAGCTATCGTAGCATTATCACACCCGCTGTTCGCTTTATCAACTTGGCTGCAAAACAAGCTAAGGCACATAACTATACGACAACAGTCTTGATTCCGACATTTATTCCATCGAAACCCTGGCAAAATATTTTCCACAACCAGACAGGCTTACGCTTGCGTTATTACCTGAACTCTCACGAGGACATTATTCTTGCCAGCTACAACTACCATTTGAAAAAATAAATAATATTAAGCGTTCACTCTAGCAACTTTTGGCTAGCCGGAGCGCTTTTTTCTTTGAAGTCAAGAGAATACTTAAAAAGACAGAGCAAGAAAAGGAGACCAAGGCAGACAGACACGATGTAACCATAATCATAGAAAAGCCAGAAAAATTCAGTAAATCCCCGAAGTTGATGAGGCTGAACATGATTGTCAATAGCCATAACCAGAGGGAGGTATATAATGAAGTAACCAGCATATAAAATGAGACAAGCTAGAACTATGAAATGTGTCCCTCTTTCTTTTTTTAAAGAGAGAAAGAAAACGAGGGATAGAAGTAGAAGGAGAGCAAGACCTACAGCTATTTCTTGATGAAAGAGCAGGTAGAAGAAATTTTCATAAATACGCTCCAACCCCAAAGTTTCTGAGAACTTTACTCTGTTGAGCGCACTTGGTAAAAACATGGAAGTAAACCAAGCGAGGAACAAGAATATGAGGAGTCTGGGTTTTATTTTAATTTTATTCATGGTTTGTTCTTTCTTTTTGACTTAATAGGCACGGTTAGTTGTAGAAAAGTTCCATGTTGAATTTCCACGTCTTAATGTTGCATTATAAGTCGCTCCGACATAAGTAGAACCGGAAAGGATTTTTACATAAGAATAGTTTCGATTGACAGCCCAAGAACGATTTGAAGCAAGATTGACAGTATTTACTTGGTTCAAGAAGCCGCCAGTAGCTGCTCCTCTCGGACCAAGAGTTGCGGTGGTGACGCTAGAACGAGTGACTAAGGTTCTATTATCATAATTTGTATAACCACCTGTAACTCGTGTAAGGCGAACATTCCCCCCTGAAACTACCCAAGTTATTGTCACATGAAATCTAACAGCTGCAGTTCGATTCCACATCACTCTATTTTGACTAGCGGCAGAGACTTTTTTGCCAAAAATATTCGGTAAAGTAGAAGTAAGGGAGAAGTTATCTATTGATTGGCTTGTATCTTGTTCAGCCTGATTTAACTCTGAGGTATAAGTAGTGGTTCCTTCTGTGACATCTTCACCAGCATTAGTAATTTCAGATTCAACAACAACAGGTACAGTAAAAGTCTCTGTTTTATTTGTTTCTGCGCTTAGAGTAGCCCCTTTTTTAACTTCATATTTAACTTTATCACTTTCATTAGTGAATACTTTATCTGCATCTTTTGGAATAAAAAGATGAACATCACCATCTTTATCTAACTTTATATCTGGGGCGACAGTATTCTCTGCTTTGGTTCTCACACCATAGCCAAGCAAGGCTGAAAAGAATAAGATTATAATCATAAATTTGATGTTTTTCATTAGCAAAACCTCTTTTCTCTATTTGTTTACTGATAATATTGGCTACTTTCTATACAAGCCAATATTTAAAAGTGTAAAGTGAAACTCTATAACTCCTTTCTTGCATATTTATAACTCTTTTCATTATAAAAGCCCTAAAACCTTTAAGTCAAAATTTATGCTACACTATGTGTTTTTCTCTTAAGCCTGAAATCATAATTAAAAAATGTAGAAAGCGAGTTTTCTCTTGTATAGATTACATGGACGGCTGTTTTAAAATCAGATAATAAGTGTGCCAAATTTGGCATACAGCTTTTTGTGCGCTGCTTTTACAAATCAATTTCGATTTCTGCTATAATAGTTTTCATGTTAAATAAGAAGATTATACCTGGTTTAGGGCTCAGTTTTGTGGTTGCCTTAGTCAGTTACTTTTTAAATCTCTTTGTTTTTAAAGGACTGGGCGCAGCAACCATTGCTATTTTATTGGGAATTATTTTGGGAAATGTTTACTTCAAACAACCGGTCCTCTTTGCAGGTACGGCTTGGTCAGAAAAGAAACTTCTTGAATTTTCAGTAATGTTTTTAGGAGCGACTGTTACCTTTCAAACGATACAAAAGTTAGGCTGGAGTGGTATAAGCTTCATTCTTCTACAAATGGTGCTTACAATTGTCTTTGTCATGTTTATCGGGAAAAAACTAGGCTTTTCATCTAAAGTTAATGCACTTATGGCCTCCGGAAATGCTGTTTGTGGTTCCTCGGCCATTGCGGCGGTTGAGCCAGTCATTGGTGCAGAGGACAAGGATAAGCGTACGGCAATAACGATGGTTAACTTGATGGGAACCTTTTTAATGCTCCTTTTACCGGTCTTAGGGACTTGGTTATTGGGAGAAAATGACTTTTTACGTGGTGCTTTGATTGGTGGGACGGTTCAGTCCGTTGGTCAAGTTGTGGCTTCGGCGACCATGGTAAATTTAGGAACGACAACACTAGCAACATTATTTAAAATCATGCGTATCATCATGCTGGTCTTTGTTGTGCTCTATTTTTCCTACCAAGCGCGTCAACCAGCAGGCGGATTGAAACAGCAGGCAGAGGGGCACTTAAAGATCAAACGCCAAACTTTTCTCCCCTGGTATGTTGTGGGATTTATCCTCTTTTGCACCTTGGATACCCTTATTCAGTTTCCTAGGTTTATGACAGAAGGCGCGCGTTTTATCAGTAGCTGGTGTGAATTTATTGCACTAGCAGCAATTGGTCTGCGCCTAAATGTGGTGGAATTTATCCGAGCAGGTAGAAAGTTAGCAATTTATGGTTTAGCCGTGCTTATCTTCCAAGTAGGGGTTGCACTTATTCTGATACGTTTATTATTGGCTTAGATAAATAAATATCTAAAATGATATAATGTACTCAATGATATAGATTAGAGAGGAGAAGCTATGGATTGGCGCGAAGACAGGATTGAGTCAGCAGTGAATGGCACAAATCCGATGATTATTGCGGAACTTAAAGCAAGCTATGTTGCGATAGGGGACACACAATTTCTTGAGGGATATTGTGTACTATTGCCAAAAGAAAAATATTATTCATTGAATGATATGGAAATTGAAGAAAGAACTCAATTTTTGAAAGAGATGAGCATTGTGGGAGATGCGATAATCAATGTCTGCTCGCCCCTGCGTATCAACTATGATATTCTTGGAAATACGGATGCCTATTTGCATGCACATGTGTTTCCAAGATATGCGAGTGAATCGGAGGAGCGAAGAAAAATGCCAGTATGGCTTTATGATAAATCGCATTGGACGGACGACCGCTACCAATACACAGATAAAAAACATAAGCTTCTTCGTCAGAGATTGATTGCTGAGATTGAAAGACTTACAAATATGGTGAAATAGCTTGCCAAAGTGTCACAACGTAATTAGAGGATTATTCAACTTCTGACGATTATTTGGACAGAAGCAAGTAGGAGATTAAACAATGACTATCGCATATGATGAAATTATGGTTCGCTATGGCGAACTCTCAACAAAAGGAAAAAACCGTGGTTTCTTCATCAATCGCTTGGCTAACAATATAAAAGAAGTCCTTGCAGATTTGACAGATTTGAAGATTACTGCACAGCGTGATCGTGCGCATATTGAACTGAACGGTACAGACTATGAAGAAGTTTCAAGACGTTTGACGAAGGTCTTTGGGATTCAAAACTTTTCTGCTTCTATTAAGGTTGAAAAGTCGGTTGAGGGGCTAAAGGCAGCTGTGGTTGCTTTGATGAAAGAAATTTACCATGAAGGAATGACCTTCAAAATTGCTACGCGGCGCTCTGACCACAGCTTTGAACAAGACTCAACGGAGTTAAACATGACTCTAGGTGATGCTGTATTTGATAATTTTGAGTATGCAAGGGTTCAGATGAAAAAGCCAGATATTACACTCCGTGTTGAAATTCGACTCGAAGGTGCCTACCTGAGTTTTGAAACAGTTAAAGGTGCTGGTGGTATGCCGGTTGGAACTGCTGGCCGTGGTCACTTGATGCTCTCAGGTGGAATCGATTCACCAGTGGCAGGTTACTTGGCGCTTAAACGCGGTGTGGAGATAGAGGCCGTTCACTTTGCCTCTCCCCCTTATACCAGTCCTGGCGCTTTGAAAAAGGCTAAAGACTTAACAGCAAAGTTGACAGTGTTTGGTGGGACGATTACCTTTATAGAAGTACCCTTTACGGAGATTCAAGAAGAAATAAAAGCCAAGGTACCACAAGCATATTTGATGACGTTAACACGCCGTTTTATGATGCGTGTGGTTGATCGTATCCGTGAAGAACGGGGAGGAAAAATAATCATTAACGGAGAAAGTTTGGGGCAGGTTGCTTCGCAAACTCTTGGTTCGATGTCTGTGATTAATGAAGTCACAAGTACACCTGTGATTCGTCCGGTTGTCACAATGGATAAGATTGAAATTATTGACATTGCCGAAAAAATCGATACGTTCAACCTGTCGATTTTGCCCTTTGAAGATTGCTGTACCGTCTTTGCACCACCATCACCTAAAACAAATCCGAAGCTGGATAATGTTCTAGCCTATGAAAAACGTTTGGATGTTGAAGGCATGGTTGATCGTGCAGTTAAAGGAATCATGGTGAGTAAAATAACAGGAGAAAACTGGGATAAAGAAGAAGCAGATGAGTTTTACGACCTGCTTTGATTTTTGAAAGTGACTGTATCATTGATGAAGTTTTTAGCCTTTCCATAGAGGAAGAGAAAGGAAACAAATGAAAAACAGAACAAAAGTGCTTCTGACCATTGGTCTGTTTACACTGATGTCTACCTTAGATGGCTCAATTGTAAATATTGCACTGCCGACAATGGCACGTGAGCTGAATGTATCGACAACTCAGATTACTTGGGTAGTTACGATTTACTTAATCGTTATTAGTGCAGTTATTCTTATTTTTGGGCGACTGGCTGATTTGATTGGAAAGACAACAGTTACGAGATGGGGCTGGACGATTTTTATTGTTGGTTCACTGCTTGCAGGCCTAAATCTTGGCTTGGGGCTTCCTTTCTTACTTTTTGCACGTGTGGTTCAGGCTATTGGCGCATCGATGTTTATGGCTACAAGTTTTGGCATTGTGGCTCAAGTTTTCCCCGTTGAGCGGCGAGCACGTGCCCTGTCAATCACTTCTATGTTTGTCTCTGTTGGCTCTATAGCAGGGCCAGCACTTGGTGGTTTGATTTTACAAGTTGCTTCTTGGAATTACATTTTTTGGATCAATGTACCGATAGGGATAGTGGCATGGATTTTTGGGAGTCGTGCCTTGCCAGAGGATGAGGAACAAGGTTCTGTAAGTGAAGTGGACGTGTCAGGTGGTCTACAGATGACTGCGGTCATTGTCCTCTTGTTTATGGCCTTAAACTTTGGACAAGCCCTAGGCTGGGCTGATCCTCTTATATTGTTGAGTGTGGCGCTTGGAATCATTTTCTTTATCAGTTTTGTTTTTAGTGAACGACGGAAAGAAAAACCTTTACTTGATTTAGATATTTTTAAGAACAGGCTTTTTTCCTTGAGCCTTGTCATGTCACTGTTAAATTTTACTGTAGCCATGTTTGCAAGTATTCTCCTTCCCTTTTACTTGCAGGATTATCGGGACTATTCCCCTGGGACAGCAGGGTTTATCATGATGGCCTACCCTGTGGCAATGTTGCTAGTAAGTCCTATTGCTGGCGCACTTGCAGATAAAATCGATAAGGAAGTGATTACTTTTGTAGGAATTTCGGGTGTTGTACTTTCACAAATTGGTTATCTCCTCATCCGTGTAGATTCGCCGCAATGGTGGGTCATTGTAGTGCTTCTACTTCAAGGCGCCTCAATGGGAGCCTTCCAAAGTCCCAATAACGCCTTGATTATGGAAACAGTGGAACGGAAATATTTAGGAATTGCTGGCTCTGTGAACTCTTTAATCCGGAATATGGCTTTTGTCTTAGGAACATCTATAGCAACCATAATCTTATTTCTGTCCATGTCGAGCCAACTCGGTTATAGGGTAAGGACGTATTTGCCAGATTATCCAGAACCTTTTTTACACGGCATGCAGATGGCCTTCCTCTTTTCATTAATTTTGACAAGTATTTCTTGGGTTTTAGCAGGAGTGCGCCTGTTGGGACGAAAAAAATAAAACAGCCAAGCAACAAAATTTTGCTTAGCTGTTTTTTTATTCATGGACAGAGAGCGTGTTATTCGCCTTCTTCTGAATTTTTTTACGTCTTTTTTCAATAAAATCATAGAGCAAAGTATGGTGATTACTCGCGAGAGAATAGTCTTCTAAAGTATTGACATTCTGGCGTAAGACTTTTGCCTCACCAATAGTGAGTTCGCCACGCGATTCATACTCAAAAATGGCCTTGCGTTCTAAATAGTAAGCACGCATCATTTCTTTAAGATTATTGGGTTGAGCACGGTGAAGAATCCCTGTGATATAGCCGCCACGTGAGACAAATTCTGCAGAACGTAGGCGTTCTGCTTGAAGATAGTGAATCAGACGCTCATCATAAACAGATTCTAAGTTATCCAGTGCTTGCAAAACCAACTTCGTGTTAGAAAAGTAAAGCGCGGTAATCTCCTGATGCGTGATTGCATTATCTGGCCGTGTTTTTCGGAAACTGAAGTCCAGATGAATGATTCTTGAGAAGAGGAAATGAAGGACACGTATCGAAATAGCGGAAGCATATTGTAAACTTGAAACCAAATTATGGGCAACAGATTGTTCCATGGAGTGGAGATAACGTTGATAAGTCCGATAAGTATACATGGAAATTTCATTTTGTCTCAAAGCATTCTCTAACCCTTCGGCTTCAAGACGAACAATAAGGAGTTGCAATTCGTTAAAATCAACAGATGTATTTGAACTCTCCTGCTCAATGATGAGTTTTTGGATGCGGTCCTGATAGCTATCGATGGCGATATTATAGCCCAGCCGTGCCTTTTCTTTGTGAACCTGTTTCAGGTCATTTTCGAGCTCTCGAACAACATCTGCTAGGATTGAAATCTTAACCATGTTATCCACTTTGACGACTTTCTTGGCTGCAATTAAGGGGAGGACAAAGAGCCCGGTTAAGAAACTGAGCGCTGTGACAGCAGCACAGAGGAAGATGATTAAGCTGTGAGGGACATCAACTGTGCGTGGCAGCAGGAGTACAGTCGCAATACTTACGGTACCTTTTGAGCCTGAAAAAGTCAGCAGCAGTATATCGTTCCAGTAGGCTGAAAAATCTTGATTACGGTGGAGAGAGACATAGCGATAGTAGATAGCCAGTAGAGAAAAGCGGAGGATAAAGAGACCTATTGTTAAAAAAAGAACCATTAACAAGAGAGAAGAAGTAGAGTAGAGAGGATCTGCAATAAGTGGAAAAACCAACTGATGCAGCTCTATACCAAGGAAAAGAAAGACTGTTGAATTCAACACAAAAGTCAGCAAATCCCAGATTGTATTTTTTACTTTTGTTACCTGAGCATCGAAAAGTGTCGTCCGTTTTAGACCATTGGCCTGCATGACACCGGCCACAACTACAGCGATAATTCCTGAAACTTCAAGCAAGTCAGCAATTAAAAACGCGGATAAAGGGAGCATAAGTTCTAAGATAAGGTAACCTGTGACATCTCGCGCATCTACGTCTTCAAGGATTCGTAAAATGAAAGATTTTATCCAAACAAGAAGGAAACCAACAACAGCTCCACCAATAGCAGAGACAACCAAGTCAGTAGAAGCATGGGCAAGAGAAAATTCTCCAGTTGTCAGAGCGAGTACAGCAATTTGAAAAGAAATGATACCCGAAGCATCATTCAACAGTCCCTCTCCTGTAAGGATGCTCATTACACGTTTTGGAAAGTTGAAACGTTCAGATAAGGCGGCAACTGCAATGGCATCCGTCGGTGCCAAGGAAGCCCCTAAAGCAAAACAAGCAGCCAAGGGGACTGAAAAATAAAAGAAGTGTGTCAAGTAACCCAAACCGATTGTTGTAATAAAAACTAAGGGAAAAATAAGTATGAGTATCGTTCGCGTATGCTTAAAGATATGCTTGATATCTGCTTCCTCACTTTCACGAAAAAGCAGAGGCGCGATGATAAAGCCTAAGAAAAACACTGGGTCAACCTGCAAAAGTTTTGAAGCACCCAAAAAGCCCAAACACAGCCCAATCACGACTTGAATCAGTGGAAGAGCCAGTTTTGGGAAAACTTTGTTGATGATATTTGAAACAACTAGAGCAAGAAGAAAAACGATGACATAAAAAATAGTATGGAGCACAGATTTTCCTTTCTTTTGTCTATTTTAGAGAAAAAACCACACAAAAAGTACAGTTTATAAGATTATAAGCTGAATAAGGTTACTTTATTTTTTTTAAAAGATCTTTTTTTTGATTGATTTTCTGATCGATCTTGTCGCAACTCTTTTTACTTAAAATGGCACGACAGCGTTTCAATTCAAGTTCTGTCAACTGGCGTTTCAGCTTTTCTTTTTTTACAAAGTCAGATTCGCCGCTGTCAATATATTCCAGCTTCTGTTTTAGTAGAGATTGCTTGTGCTTGAGCGCTTCAATTTGATGCTTAAGTTTTGAAATTTGTTCATAGCTGGCTGCTTGCTGGTGCAAATCATCAAGTTTATTAGACAGCAAAAGCTTTTTTTCTTCAAGAAGATGAAGTGCTTCAAGAACCTTATTTCTTTTTTCTTCCTGTGAAACAGGCGTGAAAACCTCGCCTTTGTCAGAAACAGTTGTTCTTTCTGTATCGCTTTGTTTTTCTAAATATTGTTGACGCAAGTCTTTCAGCATCTGTTCAAAATCTTTATCAGACATAATTTTATCCTTATAATCTTGTTCTTAGAGCTATTATACCATGATTGCAGCGAAAAAATAAAATAGTCTTTCTTATTTATAGAAAAAACAGTAGAATGAGCGTTCTACTGTCCTTTAATTTCCATACAAATCAATAAGTTAAGATAAAGTTTTTCTTTTTACCACGACGGATAACTGTTAATTGGTTATCAATCTTATCAGCGGCTGAAAGCATGTAGTCTAAATCTTGAATACGTTCACCATTGATGTAAATCGCACCATTTGTCACATCTTCACGCGCTTGACGCTTAGAGCTTTCAATTCCTGCAGAAATCAAAAGTTCAACGATATTAAGATTATCGTCAGATTTTACTTGGTATGTTGGAACATCCTTTAAACCAGAAAGGATGGATTTGGCATCTAGCGCTTTCAAATCACCACCACCAAATAATGTGTCAGTGATTTTCACAGCCTGCTCGTAGGCAGCTTGTCCATGAACAAGTGTCACGACTTCACGGGCTAAAACTTTTTGAGCCAGACGTTCATGACGTGCTTCCTCAAACTTAGCAGCAATATCAGCGATTTCTTCAAGGGATAAAAAGGTAAATATTTTCAGCATTTTGACAGCATCATCATCATTGACGTTAAGCCAAAATTGGTACATTTCAAAAGGAGAGGTTTTGTCTGCATCCAACCAAATAGCGTTACCTTCAGATTTGCCAAATTTTTTCCCTGTTGAGTCTGTAATCAGTGGAATAGTAATAACGTGACCTGTTTTCCCAGCTTTGCGGCGAAGGAGTTCTGTTCCAGCAGTCATATTTCCCCATTGGTCAGAACCACCAAGTTGCAAGGTAATACCGTGACGCTGGTTGAGCTCATAGAAATCATAGCCTTGCATAATTTGATAAGCAAACTCAGTATAAGAAATGCCTGTCTCAATACGACTCTTGACAGAGTCTTTGCTCATCATGTAGTTGATCGTGTAGTATTTACCAACATCACGAAGAAAATCAATGAAGGTCAAATCTTTAAACCAGTTATAATTGTTTTCCATTTGGGCCTTGTTCTCGCCATTTTCAAAATCAAGAAAGCGTTCCAGCTGAGCTCGGATTTTATTCGCCCATTCGACAACTGTTTCTTTTGTCTGTAAACCACGTTCAGCGTCTTTGAAAGACGGATCACCGACTAAACCAGTGGCGCCTCCCACCAAAGGAAACGGCTTATGCCCAGCCATTTGCAGACGCTTCATCGTCAAGATAAGCACTAAGTTCCCGAGATGTAAACTGTCAGCAGTAGGATCGTAACCAACATAATAACTGACCATGCCCTCAGTCAAAGCTTCGCGAAGAGCTTCTTCATCAGTGGTTTGGAAAATCAGACCACGTTCTTTTAGTTCGTCAAAAATATTCATGTTACCTCCTAAATTAGTTAATACTGACAGTTTCGTTATAGTTTCTCTCAGTAATTAGATTAATGTTCTCATTATACCAAAAAAATGCAAAAATAGGCACGAAAAAAGAAAGGAAGTTTGGTATAATATGTAGTATGAAAAAAGATCAAGAGCAATCCAAAGAGCGTACACGTGCACGTTTGCAGGCCAAATTGGAAGCAAAGCGAGCAAAAGAGGCGCAAGCGGACCACAAGAGTGCGCTTAAAAAGTCTCATAAAACTAAAAAAGATAAGGTCAATAATGCAGACGAAGAAAATAGAACAATCTGGCAAACTGCTTTTTCGGTGGGACGTGGTGTGGTTGCTGTTTTGGGTGTTCTTCTTCTTTTAACGGGCGTATTTGGCGTAGCTGCAGGAGCAGGTTATTTTGCACGATTAGTTGAAAATACGGATGTTCCAGAAAAAGACGAACTTCTTGAACAAATTAGAAACATTCATGGCGTGTCTGTAATGAAATACAGCAATGGCACAAATATTTCAGACATTTCTAGTGATTTAGTGAGGATAAATGTATCCAGTGACCAAATCTCGCAAAATGTAAAGGATGCCTTGATTGCTACAGAGGATGAGACTTTTAAAACCAATAATGGTGTTGTCCCTAAAGCTGTGGTCCGTGGAATATTGGGGGCATTAGGTGGGGGAACAAGTTCTGGCGGTTCTACTATTACCCAGCAGTTGGTTAAGCAGCAGTCTCTTGGAGATAGTGTTACTTTCCAGCGTAAAGCCAGTGAGATTGTATATGCCTTACAGCTTAATCAATATTTGAGTAAGGATGAAATTTTAACAGATTATCTTAATGTTTCACCTTTTGGACGAAATAATCAAGGGAAAAATATTGCTGGAGTACAAGCAGCAGCGCAAGGGATTTTTGGCAAATCAGCTAAGGATTTAACCGTGCCAGAAGCAGCTTTTATTGCAGGTCTGCCTCAGAGCCCTATCGTGTATTCGCCCTATAATGCAGATGGCTCGCTTAAGTCAGACGAATTACTTTCTTATGGCTTGGCACGTCAACAAAATGTCCTTTTCAATATGTATCGTGCAGGTTATCTGAACAAGGACGACTATGAAAAATACCGTGCAGTTGATATATCTAAAGAGTTTTTGCCTTCAAAACCACAAGACTCTGTGGCACACGGCTACCTCTACAATGTAGTTTATAATGAAGCTTTGAAACATGTATATGACTATCTTATCAAGAAGGATGAAGTTTCTGCTACTGAGCAGGGCAATGACAGCACGAAACAAAAATATCGTGAAATGGCAGCACAAGCCTTACAAACAGGTGGTTACACGATTACAACAACAATTAATCAAGCCGTCTATGAAGCCATGCAAAATGCAGTTGCTCAATACGGTGGAATTTTACAAGATGGTACAGGTGAAGTTCAGCCGGGTAATGTTTTAATGGACAATAAGACAGGGGCAGTACTTGGTTTCATTGGCGGTTTGGACTATGCAACGAATCAAAACAATCATGCTTTTGATACAACACGTAGTCCGGGTTCTTCTATTAAGCCTATTCTGGCTTACGCACCGGCTATTGACTTAGGCTTGCTTGGTTCAGCAAGCATGCTCAGTAACTATCCTGCAAACTTTTCTGATGGAACACCTATCTTACACGTTGGTGAAACAGGAACAGGTATGGTCAGCTTAAACGAGGCACTAGGTGTTTCTTGGAATATCCCTGCGCATTGGACATATCAAGCAATTCTGAACTCAGGCAATAGTGTTGAGCCGTATATGAGTAAAATGGGCTATTCGGTTCCTAATTACAATATAGAGTCTCTTCCTCTTGGAGGAGGGATTGAACCCACTGTGGTGCAGCATACCAACGGCTATCAAACTCTGGCTAATGGAGGGGTTTATGAGCCTTACTTCGTTGTACAAAGCATCAAGGATGATTCAGGAAAAGACATTTACGAGCACGAGAGTAAAGCGACAAGGGTTTATTCACAGGCAACCTCTACAATTACTACAAACCTACTGCGCAATGTTTTGACTTATGAGCCAAGTCGACGTACAACTAACTTTTTACAAGACTTGCAAGCCATTAATCCATCACTTGCAAACAGTGTAGATTGGGCTGGTAAGACGGGAACTTCTAACGACTATGTGGATAGCTGGCTCATGCTTTCTACACCGACAGTTTCTCTTGGAGGTTGGATTGGTCATGATGACAATACTTCTATGGCGAGCAAGACAGCAGCTGTAAATAATGGAACATATATGGCCAACTTAGTAAATGCCATTGCAGCAGCTGCCCCGGATATCTTTGGGCCGGGAGAAAAATTCCCAGACCCAAGTAAGGATCCAGATGTGATTAAGAGTACAGTCCTCAAATCTACGGGACAAAAACCAGGCACGGTGACTGGAGGAAAGCTTAAGAACGTCAAGGTTTCAGGTCCAACAACCACGAGCTATTGGGCGAAAAATGGTGCACCTGTGACACAGTTTAAGTTTGGTATCGGTGGTACAGAGGCAAATTATAATGATGCTTGGAATAAGATTTTGGGGAGCAGTAAATAAAAAAGCTTTGATGACTTCTGATTTTAAGAAAGCGATTCACTGTAGAAAAAAATTGGTTTTCATGTGCTATAATAAGCACATGAAGAAAGTTCTCTATAAAAATCATTTTCAGACTCCCATAGGGGAAATGCTGAGTATAAGTGATCATGAAAGCCTCTATCTTCTTGAATTTGTCGAGCGGAAGAACTTGAAAAAGAAAATGGACAATCTAGGAGCAGACCTGAAAGAACAGCCGACCTTTGTTTCACGCCTTGTTGAAGAAGAAGTGCAGGAGTATTTTTTAGGAAAGCGGAGAGAATTTGACTTGCCCTTGGTTTTTCAAGGTACAGTATTTCAGAAAAAGATTTGGCTTGAACTTGAACAGATTCCATTTGGACAGACGAAAACCTATAAGGAAATTGCCCAAAAAATAGACAATCCTAATGCAAGCATTGCAGTTGGAGCAGCAAATGCTTCCAATCATTTTGCTATTGTGATACCGTGCCATCGACTAAAAAGCAGTTCGGGGCAGCTGTCGGGTTATGCAGCGGGAATATGGAGAAAACAATGGCTTTTGCATTTCGAGGAGGAGGTTGCATGTGGCGAATGAAGAAATTAAACTTTCGGTAAAACGTAATCAGAGGGGACAAATTATCCAAGTTTTTTTTGACAATCAACATGAAGAAGTGACCTATGAGGAACTTACTAATAGTCAAAACTTTGAATTAAGTGGAGGGACTGCTTTTCAGCAAGCTGTTTGGTTAGAACTACAAAAAATTCCGGTAGGAACCACGATTAGTTATCAGGAAATGGCAGCTCGTGTAGGTAGTCCTCAAGCTCAGCAAGCTGTAGGCCAAGCTTTGGCACGAAATCCCCTACCTGTAATTTTACCCTGCCACAGAGTTACTCGTAAAGATGGCAGCTTGGGTGGTTTTATGGGACAGGAGGAGGCTGTACACATAAAACAGAAAATTCTAGAGTATGAAAAAAAGTTAAACATGAAATAAAAAAGAGACTGAGATAAAAGTCGGAATGTGACTGATTTCAAGCCAAATCGTATAAGTAAAATCGCTCAACCACGGCATTCTTCTTTGCCGAATTTGAGCGATTTTTTATTGTTTTAGTCTCTTGTCCCCGCCTCTTTTTTGTATCAAGTACAGGTATGATTTTTTGCTACCACATCACATACTGGACGAAGGAAAAATTATATAGTGTTTTTCAACTTGCTTGAAGAACACGTTTTTTATAGTAAAGATAAGTAGGATAAGTAAAGCAGATAATGGAAACGCCCCAAAGCAATCCTCCTAAGGTATCAGAGGGATAATGCACCCAAAGCAGCACACGAGAAAACATTGTTAAAAAGATTAGGAATAAAGTCACGAGACCAGCTAAATACTTGCTCCATATAGAAGTAAGATATTGTAAGAGGATGAAAAAGAGACAACCAAACAGGACGACTGCAAAAGTCGTATGCCCACTCGCAAAACTTTTCCCGGTTTGATCGAAAAAGGCAGGAAAACGGTGCAGTTCTGGACGCTCACGACCAATGATGAGCTTGATGAGTGCATTGCCTCCTACAGCTATCCCTGAAACAAGGGCCAGCCAAATCGCTGACACTTTATCTTTGATAAAAAGAGCCCCAATAATGATTAATGCAACTACAGCTCCTAGAGCATCTCCTAGAAGGACTGCAACAATAGATGAAACTTGTATGAGAAAAGTGTTGTCCTGTAGATGCCATGCAGCAGCCTGCAGGTAGGGATCGATATATGGCATTGGAGAGTGAGTATAATGGAGCTTCACAATAATGGTGAGTATTATAAATAAAGCCAGTGCTACAGCACCTAAGCTATAGTAGATTTTTTTATTCATAGTTTCCTTAATTTTTTACTTTTTATCTAACACAGTGTTGAATGCTAAGAGGATTAGCTAGTTACCGCTAAAAAGAGGCGGCTGCCTCTTTGTAAACTAATAGTTTTTAATCTTTGAAATCTTTTCTTTATCAAGTGATGTCACAATGGCACGAATAAAGTTCTGAGCTTCTATGAAGTCATCAATGTTGAAGATACTTTGATGACTGTGGATGTAACGTGCACATACGCCGATTGTTGTTGAAGGTATGCCTTCATTTTGCAAGTGGGCTGCACCAGCGTCGGTGCCGCCTTTGGAGATGTAGGCTTGTGTCTTAATGCCGTTGACTTCTGCTGTATTGAGCAAGAAATCTTTCATACCATGAAGCATGATGTGTCCTGGGTCATAGTAACGGAGCAGTGAGCCTGCACCTAGACGACCGTTGTCATTAGCAAATGTATCTGTTGCAGGTGAACAGTCCACAGCAAAGAAAAGTTCAGGTCTGAATTTTCGTGTTGAAACATGAGCGCCGCGCAGACCAACTTCCTCTTGGACATTTGCGCCAATAATTAATGTAACAGGCAATTCCTTATCTTTAAGGTAGTCCAAAAGTTCTAGAACCATAAGACAACCATAACGGTTATCCCAAGCTTTGCCGATAACATTTTTGCCATTGGCAGTTAAGATAGTTTCAGCTTCTGGGACGATAACATCCCCTTGACGTATCCCAAATTCTAAAACTTCCTCTCTGTTCATGAAACCACCATCAAAGATAATGTCTTCAACTTGTGGCAAGGTGGGTGCTCCGGAAGCACCGCGTAAAAGATGTGGGGGCAAACCACCAGTAACGACAGGGATCTTTTTGCCATCACGTGTAAACAGAGTGAAACGTTGGGCACTGATAACTAAGGGGTTCCATCCACCAAGAGAGACTGCGCGAAAAGTTCCGTCAGATTTGATGGAGGAAACCATGAAACCAACTTCATCCATATGCGCAGCAATCATCACGCGTGGAGCATTTTTTATTTGACTTTCTTTTGTGACAAAGAGGCCTCCAAGACCATCGGTTTCAGGGCTATATCCTAGCTCAACCATGCGTGTGCGCATATAATCACGCATTGGGGCTTCATAGCCGCTGGTCGCTTGGATTTCAGTTATTTCTTTAATCTTGCTAAATAAAGTCATGTGAGGCTCCTTTGGTTTTTTATACTTCCTTATTGTAGCATTTAAAGCTGACATATGACAACATATTGTTAGGAGGACTGTAACTGACACAAGAGGAAGGAATCAGTAATTATAAGTATTAATATGAAAGATTTTATGTTAAAATTTTTATATGAAAAAATATTTTAAAGTTGGCTTGGGTTTACTTGCTGCTATAGCTGGTGCGCAGATTCTCTACCGAGGCTACAAACATATTGAGGAAAATTTGCGTGGGGAGCTTATTGAAGCTGTACGCAAATCTTTTGCTGATCAAGATATTCAAGTGGTGTGGCTTTTTGAAGAAGCTGATCGAGGAGCTATTTATAAAGGCGGTGTGGTTGTTGGAGAAAACCAAAATATCAATTTTGAAATTGATGGAGAAACCTTGAAAATTACAGAGTTAGGAGAGGAGTACTTATGATTATTCCAAAAAATTACGAAGAACTTGCTGAAATTGTTAAATCAGATGGCAAGCATGTGCTGTTCTTTACTGCAGGCTGGTGTCCCGACTGTACGTTCATCAAGCCAAAAATGCCAGAACTCGAAGCAGAGTTTTCAGATTTTAACTTTGTAGAAGTTGATCGTGATGAATTTATGGACTTGGCTATCGAATGGGGAATCATGGGTATTCCTAGTTTTGTAACACTTGAAAATGGCAAGGAAACAGGCCGTTTGGTTAATAAATTACGTAAAACAAAAGAAGAAGTGAGTGAATTTTTGAAGGGTGTAGAAGAAAGAAAATGATTGCAACGTATAATAAAAATGTGGGTGATGTCCTCATGCTTATTGTGGCAAACAATGAGGGAGCGGATGTAAATTACGAACGTAAGGCGGATGTTGCGCGTGTCTTTCGTGAAGATACTGGGCAAACAGTGGCTTGGAATATTTTTAATGTTAAAGAAAAGTGGCCAGATTTGGCCCAAGGTCAGAACGCTTTGACTGAAGCACAGGTTGCAGAGCTTAACGTAAGATTGAGTAAAGCAGGGTTTGAAGAGCAACTTGTATATGATGGACAGCCCAAGTTTGTTGTGGCGGAGATTCTCACAATGGAAGATCATAAGGACAGCGATCATTTACATGTATGCCAAGTAGATGTGGGATTAGAGGAGCCTGTACAAATCGTTTGTGGCGCACCTAATGCCTTTGTTGGTATGAAAACAGTTGCAGCTTTACCAGGTGCTATGATGCCTTCAGGAAGTCTGATTTGGCCTGGTGCTTTGCGTGGTGTAACTTCTTTTGGTATGTTGTGTTCAGCGCGTGAGCTTGATTTACCAAATGCGCCACAAGTTCGTGGAATTATTGACTTACAAACAGATGTAACAGCTGGTACAGCCTTTGATCCAGAAACAATGTGGCAAGCTTAAAAAAATAAAGAAGGAGATTTCAGTGAAAGCTGGAATCTTTTTTCGTGTTATTATAACAGGAGGTAAAAACAATGAATAAAACACTACTTATTGGGCGGCTTGTTGCAAATCCAGAGCTAAGTAAAACGACAAATGATAAGAGTTTGCTTAGGATAAATTTAGCAGTTAAAAGGCGCTACAAAAATGCAGAAGGTGAGAAGGAGGCGGACTTTATTTCCCTAGTTTTTTGGGAAAGAGCTGCTGAACATTGTGCATCTTATGCTAAAAAAGGAGCTTTGCTTGCGGTTGAAGGCGAAATACGAACGCGAACTTATCTTGATAAACAGGAGCAGAAACGCTATGTGACAGAAGTCTTGGTTAAAAACTTTGATCTTTTGGAGAGCCGTGCAACAGTCGCCATGCGACAGGGAAATGTAGAAAGTGAGTCCCTAGATTTGAAAGAAGAAGAACTTCCCTTTTGACATTGAAAAGACATTTTTCTTAGCAAAAACAAAGGGAGGACGTATCTTCTTTTCAGAAGAAAACTGGAATAAAATATGTGGCTTGGTTGAATAAGCCTTTCTTGAAGCTCAACAAAGCAACTTTAAATTTGGGCATGAACGAGGTGAGGAAGCAAAGTTAGGAATGGGACAAAAATAGACGAGATGTCTTTACGCCTTTTTATGAGTAGCAGCCACTTGTACAAAACTCTATAAAGAGTAATCAAGCCGAGAAAAAGCCACACTTTTTACCCTCTCCTTATAGTTGGAAAACTACAAGGAGATGAACCAATATTTTTGGAAAAACATCAAGAAACTTCCCATAAAGTAATCAAGAAAAAGTCTATAAGTCATGAAGAAACGCTTACGCTCTTGCGACAATTTTCCGATAAAGAGCTCTACACAAAGCCTTTCTATTCGTGGACTGGAACGACAAGTTTGGAGCAGTATTTTCAGTCTTCTCTTGCTTCTCACTATGCTTGGAGCTTGAGGGATTTATGACTTCATAAGAAAAGGTTCTAAAGAGAGAAAAAAGAGATTTTTTTCTTGACTAATTTTGACCTTCGCGGTAAAATAAGAGATATAGATTAGCAGTCAAACTTAAAGAGTGCTAAAATAAAACAAAAATGGAGGAATAACATGTTGAAACCCTTAGCAGATCGCGTTGTTTTGCGTATAAAAGAGGAAGAAGAAAAATCTTTAGGGGGTATTGTCTTGGCCTCAGCGGCTCAAGAAAAGCCACAGATTGCAGAAGTAGTAGCAGTAGGTCCGGGCAAAACAACTCATCATGGAACAGTTATTGCACCTACAGTACAAGTTGGTGATACAGTTCTTTTTGAAAAATTTGCGGGTACGAATGTAAAATTTGAAGGCGAAGATTTCTTGATTATCAAGGAATCTGATATTCTTGCGATTGTTTAAGGAAAATAAAGACAGGAGAGAGTAAAAAAATGGCAAAAGATATTAAATTTTCATCAGATGCACGTTCAGCAATGGTTCGTGGTATTGATATTTTAGCAGATACAGTAAAAACAACACTTGGTCCTAAAGGTCGTAATGTTGTTCTTGAAAAATCTTACGGAAGCCCACTTATCACTAACGACGGTGTAACTATCGCAAAAGAGATTGAGTTAGAAGATCATTTCGAAAATATGGGAGCAAAACTGGTCAGTGAAGTTGCTTCAAAAACAAATGATGTTGCCGGTGACGGAACAACAACAGCCACAGTTTTGACACAAGCTATTGTCCGTGAAGGATTGAAAAACGTAACTGCTGGTGCTAACCCTGTGGGAATTCGTCGTGGTATTGAGTTGGCTACTGAAACAGCTGTAAAAGCACTTAAAGAATTGGCTATCCCAGTATCTGGTAAGGAAGCTATTGCACAAGTTGCAGCTGTGTCTTCTCGTTCTGAAAAAGTTGGAGAGTACATCTCCAATGCCATGGAAAAAGTTGGCAATGACGGTGTTATCACTATTGAAGAGTCAAAAGGTATGCAAACTGAACTTGAAGTTGTAGAAGGTATGCAGTTTGATCGTGGTTACTTGTCTCAATACATGGTAACAGACAATGAAAAAATGGTTGCTAACCTTGATAATCCATACATCTTGATTACGGACAAGAAAATTTCAAATATCCAAGAAATCTTACCTCTACTTGAACAAATCTTGAAAACAAACCGTCCTTTGCTTATCGTAGCAGATGATGTTGACGGTGAAGCTTTGCCAACTCTTGTATTGAACAAGATTCGTGGTACTTTCAATGTCGTTGCTGTCAAAGCACCAGGGTTTGGTGACCGTCGTAAAGCACAACTTGAAGATTTAGCTATCCTTACAGGTGGGACTGTTATTACAGAAGAACTTGGTTTGGAACTTAAAGATGCAGGTTTAGAAGCCCTTGGACAAGCGAGCAAAGTCACTGTCGATAAAGAACACACAACAATTGTTGAAGGAGCTGGTTCAGCAGATGCAATTGCAACACGTGTAGCTACGCTCAAAGCTCAAGTTGAACAAACAACTTCTGAATTTGACCGTGAAAAACTTCAAGAGCGCTTAGCAAAACTTTCTGGCGGTGTCGCTGTGATTAAAGTAGGTGCTGCTACAGAAACTGAACTCAAAGCACAAAAACTTTTAATCGAAGATGCGCTTAATGCAACACGTGCAGCTGTAGAAGAAGGTATCGTCGCTGGTGGTGGTACTGCTCTTGTAACAGTCCTCTCTGCTCTTGATGCTCTGGAAGAAGAAGGGGATGTACAAACAGGTGTGACAATCGTTCGCCGTGCACTTGAAGAGCCTGTACGCCAAATTGCAGCCAATGCTGGTTATGAAGGTTCAGTCATCATTGACAAGCTCAAATCTGCAGAAAAGGGTGTCGGATTCAATGCGGCTACCGGTGAGTGGGTGCAAATGATTGAAGCAGGTATTGTGGATCCCGCAAAAGTAACACGTTCAGCACTTCAAAATGCTGCATCAGTAGCAGGTCTTATCTTGACGACAGAAGCAGTTGTTGCAGATAAACCAGAGCCAGCGAGTCCAGCTGCTCCAGCTATGGATCCATCAATGATGGGTGGCATGATGTAATATTATAAAAGAGTCCTTTGATGATAAGGGTTCTTTTTATATCGTCTAGAGATTCTTTCCTCAGAGATATTTACATGGTAATCTCTGAGTAGAAGAACTCTTATTTTACATGTGCCTAATCTTTTTTGTAATAGGAGAAACTTCTTGACATAAGGCAGAATGGCTACTATAATATGATTGAATTGCTTAGAATTTTCTTCATGCTGTAGAAAATGTGGAAACTTTGTGCAAGGAATGTTTTTGTCTATTGAAATTGAATGGGTATAGTGTAATAAGCACGATATCTAGTATTAAGTTGAGAATTTGGAGGGAATTATGTGTACATCAATTACATACGTGACAAAAGATCATTACTTTGGAAGAAATTTTGACTATGAAATATCTTATAATGAAGTTGTAGCTATTACTCCGAGAAATTATATCTTAGATTTTCGAAAAATAGAAAATTTAAATACTCATTATGCAATGATTGGAATAGCTGCAGGAATAGCAGACTATCCTCTTTACTATGATGCCATGAATGAAAAAGGGCTATGTATGGCTGGGTTAAATTTTGCTGGTTACGCATACTATAATGAATATGAGGAAGGAAAAGAAAATGTTTCGCCTTTCGAGTTTATTCCATACATTTTAGGGCAGTGTACGACTGTAGATGAAGCAAAAAAACTTCTAAATACTATAAATTTAGTCAATATTAATTTTAGTGAGAAACTTCCTCTATCACCGTTACATTGGCTGTTGGCAGATAAGGAAAAATCAATCGTCATTGAAAGCATGGAGGATGGGCTTCATATATACGATAATCCTGTAGGCGTTTTAACAAATAATCCTTCTTTTGATTATCAACTCTTTAATTTGAATAACTATCGTGCATTATCGAGCATGACCCCTAAAAATAATTTTTCAAACCAAGTGGATTTAGAGGTTTATAGTCGAGGTATGGGAGGAATAGGCTTACCTGGGGATCTTTCTTCAACCTCTAGATTTGTTCGAGCAACTTTTGCAAAATTAAATTCAGTGTCAGGGCATTCAGAAGATGAAAGTATTAGCCAGTTTTTCCATATATTAGGTTCAGTGGAGCAACAAAGAGGCCTGTGTGACGTAGGAGATGAAAAATACGAATACACAGTATATTCATCCTGCTGCAATGCGGATAAAGGAATCTATTATTATCGAACATATGAAAATAGCCAAATTACAGCTTTAGATATGTTTAAAGAGGACCTGAATGGTAATCAAATAGTGAAGTATCCTCTGGTAGAAAAGCAACAAATTAACTATGTCAATTAGTTTATGTAGAATGTTGGTAAATTTTTTCTAAATGAAAAAATTCAGATTCGCGCTTGAAAAGTAAAAAAAAAACAGATGTCAGAATATATTTGGAGCCATAAGCTACACCAGTAACATCCAAGGTCGTCTCTTTGCTTAAGTGAGCGGCAAACATATTATTCATAGATTGAGAGCGTCGTAGTTTCGCGGCGCTCTTTTATGTTATAATAAAAGTCTGTTCTTATAGGTGTCCCTGCTTCGGTGGGGATTTTTTAGTAGCAAAAAGTGCGTAAATCTACGAAAGAGTAAGTGAAAAATTATTTTTGAAGTGTCACGTAAAAGTGCAGCATTATAGCTTTTTATATAGGGTATATAATAAGAGCAGCCTAAGCAGGGGCTTCTTTTTTGTCCACTTTTCAGGCGCTGGTTACGGAAGCTGAAAGCAAGGTTAAGTGAAAGTCTTCCTCGCTTTTCTCATCAAACACTCATTTCATTTGACCTTTTTTTTTTATACTATAGACTCAGAAAGTAAACGTAACA
>NZ_CALPDE010000026.1 GCF_943193185.1 Lactococcus ileimucosae
TTGTCAAGAATAAAATAACCTTTTCCTCCTCTTTTTTTAAGATCGGCCGGTTTAAGCCCGCTGTTGTCGCGTTTCTATAGGTGAAAAAAAGACACATCAGTGCCTTTTTTTGTTTTTTAATTAAAAAAGTTCTTCAAAGAGACTCAGCTGATTATCCTCTGGCATTCCATCCAGTATTCCCAGAGATTTCATATTATCAACTATAGATTGAGATAGGCCGCCTCGTTTACGAAGCTCCATGATACTTAAAAATTCACCATCTTTCCGGGCTTCAACCAGTTGTTTCGCAACGTTTTCTCCCAGACTGTCCATCGTAACAAACGGTGGAATGAGTGTATCTCCATCAATAACAAATTCTGTGGCTTCACTGCGATAAAGGTCAATCTTGCCAAATTTATACCCGCGTTCAAGCATCTCATTGCAGAGTTCTAAAGTTGTCAGCAAAGATACTTCAGTATTTGTCGCATCAAATCCTTTATCTCGAATTTCTTTCATCTTGGCCTTCACTGCCTCTAAGCCAGCTCCCATGGTCGCTATATCAAATGTAGTGGCACGAATAGAGAACCACGCACAATAGTACAGAATTGGTTTATGTACCTTGAAATAGGCGACGCGAAGTGCCATCATAATGTAGGCTGCCGCATGGGCTTTTGGAAACATGTATTTGATTTTTGAGCAAGACTCGATATACCAATCGGGTACACCATGCTCTCGCATTGCTTTAATATATGTTTCGCGTTCTTCTGCTCCAATTTTACTCCACATTCCCTTGCGGACACGCTCCATGATGTTGAAGGCCATGGACTCCTCTAAGCCAGAGTGAATCAGATAGACCATGATGTCATCTCGACAGCCAATCACACTGGATAAATCAGCAATTCCTGAACGAATCAGCTCTTGAGCGTTTCCTGCCCATACATCCGTACCATGTGAAAGACCAGAAATCTGTAATAAATCAGCAAAAGATTTTGGCTTAGCTTCAGCAATCATATTCATGGAAGTAAAAGTCCCCATTTCAGGAATACCTAGAGTTCCTAACTTGGCGCCAAGTTGTTCTTCGGTAATCCCCAGTGACTCAGTTCCTGTAAATAGTTTCATCACTTCTTTATCATCCATTGGAATGTCTTGTGGAACAATCCCTGATAAACTTTGAAGTTTTCGAATCATTGTCGGATCATCATGTCCAAGAATATCTAGTTTTAAGATATTATCATGAATGGCATGAAAGTCAAAGTGTGTCGTCTGCCACTCTGCTCGCGTGTCATCTGCAGGATATTGAACCGGTGTAAAGTCATAAACATCCATATAATTAGGGATTACAATGATTCCACCTGGATGCTGTCCTGTTGTCCGTTTTACTCCCGTCGAGGTCATCGCTAGTCGATCAATTTCAGCATTGCTATAAAACTGATTATAGTCTCGCTCATAGCCCTTGACAAAACCAAAAGCCGTTTTTTCAGCAACCGTACCAATCGTTCCCGCCCGGAAAGCATAGTCTTCTCCGAAAATATCTCGAACATCTAAGTGAGCTAAAGGTTGGTCATCACCCGAGAAATTCAAATCAATATCGGGAACCTTGTCTCCTTTGAATCCGAGGAAGGTTTCAAAAGGAATATCATGGCCATCCTTGATTAATTTATGGTTACACTTTGGGCAATTCTTATCCGGCATATCGTAACCCGAACCATAGCTGCCGTCATCATAGCATTCAAAATACTGGCATTCTGGACAGCGATAATGTGGCGCAAGGGGATTGACCTCCGTGATTCCAATCATGGTTGCGACAAGTGAGGAACCAACAGAACCTCGGGACCCCACTATATAGCCCCGCTCATTTGAACGGCGCACAAGCTCTTGGGAAATAATATAGACCACTGAAAAACCATTACCTATAATCGAGCGTAATTCTTTTTCTAAACGTGCATCAACAATGTCTGGCAAGGGATTTCCATACCATTCATGGGCTTTCTCATAAGTCAGACGGGTAATACGCTCCTCCGAGCTTTCTCCTCCCTCAAATGTCATCTTTGGTGTATAGAGATCTTCCCTTACAGGAGTTAACTCCTCAAACTGTTCTTCCATTTTTTGAGTGTTTGTGATAACAATTTCACGCGCTATTTCCTCATCTAAAAAGCTGAATGCTTCCAGCATTTCATCTGTCGTGCGGAAGTGTGCTTCTGGTAGTGGTAGAGGCTTTGCATGTTCACCATGTCCTTGTGTCCAGTTTATTTCCGACCCTTGTCCAAGTGAACGAACAATAATCTCACGATTGATTGCTTCTTCTGGGTTTATATAGTGCACATCTCCTGTTGCTAAAACAGGTTTCCCCAGTTTTTTCCCAAGTTTTATTAGGTCCTTAAGTGCTTGATGCAGTTCTTTTTCATTTTTGAAACTTCCACCAACGACAAGCGACTGATAAAGTGCCGGAGGCATTACCTCAATAAAATCATAGAACTTCGCAATTTCTAGAGCTTCTTCAAAGGTTTTATTCGTTATTGCTTCAAAAACTTCGCCTGATTTGCAGGCTGATCCTACAATAATGCCTTCTCTGTGCTCCTGTAAAACAGAACGCGGAATACGTGGAACACCAGATAAATATTTAACATTTGAGAAGCTTACCAGCTTAAACAAATTTTTCAAACCAATTTGACTTTGAGCATAGAGTGTTACGTGTTTTGGTCGAACCTTCTTATAAGAATCTTCCGCAACCAGCTTGTCATTTAGGTCCAGAAGTGATGTCCATCCATGACGTTCACGCACTTCATTAAGAAAAACAAACAAAAGCCTTCCAGTCGCTTCAGCATCATAGTTAGCCATGTGGTGGTGCTCCAAAGCAATCTGGAATTTCTTGGTCAGCTGTCCCAAACCAAAACGTTTCATCCAAGGATAAAGATTACGCGCAAATTCTAATGTATCAATTACCGGCTGTGTAATGATAGGTAAACCATTTCTCTGATAATTCATATTCATGAAGCCCACGTCAAAGGTGGCATTATGGGCGACTAAGATACTGCCTTCACAAAACTCTTGAAATGATTTTAAGACCTCATATAGTGGTTTAGCATTTTTCAAATGATCTTGTGTGATACCTGTCAGCTCTGTTGTGAAATTACTGATAGGATAGCCAGGGTTAATAAATTCATCAAACTCAGCAATGGGGTTTCCCTTATGCATTTTAGTTCCAGCAATCTGAATCAGATCATTATGTACAGCTGACAGACCTGTTGTTTCCACGTCGAAGACGACATAAGTTGATTCATACATGTTCACGTCTTCTTCATTGTAAACAATCGGAATCTTGTCCTCCACAAGATTTGCTTCTACACCATAAATAATTTTTATGCCATGTTTTTTTCCAGCTTGGTACGCTTCTGGATAAGCTTGCAGCCCCGCATGGTCTGTAATGGCAATCGCTCTATGACCAAATTTAGCTGCCTGAGCAACAAGTTTGCTGGCCGATGGCATCGCATCCATGGTCGACATGTTTGTGTGACTATGAAATTCAACTCGCTTGTCTTCAGCCGCCACCTTGTCTTCTCGAACCCTTTGAGTTGGAATTTCTTGCAAGTCATTCATTTGCAAGATAAGATCTTTTTTGTATTCATCATGCTTTACAACACCACGAACACGGGCCCAAATCCCGGTCAATTGTTTCGCAAGCGCAATTTCTTCATCGTCTCTTACCCATCTTGAAATATAGAAACTTGATGTATAGTCTGTCATTTCAAGCTCGAGCAAGTGGCTAACATTTCCTGTTTTTCGCGATTTTATCTCCCGCAGTTCACTTTTAAAAATATAGCCTTCAAAGACAACTGGACCCCGGGTTGAAAATTCGCTCACTGAACGCATTGGTGTGATTGGCTCGGAGTTTTTTATTTCACGACCGATTTGAATTTTATCAGACTTCACAGCATTAATCTGAGAAGCAATCTTGCTACAGTCTTCTTTCTTTGCAATTTCAACAGCATCACTTACTGTCATCACCAAATCATCTTTATAAATATCATGAGCAATATTCCCACGTACACGTAGCCAGATGCCTTGCTCAAACTGAATGCTTCCCTCCTCACTCATGTTTGCTGCTTTGACCTTGTCAACAATCTTATCAAATTGAGAAATTTCATTCTCCTTGCGTCCCCATTTGATAACTTGAAAAACGGCTGTATCATCGGCAAGTTTCATCTCTAGGACATGATTGGTCTTGCCTGTACTATGGCTTGGGAATTCACGGTGGTGCGCCTCGAAAACATAACCTTCAAAGATGACTCCACTTCCCTCACCGGCAATGAAACTCATTGAGGTTACAGGACTGCTGCCGTTAATTTTACGACCAAATGAAACCCCTTCTGCTAGAGCTGTATCTATTTTTTCAGGCGCTTTTTCTGCTTTAGCCGTCATCTCATCAGAACGTATTTTTTTCAGTTCACTGATTTGATATTGTGAAGCAGACTCTGCTGCCAACATATTGCTTACCTTACGCTCATGCTCTTCACGATTTTCCTGTGTCAATGCCTCATCGACAACTGGGCGAATCGTGAGTGCTCCAAAACCAAAGGCTTTAAACTTTTCCTCTAAAATCGGAAAATCTTTTTTTACAAAATGGTCCAGTTGTGGATTATCTTCAACCAGAAGATTAATCTGCACTCCCCGTTGCTCCATACGATATTTTTTAAAAATGTTGGCAAAGGCTGTATCAGAAAGTCCTGGCAAAGTTAATGCAACTTGATAGTAATCATTGAGCACTTGTTCGTCAAATGCTGGCTCTTTTACATCTATCGAAAGTTCTGTTTCAGCGATATTTGAAAAAGCGGACTCAATTAATCCAGACAAAATCTTCCATTGTTCAACCGGTATAATTTTTTCAAACTTCAATTGAAATTTCCAAAGTTTACGCTCCGTATGTACCTCTACATTCTCGATTTCTGCAGTTGAAAAAAGAGCCGATTCGCGAATTTGGCTTGGCATTTTTATCTGTTCCATCAATTTTTCAAAAAGATTTTCCATATTTTCTCCGCATATCTCTATTTTTTCTGTATCCTTCATTATAACAAAAAAGCAACATCTCTGCTTTTTATCGGAATTTATCATGAAATCAAAAAGACTGAAAATGATGTCAGCCTTTTTAATTTTAGAAAAAACACGTAGATTTCACTTCGAAACATTAGCCTTTCGCCCTAGGATAGCAAAAAGTACTCCAAAGATAAGAGCAGGAAGAGCAAAACTTAACAAGTCTGTAGCTAGAGTGTCGGGAAAATCAAAGCCAGAAACAAACATGTGGTTGAAAAGCTGACTGAAAAAATGGGTGAGCAATAAGAATGATAAAAAAATTAACTTTAGGGTGTCATTTTTCCGAGATCCAAACATAAGGACTGCTATCAAAAAAAGACCAGAAATGGCTAGACTTAATAATTCTGTCGTCAGATTGAGGGGAAATTCGAGGAAAGCCACAAGCCCCCATTGCACAAATCTACTTAAAAAATTTGTGCCTAGCATAAATGCTAAACCTAAGAAAAATAATTTCATAATGATACACCTAACCTTTATTAGATATTCTAAGTTCATTTTATTAAGAGCTTCTGGAGGAAAATAATAAAAATAATGCTAGCTATGTTCAATTGTGATTAGCCTCCCTTTCCCAAAAGGGATTTATTTTTAAGTTTTACCTACCAAAAGGTGGAAATAAACAAATTATTTCCCAGATACAGGCAAGAATTGATTTAGGTATTTTGCATCGCCTTGCAAGCTTCTCAGTATTAACTTTACTTTTTTCATGACAATCTTTGCTTATTGGCTTAATAGAATAAGAGGAACTTCCTCTAAAAAATTGTAACATAATCTTTTTCTTTCAAGAAAAGATATAAAAAAGATTGAGACAATTCCAATCTCAATCTTTTCATTTATACTTTAAAAACTTACCAGATAAAGTTTTAGAGGCTTAATCTGAGACATCTTATTTCGTCAAAATCTCAATCGTATTGATAAGTTCTTCTTTATTGATTTCGACAACTTCACCTGTTGCGCGAATTTTGACTTCAACGATGCCTTCGCTTGCTTTTTTACCGATTGTTACCCGAACAGGTAAGCCAATCAAATCGCTGTCGGCGAACTTGACTCCCGCACGTTCATTGCGGTCGTCCACAAGAACTTGATAGCCTTTACCACGAAGGGCTGTCTCCAATTCAGCAGTTACAGCCATCGCTTCTTCATCTTTCGTATTCACTGGAACCAGATGTATATCAAATGGAGCTAGTTCTTTAGGGAAATTAATTGACCAGCTGAACTTGTACTCCTCACGCGGTGTTTTTTCTACATAGATTCGCGCAAATTGTTCAAGAATAGCTGAAAGCATGCGGCTTACACCGATGCCATAGCATCCCATAACTATTGGTACGGCTTTACCATTTTGGTCAAGAATATTAGCTCCCATTGAATTAGAGTAGCGCGTTCCCAACTTAAAAATATGGCCGATTTCAATACCACGCGCAAACTTAAGTGTGCCACGTCCATCTGGTGATACCTCACCTTCATTGACGATACGCAAATCAACAAATTCATCTACTTCAAAATCACGCCCAAGATTAGCATTGCGATAATGGAAGCCGTCTTCGTTTGCGCCAACAATAGCATTCTTAACTACTTCAACTTCGCGATCAGCAATAATTTTAACGCCCTTAAGGCCAATTGGTCCAAGTGAGCCAAAGTGAGCGCCTGACAAACTTTCAACATCTGCTTCAGTTGCAGGCTCAATAACATTCGCTTCCAAGTAATTTTGCAACTTCACTTCATTAAGCTCATCATTTCCATGCATAAGAACAACGATGAGTTCTTCATCTGCACGGAAAACGAGTGTTTTGATGGTTTCAGCAACATCTGCTTCTAAAAATGCCGCAACTTCATCGATGGTCTTCGCACCAGGAGTAGCAACTTTTTCAAGCTCTAAAGTTTCTGTATAGCTAGCAATATTTTCAAACTTGTTTGTTGCCATTTCTAAATTGGCTGCATAATCACCACCCTCAGCATAAACGACCGTATCTTCACCGGCAACTAGCCATTTAGACAGTTCTTCTTTGATTTGCTCAATAACTGTGTTAGGGATTTCATCAATTGATTCGATTGAATTTCCAAGAACCAACCATTTTTCAAGATCTGTCCGATCGGCTGTAATAGCCATAAATTCCTGGCTGTCTTTACCACCCATCGCACCACCGTCACCAATGATTGCTTTGAAATCAAGACCTGCACGACTAAAAATGTTCTCATAAGCACGCTTGTAGTCACTGTAAGTTTCATCCAGACTTTCGTAGTCGGCATGGAAACTGTATCCATCCTTCATGATGAACTCACGTCCCCGGAGCAAACCATAACGTGGACGCTTTTCATCGCGATATTTCGATTGAATTTGGTAAACATTCAAGGGGAGCTTTTTATATGAAGTCACTTCGTCACGTACCAAAGCTGTCATCGTTTCTTCATGTGTCGGTCCCAAGATAAAATCTGAATGATCACGATTTTTAAGCTTATAGAGATCTTCCCCATAAGTATCATAACGTCCTGATTCGCGCCACAAATCCGCTGTCAAAAGAGCTGGAGCTAAAAGTTCGACAGCTCCGATATTTTCAAATTCTTCGCGCATGATTGTTTTAAGCTTTTCAAGAACTCGGTTTGCCAAGGGTAAGTAGGCATAAATACCGGCTGAGATTTGACGGACATAACCCGCACGAACTAAAAGAGCATGTGATATAACTTGCGCATCGCTTGGCATTTCACGAAGCGTTGGTATAAGCATTTTTGATTGTTTCATATTTTATTCCTTAAATTTTTCGTTTCTTATCTAATAAAGGCTCGGAGGATATCATTCCAAGTTACTGCAATCATTAGGAGAACCATGAAGACAAGGCCAATGAGAGTCAAAATTCCTTCTTTTTCCTGCGACAATGGTTTGCCACGTAGAGCTTCAATGATGTTCAGCACAATTTTTCCACCATCAAGAACAGGTATAGGAATGAGGTTTACAATTCCTAGGTTAATCGACAGCATTGCGAGCAAAGCAATGACAGAAGTTATCCCTTCTCGCGCGGCCTGTCCACTCAAATCATAAATGGCGACTGGTCCACCAAGTTTATCAAAGCTAGGTTGTGAAATGAGATTCCCTAAGGCTTTAAAAATGAGCGTCGCTGCATCAATCGCTCGCGTAAAGCCGCCTGTAATCTTGTCAACAAAGCCTGTTTTCAGCGAACGTGTAATGCCTATAAGGTATCTGTCTTCTACTTTTTCAGGTTTAACTTCTACAGTCTTATGCGTTCCTTCACGCTCAATGTCTAATGTAACTGTTTGTCCTTCATTTTCACTAATGCGTTGAGCAACCTCATTCCAGTCAGCGGTTTTGTGCCCATCAACAGCTTGGATTTTATCCTTAGCTTGCAAACCAGCTGTGTAAGCTGGTGTTCCGGGCTGAACTTGCCCAATCTCGTTTGTATTCGAAGGTACACCGCCCTGCATAAAAGTAATAATGATGAAGGCTATAATTCCTAAAATAAAATTGTTCAAAGGTCCTGCAAAATTCGTCAATATCTTGCCGATTACGCTGGCACTTTGGTATTGAACATCCAAAGGCGCAATACGAATTTCCGTACCATCCCCTTCAATAATTGTTGCATCATGGTCGACTGGATAACGGCGCGTTTCTCCAAAGACCTCTCCTTCAATAAAAAGTGCTTTTTCAAAATCATATTCCGTGATCAGCATAGGAACACTGTTTTCCAAGTTCACTCGGTCTGAAAGGTTTATTTTGACAACCTGATCTTCCACAAGCATCAGAGATGCAGGAGTTCCTTTTTTAATTTCTGTTGTGTCATCACCCCAGCCGGCCATACGAACGTAACCACCAAGAGGAAGTATACGAACACTATAAAAAGTACCATCTTTGGCTTGGTGCGCAAAAATTTTCGGCCCCATTCCAATTGAAAACTCGCGAACTAAAATTCCCGCGCGCTTCGCAAAGAAAAGATGCCCGTACTCATGTACAACAACAATAATGCCAAAGACAATGATGAATGTTATCAGTGTTTGAATCAATAACGTTCCTCCCTTAATATTCTGAATTCATATCCTCTTCTGAAGCTCCTCGTTTCAGAAGCTACTTGTATTTTTATCTTCCCTAAAATAAAACTCTCCCTAACACTATATTTTACCTAAAGCGTAATAAAATGTGAAATAAGAGTGTTTTTAATCTATGGACTTCTTATTTGACTGCCTTAAAACAAGCCTAGCAAATGCATGACTGGAAAGACAAATATCAAGTTATCAAAACGATCAAGTACACCACCATGACCTGGCAAAAGTTTTCCCGAGTCTTTAACTCCATAATGCCGTTTAATACTTGATTCTACCAAATCACCGATTTGTCCGACGATGGAAAAGACAATTGTGAAAAGGATAAGTTTTACAAAACCAATTTGCGGGAGTTCATTTTTATAAAAAATGAACATGATAATCGTAACAACTACGGCTGAAAAGATGCCTCCAACAGAACCTTCCACTGTCTTATTAGGTGAAACATCTGGAATCAATTTACGTTTTCCAATTGATTTTCCAACAAAGTAAGCGCCTATATCTGTAGACCAAACAATGAATAAGGCCAGAAAGACTACTGCCAAGCCACTTTCGCGTGCCAGAAGCAAGCTTTGAAAACCCATTCCTACATAAAATGCCGAAAGAAAGGGAAAACCAATATCCTCAAAACTGTAAGAGCCTTTTGAAAAAACCATCGCTGTCAACATCGCAAAAAGGCAAACCATGAAGAGCAGGATACTGCCTTCAACACCCATTCCAAAGAAATATCTACCTATAGGTAGTGACAAGCAAAGGGCAGCCATTGTTGACAAAATGCCTTCAAAAGACATGAGCTGAAGCTTATGCATCTTGAATAGTTCATTCATAGCTATAATGACCAACAAAGCTATTAAAATCTGGAAAAAGCCTCCTCCTATTAACATGAGACCTATAAAAACGGCTCCTCCGATAATAGCGGTGATTGTACGCTTTATCATTTCACTCCTCCATATCTGCGATCACGTTTTTGAAACTCTAAAATAGCGGCATCCAACGCTGCTTCATCAAAATCCGGCCAAGCTGTGTCTGTAAAATAGAGTTCACTATATGCAGCTTGCCATGGTAAAAAGTTAGACAAGCGTAATTCTCCTGACGTCCGTATAATCAAATCTGGATCTCGTAAGTCTTTGGGTAAAATTGACGTCTGCAAGTAATCAGAAAGTTCTTCTTCAGTAATTTTTGACAAATTTTTCCCACTTTTGGCTAAATTTTGAACGGCTAGTAAAATATCACGCCGTCCACCATAATTCATGGCAAAGTTGAGAATCATACCCGTATTATTGGATGTTTCGGCCGCCGCTCTATCAATTGAATTTAAAGTAGCTTTTGGCAAGCCTTCACGTTCGCCAATCATCCGAATCTGTATATTTTCTTCATTAAGGATTGGAAGATATTTGCTGTAAAAATCAATGGGCAAACTCATGATAAATTTGATTTCATCCATGGGCCGAGACCAATTTTCTGTTGAAAAAGCATAGACCGTCATTACTTTTACGCCACGGTGCTGTCCATGAATAGCTGCCGTTTTTAATGCATCCATTCCAGCTTTGTGACCAAAAATCCTTGGTTTTCCTTGACTTTTAGCCCAACGACCATTTCCATCCATAATTATTCCAATATGCTGTGGTACTGGAATTTGCTCTTGCGAGTTATTTTTTAAGTTATTAAACATAGCACCTCACAGTCAGTATCCCCATTTTATCATATTTTAAAGAAAAACACAGAGAAATTCGATATACACCGCCCTAGATGGGCTCTCTCAAAGCTTTTTTCTGCTTCATGCTTTTTACATATAAATATGAAGTATTTTAGAAAAAGAAAAAACCCACCCAAAATCTTGATAGGTTTTCAAACGCTTCTTTCCTTGCTTATTCTTCGACTGGGTTGTCTTCTTTTACTGTTTCTTCAACAACTGTTGTTTCTGAAACAACTGGCGCTTCAACTGTGTTATTTTTTACTGTTTTAACAGCTGCACGGTCAAAAGTCAAAATAACCCCTTCACAGTCCAACTCGATTGTAGCATCTGCTTCATTGATACTGCTCAAAACACCGTGTAAACCACCGATAGTTACAATTTCTGCACCAATAACCATTGAATTCAATTGTTCTTGACGCTGCTGTTGGGCTTTCTTTTGGCTACGATTCATGAAGAACATCATCCCACCTACAACAACAACCATAAAGATCAAAGACATAACATTCATTTATTAATTTCTCCTTTAAAAACATCGATTATCCACAGACAATAGGACCATTATAGCACATTTTATAAGGGCTGTCTATAAATATTTTCCTGCTTCTTGTACAGATAGAGAAGACAGCTTTCCCTCATGTTCCTCAAAAAATCTCCTCACCCATTTGGGGATTTGTTTTAAAATAATCTCTTAATGCCCAACCAAAACGCCTTATTATAAAATTTCATGCATCCATAAGTGATTAAGGACGACTTCTCCGAAGCGTTCCGAATCTGTTTCCGCCTTTAAACCACGTTGACAACTAATAGCGATACAACGCATCCAGAATTTCTCATCCTTGGACCCAATCTAAAGTATTTTGTTTAATGTCTTTCCTCATCAGCATGAACGCGAAATTCTTCAATGTTTTTCATTTGTGATAAGCACTCCCTCTGTTAATCATTTGTGCGCGATAAATTTGTTCCATCAAAACAAGCCGCATCAGTTGGTGAGGTAAAGTAAAGCGTCCAAAGGAAACTTGTAAGTCACTTCTCTTATAAACAGCATCCGATAGTCCCAAAGAACCTCCTATAACTAAGACCAAGTGGCGCGTTCCATAAATTTCACAATTTTTGACAAAAGTCGCCAAGTCTTCACTTGTCATTAATTTGCCTTGAATAGCAAGAATCACCAACTTATCTCCATCATTTATGCGGGCAAGAATTTTTTCACCTTCTCTATTTTTTATTGCTTCCTTTTCTTTATCTGATGGATTATCGGGGATTTTTTCGTCAGTTAACTCAATGATTTCAACAGGTGCCATTGTGCGCATTCTTTTTTGATATTCAGCGACACCTTCCCTTAGATAATTTTCTTTAAGCTTTCCTACAACGATTAATTTTATTTTCATTCCTTTATTTTATCTTTTTCCCCAATTGAAAGCAAAATGAAAGCCATATTTATCAACATTTTTTATACTTTTTCCACATTTCTGTGGAAAAGTTGTGAATTTTATTCACTTGTTCACAGTTCTCCCCGACTTTTTCACAGATTTGTGGAAAACTTTCTCTTATATTTCCTTTTTATCCGCTTTTGAGGTATCATTATGTATGTGAGTATCCCTCAATTCATACATGTAATATTAAAGATTATTTAAGGAATATGCATTATACTTGTGTATAAATATTTCTTACTGGAAAAGGAGAAACTTCTATTATGGAGAAAAAAAATATCACTTCATTACTCATTACTGGCGTGGCTGGAGGAGCTATCGCCCTTGGAGGAAGTGCCATTTATCAAAACATGACCAACACATCGACGGCAAATAACAATACCAATAGCTCTGTGAACACGGTTAATGTCCAAGTCAATACTGATACAACTAAAGCAATTAAAAAGATTTCAAATACTGTTGTCTCTGTTTTAAATTATCAAAAATCATCTTCAAATAGTGATTTAGAACGTATTTTTGGCAATGAGAACAACAATAACAATAATGATAGTAATAATCCACAACTTGCAGGCGAAGGCTCTGGTGTCATTTATAAAAAAGATGGCAATACAGCTTACGTTGTAACAAACTATCACGTAATTGAAGGCGCTTCTTCTCTAGAAGTACTCATGGCTGGCGGTCAAAAAGTAACTGCTGAAGTTGTGGGATCAGATGCATATTCTGACTTGGCTGTTCTCAAGATTGATGCTAAATACGTCAAAGAAACAGCAACCTTTGGTAATTCTGATAAGCTTACCGTCGGTGAGCCTGCTATAGCAGTCGGTTCTCCCCTTGGAAGTGAATATGCTAACTCAGCAACTGAAGGTATCGTTTCAAGTCTTAATCGCAATGTTGTTCTTCAAAATAATCAAGGACAAACAATTAATGTCAATGCTATTCAAACAGATGCAGCAATCAACCCAGGTAACTCTGGTGGTGCGCTCATCAACATTCAAGGACAAGTCATTGGAATTACATCAAGTAAGATTACCTCAACTCCAAGTGGTACAAGCAGTAACGGTGTTTCCGTAGAAGGGATGGGCTTTGCTATTCCTGCAAATGATGTTGTAAATATTATCAACAAGTTGGAGAAAGATGGCAAAGTGATTCGACCTGCTCTGGGTGTCCAGATGGTCAACTTATCTAGTCTTTCACAAAATATGCTGGCTTCACTTAATCTTCCTGAAAATGTGACAAGTGGGGTAGCTATAGCTGAAGTTCAATCAGGAATGCCAGCAGCTAAGGCTGGACTTAAGAAGGGAGATGTTATCGTCAAAATTAACGATGATGAAGTAACCTCAAGTGTAAACCTCCAAAGCACACTCTACAAGTCCTCAATCGGAGATACGATTAAAGTTACTTACTATCGTGACGGGAAACAAGCTACCGCTAACATCAAGCTTGATAAGACAAACAGTGATATCAACTTTGACAAACAAAACTAAAAGATTACATCCCCTTGAAAAAGGGGATTTTTTGATAAGTAATTATAACGAATATTTATTTTTTGTCAATAAAATTGTGGTAAAATAGGTTTAATCATGAAAATTTTACTTTACTTAGAAGCCGAACAAATTTTGAGCCGCTCAGGAATTGGACGTGCAATGAAACATCAACAAAGAGCTTTGGATTTGATGCAGATAGACTGGACTCAAAACCCTAACGAGGATTATGATATCTTGCATCTCAATACATATGGACCTCAAAGCTGGCGTATGCTCAAGAAAGCAAAAAAAGCTGGCAAGAAGGTCATCTTTCACGGGCATTCCACTGAAGAAGATTTCCGTGATTCTTTCCTTGGTTCTAACTTGGTATCTCCTTTGTTTAAACGTCATCTGATGCGTTTTTATCGGAAGGCTGATTTGGTCATTACACCTACCAAATATTCTGCTGGTCTTTTACGTGGCTATGGTCTCACCTGCCCCATCATCCCTATCTCTAATGGTATAGATTTAAGTAAATATCAAGCCAGCCCAGAAAAAGAGAAAGCTTTTCGTCAATATTTTAATATTGAAGACCAGCAAAAAGTTGTCATATGTGCAGGGCTTTACTTCAAACGCAAAGGTATTGATGACTTTGTAAGAGTGGCCGAAAAGATGCCAGATGTAAAATTTATATGGTTTGGCTATCAGAACCTTTGGACTGTACCTGGTTGGATACGTCGTTTAGTCAAAAAAAATCATCCTACAAATGTCCTTTTCCCCGGTTACATCAAGGGAGATATTTACGAGGGGGCAATGACTTCTGCTTCTGCTTTTTTCTTCCCCTCTCGTGAGGAAACCGAAGGGATTGTTGTTCTGGAAGCCTTAGCAAGTCATCAAAATGTTGTCGTGCGCGATATTCCTGTCTACAAGGGATGGCTTGACAATGCAGCAGCGAGTATGGGAACAGATGTTGACAGCTTCGTAGCTGCATTGCAAAAAGTATTGGATGGAAAAGTTAACAAAATAGAAAAAGGCTATCAAGTCGCACAGTCACGCGCCATTGAACATGTCGCTGCTGAATTAGAGGCTGCTTATCGCCAAACTTTGGAGTTATAAAATAAAAAATTATGAGAATTGGAATTTTTACAGACAGCTATTTTCCACAAATTAGTGGCGTAGCAACAAGTATTCAAAGCTTAACTATTGAGTTAGAAAAACTCGGACATCAGGTTTTTATCTTTACCACAACAGATCCGCATGCTGACGTAGATCATGAACCTGAGAATATCATTCGCTTCCAAAGTGTTCCATTTGTTTCACTTGCCGAACGTAAGGTGGTTATCAAGGGTGTTTTTGCTGCCTATCAAATCGCTAGGACCTACCAACTTGATATTATCCATACTCAGACTGAATTTGGAATGGGGCTCTTAGGGAAAATGGTCGCACAGCAGCTTCAAATCCCTGTCATTCATACCTTACATACGAAATATGAAGACTATGTGCATTATATTGCTAAAGGTCGCTTGATTCGTCCAAGTATGGTTAAATACATTATCAGAAACTTTTTACGTGGAAGTGAAGCCATTATTTGCCCAAGCCAAATGGTGTTGGATACCGTGAATAGTTATGGTATTAGCCTACCTAAACGCGTTATTCCCACAGGAATTGATCTATCTCGCTTTAAACGAGACGAAATTACCCTGGACGAAATCCAAGACTTGCGTCACAGCTTAGGTCTGGCAGATAATGAAACGATGCTCCTCAGTCTATCCCGTGTTGCTGCTGAAAAGAACATACAAGCGGTCGTTGCATCCATGCCACAACTTATAGAAAAAATAGCCATAAAGTTAGTCATTGTAGGAGATGGTCCTTATATGAAAAACCTACAGGAGCAAGTGGCAGAGCTTAACATAGAGGACTATGTTGTCTTCACAGGAGCTGTAGAAAATAAAAAAACCGCTTATTATTACAAAGCAGCAGACTTTTTCATTTCTGCTTCTACTTCTGAAACACAGGGCTTGACTTATCTTGAAGCTCTGGCTGCAGGGACGCGTGTATTAGCAACTGTCAACCCTTACCTTACACAGCTTATTGATGACAAAGAATTTGGCCGTCTCTTTGCCTCAGACGAAGATATTGCCGACACAGTCTTGGCTGCTGTAAACGAAAGTCAAGAACTTAATAAAGAAAAGTTTAATAAAAAATTGTACGAAATTTCTGCAGAAAATTTTGCTCAACAAGTTTATAATTTCTATCAAGACACTATCGTTGAATATCAAGCGCGGAAAAATTCCGAACATTTTTTAGACGAATTTGACATTGCTGCCCAAAAGTGGTCAAGACAAATGAAACGTTCTTTTCATCGCGAGAAAATTCGTGCACGATATTTAACAAGAAAAGCGACTAAACTCGCTAAAAATTTACAAAATTATGTTAAAATAGATAAAGAAAATATGAAATAAGGCTTGTGGGCAATCAAAACAGCCCTTAACATAGGCATTGGAGGAAATAATGAAATCACATTTGATAGCAATCATGGATCGTTTAAATCGTTTGATTGAAACGGCTGATCCAAAAGAAACTTACAACTTTGAACGCGAAGGTGAAGTTATTGCAACTGTAAGCTTCCTGCCAGAAGAAACTGCTTTTTCTATCAAATACCCAAAACAAAAAGATGTTGCTATCTTTGATGATATCGATCTTGTAGCAATTGAACTTTATGATATGATTTATTAAAATAAGAAGCCATTCACAGATGGCTTCTTATTTTTTATAATGTATTATACCATCATTCAAGCTTTTCCATAGTAAATTTCTTGAATTTCCGCCGTATAGTTTCCAGAGTCATCGTGGACGATCAAAGGAGGAAGGAAGATTTCTCCGCCTGGCTTTCCATCTTTAATGGCATCAATCAGTAATATATTCGCTGCTTGGTTAGCCTTGGGATAGACGAACTGGATGCGCTTAGGAACAAGGTGATTTTTTTTCATCTTGTCTATAATTTCAAAAAAGCGCTCCGGACGATGTACTAAAGCAAGATGTCCATTTGTTTTTAGAAGCCTCTTACTGGTTTCAAATATTTCATCCAAGTTCGTTGCCAACTCATGGCGTGCCAAGGTATAGTGATGGTTTTCATTAACATGGCTTTTATCATCTAATTTGAAATAAGGTGGATTACAAAAAATCAAATCTACTGAAGAGGTCGTGATATAGTTTAAAGCTTTATTTAAATTATCGTTAATGACAGTTATCTGCCCGTCTAGTCCATTAAGCTTAATGGACCGCTGTGTCATTTCCGCAAGGCGCTCCTGTATTTCAAGTTCTATGATCTGAGAATCTGTCATTGAACTAGCAAAAAGTCCAACAACGCCATTCCCTGCGCACATATCTACAATTTTCCCTTTCTTTGGCAAACGAGGAAAACGTGCGAGAAGAATGGCATCTATGGAAAATGAAAAAACGTCACGACTTTGTATTATTTGTACATCTGTTGCCGCGATTTGATCAATACGTTCACCGGCTTTTAATTCGATATCTGTCATACTTTTATTATACAATTTTCATATCTAAAATTCTCTATGAGGAAAACTGAAAAACCATAGCTGTACGTTCAGCCAATAAAAGCTCAAGTTTTTTATTCTTTTCTTGATATGTAAAACTTGATCTTGGACCAAAACCACCATATTTATTATCATCCGTATCAAATATCAATTCTGGCCTACTTGGCATGTAAAGACTAAGTTTTTGTTCTCTATTTGGATGGAAATTAAATACAAAGAGGAGTGTGCCCTTTCGATAGGCCAAAAGCTTGTCCTGATTTTTTATCCAGCACTGTTGTAGACTGCCGCCTTGTTTCAAAAATTTATGGTTATGCTCCAAAGCAATCATATCCTGATCAAATTTTAATAAATACTTAAAGCGTAAGTTTTCATTTTCTGACAAAGACCATTGACGGCGTGCATGCTGATAGCTCTCCTGATTTCCTTCTCTAGGAAAGTCTAACCATTCCGGATGACCAAATTCATTGCCCATAAAGTTAAGATAACCTTCACCTGCTAAACTAAAAGTAACCAGCCGTACAAGCTTATGCAAAGCAAGTGCACGATTAATAATCAATGAATCTGTATGGATATCCATGGAGTCATAAATGGCTTCATTAGCTAGCCACATCATCAAGGTTTTGTCGCCCACCAAAGCTTGGTCATGACTCTCCGCATAACCGATATTCTTCTCGCCCGGCCGGCGTGTTGTCAGTTCCCACCAAAGCTCCATGAGGTTCAGCTCTTCATCTGATTTTTCCTTAAACTGCTTAATCCAGTAGTCTGGAACCCCCATGGACAGCCGGTAATCAAAACCAATTCCTCCCTCAGAAATAGGAAGAGCCATCCCTGGCATTGCTGACATGTCTTCCGCAATCATTGTTGCGTTAGGATTAACTTGGCGAACAAGTTCATTGGCAAGCATCAAGTAAACGGCGGCTTCAATATCCGTATCCATAGAAAAATATTTGTCATAATTGTCAAAACTTGTTCCTAAGCCATGATGGTGATAGAGCATGCTGGTTACTCCGTCAAAGCGAAAACCGTCAAAATGATATGTTTCCAGCCAAAACTTCAAATTAGATAAGAGGAAATGAATGACCTCATCCTTACCATAATTAAAAAGTTTCGTGTTCCAAGCCTCGTGCTCACCTCGACTCCCTGCATGAAAGTATTGAGCGCTACTTCCATCAAAAAGATTCAAGCCATCACCCACATTTTTTACTGCATGTGAATGTACAACATCCAGTAGAACACGAAGCCCCATGCCATGGGCCGTATCTATCAATTCCATCAAGTCCTCTGGGCTACCAAAGCGACTCGATACTGCAAAAAAGTTTGAAACTTGGTAGCCAAAGCTAGCATAGAGCGGATGCTCCATAATGGCCATAAGCTGTATAGTGTTGTAACCAGCTTTTTTGATACGAGGCAGGACATCTGCTGTAAATTCTTTATAAGAATTTATCTTATATTCTTCACTCGAAATCCCGATGTGTGCCTCATAGATCAAGGGAGCTGTATCTTTTAAAACAGGAGACTTATGTTTAAATTCATACTTAGGTTCAACAATAACCCCATCCAATTCTAAGTATTCATTTTGAACAGCATACATAGCATAAGAAGGGACTCTATAGACCTCCGTACCATTGATAACAAGTTTAACCTTGACCTTAGAACCCAAGGGTAAACGACCTGGGACTGCGATTTCCCAAACTCCCCCATAGGCTGCTTTTAATTCATGCTGGCTGCCCTCCCATTCATTGAAGTCCCCAACTAAAAAAGCTTTTTCTGCATTCGGTGCCCATTCACGAAAAGTCCAATTGTGCCTTTCTTGTTGAAAGCCAAAATATTTATGCCCATTGGCAAAGTCCGACAGTCTCCCTTCCATTCCTAGCAATCTCTTTTTTGTTCTCGCAAATTCAAAAAGACGAAGAGACAAGTCTTCTTTGTAAGGTTCTAGGTATGGGTCGTATTGTAAAATGTTTAGCATGATGAGAAACCTCCCTTAATAACTGACACACTCTTCATTTATTTTACCATTTTTTTACACTGTATTATATTCTTGTGAGAGACTATTGATAGAAAAAATACAAAAAAGAGAGAACGGCAACTTCTCTCTTTAAAAATTCTTAGCATTTGGTTTATTATAGCCATACTTTTCGCAGAAGTCTTCACGGAATTCCAAAAGATTGTCATCCACAATAGCTTGGCGAACATTTGTCATCAGACTAATTAAGAAATACAAGTTGTGGTAACTTAAAAGACGGAGGCCAAATGTCTCATCCGCTTTGAATAAATGACGTAAGTAAGCGCGTGTGTAATTTGAGCAGCAATAGCAATCACACTCTGGATCAAGTGGTGTGAAATCAAGCTCATATTTGGCATTTTTAATGTTTACACGTCCAAAACTTGTCATTGCTGTCCCGTTACGCGCAATACGCGTTGGCAATACACAGTCAAACATGTCTACACCACGGATGACACCATCAATTAGACTATCTGGTGCACCAACTCCCATCAAATAACGCGGTTTGTCTTCTGGTAAAAGCGGTGTTGTAAAGTCAAGAACAGCGTTCATTTCGGCATGTGACTCACCCACAGCAAGCCCACCGATGGAATAGCCCGGAAAATCCATGCTGACAAGATCACGCGCAGATTGGCGACGTAAATCTTCAAATCCAGCACCTTGCACGATACCGAAAAGTCCTTGATCATGTGGGCGTTGATGCGCTTTTAGGCCTCGTTCTGCCCATCGGGATGTCCGTTCTACGGAAGCCTTGACATAGTCATACGGTTGATAGAAAGGCGGACACTCATCGAAACTCATCATAATATCGGAACCCAGATTATTTTGGATAGAAATAGCTTTTTCTGGATTGAGGAAAAGTTCACGGCCGTCAAGATGACTTTTAAACTTAACGCCCTCCTCGCTGATATTTTTCTTGTTTTGCACCAAAGAGTAGACTTGGAAGCCACCACTATCTGTTAAAATAGGCTGATCCCAATTCATAAATTTGTGCAAACCTCCTGCTTGAGCAACAAGCTCATCTCCTGGACGAAGCCATAAATGATAAGTATTGGCAAGAATAATTCCTGAACCCATCTCTTTGAGTTCTTCTGGGGATTGTGTCTTAACCGTTGCTTGCGTCCCTACAGGCATAAACATAGGTGTTGGAAAGGTCCCGTGTGGTGTTATAATTTCGCCGAGACGGGCACCTGTGTGTTTTTCTTTTTTTATTAGTCTGTATTTTATTGCATGTTCAGTCATGTAAACTCCTTTAAACTTCTACAAGTATACCAAAATTCTTTGATTTTTCCCAGCCAGTCTATGACTGCTTTTATCCGAAAGTTTTTGGTTGAGAAGCCTCATCTTTTATGGTATTCTAAGGGGTGGAGGATTCTATGATGTTTAAACATTTAAAAGAAAGAGCCAAGGATGCTCTGAGAGAAAACTTTGGTGCTAAGTTACGTCTGTTCTTAATCCCAATTTTTGGGGGAATTATCTCAATGAATATGACTTACCGATCAGACTATAATTCCAATATAGACACCGTCAATAATTTTGATACCAATGTTATAACAACAGGATTACTGCTTTCGTTGCTCTTGGCAATGCTTATTGGCTTCTTAATAGGGGCTTTGCTTTCTGTCATCATTGATGTCATCACTGTTGGTGCGCGTTTCAATTACATTAAAATCTATCGTGGTGAGCGCACAATCCCACGCTTTAAAAATGTCTTTGCTCCCTTTAAAGATGGCAGTTGGATAAAGATTTTTGTGCTTCACTTAGTGACTGCATTGCTTCTTGGTCTTCTAACTATCACAGTTATCGGTATTCCTTTTGCTATTTATCTTGGCCTGGGTTGGTCACAAAAAGATTACATTCTTTTTGACCAATTAGAGTCAGGTACTTATAATGGTATTTGGAGCGTGCTTAATGCTTCTTCCCAAGTAATGCGCGGTTCTCGTGGAAACTATTTCCTCTTCTTGTTGAGCTTTATCTTATGGTATATCCTCTCAGGTATTACCTTAGGTCTTGCAAAATTCTGGACAACTCCCTACATTGAAATGTCTACCATTGCTTATTATCAAGACTTAATTGACCCTAACAGAAAGACATATTAAAAAGAAGACAGACTGTTCTTCTTTTTTTCTAGCTTTCATATATAAAACGATGTGCTATAGCGAATAAGCAAATCACAATAATAAAAAGAACATGTTATGTTGATAGGAAACTCTACTTTCCGTCAAACATAAAGTTAGCTTCGCATATCAAAAAAATCATGCGGAAGACTGATTTTCACCTCTTTTTATGATGATATAATAAGTATATAAAAATCTAAGGAGTTTAAATCATAATGCTGTTCTTACTCATCATTCTCTTATGTACCTATCTCTTCCTCAAGGGATTTTTCAAATACATCCTTCCCCTCCTCATCTTCCTTTTCTTTGCAAAACTTTTCCTGGGAGGAATTCTCCTCTTCTTTAATACACACTTTCTTTTCAGCCTCGCAATCATCGCTTTCTTCATCTGGCTAATTAGTACTGTCAAGAAACAAAATTATTGATAAATCATAAAGACAACTTGTCATAGAGTAAGCTATTAAAAAATGGAATCACCTCAACCATGGTGGTTCCATTTTTGTAAAATTTGGGTAAATCATATTTTGCTGTCTCATAGAAAAAATTTATTTCGCTTCATACCAGCTATCACCTGTATTTTCATCAGCAAGCAATGGCACGTTGAGCTCTACAGCAGACTCCATCGTTTGTTTTACTAAGGCTTGAACATCTGCTAACTCCTCCTTGGGCACTTCAAGAATAATTTCATCATGAACTTGGAGTAATAATCTTGCTTTAAAATTTCCTTTTGTCAACGCACTGTCTAGATTAATCATAGCAATTTTGAGGATATCCCCGGCAGAACCTTGTATAGGAGCGTTAATTGCCTGCCGCTCGGCACCTTGCCGCACCATGAAATTACGATTATTAATTTCTGGCAGTTTACGCCGGCGGTTAAACATTGTACTGACATAACCTTTATCCTTTGCCTCACGTTTAGTTTCTCTAATATAGTTGGCTACACCAGGATAACGTTCAAAATAAGCACGAATCATATCAGCAGCCTCTTTATTAGAAATACTTAGACGCTTCGCTAGACCATACTCTGTTTCTCCATAAGAAATACCAAAGTTTACTGCTTTAGCATTACGGCGGTCGTTAGATGTAACATTTTCTGATTTATCTATTCCAAAAACACGCATAGCCGTACTGCTATGAATATCTGCGCCGTGATTAAAAGCACTGATTAGATGTTCATCCTTAGATATATGCGCCAAGACACGAAGTTCAATTTGTGAATAATCTGAACTTAATAAAACATTATTCTCATCAGCAACGAATGCTTTACGAATTAGACGACCTGCTTCTAGGCGGACAGGAATGTTTTGTAGGTTAGGTTCCACCGATGAAAGACGACCTGTTTGGGTCAAATCCTGAACATAGCGTGTATGAATACGCCCATCCTCTGCTATTTGTGGAATTAATCCTTGCACATAAGTGGATTGAATTTTTGAAATTTGACGGTATTCTAGTATTTTAGCAACTAACTCGTAATCTTGGGCTAAGTTTTCTAAGATGTCTGCAGCAGTTGAATAACCCGTTTTCGTTTTTTTACCATGAGGCATCTGTAATTTTTCAAAAAGAATAACTCCGAGCTGCTTTGGCGAATTGATGTTAAATTCTTCGCCTGCGAGTTCATAAATTTTTGCAGTTAAATCAGCAATCAATTTTTCATTTTCAGCTCCGATTTCTTCCAAAGTACTTACTTCCACTGCTATGCCTGCAATTTCCATTTTAGCCAAAACATTGGCCAGAGGAAGCTCCATTTCTGTGAGAAGACGGTATTGTTCATTTTCTTCAAGATTTTGAAGCATTACTTCTTTGGTAGAAGCCAAAATATGGATCTTACGCGCCAAATGCTTAAATAAAACATCATCTTTGGGAACACTGCGCTTAGCCCCTTTACCATATACCTCCTCATCTGTAGGCATAAAGTCATTTGCAAACAAACGTCCTATTGTTTCTACCTTATTATCTTCCGTTGTGGAAATCAGATATTTAGCCAACATACTGTCATACTTAGCAGGTGGTAGTTCAATACCTAAACGATGGAGCAGCACTTTATTTTTCTTAAAGTCATATGTATTTTCAGGAAAGGCGAAATTCTTCAATATTTCCGTATTTTTTGAAACAAAGATTTTCTCTTTATTTCCCCAAGCAAAGCCGATAATGTCCTCTTTATGATAATTCTCATTTAATATTTCAATATAAAAGAAATCTTCCTTTTCTACAGAAACTTCAGAGGGGTCCTCAATAACTTCAAAATTCAGCGCAAGCTCACCAGCTTCAGCTGTCTCAAGCTTTGCCTTAAATTGAGCAAATCCCATTTCATCATAGAAAGCCAAAAGTCCTGATGTATCCGCGGGTTTTATTCGCGTATCTGCAAGGTTAATCTCAATAGGAGCTTTCGTATCAATCGTTGCCAACGTTCGAGACAAATAAGCCATCTCACGATCAGCGATTAGATTGTCTTTCATCTTACTCTGCTTGAGAGAATCAATATTTGCATAAAGATTATCGATAGAACCCCATTCCTGAAGCAGCTTAAGCGCTGTTTTCTCACCAACCTTAGTTACACCTGGATAATTATCTGAGCTATCTCCCATCAAGCCTTTAAGATCGATAAATTGTTCCGGAGTTAGACCCATTTTTTCCATCAAATAAGTAGGCGTAAAGCTCTCAAACTCCGCCACACCTTTTTTGGAAATTTCAACAGTTGTATTTGAGTCCGCCAACTGAATCAAATCCTTATCGCCCGTAACAATCGTCACATCATAAGCACCAGCTTCAGGAAGTTCAGCCATTTTGTCCAGTGTACCAATAATATCATCAGCTTCATAATTTTTTAGTTCATAATGATTATAGCCAAGTTTTTCAATCAGCTCTTTAATGAAGGGAAGTTGCTCCCGGAATTCATCAGGCATTCGCGCCCGACCGTCTTTGTATGTAGAGAACATTTCTGTTCTAAAAGTAGTCTTTCCCGCATCAAAAGCAATCAAGACATGATCAGGTTCCAAACGTTCAACCAGATTATTAAGCATGAGATGAAAGGCATATATAGCATTGGTATGTAAACCACTTGGAGCCACGAAACGGTCTACTTGATTGTAGAGCGCAAAAAAAGCCCGAAATGCTAGGGAGGAACCGTCAATGAGCAGTAATTTATTTTTCTTGTTTTCCATAACTCCTATTATACCTCAAATTCATAAAAAAAAAGAAGCCTTAGCTTCCTTAGTTCACTTGGCATTTACCCTATCTCGCAGGGGGCAACCCCCAACTACATCCGGCGTAATAGGACTTAACTTCTGTGTTCGA
>NZ_CALPDE010000027.1 GCF_943193185.1 Lactococcus ileimucosae
ATGTTACGTTTACTTTCTGAGTCTATAGTATAAAAAAAAAAAAAGGTCAAATGAAATGAGTGTTTGATGAGAAAAGCTTTCCTATTTAGCTAGTTTCCCCGCCCTTATCTTCTAGAACAACAGAATTAAAAGGCATAAAAAAGAAGCCCTTGCTTGAGCTTCTTGATTTTATAATATTGGTTCTCAGATAACTTTTATTTAAATTTATCGAAAAAACCTTTTTTCTGCTCTGAGACATTTTGACCACTTGCTTTGGCGAAGTCACGCAATGCTTCACGTTGAGCTTCATTCAATTTTTCTGGTGTCACAATATTGACAACAACGTGCTGGTCCCCTTGACCGCTGCCACGTAATTTCGGTGCACCTTTGCCTCTAAGTCGGAAGTTTGTCCCTGTCTGTGTACCTGCTGGAATCTTCAACTTCACATTTCCATGAACAGTTGGAACCTCAACTTCATCCCCCAAGGCAGCTTGAACAAAATTCAACGGCATCTTGTAGTAGATTTCACTGCCATCACGTTCAAACTTATCACTGGCAGAAACTTGGAAACGAACGTAAAGATCGCCGTAAGGGCCCCCATTTGTTCCAGCATCACCTTGACCTTGTAAACGCATCTGTTGGCCTGATTCTACACCGGCTGGTACTTTAACCTTAACAGTATGTGCCAGTTTTTCATGACCTGTTCCGTGACAGGTTGGACAAGGAGACTTGATTTCTTTACCTGTTCCGTGACAAACATCGCAGACAGCACTTGTTGACATACGGCCTAATGGTGTGTCACGAACAACTTGTGTTTGTCCTCGACCATGACATTTATGACATGTTTCGGCATGTGTCCCTGGTTTGGCCCCTGAACCTGCACAAGTATGACAAAGTTCTTCGCGGTGATACTTGATTTCTTTTTCGACCCCAAAGATTGCTTCTTCAAATGTTAAGTTAATGCGGTATTGTAAGTCATCCCCTTGACGAGGAGCATTAGGATTAACTTGAGCTTCGCCGCCTCCAAAGAAACTTGAGAAAATATCCTCAAAACCACCAAAGCCTCCTGCACTTTGGAAACCATCAAAGCCAGAGAAACCTCCCTGACCGCCAAAGCCAGCATTGGCTCCTGCTGCACCATATTGGTCATAGCTGGCACGTTTTTCTTCATCGCTTAATGTTTCATAAGCTTCTTGAATTTCTTTATATTTATCTTCTGCACCCGGATCTTTGTTGATATCTGGATGGTATTTTTTAGACAGCTTTCGATAAGCTTTTTTAATTTCGTCTTGGCTGGCATTTTTATCCACACCGAGACGTTCGTAAAATTCTGTGTTATTCATATATATTAACCTTCTTGACATGGAATATTAAGAGTATCACTTGATTTTTCAAGCGAGCGCTCTCTAGAAGTAGCCTATTTTTACAGCTACTATAATATATTTTAGCATTTTTTAAAGCATTTGGCAAAAAAATTAGCACTCCATATTATAGAGTGCTAAATGTTGATAATTATCCTAAAAAAAATACAAACCGAAGCTTGTATTTCATTTCAGTTGTTTATTAAGGGCGAATGAAACTTACACCAGCTGTTGAACATTCACGTGTTGTTCCCCAACCACCGTTAAAGTTTCCTTCGATAACTGTCATTTTTGAACCAGATACAGAAAGGACGACAGCAACGTGACCTACGCCTCCTGCACCTTGGTTACCTGGAGGGAATACAGCAATAGTACCTGCTGCAGGGCCACTGTTAGCATAAGCTACCCAGTCACCTGCATTTCCCATATATGTTGGTATCTTTCCACCAAAATAATCCCATACAAAAGCTGTACATTGACCAGCAGGGTATGGATTTTTACCAGCAGGACTTACTGGTTTTACCGGATCTGGCGTTGGTGTTGGTACTGGTGTTGGAGTAGGTGTAGAGGTGTTGTTATTTCCTCCTGTTCCATTTGTAGCTGGTGCTGAAGGTCCAGTAGCAGTATTGTTTTTCACCGCTTGCTCTTGCTGAACAACTACAGACTTTTCTGCTGCTGCTTTTTGAGCTTCAGCAGCTTTTTGGGCTGCTTTTTCTGCTGCTGCTTTTTGGTTCAGCAAGTCTTGTTTCTTACCTTCTTCAGTTGTTACTGTTGCTTGATAATCCAGCTGCGCAACTTTGAGGGCTGCTTCTTGAGTTGCTAACTCATCTGCTTGTGAATCCAACTCTTGTTGAAGACGTGTTGCCTCAGCATATTTCTTTTGGTTATCTGCCAACTTATTTTGGATATCTTTTTGATCAGCTTGTTGTTGCTCAATCATTGACTTATTCGCACCGGCAACGGTTGCCATAGCTGTCATTTTTTGAATCGCATCTGTCAGTGATTTTGAATCCAATATCGCAGACATATAGCTTGTAGCTGAGCCGTCTGTTTGTGCGCTGCGCGCTTGCGCTTCAAGTGCTGTATTACGTTCTTTAATACTTTTGCTCAACTTTTGGATCTGTTGAGATTGCTCCTTTTGTTGAGCCATCAACTCATTAACTTTTTTAGTCATTGATGATTGCTTTGATTTTAAAGTGCTCACCTGCGACTGAATAGCTTCCACTTGTGACTGTGCCTTGGCAGCTTCACTTTTAGCACTGGCAATCTTTGAATCCTGCTGTGCTATCTTCGAGTCTGTGGTATCAGCCTCTACGGCAGCAAGTGGTGCACCAGCCGTCAGTACGACTGTCGAAAGCATCAATGCTGTAATAAGTTTTTTCTTCATAAAATCTTTAATTTGCCTCCCTAGGTTAGTTCGGTAATATAGTATATTGTATCACGACCACATAGCCACTTTGTAACATTTGGATTACACTTTGATATAAGTTTGTTTCTTCTTGTTTCTTCTTTTTTTCATGATGCGATAAGGAAAGAAAGTAAAACAGCGGGAAATGTTATTACATCAATGGTATTGTCCTCAATTAATCTCATTCTTAATTTTTTGTTCTCCTGATTTATAACACATGTACAGTATCAGAGAAAACGCGACTATTTTCCTTGATGGGGCTGCAAAATGAGGAGTTTAAGCTATTTTTTACAGCATTTACTCATTTCATGGATAATGCTATATATGATTATCCTTTGCTCATAGGCAGATGGAACTTTTGATAAAATGGATGTCCCTGAGACTGTAGGTGCTTTGCATTCAAATTTTTAATGAATAAAAAAATATTTTATTACGTCCCCCCCCTGTCTTGTACCCTTTCTTGCAATAGAATAAATTTTTTAAAAGAGTACAATAATCTTTGATGAAGGCGTTCAGAAGAAAGGTCCCAGTAAAAAAAACCGAGTATCTTTAACACTCGATTCTCTATGCAATATTTGACCAACCACTTTTTCAAGGTGTAGAGGTATACATCTGTAGTAAAAAAAGACAAAGCAGTAAAACTTTGTCTAAAGCTTAAGAAAGCGAATATTACTTATTTCTCCACCCTCTTAAGGACGAATGAAACTTACACCTGCAGCTGAAACTTCACGTGTAGTACGGATGCCTAAACCTCCGCCGTTAGGACCTGAGAAATTCGTTTCTGAGACAGTGAGCTTATTACCATTTACAGCTGTCACAACCGCAACGTGACCTACACCTCCTGCACCTTGGTTACCTGGAGGGAAGACGGCAATTGTACCTACTGCTGGACCACTATTAGCATAAACTGCCCAGTCCCCTGCATTTCCAGCATATGTTGGAATTTTTCCGCCGAAGTATTCCCAAACTCCCCATGTACATTGTCCCCATGGATAAGGGTTACTTAAACTTGACCCTGGTGTGCTGCTTGTTCCTCCTCCAGCTGTGCTGTTACTTGAACCACTATTTGAGTTGGCAACACTACTTGATGAAGATGAAGAGGTACTGTTATCCGGAACTGGTGCAGTAACTACAGGTACTGTCTCCGTCGATGAAGATGCTGGAGCAGCTTTCTCAGTGTCTACGGCTTGTTCTGCTTGTGTTTTTTGAGCAACTTGCGCCGCTTTCTCTGCTTTAGCTTGCTGCGCCGCCACTTCGGCTGCTTGTTTTGCTGCTGCTTCCTGCGCTGCTACCGCCGCTGCTTTTTGATCAATCAAACTTTGCTTCTTACTTTCAGAAGTAGCAATTGTTTCTTGGTAATTTAGTTGCGCAACTTTGAGGGCTGCTTCTTGGCTCGCTAACTCTTTACTTTGCGCTTCTAATTCTTGTTGAAGCTGTGTAGCTTTTGCATACTTTGCTTCATTGTCTTTCAGCTTTCTCTGAATTGCTTTTTCATCTTCTTGTTGCTTTTCAATCATTGCTTTGTTGGCACCTGAAACTGTTGCCATAGCTGTCATTTTTTGAATCGCATCCGCCAAAGATTTTGAATCCAGTAGAGCAGATATGTAGTTCGTAGCTGAACCACTTGTCTGTGCACTACGTGCTTGTGCTTCAAGTGCTGTACTACGATTCTTGATGTCTTTATGTAAGCTTGCAATCTGTGCAGACTGCTCTTTTTGCTCTTTCATCAATTTATTTACTTCATTTGCTGTTGCAGTTTTTTTGGCTTGCAAACTTCCCACTTGTGCTTGAATTGCCTCTACCTGCGCTTGTGCTTCAGCAGATGAACTTTTTGCTGCACGGATAGCAGCATCTTGTTTTGCAATCTGATCGTCTGTACTGTCAGCTTTTACAGCACCAAGAGAAGTCCCTGATGATAAAATCACTGTTGACAGCATCAAAGTTGTAAGTATTTTCTTTTTCATATTTTTCTTCCTGTTTTCCATAGATTTATAAATATAGCTCCAAGGTAGCCTCAAGTATAACACTCTTTTATGACTTATCCGAGTCAATTTAATTTCCTTAAAGATACTTTTTTTACCTTTCCTTTACAAAAAGATGCTCACCGAAGGCGATACATCTTCTCTAAAGGCCACTGTAGCAGGGTTGCAAAGATAATATTTAAAGCTAGGGTAGGCGCGAGCTGTCTAACGACAAAAGCAACGAAATCAACCTTAACTACTCCAACGAGGTTAATAATCAGTGTACTTAAAACCTGAAAAGCAGAAACTATGATGATTACCGTAAATAGGCGGGTCCAGCGATTTGTGAAAACAACCGTTTGGATACTGTAGACAAAAAGGGCAATCAGTGGAAAAATCAGACTGGCAATACCAAATATACCCAAAAAGTAACTGTCGTAAACAATACCCAAAAGGATACCTAAAATAAGAACATAGCTATGTCTATGCTGCGTTACCGTATACACCATAAAAATCAAAAGGAGATGACTGACAGGCATGATACTCCCCCCAGACAAGGCCGTAAATAAATGTGTCAATTGACCATCAAGCAACAGGAGGAAAAAGAGAAGTAAAGGGCTAAAAAATTGAAAACTAAAACGGCTCATGGTTAATTTCCTCCAATCATGCCTTGAATCACAAAGACAAATCGGATATCGTATAAATTACCAGCTGGCTTAATGTAGACTTCACGGTTTAAGCCTTGGTCCGTTTCTTTGACATCAATAACTGTTCCTAGTAAGAGGTCTCGTGGAGAGTCTCCTCCAAGACCACTTGTGAAAACCTGACTTCCTTTATCAATATTTCCTGTACCTACAAGGGAAGTTACAACGTAGGCTTTTTGATCATCGTCATAACTTGTAAGAAGACCATTTACTGGATCACTTGAACTCCCTAGACGTACTGGGATTTTTGCTTCGATGCCTTTCTCAGAACTTAGCAAAGAAATTTTTGACGTGTTTTCGTTAACTTGAATCACCCGCCCTATTACACCACCGTTCGCCATAACTAACTGGCGATTTTTAACACCTTGTTTGCTGCCACTGTCAATGACTAATGTATCCGCCCAGCTGGCTGGGTTACGGGTAATAACATTAGCAGAGATGCTTTCATAATCGGTTAACGTTTCTTGAAGCTTAAGTGCTTCCTTCAACTCTCTATTTTCAACTTCTAGACTTTCTTGACTGTTTTTTGAACTCCTAAGATCAGCAACTTCTGTTTTCAGTGACTGATTCTGCTTATAGGTATCTAATAGATTCCCCACCTGATTTGCCTTATCTTGCACAAAACGGATTGGTGCTCCGATTATTCGATCGACTGCTCCAGTTCCATCATTGATAATTTGTGTCATCGCCGATGGATTTTTATTATTTTTAAAGTTATCTGCCGAGATAAAAATTGCTGTAAATGCTGAAATAACAATAATCAAGGCGATAATAATCATTTTACTAAGATTAAATTTTTTCACTGTTCATTTTTCCCTTCACAAGAGCTTTGTTTAGCCTCTTTATTTTATCAAAATTGTCAACTTTTTGATAGAATATAAGTAAATTTTCTTCTATAAAATATATCGGAGGTTTGTAAGTATGACTCAACAAGAAATTCCAGTCTTTGGCGAGAAAATTGCTGGCGTCAATTATCAATACCGTTATGGGGTCTATGGTATTGTTTCACGTGAAAACCATAGTCAAATTTGTCTTGTCCAAGCACCAAATGGCGCATTTTTTCTTCCCGGAGGTGAAATTGAAGCCGATGAAGATCATGCACGAGCACTAGAACGTGAACTTCTTGAAGAACTAGGAGCAAGCGCTACTTTAGGCCAATACCTCGGGCAGGCTGATGAATACTTTTACAGTTCCCATCGTGACAAGTATTTTTGTAACCCTGCTTATATCTATGAAACATTGGATGCCCATTTTGATCAAGCACCTTTGGAAGATTTTAATAATATTTTTTGGTTTGATGTACTTGTCGCTATCGAAAAACTCAAACGAGGCTCTCACAAATGGGGCGTGGAACAATGGCTAAAAACATTATAAAAGCAATTCCAATTATACAAAAAAAGAAGGAAATCTTGTCCTTCTTTTTTACTTTTCAATAAGTCGAACGCCTGTTTGCCCTGCAACAATAACCTTTTTAACCATACCGTTAAAAAGACCATGTTCAACAACACCTACGGTCAAGTCAAGCTCCTTCGCCAGTTTTTCCGGCTCCACAATTTTCTCAATATGTAGATCAATAATGTAGTGCTGCATATCTGTGATGAGTTTTTTATCACCCTTCATTCGCCAAGCTGGTGCATAACCTGCTGCTTCAAATTTGCGGAACAACTGTTCGGAACCATAAGGAATAACTTCGACAGGAACCTTAAAGCTTCCAAGTGTCTCAGAAAGTTTGCTTTCGTCCACTATCCAGATATAGTCTTTTGAATATGTTGCAACAATCTTCTCCATAAGGAGGGCAGCACCACCACCTTTGATACCATTAAGTGCTGCATCAATCTCATCTGCACCGTCCACAGTAAGGTCGACACTATCCACTTCATCAATTGATTTTAGGGGAATATTAAGACTGGCTGCTTGCTGACTGGTTACGTTTGAAGTAGTTACGCCAATAATATCCAACCCCTCTTCTCTGACACGACGCCCTAATTCGTCAACAAAGAAAGCAGCTGTTGATCCTGTTCCTAAACCAACGGTCATACCTGATTTTACGTACTCAGCTGCTTTGATACCGACTAGTTTTTTCAAATTTTCCATGTTTAAAGTCCTTCCAAATGCTCTCTTAAATATTATATCAAAAAAGCGGAAATATCTTTCTTTTTTATTTGAAGCTTTAAGTTTCTCCCGAGGAGTTCAGATTATCTCGCCGCCATAAATCTCTCTTTACAAAACCTGTTCTATTCAGAAGCGCACTTCTTCCCCGACTCATCCTTTAGTTTTGTAATCTCCTCGCTTGTAAGTGGACGATAGGCGCCTAAAGCTAATGCCTTATCCAATTTTAAACTTCCCATACGTAGCCGTTTGAGATAAGTTACTTTCATCCCTACAGCTTCAAACATTCGCTTGACCTGATGGAATTTACCTTCATGAATAATGAGGCGAATTTCACTTTTATCTTCTTCTGATTTCTCAATAAAAAGTTGACCTGATTTGACGTTTTCTCCAGATTTTAAGGTCAAGCCTGCTGCAAATTCTCGAACAGTATCTTGCGTGACCTGCCCCTGGATTTGAGCAAAGTACTCTTTTTCCACATGTTTTTTGGGACTCAGGAGATTATGACTCAGTGGTCCATCATTTGTCAGTAAAAGAAGACCTTCTGTGTCCTTATCTAAGCGCCCCACAGGGAAGATATCTTCTCGAAAATCTTGAGCCTTTAATAATTCGACAACGGTCTTGTCCTTATTATCTTTCGTTGCCGAAACAACTCCCGCAGGCTTATTAAGGAGGTAATAATAAAATTCTTGATAAGCTACTGGTTGTCCCTCGTAGCTTACGCTATCTTTATCCGGATCAACATGTAGTTTACCATCTTTTATCTTTTGGTCATTAACTGTCACTTTTCCTGTCTTGAGGATTGCCTTAACTTCTTTACGTGATCCTAGCCCGGCTTCCGCCAAATATTTATCCAATCTCATACTCTTATTTTACTAGAATTTTGATCAATATGGATAAGATAAACCTTTGAGAGAGTTGACGAATCTTTATTTTTATCACGACTTATTATATAATAGGGCATACTGAAATTAGTAATTAGGATAAAATATGATAACAAAAGAATTTGACACAATAGCAGCCATTTCGACACCCTTAGGTGAAGGAGCCATTGCTATCGTCCGATTGTCCGGTAGCGATGCTATACCAATCGCTAAAAAGGTCTTTCAAGGAAAAAATCTTGATAAAGTTGCTTCACATACCATTAATTACGGTCATATCTTTGATCAAGAACGTCTTGTTGATGAGGTTATGCTCTCCGTGATGAAAGCTCCTAAAACCTTCACACGTGAAGATCTTGTGGAAATCAACACACATGGCGGAATTGCTGTCACCCAAGAAATTTTGCAACTTCTGCTCCGCTCGGGTGCACGTCTCGCTGAACCGGGGGAATTTACCAAGCGTGCATTTTTAAATGGACGTATTGACTTAGCGCAGGCCGAATCCGTTATGGATTTGATTCGCGCTAAAACAGATCAGGCGGCTAATATTGCTGTAAAACAACTTGATGGTAGCCTTTCTAACTTGATCAACAATATTCGTCAAGAAATTTTAGAATCTCTGGCGCAAGTCGAAGTCAATATTGATTATCCCGAATATGATGACGTTGAAACGATAACAAGTCAAATGCTTCTGGAAAAAACTGCCCATTTTGAGCAGCTTCTGGAAACACTTCTTGCCACAGCTAAACGCGGAAAGATTCTCCGCGAAGGGCTTAAAACCGCAATCATTGGTCGTCCAAATGTCGGAAAATCAAGCCTGCTCAATCAACTTTTACGTGAAGAAAAAGCCATTGTTACCGATATAGCAGGAACAACACGTGATGTCATCACGGAATTTGCCAATATTGGTGGTGTGCCGCTGGAGTTAATCGATACTGCTGGTATACGAGAAACCGAAGATATTGTCGAAAAGATTGGCGTTGAGCGTAGTCAAAAAGCCCTAGAAGAAGCCGACTTGGTCTTGCTTGTGCTTGATGCTTCGTCACCTTTAACTCCTAAAGATCTGGAATTGCTGGAACTTTCCTCTTCGACAAACCGTATCGTCTTGCTGAATAAGACCGATCTCCCAGAACAAATTGAACTTGAAGAACTTCCTGAAGACTTTATCCGAATTTCTGCCTTAAAAAATGAAAATCTTGATGCCGTCGAAAAACAAATACGCGCCCTCTTTTTCTCTGGGGAAATTGAAGCAAAAGATGCAACGACTCTCTCCAATGCACGACATATTGGCCTGGTCGAACAAGCTTTAGATGCTCTAAAAGAAGCAAACCGTGGTTTGGCGATGGGACTTCCTGTGGATCTCATTCAAGTGGATGTCACGCGCTGTTGGCAATTGCTTGGCGAAATAACTGGAGAAGCTGCACCGGATGAACTGATTACTCAGCTTTTCAGCCAGTTCTGCTTAGGGAAATAAAAATATAAGAAGGAAATATCCCTCTTATATTTTTTATTTACTGCCAGCCCATCACAAGGGCTAAAAGAATAGATGCTGATCCGATAAATGAAAGAAAACACAAGGCAAAACCAAGGGTGAAGATACTTGTGCCATCTCCTTCATAGGAGCTTCTTGTGCGCTTTCCTTTATAGGCAAACATACTGCCTAGGGAAAGGAGAGCGAAGATAAACTGTAAGGGAAGAGACCGCCATTCGGCAGAAAAGTTCAGCAAAGAAAGTCCACCACCTAGAAATGCTAAGAGAAGTCCCATTTTTATCATCCTTTCTTGAATTCACAATTTAAACATTAATCAAAACCACCGTCAACATCCAAATCTGCAAGCATCATCTGATATTCTGGGCGGTCAGGTGTTTTAAAAACTTCCTGCGCTTCTTGACGTGCCACTTCTAAAATATTGTAGTCATTCACAATATCCGCTGCAAGAAATTCTGGTAAACCTGATTGACGTACGCCAAATATTTCTCCGGAGCCTCGCATCTTCAGGTCTTCTTCTGCCAAACGGAAACCATTTTGCGTTTGACACATTATCTTCATCCGGTTTTTACCTGATTCTGTCTTGGGATTGGCAACGAGAATCGTATAGGACTTCTTACTCCCCCGTCCTACACGACCACGCAACTGATGCAGCTGAGAAAGCCCAAAACGATCCGCATCCATAATCACCATAATCGTTGCATTTGGCACATCCACACCAACTTCAATAACCGTTGTGGAGACCAGAACAGACAAATCCCCTGCCTTAAAGTTCTGCATAATCTGGTCTTTTTCTTCATTTTTCATTTTACCATGCAGCAAACCAATGCCTGTTTCTTCACCCAAATACTGCGTTAATTCTTCATAAAGTGCTACGGCATTCTTTAAGTCTAAAGCTTCCGACTCTTCAATAAGAGGCGAAATAAAATAGACTTGAGCCTGCTGTGCCAGTTCTTCTTTTATCCATTTCAGCACCTCTGGCAGCTGCTCGTGTTTTACCCATCTGGTCGTAATGGGTTGACGGCCTTTAGGTAACTCGTCAATGATAGAGACATCCATATCACCAAAAGCTGTAATCGCCAAGGTCCGAGGGATTGGCGTCGCAGTCATCATAAGTACATCAGGATTTTGACCCTTTTCGCGTAAGACTTTCCGTTGCTTAACCCCAAAGCGATGTTGTTCATCGGTAATGACCAGCCCCAAATCATAAAAATCAACAGCTTCTTGAATCAAAGCGTGTGTCCCCACAACCATCTGTGTCTGCCCACTTGCTAAGCTTTCCAGTATCTCTCTTCTCTCCGCAACTTTTAAACCTGAAACGAGAAGACTAATTTTTAGCTCAGGAAAAAGTTTTTTTAAGTTCGCAAAGTGTTGCCGTGCTAAAATTTCAGTCGGAACCATTATCGCAGCTTGAAGCCCCGATAATACTGCTGCATACATTGCTAAGCTGGCAACGACGGTTTTACCTGAACCGACATCACCTTGTAAAAGACGGTTCATGTGGTAGGGTGAGGACATATCTGCTAAAATTTCGTCTAAGGATTTTTGTTGGGCACCTGTCAGTTCAAAAGGAAGATTTTTAATTTTTTCTTCCATCAACCGCTGGTCAAAAATAATCTTTCGCCCAAAGCGCTGTGCTTTCTCTTTATGTTTCAAAGCCTGCAACTTCAGTTGAAAATAAAAGAGTTCCTCAAACTTCACGCGCCTTAGTGCTTGTTTGTGCGCCTCCATATCGTCTGGAAAATGCATGGCACGTACCGCTTCCTGCCGAGACATCAAGCGATATTTTTTCAACAAATATTCTGGTAAATTTTCTTTCAACTCTGATAAAAGCCCACTGTCAAAAGCTATTTGAATTGTTTTCACCAAGCTGGATTGTTTCATCCCTGCGGTGAGATGATACACAGGGGAGAAGCCATCTTCTGCTTGGGTTAATATTTTCATTCCCAAAAGTTGTTGCTTTTTTTGCTCCCACTTGCCATAGACCGCGACTTCTCTCCCAACCTCAATCTTATCCGCCAAATAGGGTTGATTAAAAAAGCTCACAGCGACCACAGCTTCACCTTGTTTGAGTTTAAAAGTGAGCCTGTTCCGTTTAAAGCCGTAATATTGGATATTTGCAGGTGTCACCACTTCACCAATCACCGTTGCTTTTTCTCCATCAAGTAATTCCAAAATGGAACGTCCAGCAAAATCTTCATAACGAAAAGGAAAATAAAGCAATAAATCCTGTATCGTGGAAATACCAAGCTTCTGATAATTTTCAAAAGATTTGGGACCGACACCTTTCAGGTATTGTATACTGTCTGTTAGTTTCATAGGTTTATTATACAACAAAAGCGGTCTTTTGACCGCTTTACTATTTTTATACTTAAGCTTTCTTCACTACAGAACCCTTCAAACCAATGGCACCAAAACCATCTATTTTCGAATCAATATAGTGTCCATTTTTTCCAAATTCATTGATGCGGATGTTTTTAACTTTTGTCCCTTTTTTTATAGGTTTCGGCATCCCTTTGACTGGAAGATCTTGAATAATAATCACAGCATCTCCATCAGCTAAAGGTTGTCCGACACTATCAAGAACAACAAATTTGTCTGCTTCTAAATCCGCTTGTGTAAATTCGTTGCCACATTCTGAGCATCCAAATGTCGTATCTGTCAGTTCATAGGTATATTCACTTGAACAAATTGGGCATTGAGGTGTTTCCATTTTTTCTCCCTTTTCTGATTTTAATTTTTAGTATAACTTATTGAACTAAATTTCGTTTACTTTATAGAAAATTGCTTTCTGTACGGCTAATTTTTGTCTTTCAGGCAAGTGATGTGCACTCGGTCCAAAGGTGTTGGACAGCCAAATACGCGGTTTCGCTTTATCTGTATCTGCCCAATCGTAACCTTTGGGGATAAAGGAAAGTCCTGCTCCTGCAGGGGTTCCTTCAGGCTGACTATTTACCGTGAGGAAACCTTGGTCTTGCTGGCTATCTGTAGATAAAGCATTGAGAACAAGTTTTGTTTTCTTTTCCCCCTCCACTATGTAACACTGATTATTTTCAAAAATTAGTGTTCTGCCTTCCAAAGTTTTCCATGTGCCATGCACACTTGAATAATCTCCTTGAGCAATCTGTTCTAAATCCATCTCAGTACTTAAGCTTGCTAACGTAGCGGAATCAACAACTCTTGAGGATATTTCCTTCGTTGTTTGCTTAGCTGTAGATGTTTCAAAATAGTCTGCAAAGAGTGTATCTATCTTTGTTGTTTGCTCTTCAGTTTCCCAGCTTTCAGCATTGATATAGCTATAAGTAACTGTCGCTTGGTTAATTTTCACATTAACTTTATGGATAATTTTGTTTGAATCATACCACTCTATCGCGCCGTCATTAATATTTCCTGTCATCGCAAGATAATCCGCCGTCAAAATCGTGGTTTGAGGATTCAGCTTAGCATAGGACTGGGCCAATAAAGCAATTTGTTGATTGAGGGTTAAGGCTTTCCACGCCGCTAAAGCTGAGGGTACATAATCTGATTTACCCTCTTGCGGTGAATTAGAGTCAATCATAGAACCGTCTGAAATTTTATGGTTGCTCGCAGTAAGAGAGGAATCATTTTTAGGTTTCGGATAGAAAAAGACAATCAAAAGTATTGCTATGACAATAAGGAAAAGACCACTAAAGATACTTCCTAAAATGATTGTTTTCTTTTTAGGCTTTTTATGTTCGGTTATATCTTCTGTTACCAATCCGTCCAATAAAGCTTTTTGATCGTCATCCTCACTAGGTGTTCTGTCATTAATAGCTTTAAAAGATTGTTCCCATTTCTTTTTATCCATCCTCTCAGTCCCACCTCCTCAACCAGTCCTCTTCATACTATAGTGTACTATATTATGAAAAAATTCTCAAAGTCTCACTCTGAAAATAAGGGCATCAAAAAACAGAGGAGCTAAGCTTCTCTGTTTCCAACGTTAAATAACAGAATTATTTAGCGATTTTAGCGAAGTATTCAAGTGTACGAACAAGGTTAGATGTATAAGACATTTCGTTATCGTACCAAGCAACTGTTTTAACCAATTGAACGCCATTAGCTGTGGTAACTTCAGTTTGAGTAGCGTCAAAGAGTGAAGAATTAGAGATACCTACGATATCAGATGAAACAATTTCATCTTCATTGTAACCGTAAGATTCGTTAGCAGCTGCTTTCATAGCTGCGTTTACTTCTTCAACAGTAACTTCTTTATCAAGAACTGATACAAGTTCTGTCAATGAACCAGTTGGAACTGGTACACGTTGTGCGTGACCTTGAAGTTTACCGTTCAATTCTGGCAATACAAGACCGATAGCTTTAGCAGCACCTGTTGAGTTAGGTACAATGTTTTCAGCTGCAGCACGTGCACGACGGAAGTCTCCACCACGGTGTGGGCCATCAAGAGTCATTTGGTCACCTGTGTAACCGTGGATAGTTGTCATAGTACCAACTTTAAGACCGAAGTTTTTGTTCAAAGCATCAGCCATTGGTGCGAGACAGTTAGTAGTACATGATGCACCAGAGATAACTGTTTCTTCACCAGTCAAAGTTTCGTGGTTAGTGTTGAAAACGATAGTTTTAACATCATTTCCACCAGGCGCTGTGATAACAACTTTCTTAGCACCGTTAGCATGCAAGTGTTGTTCAGCTTTTTCTTTAGTTGCAAAGAAGCCAGTTGCTTCAAGAACGATTTCTGCACCTGATTCAGCCCAGTTGATGTTAGCTGGATTAGCTTCTGCAGTAACTTTCACAAATTTACCGTTAACTTCGAAACCACCATCTTTAACTTCAACATCACCATCGAAACGACCTTGAGTTGTGTCATATTTCAACAAGTGAGCAAGCATTGCTGGATCTGTAAGGTCGTTGATTGCAACTACTTCAACACCTTCAACATTTTGAATACGACGGAAAGCAAGACGACCGATACGTCCGAAACCGTTAATACCAACTTTAACTACCATGAGTAAGTCTCCTTATAGGTTTAAAATTTGTTTATAGAGAAGTTCTCTATCACTAAGTTAATCATTTAACTTACTCTTACATTTTAACACTTTTTTGAGATTTTGCAAACATAAAAGCCGGAAAATGTGCTTAACAGTGGGAATAGAGCGGAAAACGTTTACATTTGTCTACTCTGGACATAAAAAAAATAACAGTTAGACTGCTACTTTACTTTCCAAAAAGCTTGGCAAAAAATCCTTTTTCTGATTCAGTTTTCAACTCCATTAAGAACTGATTATTATCATTTAAAGATTTCTCCATCAACTCTTGCTGACGGTTAATTTGTTTATCTTTCTCCGCAAGTTGTGCATCTTTGGCTATCAATTGTTGATTCAGGCGATCAATTTCTGCATTTTTATCTTTCATTAAATTTGAAAACAGCTCAAAAACAGCTGTGTCTGCTGGCGACGTTGAAAGTTTTTGAGTCTCATCTTTATCTTCAACAACTTCTGCCTTAGCTGTCACAACTTTTCCATAAAGGCGTTCAAGTTCATGAATACCACCTTCATTAATTACAGTAACATTCTTTTCATTTTTTCCTATATATTTCTCGTCTAGCTGCTTAATCCGTTTGTTCATCGCTTGGCGAGTCACTCCAAAAAGCTCTGCGAGTTCGCTTACTGTTTTTGTTTCCATATCTACCATAATACCACATTTTTAGCTATTTATACAGCTTTTTCTGAGTTCTAAATCGTTTTGTAATAAATAATAAAAATATTATACTTATATTATGACACATTTTTTATAAGGGCCGAAAAGTAGAACGGAGAATCTATGGATTACAAGAAAAGTAACATCAACACCATAAAAGAATACTATAAAACCAATGTTTCAGAGGGTTTAGATAAAGAACAGATTACTGCATATCGTGAAAAATACGGCAGCAATGTTTTCCAAGAAGCAAAACAAAAAAGCACTTTTCAAAAGCTCTTGAAACATGTGTTTGAAGTGATGAATCTTGTTTTAATCATTGTTTCTGTTCCTGCTTTTTATCTTTCGCTAGAAACTGATAATTTTACAAAGCCCATCGTTATCCTATTGATCGTCATTATCAACGTCATCGTAGCACATTTACAGGAGGAGCGCGCTGAGACAGCCTTGTCTGCTTTAAAAAAGTTGTCTGCTCCTAATTCAACCGTCATTAGAAACGGGAAATTAAGCACGATTCCCTCGGAAGAATTGGTCGTAGGCGATTTAATTCAACTGAATGCGGGAGAACAAGTGGGTGCTGACGTTCGTCTGCTTTCAGCAAATAGCTTACAGGTTGATGAATCCTCACTCACAGGTGAATCTGAAGCAATAGAAAAAGATGCTTCACGTGAGATATCTGAAAATGTTCCCCTAGGTGACCAAGTGAATATGGTTTTCTCAGGAACAAATGTCCTTAACGGCACAGCCAAAGGCATTGTTGTTGCTACTGGAATGAAAAGTCAGATGGGACAAATTGCCCAGCTCTTAGAAGACCAAGTGAAAGGGAAAACTCCTTTACAAAAACGGATTGATTCACTGCCAAAACGTCTTGCAGCAATTGCTTTTGGGGCTGGTGCAGTGATTTTCCTAGTAAATCTCTTGCATGGGGGAATCCCTTTTAGTGAAAACATGATGACCGCAGTTATTCTTGGTATTGCTGCCGTGCCTGAAACCCTACCTGTTATCGTTACCCTGTCTCTTGTCTATGGTGTGGAGAATATGGCTTATAAAAAGGCCATTATCCGTAATATTCCTGCCGTTGAAACACTGGGAAATGCATCTGTCATTGCTTCTGATAAAACAGGAACACTTACGCAAAATCAAATGACTATTCAACGACTTTGGGTACAAGGGGAAGATATTTGGCAAAAGGATCAGCTCTCGGACAAGGAAAAAGATTTAATTTACAAGTTTGGTTTAGTTTCCAATGCAACAGCTGTCCAAGAAGGTGGCAAGTGGGAAACACACGGTGATCCAACCGAAACCGCCATCATTAACTTTCTTATCACTCACAACTTTTATCAACCAGATAAAGAACCTGAACGTCTCTTGGAACTCCCTTTTGATTCTACAAGAAAAAAGATGACAGTCGTTGTTCCCAACGAAACTGGGAGATATCTCGTCATTACCAAAGGTGCCTTTGACCGTCTTGTCCCAGAACATTTTAAAGAAGCACATGAAATTCATGACACGTTTGCAGAAAACGCTTTGCGTGTCCTTGCCCTTTCCTACAAGGTAATTGATGAAATTCCAAACGATCATCAGTTTCTAGAAGAAGACCAAACATTCTTAGGAATCATTGGTATGATTGACCCTCCACGTCCTGAAAGTAAACTTGCCGTTGCTGAAGCTCGAAATGCAGGTATTATTCCTGTTATGATTACAGGGGATCACGCACTAACAGCTAAAGCAATTGCTCAAGAGCTTGATATTTATAGAGAAGGCGATTTAGTCGTTGATGGTATTACCTTATCCAACATGTCAGACGATGAACTTAAGGAAAATATCGAAAAAATATCTGTCTATGCACGGGTCTCTCCTGAGGATAAACTCCGTATTGTTAAGGCTTGGCAAGACAAAAAACACATCGTTGCTATGACAGGGGACGGTGTCAATGATGCACCTTCACTGCGTGCTGCAGATGTTGGTACCGCAATGGGTATATCAGGGACAGAGGTTGCAAAAAATGCCTCTGACATTATCCTGGCTGATGACAATTTTGCAACAATTGTTAGTGCGATTGCCGAAGGTCGACGTGTCTATATTAACATTAAACGGACAATCTACTATCTGCTTTCAGCCAATATCGCCGAAATTCTTATTATGCTTATTGGAGCTATTATTGGATGGGGGCTACCACTTACAGGAATGCAGCTTCTCTATATCAATGTTTTAGCCGATGGTATTCCTGGCTTTGGATTAAGCCGGGAAACATCTGACAAATATATCATGAAGAAGCCCCCGATAGATGTAAATGAAAGTCTCTTTTCTCGTGGTGTTTCTCAGCGTATTTTTACCTCATCAACAACTTTCATCATCATTTCTCTTATCGGCTTCTATATCGGGTACTTCGTTGAAATACCTGGAAGCACGCCCAGTCTACAGTTGGGACAGTCTATGACTTTCCTCGTCCTTGCCCTTGCTTCAACTTATCACATCTTCAACGCGCGAAGCAATGATTCCATATTTCAAGATGGTTTGTATTCAAATAAAACAATCTTCTGGACAACTGTTATATCATTAGGTACAACCTTCCTCTTCACCCTCACACCGCTACGTACCTTTATTGATGTTATACCACTTACCGCTACGCATTGGCTTATTGCGCTCCTGCTTTCACTTCTTATCTTTGTCGTGATTGAAATTGAAAAGTATCTCATCAAAAAGGCGAAGAAAACTTTTCTTGCTTAACTCACTAAGCTTTAGACAAACATACAAAATAATAAAAAATGCTTGGTTACGGTGTTCTCTACACCATATTCAAGCATTTTTTGTATGATGATATAAAATCATTAAAATTCGAATACCATCCTTTTAATGTGTAAATCCATATGTTTTGTTTTTAGGTTCATTATGATATTTAATGTGTGCCTTGTTCAAAAACTCGATTGCTTCTTGCATATCTTGAACATAGTTATATGCCATATTCATTCCAAAATCTGCACGCACAACCACACGTTGAATAATATCATTCTCTAAGTTTTTTGGTAAAGGATAAGCTGGGACTTGCCATCCTTTCATCAATAGACGATCTGCTAAGTCGTATAAATCCCAGTCACAATCTCTGTCTTCTTTTAATTTATAACACACAATTGGTAACTGTGAACCATCATTTACAATTTCAAAGAGTCCTGTTTTTTCAATTGACTCTGCCAGATACATGGCTACCTTATGTGTTCTTTCATGTATAGCCTTATAGCCGTCAAATCCATAGCGCACAAAATTATAATATTGTCCGATCAGCTGAGCAGCACTATGGGAGAAATTAATCGCCATCGTTGGTAATTCTCCTCCAAGATAACTTACTTTAAAAATTAACTCCTCTGGTAAATATTTTTTATCACGCCATAAGACCCAGCCCACTCCAGGGTAGACTAAACCATATTTGTGACCCGATGTGTTGATAGAAACAACATTTTTCAGACGAAAATCCCATTCAAGTTTAGGTTCAATAAATGGCGCATAAAGCCCCCCTGAAGCAGCATCTACGTGAATATAGACTTTATAGTCCGTATGTTTATTATATTCTCCAACTAACTTATCTAGTCCCTTAATATCATCATATCTTCCAGTATAAGTGATTCCCATAATTCCAACAATACCAATGGTATATTCATCAACATAATCCATAACTTTTTCTAGATTAATTGACATGTGATTTTTATCCATTGGTACCTCACGCATCTCGATATCCCAATACACACAGAATTTTTCCCAACAAACCTGATAACCAGAAGAAATAACCAAGTTAGGTTTTTTAGCATTGACATCTAGGCCTAATTTTTCTGCTCGCTTGCGCCAAGCAAATTTCATGGCCATTCCCCCCAACATGCAGGCTTCTGAAGAACCAATGGTTGAAGTCCCCATAAAGTGTTCCTTTTCACTCGCATTCCAAAGGTCTGCAATCATATTGACACAGCGGTTTTCAATTTCTGCTGTTCTTGGATATTCTGATTTATCAATTGCATTTTTCTCTAAAGTTTGACTCATCAGCTCTACTGCTTCAGGTTCCATGTATGTTTGGCAAAAAGTTGCCAAGTTTAAACGAGCATTCCCTTCATCCAGCATCTCATCTTGAACCAATTGATAGGCCACTCGGGGTTCAATTGATTTTTTACCCATTCTATATTTAGGTAAATCAACCTGCTCACTTTCTGAACCAAAAATAGGTTCTAAGAATTCTGCCTCATCACGATTTTCTTTTCCATATAACATATGTAAATCCTCCAGTTTTCTTTAATGTTTTAATATATGTTCTTCTTTTTTTATAATATGATGTTCCCCACGGGCTATTGGATAAACCGCTGGATTCACTTCTCCTGCCTTAAAGTGAGTAGGCTCTTCCAAAGATTTGTGTCCTTTTTTATCATGCAATTCATAAATAACAAATGGCAAAATAACTGTGACAGCAAAACTTATGAGTAATATCATTTGATAGGTTCGTGTTTCATTTTTAGCAATTGATTCTGGCGGAACGAAAGAAATAAATAAAGCAAATACAGATAATAAGAATCCAACTCCTGCAATAATTGATTTCCCAATTATTTTTCCTGGAACATTGTATGTCCGTTTTAAGCCTTGTTTCTTATAAATTAAAACGAAATAACCTATGAAAAATAATAGATAGCCGACCAAATAAATAACCACGGTCAACGAAATTGCCACCAAGAAGGATAGGTTATTCCCTCCTCCTCCAAAGGTCAACACAGCGCCCCAGATTGTCACAACTACACCTTGAATCATGACTAATGGTACTGGCACATCATGAGCATTTGTCTTACGCAAAAACTTTGGAAGTAACCCGCGTTGAGCCGCCGCAAACATTCCTCGAGAAGGTCCAACAACCCATGAACTTACTTCTCCCATTACTCCAAATGCAATCATTACTGCAATTACTTTAACTAGCCATCCAAAATGACTGTTAAAGTGTAAAATTAGTGTTTGAAATGTTTGAATTACTCCTGCACTTAAAGACAACTCCTTTTGAGGGATGACCGCAGCTACTGAGAAGCCTCCAAGTGCATCCAAAGAAATTGCTAAAATTACCAGCAAAATCATCGCTAAAGGGTAATTTCTCTTAGGGTTTTCTAACTCATTGATATGAGAGGCTGAAGCTTCAACCCCCATATAGGCTAAAATAAATGAAACAAAGACGACCAACGTTGAAAGTTGTGAAAAATCTGGAATAAAAGCATCCTTGTTGATAGGTATTTCTATAGGATTACCTCCTATAAGGTAAGCTACTGATAATGTAAATAGGATAATAGACGGAATCACAATCCCTATTATAAAACCAGATTTTACTAATTTAGCTGTTCGCTGAGTTCCTCCTAATTGAGAAAAAGTCAATCCCCAAAAAATGACCAGTAAACCAATAAATTTAATCAGCGGATCTGTGTTCAATGCATCAAAATTTAACACATAGGAAACTGCACCCAAGATAAAATAAATCATAGTGACAAATCCTACTGTAATTTGAAACCATTGGAAAAAAATTGCTGCAAAGCCAAAACGTTCTCCTAATGTTTGACTAACCCAACTAAAAATTCCTCCGTTTTTCCATCCTTCTACTGTAGACATTTCAGCTGCACACAATGCTACTGGTAGAAACCACAATAGTCCCCCTAATAGCAAAAAGAAAACTAAATGCAATTTCGAAGTAGCAAAAGTCGGATATTCATACACTGTCAGAACCATAGAAGCAGTTAAAGCAAAAAATCCGAATAATGATAATTTTTTTTGATTCATCATACCTCCCTAAAATATGTGATAAAAGTTCATTTAAAAGAATTGTTATACAAAAATAGTTTAACTCTCTTTCTGTTTCAAGTATACACCCCTAAAAATAAAAAATCTCCTCCAAGCTGTTGCGATAACGCAACACGGAGAGAGATTAATTTCTTTTAAAACTTTCCAAGTTTCTCTGATAGAATTTTTTTAATTTTAATCCGCCAAAATTCTCTAGAACTTCAAGGGCATAGTTAATTTGTTTATCACCTAAATTTTTATCCTCAAAATTAAAAATAATTATCCCCCTAGCAAGATGTCTTAATACCTCAGCATACAAATCTACTCCCATAGCACGGTATTTCTTTGTAATTTCTAATATATTTTCAGCTTTTTCTCTTTCCCCATTAGATGCAAATATCGCCGCGCTATGGTATGCTATTTGAAATAAGCGTCGTCTATATTTTAAAAGTCTACAGTACTTTTCACATCTTTCATCAAAATTTGCAAGAAGGCTTTCCAATTGAGAAGTATCCATATAATCAGATGCAAAATACAACAAGGTAAGCTCAAAGTAGCCCCATTCTTCCACATTACAAAGATAATCCTCAATCTCTTTGATTTCCGATAAATTTATATTTTTAAGCCTAGTTTTTGCAGCAAGGGATAACAAATACTTCCCCTCCCTTTGTGACTCTGTATATAATCTTTGGATGTTGTCTATATCTTGCCTAAAATCAGCCTCCTCTAGTTCTAATAAAAAATTTTCTTGAAAATTTGGTTCAAAATTATTTACAATTAATTCATACTCTGCTAATGGAACTTGCATTTCTTCTAACATAAGTTCTACGCGTTCAAAACTCATCATACTTTGTCCTCTTTCAAATCTAGATAAGTTTGCGCGATTTACTCCAAGTTTGCTAAAATACGATAATCCCAGATTTTTTTGATTTCTGAGCTTCCTAAAACAATCTCCATATTTTTTATACATGGATAATAAACCTCCAAATTTGTTTTAGCCTAAGAGTAAATAATTTATCTTACCTTAAATGATATTTTATATTAGATACTACGTATTACTGAGTTACTATATTCGAAAAGCAGTAGATTTTCGTCTACCACCACAGAGTTGACAGAACCAAAATAAAAAAAGACACAACTAAACTTGCATCTTTTTACTATGCCGAAGGCCGGGGTCGAACCGGCACTCCCGTGAAGGAACCAGATTTTGAGTCTGGCGCGTCTGCCTATTCCGCCACTTCGGCAACAGACTCTTCTCAAATAAAATATATTTGAACTGGGGTAGCTGGATTCGAACCAACGCATGAGGGAGTCAAAGTCCCTTGCCTTACCGCTTGGCTATACCCCATTAAGAAGGCGGATGACGGGGATCGAACCCGCGCGTGCCAGCGCCACAAGCTGGTGTGTTAACCACTTCACCACATCCGCCATAATATCAAACACGGGCAGCAGGAATTGAACCCACACCAAAGGTTTTGGAGACCTTTGTACTACCTTTATACTATGCCCGTAAAACTTATGGAAGGGGAGGGATTCGAACCCCCGAACCCGAAGGAGCGGATTTACAGTCCGCCGCGTTTAGCCTCTTCGCTACCCTTCCGATATTTAATTGTCATTGAATATATTATAACATATTCAATGGGAGTTAACGGGATCGAACCGCTGACCCTCTGCTTGTAAGGCAGATGCTCTCCCAGCTGAGCTAAACTCCCAAT
>NZ_CALPDE010000028.1 GCF_943193185.1 Lactococcus ileimucosae
AGTCCTTTCTTTTTTGTGTCTTCTTAGACAGATTATAACACACTAATTTGTGTCTACTTTTATAGTATAGCTCCATTATTTATAGTTCTGTAAAATCGAGTTTCGCTGGGAAAATCATCCTCAAACATTGAACTGGACAGACGATAAATCCCAATGAGGGTTGAACAAGAGTGAAGTAATCCAAACAAATAACAGGCTAAAATGACTTCATCAGACTGTTTAGCAAGATGAATATTTTTCCGATTTTTAACTTCATTCGGTGCAAATGTTTTATAAAGGTCACTCACTCGTTTGAGTAATTCGTTGAAAGGTGTGATAAAATTATTTTGCATCTCTTGATCGATTCCTAACTTAAAGTATTGAGTCACTTAAGTTTATCGTATTGGGAGATGTTTTTTATTTATCGCAAATTTCAACTATCAAGTTGGGTATATTGATGAGCATAGATTAAATTGCGAGTTAATGAAACAAAAATATAAGAGGTGGTGCTGAAATAGGGAGGTTTTCTCAACACTAACGAATGCAGAAGTTAATCGATGAAATAAGATATATTTGGTATAATGATTTTATAAATAATGTGTATTTAAGAGGAAATAAAAATGAACCAATTTATCAATCAATTGATTGCAGCAATTTTTCAAGTGATATTATTTGGAGTTATTCCATTTTTGTGGTGGTTAATCTCTAGGAAATCAGCTCAATGTTCGTTACTGGATTTCCTGGGGTTGAAAAAAATGACAACAGAAAATAACTCGAAATTATTCCTATCCTGTTTAGCTTCTCTAATTGGATTTATTATTGTAGGTTATTTTTCGCTTAAATCAATTTCTGATTTATCAGTTTTAGCTAATAGTAAATTTACTAATATTTCTATTTGGAGCACTCTCTCTATTATCTTATATGCATTTGTTCAAACTGCATTATCTGAAGAAGTATTTTTTCGCGGTTTTCTTGCGAAAAGATTGATACATAAATTCAACTATAGATCGGGAAACTTTATACAAGCAATATTATTTGGTTTAACCCATATCCTCATGTTGACTAGCCAAGATTTAACTCTTACGATTCTGATTTTTATAGGAATTATGACTGGCTCAATTGGATATAGCCTTTGTTATATAGACGAAAAATTAGCAGGAGGATCGATTATCCCAAGTTGGATAATTCATGGTTTAACTAATGTTTTCAGTACTCTATTTATCATTTTTTTACTTGGTTAATCACACGATACTAGTACCCTTAGAGAACAATAAATACGCCTAGAGTATTTTTTTACTCAAAGCTTATTTATATCTAAAATTATTCAAAAAGAACATTCTTTTAAACTGGGACACAATTATATTATCTATAAGAAAAACTATAAATATCTCAACATACGAGAATTTTGATCACAGCATAGTTATAAAAGTAACTATAATTCCAATTACTTTTATAATGCCTTTTATTGTCACAATCAAAAATACATGATATAATAAAGGTAAAGAAAAAGGACTTGCAGTAACAAGTCCCTTGTAGCCGAGTAAAAGTCAGTGGTAGTATTTAGTTCAAGAACCGTTAACTAACCAAAGTTGAGACGGTTCTTATTTTTTTGTGTTTTTTTCAATCAACAAGATGACAAACGTAAGCAAACTAATTAGGAAACTACAAATTGCAGTCACTAACATTGCTACAGCCATCATAAGAGTGCTCCTTTCTGTTGGATTTTGTACTTATATTCATAAGCATCCCCCACTTTCAAGAGCCACCGTCTATTAAACTTCTACCCTACTGTTATACCAAAAAGAAGTAAGGTATCTATTATAGTAAGTAGTAATTGTTAAGCTTTAGAAGGGCATTGTATATGGTAGATGTCTTATGATAAGCTGTTGATATTTATCAGTAATAGTTTGGTTTTTCGGAAAGATATTAAAAGTTATAAATAAAAAGTACTTAGCGGGGCTTTATTAGCTCTGATTCAAGTACTTTCTATTTATAATCATATTTGTATGAGCTTGTGTGCATACACATATTTTTATTTAGTTTTTAATCCCACCAACTCACGTTGTTTACGATTGGATTCATCTGCAAAGAACTTAAACACCAACCGTTTTTACTTCCTTAGCTGTTGCATTGTTGGTAAGTTGGCTTAAACTTGTATCATATTTTTTAACTATTTGTTTTACTTTTTGTTGGTTCGTCATTAGTTTTTTCCTTGAAATCAGCGAATTATTTACGTGTTGTTGTACTCATTTCTTTCACCTTCTGTATATATCCAGCAGATCAATTTCGTATAACAGATACAAACGGACTTTTTAACATAAGTTCGTTTCTATTCTTAAATATGTTTAAGAATAGTATTCATCCAATTAGATTTTGCGGGCAGCAATCTTAGTACGTAGACTTCTGAATCTACAACCTCATAAAATAAGATGTAATCCTCAATCACATTATATTTTACATTGGTATCAATACCAATTCTTAAGGACAAATTTGAGCCAATCTTTGGAGAAATTTCCAATTTCTTAATGAAAGTAGCCACTTCTTTAGAAAATTTAGATACATTGCTTTTATAAGTTCCTAAACTTTCCTTATAAAAAATAGCTTCTTTGGTATCCCTATATACTTGTTCTGCAATAACAACAGCATACTTACTCAAACTTTATACCCAACCTCTCAGCAAATTCATCAGGATTTGAGCTTCTTTCTGCTTTTAAGCTATGATAACCTTGTTGCAATTCTTCTAAAAGTCTAACTGTTGCTTTTGTTTTTTCCCATTCTCTAAAATCGACTACTGCATATTTTGCAGTGCCATTTTTTGTTAAAATCACTTGTGACCCTTGAGAAACATCACTTAAAGTTTGATTATAGTATCTCATTTCTGATACAGGAACTATGTTTTCCATTTCGCACCTCCTTTTTAAGTATAATTTTACTTAATTTGATTTTAACATATCTACTTCACAATTTCCAAGGTTATGATATTTTATAAAAGTGTAATGATTATTTTTTATAAATTCTATTTATGTATCTATATATTGTTGTTCGAGACACACCCCAAGATTCAGCTATATTTTTGATCGGTGTTCCACTCTCTACAAGTGTTTTAAGTAGTGCTATATCTTTCTCAGTAAATTTCTCAGGACGGCCACCTAGTCGTCCTCTTGCACGTGCTGCTTCTCTTCCTGCTGCAGAACGTTCAAGAATAAGATTACGTTCAAACTCTGCAAATGCTGCGAACAAATGGAACATAAGCTGTCCAGTAGAGCTTGATTTATCCATTGTGATATTTTCTTGCAAACTATGGAAACTCACTCCTTTATCGTTTAATGAATTAACTATACTGATTAAGTCCTCCATATTTCTTCCCAATCGGTCTAATCGCCAAACGACTATTGTATCACCAGGACGAGAAAATTCTATTGCTGATTTTAAACCAGGTCTATCTTTTTTACTCCCAGACATATGATCAGTAAATATTTTCTCACAACCATATTTTTTAAGACTATCTCTTTGTAAATCTAAATTTTGTAGACCAGTTGAAACTCGTGCATATCCAATATTCAAATTTCTACACCTCCGTTAGTTTGATTGTACCATAACTTAAAATAATATATATAAATGAACATAGATTAAGTTATGAGTTAATGAACACAAAAACTAACAGAATTTGATGAATTTTGTAGAGAATAAATAAGTGTTCAGAAAATGACCATTTTCTGAACACGTTTTTTTAAAAATATTTTTAAACAAAAAAATAGAAAAAAAATAAAAAAATAGAAAATCATTGAAAAATATATAAAAAAATTTTATAATGGATATAAAGAAAAAAAGGACTTGCTTCCAACAAGTCCCACGTAGCCGTTTAAAGAACGGTAGCAAGTTTTATATCAAAATTATGACCTATCGCCTGCTAAGTTGAACGGTCATTTTTTTGTGTTTGAAATTCTTAATACCAGGCCCGCAAAAGCGATCGCAAGCATTAATGCTTCGTAAACAGACAAAAATTTATCGCCTTTCTTGTTTTGTGAGGACTCGCCACTAAAAACCATGGCATCACCTCCAATCTAGGCTACCGTTCATAAACTCTACACAGATATTATAACAAAAACTATACTAATTTTCAGAAATAAATCAACCAGTAGAGCGGTTTTGGGAGCGGTTAAAGTCTGCGACGTCGATATTCTTTTGGGAGAAATTGTCGTATTTCATCCTCATTGTATCCGATGAGAAGTTTGTTATCTCCCATAATAATTGGAGTTTGAAATATGTCAGGGTGTGCTATTAAAAAATCTAGACTCTCATTAAAAGAGAGACCCATAATATGGTCGAGTGATTTTTGAACCGCCTTACCACTCCTATCTGAACTTTTCAATATTTCCTTTAGCCCTTCATTTGAAAATGAAAGCAATTGGATGAGCTCTTTCTTGTCTAGCCTACTGACTCTTTTTTTCTCCACGTGAATATCATATTTTTCAAACCAGGAAAAGGCTCGCCTGGAAGAACCACAGCTTCCTCTATAATAAATTTTTATCATTTTCTTATCCTTTGATATTCATTGTATCATAAGTCCGATGTAGCCGGATAAAATTCGGTGGCAGTAATCAGTTCAAGAACCGTTAACTCGCCAAAGCTAGACGGTTCTTATTTTTTTGTGTGTTTTCAATCAACAAAACGATAAACGTAAGCAAACTAATTAGTACACCACAAGACGAAATAAAAAAGTCATTAAAATTACTCTAACGACTTTCCCAATTGGATATATATCATGCATAATGTAGCCATTAAGCTTATTATTTTACTCTTCCTTGTTCAGGTGTTGCATCATCAACTTTATCTACTACTTTGTCAACTTGTTTTGAAGCAAACTTTCCTGTACTTTGAACAGCATCAGTAACACGATCTTGAACAGTTATTTCGTCTTTTTTCTGTTGCTCTTTTGTCTTGATATCTGTAACCGTCACATTAACTTCAACGACATCCAAGTCGGTCATATTTGCAACTTCTTTACAAATGACATCTTTGATTTGATTATAAATCTCAGGAACATTTTTACGATATTCAACGATTACTTTTAAATCTACAGCAACTTGAGTTTTTCCGACTTCAACATCAACTCCTGAAGTGACATCCTCGTTATTAACTAGTTTTCCTGTTAAGTTGGAGAAGAACCCCCCTTCAATGGAGAGAAGCCCATCAATGTTTTCTAGTGCTAGTCCCACAATTTTTTGAATGACTTTATCTTCATAAGTCAATTCACCTTTGATATTATGATCGTTTTTATCTTTTTCTGCCATTGTTCCAAATGATTTCATGTTTTCTTGTACCATTAACTTCTCCTTTTTAATCATAATTTATTTTCGATTTTTTAGTTGTTCAATGATTCCTGTCTTTTTTAAAAATAAACCAGCCATTACACCTAGACTTATTAAAATTAAAAGCAGAATCATTTTCCAGAATCCAATTGTGAAGATGGCAATGGCTATTATACCGCCGATAATGCCTCCGATAATTGGATATCGATATCTTTCCAGATAATCCATTGACACCTCCTATAATACACGTGAGCGCTTTGAATTCGTTTCTTTATCTATTGCATTAACCTCAACTTTTATTTTTAGAGGTTGCTCTAGCCCAAAGAAAACTTTTAAGTAATCAACTATTTCTTGTTCCAATAATTGAGCTTTCTTCGTAACTTCTACTCGAGGAATGATGTCTCCCTTTACATCAATATCTATTCTATTCTTATGTAGAACTACATTGATGCGAGGCAATTTTAGATAATCATTTTTAATGACTTTTTCACGGACAAGCCCTTCTATAGCAGAACGTTTTAAAGTAAGCTTTCCACTCTGAGTTGAGAGTTTAATGTCTACATATGTTCGAGGATAAAAGATAATGATAATCAAAGCCAAAATTAAGACAAAGGCTAAGATAACATTTCCCCAAAATAAATAAGCTGGTACATATTCTCCAATATAGAGAAGTTGACTTGAAGAACTCGTCATGTCATTATACTCGACTAGATTGTAGTAATCCCATGTTGTTGGTACTACAATAGAAAGTAGAAGAATATCAAGGACTATACATATAAATTTCTTTCCAGGTGACACAGATCCTCCTTTCTAGATTCTTTAACTCAGTGACTTATTTTTGATAGTATGAGAGAGACTACAGCAACTACAATTACTGCACCAATAATCGAAGGAATAAGTGCCATCCCTGCTAAGGAAGGTCCCCAACTTCCCAGGAGCGCTTGACCAACTGCAGATCCTACAAGTCCTGCGAGTATATTGGCAATCCAACCCATAGAGCCTCCCTTAGTGATGACTCCTGCGATTAAACCAATAATGGCTCCAACAATTAACGACCAAATCATAAAACACCTCTTTCTAGTATGACATTATATCCAATTTATTAATAATTTAACATAAACATATAATCATTTCAAACATTTAGATTATTTTTTTATAATTAAAATTTAAAAAATATTTAATTTAGGCGTTTTCTATAAAGAACAGATACTCAATATACTTTTAACAATATTTGCTTACACTCAATTGTTTTATTTAGTAAAAATTTTTCACTTTCTGTGATATAATAAAAGTAGAGAAAAAAGGACTTGCTGCAAACAAGTCCCATGTAGCCGAATAAAAGTCGGTGGCAATAATCAGTTCAAGAACCGTTAACCTGCCAAAGTCAGACGGTTCTTATTTTTTTGTGATTTTTTCAAGGTGGTCAAGAAGTATCATGATGAAGAGAAGATTAACATTTATATTCTCCTATGAATTTGCTGTCAATGTTTTTTTATTATAAATGTTCAAAAAAATCTACCTTTATATATAGCTAAATTCTAGCTTATTGTAAGCTATTTATCAGATAGAGAAAACAGAACAGTTATAAACAAATATAAAAATATACTTAGATACTTGTCTATTTGTTTAAAAGGAAATTTGCTTTGTATGGTTGCTGTGATATAATATTGGATATGGAGTGGACAGTTCGCTACTATGAAGCTCCTGATAAGTTTTACAGAGTAAATATGGGGACTATTCTCTCAATTAAACTGAAGACAGGAGGTATAGAGTCCCATGTCTATTACTGTAAAGGAAGAGTTTCGTGATGATTACGATAGCTTGTGCTATTGCGATTATACTTGGTGCATTAAGTAAGTTTTACATTGCATATGGGAAATATAAAATTTCTTGTGCAAAAGCTTACTACATCAAAAAAAGTGCAAACCATAAAAGGTAAGCACTAATTATACGAATCTCTGAAGACTTATCAAGCGATAGGAACGGCAATTCCTGTCGCTTTTTTCTATTCCATTATATCATATTGATAATCTATGTCAAATTAGCTATTTAAATTTAATGTGTCCAATAGGGTATACTTTAATGACTTAATATAGTCTCTCATGTAATAGGGGTTATCAAAGGTTAACAATATTGGTCATTGATTTATTTAGAATGATAACAGAATAAATTTACACTCAAGAGATGTGAACGAATGTTAGAGTATAGGATTTTGTTATAATATTAGCTATGGACATGGCATAATTGGAGAAAAGTCTCTCCAGTTTCTCGTTCAGTACAAACTGTTGATCCGGAGATAGCAGACAAGAAAGTTGCTACTACAGCAAATCCAATGGCTTTAAAAGAGACAACAAAACTGTCATTAGATTTGGCAACACTTGGAGAATATAAAACAAATCTCAAAGAGTTTAGACGTCCTTAAAAATTTACTGAAGAACAAATTGCTTTTGCTTTTGAACTAAAGAAGCAGGGTATGACTTATAAGATGATAGAGCGGAAAACTGGGATTAGTATTGCGACTCAAAAAAGAAGATTTAATAAATTAAGGTGACTTACGATATAATATAATTAAAGGGATAGTTTAATATTGAAATACTATAATAAGATCTTTTCTTGAATTTGGTATGAGTAGTGATTTGTCGAAGAGAGCAAAAACATTACAAGAATTAAAAAATAAATTTTCATTAACAAATTGGGAAAATTAATTCTAAATATTCTTTATGAGCAACAAAATCTTACTATTTAGATAAAACTAAAAGATTGACAAGAAAAAATAAAGTGTTATAATGAAAACAACGAATAGTAGGTAAGCATTGCTCACCACTGATGCCGAGGTACTGCCAAAAAACCTCGGTTTTTTTATTTCTCTAAAAAAAAAACATCCCTCTGCCAAAGGGATGTCTGTGATAATATGGCGCTTATCGCCGGTTTTTCAACCAATCCTTGACCAACTCAAGAATTACTCCAACCACAATTGGAGCGACAACTGATACGAATAGTAGGCTAAGCATAGACTCACCTCCTTTCTAAGGCTAGATTGCATCAGAAAGGTGCGCCATTAAAAGTTGTATCATAAAAAATGACATAATTCTTTTAACAATAGTGACGAATTATTTTTCAATAATAGTAGGGTTTTACATAAATTTGATATAGGTTCTGTAAGAAAGTACCGATTGTTTTATTTAGTAACAATTTTTTACTTTCTGTGTTATAATGAAGATAAAGAAAAAAGAGCTTGCTACTAACAAGCTCCATAGAGACCGTTTAAGACGGTTGACAAGTAACTTATCTAAAAATAGAACCTTACTCTGCCAAAAGTTAGCGGTTCTATTTTTTTATGTTCTTTACAATCACAATAATGAGATTGAGCAACATAACAATGAAGCTTGCAAATGCAATCATCAAGGTTAAGCTGTCTGAAACACTCAAAAATCTAGCCTTTCCAGTTTGATAGGGAAATACCTATACTCATAGGCATCACCCCTCTTTCTATACTTAGCCAAACCGCTATAAACTTTCTCTGTAATTATTATAACAAAAAACTATCACTAATCTCAGCTAAAGACCGGTCAATTGAGCGTTTTTGTGGGCGATTAAAGTCTATGACGTCGATACTCTTTTGGAAGAAATTGTCGTATTTCATCCTCATTGTATCCGATGAGAAGTTTATTATCCCCCATGATAATTGGAGTTTGAAGTATCTCTGGGTGTGCAATTAAAAAGTCAAGGGACTCATTAAAAGAGAGACCCATAACACGATCAATTAATTCTTGAACGCCTTTACTGCTCCTTCCCGCACTTTTCAATATCTCCTTAAGTCCTTCATTTGAAAGTGAAAGTAGTTCGATTAGCTCTTTTTTGTCTAGTTTGCTGATTCGTTTCTTCTCTACATGAATATTATATTTTTCAAACCAAGCAAAGGCACGCTTGGAAGAAAAACAGCTTCCTCTATAGTAAATTCTTATCATTTTTTATCCCTTGCTTAAATATATTCATTGTATCATAGGACCTGTAAGAAAGCATAAATTGTTTTATTTAGTAACATTTTTTCACTTTCTGTGATATAATAAAAATAAATAAAAAAGGACTTGCTTCCAACAAGTCCCATGTAGCCGAATAAAAGTCGGTGGCAGAATTAACTTCTAAGAACCGTTAACTCGCCAAAGTCAGACGGTTCTTATTTTTTTGTGATTTTTTCAATCAACAAAACGATAAACGTAAGCAAACTTATTAGGAAACTACAAACTGCAGTCACTAACATTGCCACATCCATCTTAAGAATGCTCCTTTCTGCTGGATTTCATACTTACTTTCATAAGCACCACCACCTTTCAAGAGCCACCGTCTATTAAACTTCTACATTAATATTATAACAAAAAAAGCCTTCACAAGTCCTAAGACCTGTGAAGACTTTTTAATCTTTGAGTACTTTAGAAACTTTAGTAAGCAATCTTTTTAAAGCATGTATGTGCGCCTTGAGTTCTTCCAATGTGTTCAAGTGGATTGGGGGGATGCAAATGAGATATTTAGGTTCTAGATCTTCGATAGGCTCGATATGTAGTGAGAATGGAGAGCCATAAAAGATTGAGAGAACTCTCTGCAGCTCAGCCAATTCCTCTACACAAAACCCTACTTCTCTTTTTTCCAAAAACAAAGAGCCATCTGTTTTCATGTGGACATCAATGATATTAATATCCAAATGTCCTGGAATTATATTTAAATCAATATAATACGTAAATAAATCATTGAGAGAGTGTTCATGACAAAGTTCTAACTCTCCGTAATACGAGAGCTTTTCTTCAAGTTCTTGTTTTATTTTTTCAAAATTTTTATTCATATCTTTCATTCTCCTTAAATTCTTTGCGAGACAATTTTTTTAAGCAACTGACTAGGGTCTTCTCCTGAAGGAATGTGCCAAATTGTTTCAATAAAGGAAGGTCCATTTTCTTTTTGTTGAAGCTCAAGTATAAAAAAATCTCCAACCTTAGATTCTGATAAATCAAGGTGGCCATTTTTGGGCATGTATTGGGAAGAAGAATTTCTAAAAGTGAGAAATTTCCCATTTCCAAAAAAACCAGAATGCAGATCAAAATAAGTAAGTAAGCTCATATTTTTGCCCCATTCTTTAAATACGAGTTGGCCTAAACAAAACCCTTTTTCATGTAGGGAGGAGTACTCCCAATATGGAAAACCAAAGGCTTTGGTCTGTTCAAAATTATCGTTTTGCATGAGGTTGATTTTTCCTTTCTTCTCGTTTTCTATCTTGAACTTGACTGAACTGTTGAATATTGTCATAGAGTTCTAGGTCATCCGTAATTTTTTTATAGGATTTTTGTAGTTCCTCTCTTTCTTTTTGAAGATTTTGTAGTTGTTGGAGCTGCACTATATCATGAGAATTGAATTTAAAAGCATCTGTTTTTTCTTGTATAAGTTTATCCAGTTTTTCCAATGCATTTTCAATCTCTCTCATTTCCGCAATAAAATCTTCTCCCAGATGTTTGAAAGACTCACGACCGGAAATTCCATGACGGGCAAGTAAATTCATTGCATCAAATAAATTATGAATGTTATTCATGGCTTTGTTATTGAAGACAGGTACATTATTGTTTTCGTGAGAAAGCTGTGAAATGACTTGATGCCCCCATAAGACATAACTCTCAGAGGGCGCTTTAGCATCCATAAAAGCAAAACGAGAATAACTGCTGATATAAATTTCTAACTTTCCTTCCTCATTTCGATTGATTGCTGTGTAAGGAATTTTTATCGTCCCTTCACGGTGGCCCGCTTGGGCAAAAATATAAACACCTGAATCTACTTCTTGTTCCACCTGCCAGTCTTCAAGGACAAGTTTGATGTTGCTGTTCTCTTTAAAACGTTTTTGTTGTTTGTGGTATTCAGATGAAATTTCATTTAAAGCAAAAGTTTTTCCATTCTTCTTCTGATTTTGAAGACACCTCTTTTCAATACTTTCCCTTGAAAAAATTCGTAGTTCGGGATGAGTTTCCATTTTTAGCTGATCACGTTTTGAGATTAAGCTGCTGTCACGTATGGGTCTTTTTTGTTCAAAATCAGTGAGTTTGAATGTGGTATATTTTCCAGAAAAATCAATGACTACATTTAAAGCAAGAGCTTTTTTCTTAAAATCTTCCAAACTCAAAGAATGTTTTAAAAGAAAATTCAAACGACTTTTAAGTTCGGGACGTATGGGATTTTTAGCTAAATATTTTTGGTAAGAGTGATAGGAGCGTTCGTAAGGGATAACCTTTTCTTGAATGGCTCCATGTTTGAGAGAAATTTTATCAGAGAGTTCACGGGCCACTTGTAGAGTATTTTTTTTCCATCGAAAATTTTTGAAGTCCACATTTGATGTTGCGTTTAAAATGATATGATTGTGAATGTGGTCTTTGTCCACGTGTGTCGCAATAATATATTCATGTTTTCCACCAGTTAATTGCTCCACCCATTCTTTACCAATTTGATGAATTTCTTCCGGAGAGAGTCCGTCTTCAGGACGAAAAGATTGAAAGAGATGATGAGCCAGAACTTGCTTATTTTGTCGTCCTACCATTTTACGGGCTAGCAATCGTGTATATCCCATTTCAATATCCGCATAATTAAGATTAGAGATATGATACCCGCTTGTTAAAATCTGTTCATTTGTTTTCTTTGGATTGAGAATATATTTAACTGCACTTTTTAGAGCTTTTTCCGATTTTATTTGTTTTGGAACAGGGACAACGACCATCAGCTTTCCTCCAAGTCTCTCAATTTTCTGTTTATATTCACGACAATTTGTTTTTCCATTTTTTCTATTTGACTTCTCATCGACTTAACTTCTTCTTCTAAAAGATAAAAGTCCATCGCATCGATTTCATGGCTTTGATTGACATGTTTAGCAACTTGGTTAATATTATTTCCAATCCTGTTTAGCTCTGATCGCACAGCTCCAACATCACCCAAAAGAGCTTTTACATCTGCGAAATTTATATTTACAATATAGCCCCTGAGTCCCATATGAAGTAAGTAACTCGCAAGAGTTGAATATCCTGCAGCTTTCATATTGTTTAAGAGCTGTTTCTTTTCTTCGGGAGTAGCCCTAAAAAGAATTTGTTTCTTTCTTTTTCTATCAACTTCTTTCAAATTGTATTTCCTTTCTTTTGTTTTGATAAAAGAGTGAAGAGTAGGGCAAAAGACCCACCAGACCAACCTCTAAAGAGGAGAGCTTTGCTCTCGCGGGCATAGCAAGTGGCTATCCACTTGCGAAAAAATAAAAGTTCAGGATAAATCAGAATTGCACAACTGCAACTCTGACCTATCTTGACCTTTATATTGATTTGGGGAAATCCCCAAGCCCCTGTTATTTTTCAGATACATTTTTTTGAGTCTTTTTAAAATACTTGATTGCAATTTTTTTCCAGTTCTCAAAAGTATCTATATCCATATTTATCAGTTCTTCTTCAACTTTTTGCCATTCAAGACGTTCTTGTTCTTCAATCATCCCTTGAGATTCATTGAGAAAATGTTTGATTTTTTTGCTTGCGACAGGCATAGATAAATTTTCTTCATCGTCATCCATGATACGTGAAAAAATGTAAGCAATGTTCAATTCTTCTTTCATCTTTATTTGTTCCTCCTCTTATTTTAAAAACCAGCATGGAGTGCAGCAATTTCACTTTTTTTCAAATCGCTTGGACTTGTTGCACTCCCTGAACTTTTTTTCTTGAAGATTTCTCCTTTAGAAAATCTTCATGTTTTTGTTTAGCAAGAGACATTCTTTCCTGAAAACTCAAATTTTCCATCTTGTCTTTGACAGTCATCTCTGCTACTTTATGTTGGACTTTTGGTTTCAGAATCTGATGAAGTTCGTCAGAAAAGTTTTTACTATGGGTTTGAATATTTTTTAACTCTTGTTGGAGTTGAGTTATAGGAACTGATGAAATAATATTTTGAACGTCTAGCTGTGTTTCAAGGCCAACTTGTCTCAACATGATATAAGTCATGGACAGGACTTCAAGTTTCTGTAATTCAGGAGATAAATTCTTGTCAAAATATTTTTGGTAAGCTAACTCTTGAATAAGAGTTTGTAGGGCTTTCTCTGGAGGAAGTCCTTCTTGAATATAGATTGTATTTTTTTCCTTTAGATACCAGGAATTTTCAAAGTGAATGTCTTTATCATCTCTTTCTAGGGGAACAGAAGTGAAATGTATGTAAGAATTTGAGAGTGTTGAGAGTTCTTGAAAAGTTTGAATAACTTTCTCACGTGAGAGTGTGGTGGACACCTTAGGAATATAATAAGTGTCCAATTGATTTTTTTTAAAGAATTCTTCTGTCTGACTAATATCAAAAACAGAAATCAATTGTTCATTTGTTTTTGAGATAAGAGGCTGTCCTTTGTCATCCAACTTCATGTTGCCTTTTTTGTCCCACTGGGGTTGAGGTGAAAGGACAAACAATTTTAAGGCTTTGGATTTATATTTAATTTTTCGGTTATAGGCTTTTGACCAAACTTCAAATTCTTTGACAAATCTTGCATGAGGATATTGTTCAAGAAGTAAACGAATATTTTTTTCGCTTAAATCAGGCATGAAAGAAAGGGTGTCTAAAAAATTTTTAAAGTTTTTAGACTCCTTATATTTATCAAGATTTTTTTCTAGAATATTATTTACTGTCTTGGAATCACGATTTTCTAAAGCAGAAAATAAGGTACTTTCATCTGATTGAGGAGTCGTCGTGTTTGTTTTTGGATTTTCTCTTTGAACTTTTTTATCTTGACTGGCTTCAATTTGCGACCCGTCGTTTTGAATATTAAAAAGAGCAAGGTCTTCTGCTTCTCTTAATTTTTTATGCTTTTTGAATTTTTGAATTTCTTCTGGACTTGGATACTCAATATGCTCTTTTGCAAAATTGTAAGAAAGAACAAAATGATATTTTTTCAATTTTTTCTCAAGAGCATATTTGGCATCTTGGTAGTCTTCCTTTTTCTTGTCAAGAGTTAAGACACCTAGCACATCTAAGGAAAGCCTACCACTTAAATCTGTTTTCAATTCAGAAATATTTGTAGGTTCATCAAGTTCAAAAATTTGTGTGACTTGACGAGGCTTCCCTTTTTTATCTTCTCTGGTTAAAAACACTTTTATAAATTGAGTAGGACTTTCATTACGAATGGAGGGGTTACTTTTCTTTTCTGAATCAGAAACTGTTTCTGAGAAATTGGAGAAAGTGTCATGCTTATTTGGTTCAATCTCTTCTGATTTTGACTGAGAGATTCCATCTTTTTTATTTTCCAACTGAAGTTGTTCATTCCAATCTTTCCCTTTAGTAGGTAATTCAACTTTTATTTTTTGAGAAAATGAAGCATTCTCTTTTTTAAATTTTTCAATAAAGTTTCTTCCTTGAATATCATTATCGAAGGCAAATATAAATTGTCCTGTTTGATTATCACTGTTATCAATAAAAGATTGATAATTGTTTAGAAGCTGATCAGGATGCTCTATTAAATGTTTGAGTGCCCATTCCTTATTACTTTTCATTTCTTCAGAAAGTAGGGGAGAGGCAAGCATTACTTCTGCCATAGCTTTCCAATAAGCTTCAGGTTTATAACCATCCGCAGCAACCAAAATAGTATCCTTTATTCTATCTTTGTAGAGGTCATAATAAGAAATTAAGTCAATGGGGGCTTCAATGAGAACAACATTTTTGGGTGTACCAATTGAAATTTTTAGTCCACTATTGCTTCCCGAATTAGAAAGGACACGCTTTAAGTGCCCACTTTTGTGTGTATGACCTGGTATTTCTGGATGAGCCTCAATACCCTGAGCGCTCCCTCCAATGACTCTACCGTTACTGTCCAAATTTTTGAAAATAACGACTGGCTCAAAAAAATAAGAGCCATCTTCTAACTCATTTCTCCACTCAGCCTGGGCAATTACTCCTAAATTAATAAAGTGGTCAATGGTTTCTCTTGAAATTCCTCTTTCTTTTTCAAGATATTCAATTGCAAGCGTTGCATCTGTGCTTTCTTCAAAGAAGTATTTAAACTCTTTTTTCTCTGGTATTTTTCCAGGAACAAATTCAGAAAGTTCAATCTTGTTCAATTCAACAACACTTTTATGAAAGTTTGCATCAAGTTCTTCTTGGGTAGTTGCCCCAAACTTTAGAACAGAAACTAAATCTACTACACTCATTGCCTTATTTAACCCTCTACCGTGCCAGAGAAAGGTGTTTGTACTTGGATAAATAGTAAAAGTGTCGTGACCTTGGAATTCGCCTTGATAGCTGCTTCCATTTTTATTGAGGGACATCCCAAAGGCCTGTGCAACCTCTAAGATATCTTTTTTCTTAGCGTTGATTTGAAGTTGCTTTCGTGCATCATGTTTATCTTCTGACATACTTTTTCCTTTCATTGATTGTTATAGTTTGTTAACACATATGATTAAAGAACTTTATCGTCGCTTTACTTTGAAAAAATCTAACTTGTGATTTTCAATTTTTGAAGCAAACTCAGAAAATTCTTGGTAGGACATTGCGCACATCCTTTTTGTGTAACTTCGATATTTGTAATAAAAATCAAAGTGATATTTAGTCTCAAACAAAAGTTCATCAATTATATTTTCAAATTGGCTTTCATCTTTGTCTCGTGAGAATCTCAAAGTCATTGAGTAGTTTTCATTAAAATGCCAGTAAGTATAAATTAAAAACTGCTCCATTTTATCTTGGACAGTTAACTCATTATTTTCAAAAATTTCCATTTTGTTTTCTACTTCTGGATATTTTTCTATATATTCTTGAGTCATTTTAAAAAAAACTGCCCTATTCTCGTCATAAATATCATGTGCCATTTTCGTTGTCCTAAATCCTTTTATCTATTTATATTTAGAGATTTTTCATTCTCTTGTTTCTGTTCATTGAGTTCTCTGTTGTTTTCTAAGACATCACGAAGTTCGATGCAACGTGCTTTGACCTCTTGATACTCATCTTCTTTGGAGAACGTTATCTCTTTATTGTTTTCAATATAATCTATGGAAGACTTTATTCGAGTCACTTCTTCCTCAGTACGTGAGTAATCACTGGACATCCCTTCTTCAAGAAAATTATCGATACGTGTGAATATACCACTTGGAGCTCCTGGAACAACCCATACAGAATACTGGGCATTTCCTTGGACAATCAGACGTTCTTTTTCTCCATCTCCAAATTCAGGAGTATGCAAGATTTTGAAGTTCCTATATGTGGCAATATGTGTAACTTTATTTTCTTTGTCCCCTATTGCTTGGGAAAATTTATAAGATAATGTACTGTTATTAATTTGCTTTGCTAGGAATTTTGCCACGTCGATTTTTTTATCATTTTCAGTAAATTGTCTCTCACTACCTTTGTAAAACACTTTAATTGAAAAAGGAGCGTTCTTAGTTTGGGAAGCAGAGTCTAAATCTAATTTTGTGGCTGCTAAACGTTTTTCAAAGGAAGGCAAACGCTCTTTTTCCTTTTTTACTCGCTTAACATTGGCAATCTGACTATCAAAAAAACGTTCTCTTGAACGCTCTAAACTTTGGAGTTTCATTTCCATTTCCATATATTCCTGTTTTATAGGGTCAGCTTCCGCAATTGCCTTAAACTTGGCCATATTTACCTGGTCATTAGAAAGTTCTTCCATTTCACGTATTTTTGTATTACCAAGCATAATTTGATTGATTACCCTAGCTTTATTTTCCAAAGTTTGCCAGAGGTAAGCATCCATTGAACCTTTAGTGATATAGTAATGAACTTGAACTCGCTCATTTTGATTTCCTTGCCGAATAATGCGACCGTTACGTTGAGTAAGGTCTGAGGGTCTCCAAGGAAGATCAACGTGATGTGCAGCTATGAGTTTATCTTGAATATTAAGACCTGTTCCAGCCTTTCCTGTACTTCCAATTAAGATGCGACGTTTACCACTTCTCATATCTTTCATCAAAGCGTCTTTAGTTTTTTCCGTTGCATCATGAATAAAGAAAATTTCGTGCTCTGGGATACCATTTGCCATAAGCTGTTTTTTAATTTCATCGTAAACAGAAAATTGATTTAAAGAGCCGTCTGGATTGGTGCTTATACTATTGCGATGTTTTAACGGTATTGACTGGTCACAGAAAATAATTTGTGTGGAAGCTTTATCCTGTGTTTCAAAATATATTTTTGTGGTATTTTCTACAACTTGGGTAATTTTATCAGAGTCAGAATTTGAGAAATTAACATCATCTAGGATACGCATATCCAAAGCAACTTTTTTACTTTCTCCAACAATCTTTAACATATTGTCTTCATAGGGTTTCACAATACCCGACTCAATAGCTTCAGCACGTGCGAGTAGACTCTCAATGACATCATTTTGAGCTTGTGTAACTTCGCTTTCATGCGCAATGATTTCCGCATCAGGTACAGGTAAATCAAGCATATCTTGTGTTTGAATATCCCAAACACTTCGGAAAGTATTCATTAATTCAGGTACATTTCCAAATTTTGTAAATCGTCGATTAACTTTATAAGCTCCTGCGGCAGTCAATTCAAAATTATTTTCAATAATCCCAAAACTACTTACCCAGGTGTCAAAACTAGAAATTTCAAATTGATTGAGAATATCTGGTGATACGAATTGAGTCATAGTGTAAAGTTCAACGACTGAATTAGACATAGGTGTTCCTGTCGAAAATACCACTCGTTTATTGTTATAGAGAGATTGAAGATATTCAACTTTTTGTTGCATATCCATAGCTTTTTGACTGCGTGTTGTTGAAATACCCTTTACATTGGTAAGTTGAGAAAATGGTGCAAGATTTTTGTAGCCATGTGCTTCATCCACATAAAGCATATCAATACCCAAATCTTCAAAATTGATAAATGTATCGGTATCTTTCTTTTGTAATTTTAGTATGCGTTCTTCCAAACCAGAAATTATTTTTTCAGCTTGTTTTACTGTGTATTTATTGTCACTATCAAGTTTGTCCAGATGCTCCTTTGCCTTTAGAAGTTGATTTTGAAGGTAGTTTCTTTGGTATTCTTTACTCATTGAAACTTTTTCAAACTGGGAGTCTGCAATAACAATAGCATTATACTTTCCATTTGCAATACGACTAATAAATCTCTTCCGATTTTCTTTTTTAAAATCTTCTTTATGAGCAACAAGAACTTTACTTTCAGGGAAATACTTGTTGATCTCTTTTGAAAATTGCAGGATAAGAGGTTTAGGAACAACAAAAAGTGGCTTATTTATTATCCCCAGTTCTTGCATCTTCATACATGAAGCAAGCATAGTCAGTGTCTTTCCTGACCCCACTTCATGTGCTAGACCTGCTCTTTCATCCTGAATGATGCGCATAGCCGCATTTTTTTGATGAGGTCGTAAAGTGTACTGTTTAGCTAATCCTTTGACCGTTAAGGCATGGCCGTCATACTGCTTAACAACATAGCGATTGAATTTTTCATTATAAACTTCTACAATCTTTGCACTTATTTCGGGTTGTGTAAGTACCCAAGTTTTAAAATTTTCCTGCAATTGATTCGCTTTATCTTCAAGAATCGCGCTCCCTGTCACATCAAGTATACGTTTTTTGGGGTCTTCGGGATCAGGTTTGTAACTCTTAGGTTCACGTTGATTAAGAAGTGTTGTAGCTAATTTTTCACCTGTATAATTTTTATAACCATACGTATCAGTAACTGCAAATGTATTTTTCTTGTCTAAGAAAACTTTATAGCTGTCCGTATATTCATCATATACTACTTCAGCATCTGACTCCATTACCTCAGAAAGAAATATTTCATAGACAGAGTTAGGAATAAATCTTGATCCGAATTTATAAGTAATATCAGAGAGCAACAAATCCTCAGGAATAACCTCTTGTAGAGCTTGGATATTTTTAGTCCAACTTCTATTTTCTAGGTTAAATTCTTGATTATTTTGTGCTTCAGCTAATTTCGTCTTTACATCACCAGAGAGATAGTCCTCACTCGTTACATATTCGTCATTTCCAACATAGAATATTCTGTTACCCAATTCTGCAATAATTGTTTCCTTGTCTTTGCCGTAAATATCAGACATATATTCAAAATCAATCCCGCCTTTTCTGTCCATAGAAGAAAGGAGAGCATCGTGTGCATTTTCAACAACAATGACTTCTTGTTCGGGCTGGATAGTGGGTTCAAAGAACACAGTTCCTTTAGTAAAGGTTGTTTCTTTAGTGATGTCATCTTCAATTTCTTCTTCAACAGAAGCTAAGAATTGATAGTAGTCATCTTCTCGCATGAGTTGGCGATTTTTACTTTCTGAGATATAGCCGTGTTGAGCAACAAAAGAATCATATTTATGATTAAATTTGACTCTTAATTGCTCATATTCTTCATTAGAGTAATCAGGCTTATGTTGGATATTCAAAAGAGCTTGTAGAGAATGGCGAAGGTCAATCATTTTTTCAATTGCTTCAACTTCCTTAGGAGAATAATCTACGGAGTAAAAATATTGTCGACTGACAACTTCTTCAATTTTGAGAACATTTTTTTCTTTTTCCCTGGTGTATGTATATTTGAAATCGCCTTGCGTTTCCATAGGTGAGCCATTATTCAGATTTTCAAGAACATTTTCAGGTATCTTTGGTAAATCAAAAGCACTGCCAACTCCAATAGGAATAAAGTTTGCCCAGCTATCAAAATAGCCTTGGACAGAATAGATAGGTTTATATGACACTTTTGTATCAAATATCCTCTCTTGAACTTTTTTGTAACGTTCAATCTGTCCTTTACGTGTTTCTCCTTTTTTAAGAGTCACACTTGATCGTTTCCGATGGGGTGTTACACGCTTACCGTCATAAAAAGAGGGCTTTTTACCATAGACAAAAAGTGTAAATGGTTCTACTTTGTCCACGACATCTTCAGGAAGCAAAGAATTTTCAGAAGACAAAACATTAAAGGCATCATCAACTTTATTGCCAGTATAAAAAGAAGCTTCACTTTGCTTTTCAAGGCATTCGGTCAGTCTAGGTATATAGTCTTCTTCTTCAAAATTACGTTGAACAGAGAGAACACCACCATTGAATGTTCTGATTGCAACTTGACCTAAAACAAATTCAGGCTGCTCATTAAAATAGCGATTAATAGAGACTTGATTACCCTTATCATCATTTAAAGTGTGAGTATTTATCCATAAAGGTTTAGTTTCTGGAGTGCTTGATTTTTGAAAAATCAAAATATCGCTTGTTACATCTGTACCTGCGATATTTTTAAACGCATCATTGGGTAAACGAATTGCGGATACTAAATTTGCGACTTTGGATATTTCTTCTCTAAAACGACTATCTTTTTTATCCATTGTTGCAGTGGAGGTAATCACAGCCACAAAGCCCCCTTCATGGACGAGGTCAAGGGCTTTTTTTATGAAATAATCGTGAATAGGATAGCTATTTGAATATTTTTCATCCATAATTCGCATTTGGCCAAATGGGACATTCGTTATTACAAGGTCTAATGCATTATCATTAAAATTCGTATCCTGGAATCCTTTAATTTGGATGTCACTTTTTTGTTGGAGGTTTGTAGCTATTTGACCTGTAATGCTATCCAATTCTACTCCAAATAAATCTGACTTATCTTTCAAATGTCCTGGCATCGATGCAAAAAAGTTTCCTGTTCCCATTGAAGGATCAAGTACACGGCCACCCTTGAAACCAAGATTGCTTAAATGGCTATACATTACTTGAATGACGTCAGGACTCGTATAATAAGCTGTTAAGCTTGATTGGAGCATACTGCGATACTCTTGTGGGGTTACAAGTGTCTTCAGTTCTTCACGCAGTTCTGAATACCTAGGATTACTCTCATCAAAGAAGTTATTGGCCAGACCACCCCAACCTACATATCGTGCTAGAACTTCTTGTTCTTCAGTTGTGGCTAATCTCTTTTCATCTGATAGATTTTTTAAAAGATGAATCGCAGCAATATTAGCTTTAACTTTTTCTCTTGGAGTAGTAGGATAAAATTCTGAAAGACTTTGCGAATCTGAGGGAAATTCAAAATTTGTTTTGAATTGAGTTGGTGTAATCTCTAGGGTGTTGGAATGCTCAAGCTGTGCAGGAGCTTGACTTTCCCTTTCTTCATCAAAATCAAAACCATCAAATAATGAGACTTCCTGTGCTTGTTGTGATACTTCACTTTGATTTCGTTGCTTAAGTTTATTTCCCTCTAGCCTTTGTTCTAGGTATTCTAAACCGATAGGGTTAGTAAGTCGATTGTCAGGTATATCATCACCAAAAGTATTTTTTATGAATTTACCATTTTCATAAACCAAGTATCGAGTATCTGTACTCTTATCTCGGCGCATTTCAAAAATAATTTGTTGGCTATTTTTACTATCGCTAATTTTGTGATGATAGACATCCTTATCATCAACAACAATCGTTAGCTCATCCTCACCGGTCATTAGCATAACCAAAAAATCTTCCATAGGATCAAGCTCATCACGTTTTTCTGCATTTGGAAACTGTTCCAGAAGGGAAACATCATCTGTCTCACTTCTGTCTTCTGAAAGCGTAACGTTTCTATCACGTTCGTTTTCATCTAGAATTTGTTCTGAAAGAGTAACTTCTTCAGATAAGTTTTCTTGTATTTCCTTATCTGTAATAATGTCAGCAAGGATTTTGTAGAACTCCTCCTCAAATAATGGTTGGCCTGTAAGCTGAGCCGCATTATCTTTGACTTTAAGCTCACCTCCTGGATACCAGTCCACGATAGATTGATTAAGAATACCTCCAAATTGCTCTTTCATGAGTGAAAATGCACCACCTCCAAGAGGTTTTACCTTTATATCCTCAGACAAATTCATTTTATCCCTGGCTAATTGGAGTATCTCTTGATTAGAGAGTTGATGTTCTTTTTCAGGGGCAATACTTTCATAATAAGCTTGGATATCAATATCTAAATTATTGGCATTGACAATATCCTGATACAATTCTTTATTACTTGCAAAACCATCGCCTATATCAATTCTGTTTAAAGTTGTCCTAACTTTGTAATAGCCTGGTTCAGGATGAATTTCAAGGTATACTTCATCCTGTATCATTGCTTTCAAGGTCTCTACAGTGATACTTTCGCTTTCATGGTCTTCGTTGAGAAACTTTAAAACATCATTATCTGAGCCTTCATTCCACTTAATTTGTACCGCGAGAGGTGTATCTTTATCGATGTCTTCCTTTGAATTTGTGGGAACTTTTCCATCAAATACTTCCTCAAAAAGAACACGTTCTTCCTCTGTAGCTAACGTATAATTTGCGACAGCTAAAAAACCATTACCGACCTGTCCCCATTTCTTGTAAGCTTTCCCATCTGTACTTTCAATTTCATCTAAAAGTACGTGACTAGTTTTTTCATCCGCAAGTCTAACGACTCTAAAAATTTGGTGATGTGTGTGTTTTAAAGGGTCGGTCCATTTATGACTAAGAAAATCGCCTACCTTATAGGGAAAATCACTTAAATTATACTCCACATAGCCTTTACTCTCTTTTTTTGTTTGATTGGAAAGTTGTTTGTTCTCTTCTTTCAAAACTGTAACTTTATCGTACTCACGTTTGATAAATTTCAGTAATTCGATCTTTTGTGCTTCCGTTAGTTTGTCAACAGTTGAAGTTTTAAAGACTAGAGCTTGGAGCTATACTATAAAAGTAGACACAAATTAGTGTGTTATAATCTGTCTAAGAAGACACAAAAAAGAAAGGACTT
>NZ_CALPDE010000029.1 GCF_943193185.1 Lactococcus ileimucosae
TTCTAATGTTACGTTTACTTTCTGAGTCTATAGTATAAAAAAAAAAGGTCAAATGAAATGAGTGTTTGATGAGAAAACTTAAGCTTCAACCCTATTAAAAACTCCTGAATTCAGGAGTTTTGGTTTTACTTAGCTTTTTAGGACGAAACTCTTGTCCACCACTCTCACATCCTTGGGCTTTATTCCCAAAATTTTTATTTCTCTATCTTTGCTAATCAGAACTGCCCCTTGAATAACTGAGCGATTCTTAAGAAAAACTTCTTCTGGATTTTCTGTAAAAAACAAGCGTTTTGCCTCAATCTCCCCATCCAGTGACGTATTAGAAAATACAGTCACACTTGCTAGATTGTTCGCATGAGGATAACCTGTTTCAGGATTGAGAATATGATGGTAAGTTTTCCCTTCCTTCTCCAAATAACGCTGATCAATTCCAGAAGTTACAGCCGAGCTTGAGTTTGTTAATACGTGCAGCACGGGAGTTTTACCCTTTTCCAAGGGATTTCGAACGCCTACACGCCATTGCCTCTTCATGGGGTTTCCTAGAAAACGGAGGTTTCCCCCAAGGTTAATCATCCCTGTATAAAAACCCTGCTCACTCCAAAATTCTGCAATTTTGTCTGCAATATAACCTTTAGCAATTCCTCCCAAGTCTAAGGACATCCCTTTTTCAGGAAGAAAAATAGACTTCTCCTGTTCATCAAGACTAATCCCATCAGGATTTATCAGACAAAGTGCTGCTCGAATCTCCAAATCTGAGGGAACTCGTGCATCTGCAAAGCCAATATGCCATAGTTTAGCCAACGGTCCGATACTTGCATTGAAGCCAAAGTGCTCCTGACTGACACGAACAGCTTTTTGAGTAAGCGAATAAACCTCTTGGGAGAGACTTACTGCTTTCTTTCCTGCCGCCTTATTGAGCGTCATCAGCTCCGAATGTTCCCTATGAACAGTAAATAAATTTTCGTAATGTACGATCTTTTCGTAGGTCTGGTCAAGTTTTTCCACACTTGCTAATTCTTCTGCCCGTAGTAAACTCAGCTCAATAACTGTCCCTAGTGCACGGTATTTTTTCGATAAAAAGTCACTCATACTCAGAAGCTCCAGTATCCGCATCTGTCTCCATAAGCTTTCTCAATGGTTTCAAGTTTTTCGCATAGAGGCAAAAGTTCCTAAAGCAGTGCTCTAACCAAGAAATAGTCTGCCTGTCTATCAAATTTCCCGAAGTATCAAAAGCATCAGCTGCGTGACCGAGTAAGAACTGATTAGCAGGTAAAACAAAAGCTTCCAAGCCTGGTGATGAAAGAATCTGTCTAAGGTTTTCCTGAGCAAAAACGGTTCCCTGTTTGCCCAAGGAGGTTCCCACTATCATGACCGGGGTATTAACAAGCGGCTGAATCGCACCCCAAGATAGCCATTCTAACAAGGACTTTAAAGCAGCTGTAATTCCGTGATTATACTCAGGCGTGGAAATAATCAGACCCTCTGAGTCTTCTATCGCTTCTGCGATTTCCAAAATTTTCTTAGGCAAGTCCAAACTATCTTCAGTAAACAACGGAAGCTCCGCTATTTCAACAATCTCAATCTCGGCTTCAGCTACAAAATGTTTCTTCATATACCAGAGCAACTTTCTATTATAGGAAAAACTGGCATTGGTACCTACAATTGCAATCAATTTCATATCTATTCCTCTTCATTAAAGTAAAAAGAGCTTTCGCTCCTTTTATTTTAACATCTTAGGGTTGAAACCACCGCTGCGATAGCTTGCTAAGTTCACCTGACTGACGAAGTTCTTGTAAACCTTGGTCTACTTTACTGATCAGCTCTTTATCTCCCTTACGAGCTGCTACAACATAATTTTCTTGGGGATAGGGGGTGCTGAGAATATTAAATACCGTATTAAGCTGCTTTTCCTTGAGGTAAGTCTTTGCATAGTGTTCGTCCAAGAGGAGTGCTTCAACTTTCCCCTCTTGCAAGGCTGCTACTGCTTCACTAGGTTTATCATATAAAAACATCAAGTTTTCTTTCACAATATTTTTTAAGACATGAGGATACTTACCGAATATTTCGTACTCTACAGAAGCTTTCTGCCCTCCGACAAGTAGATCATGCATGTCGCCAATATTATAAATCTTCGCGTCTCTTGGTACAAGTAATACAGTTCTGGAAGTAAGATAGGTTTGGCTAAATAACATGTCTTTTTTATGTGCCTTGTTTACGATATAAGGCCCCCAGATTAAGTCTACTTCTCCCTCTTTTAAAGCTTTTTCCTTGGCAGACCAGTCCAAAGCTCTCCATCTAATCTGAATATTGTAAGAATCAAAGATAGCCTCAGCCAAAGCTACATTGAAGCCTGTAGGTTTTTGGTTTTCTTGTGATGAACTTAAGGGCGCAAAGTCAGCTTCGTAACCAATGGTGATTGTCTTACTTTCTTCAACTTTTTCCCATGTATTTTCCTTTTGGCTAAGGCCATAGGCTGTTAGGCTCATAAAGACAAATAAAAGGAGTAAAGGGATGAGGAGGTAGGTTTTGATTTTCTTCATTCTATCATTCTATCATTTCTCACGCCGCAAATCTACTGCTTTGAGTGGCACTAACTTTGTATGATGTTTCCATTTATAGCCAAAATAAAGTGCTAAAAACAAGGGAAGCGCAGCGTATATGGCTAAGCCTTCCCCCCAGTGACTGCTGAAAAGCAGTGCTGGATTAAGATTAATCACAATCACCCCTGTCATTATTAGGGATATAATAGGACCAAAGGGAAACCATTTGGCTTGATAAGGAAGCGTTCTTAGATCCCTTCCTTGTACTAAGAAAGCACGACGAAAACGAATGTGGCTTAGAGAAATTCCTACCCAAGCGATAAATCCTGTCAGACTTGATAAATCAACCAGTAAAAGATAAATTTGCGTTCCAAAAATCCCTGTTAAAAACGCAATGACACATACAGCTGTGGTTGCCAATAAAGCATTGATAGGAATACCGTTTCTGCCTATTTTTGAGAAGTATTTTGGCGCACCTTCTTTTTTCCCCAAAGAGTAAAGAATACGTGTTGAAGCGTACATGACAGAGTTTGCTGATGAGATAACAGAGGTCAGGATAACAGCATTCATTACACTGGCTGCGACAGCCAGACCAATATTTTTGAAAACAATGGTAAAAGGACTCATCACAGCTGTCGCCTCAGAATTCAACAAGCGTGGGTCTTGGTAGTTAATGAGAGACGCAACAACAATAATTGTAAAAATGTAGAAAAGAAGGATGCGCCAGAAAATAGAATTCATCGCTTTAGGAATGCTCTTTTCAGGATTTTCCGTTTCACCTGCTGTAACCCCCAACAACTCTGTCCCTTGGAAGGAAAAACCTGCGATAAGTAAAACGCCCACAAATCCTGTAATACCCCCGGTAAATCCATGATTCCCAGCAGTAAGATTTTCCACAACATCAATATGATTTCCAAGAATACCGATAATTGTTAAAAGTCCCACCACGAGAAAAATAAGGATTGTGACCAGCTTGATAATAGACAGCCAGTATTCGGTTTCTCCAAACGCTCGAACTGCCATAATATTAATAGCAAAAATAAGCGCAGCAGCTAGCCCTGAAAAAATCCAAGTAGGAATATGTGGCAACCAAAATTGGGTAATCAGTCCTGCTGTCGTCAAATCAACGGCAATAGTGATGGTTCCATTTAGCCAGTAATTCCAGCCCAGAGCAAAGCCAAAAGCTGGATCAACAAATCGCGCGCCATAATCTGTAAAAGAACCCGATGTTGGCAAATATGTTGCCATCTCTCCTAAGGAAGTCATCACAAAATAAACTATTATCCCAACCAGGATATAAGCCACTACTGCTCCAAAAGGCCCTGCCTGACTGATGGTTGCTCCTGAGGTCAGAAAGAGCCCCGTACCAATCGTGCCACCCAAGGCAATCATCGTGATGTGCCGCTGCTTTAAATCACGTCTTATTTGATTTTCATTTTTCATATTTTTTCTTTCTAGTACTCTCCTTCATGGTTAGAATATTTTTGCCCAAAAGAAAAGACCAAATAGTCAAACTATCCGGTCTTTTTGAGAATCACCGGCATAGATGTCTTTCGAGCGTACTCTAAAGCTGCATCTATACCAAAAGTATGACACAACTCCTATCTATGCACATGATGATGTTGAGTTTGGCGGTCAAACTTAGACATATATGATTCTCCTTCCTGATATTTTTACTTAGTATATTCCTTTATTCAAAATTTTGCAAGAATAAACTTTTCAAACTCGTTTAGTCTGAGAAAGTTTTATGTTAAAATATAGAAATGGAAAAGAAAAAAAATACGAATATCATTTTTGGAGGGCTCTTGGTCCTTGTCGTTGTTATTGTCGGAAGCCTGATTTACTTTGCAAACAACTCTGGAAGCACAACTGATGCAAAAGAAGACCTGCAAAGTGTAGCGCTCCCACAGTTATCTACTGAGGTTGGGAAAGACGAGGCTGAAGTTCAATTCCAAACTACAGCAGGAAATATTAATATCAAACTCTTCCCTAAACTCGCACCTATGGCCGTGGAGAACTTTTTGGCTTTAGCTAAAGAAGGCTACTATAAGGACAATGAGTTTTTCCGAGTGATTAACAACTTCATGATTCAAACAGGCGACCCAAGCAACAAAGGAACAGGCAGCAAATCAGTTGTGAATAATAACAAACCTTTTGCTACTGAAATCTCTAATCAGCTTTATAATATTCGCGGTGCAGTGTCGCTTGCTAACAGCGGTCCAGGAGAAACAAGTAGCTCACAATTCTTCATTGTTCAAAATCCTAAGGCTGCAGATCAAGGCTTGACAACAGAAAAATACCCAGAGAAGATTATCGAAGCCTACAAACAAGGTGGAGCTCCTTTCCTTGATGGACAATATACTGTTTTCGGTCAAGTTATCTCTGGCATGGACGTTGTGGACAAGATTGCTGCAGGTAAAGTTACAACAAACCCAAATAACCCTCAAGAAGAATCTTCACCTGTTAACCCTGAAAAAATCACAGGCGTGAAAATTATTAAAGGCTGGGACTTCTAACATATAAAAAATCTTTTGTTCACATACAGAAGATTTTTTATATGCAGATAAGATGAGCAAATACCCCTTCATCATTCTTACTCACACATGAAGCTGAAGGATATAATGAGAGTAAAAAGAAAGGGATTGCTGCGAACAAAGCTTTTCTAGTCCTGTAAAGAATGCTAGTCAAGTCATCGATAGATAGCTGTCATTACTTCACTGAAGTTTTGTTTTGGGTTCAATGCAAGCATGAATGGCAGTGGAGCCAAAAAACAATCGTTTTTTTGAAGTAAAGCCAGTAAGAATGCTTAGAGTATTTATAAAAAACTTGAGGCTGAGACAAAAGTCCAAAATAATGAAAAATCGCTCGATCTCGGCAAATAAGAATGCCGTGATTGAGCGATTTTACTTTTACGATTATGGTTAATATCATCCAAATTCGGACTTTTGTTCCAGCTTCAAACTTTTATCTCAATCTCCAGTAGCATGTTAACGCATTAATTTCTGCATATCTTCTGGCATCTCTAACTCAATATCGATGAGTTCGTCTGTAAAAGGGTGTATAAATTGTAAATGGTGACAGTGAAGCGCTTGACGATCAATTAGCTCATGGTTTCCACCGTAAAGTTCATCTCCTACAAGAATATGGCCCAAATGGGAAAAATGAACACGAATTTGATGGGTCCGACCAGTATGTAAAACGACATCCAGTTGCATCAGCCCATTTTTTTCCGCTACAACTTCATAGCTTGTTCGCGCTTCCTTTCCATCAGGGCTCACGCGCCGCTCGATGATTGAAGATTCTACTCGACCAATAGGCAGATTAATCTCCCCAGCTTTTGGTAATTTTTCATCTGCATAAATAATGGCATAATATCGTTTTGTCACGCTCTCCTTGTACTTTGGATGCACAATTAAAGAATGGGCCAGACTGTGCTTAGCAAAAAGCATCAAGCCACTCGTATCTCGATCCAAGCGTGTGATGATATGCACAGTTTGATCTTCATATTTTTTACGGACAATATAGCCTTTGACCAGATTAGACATGGCTCCTGTCGGATGCAAACGTCCCGTAATTGACGTCCGTCCCGCAGGCTTGTTGACAATCAAATAATGTTCATCTTCAAAAACCACCTCTGGGTCAATATCCTCAGGAATCAACAGGTCTGTTCCTTCTTCTACTGGTGTTATAATTGTCACAACATCATCTACTTGCAAAGGAAAGAGAACGTTACGCTCCATACCATTCACCAAAATCTTGCCGCCATCAAACTTGACATGTGAAAGAAAGCGTTTGGAAACACCATGTTGCTTCAGTAAAGTTTTTACCGTGTTCCCCTCAATTGTATTTGTAAATGAAAATTCCACTGCTTTAACTTCTCCTCTTAAGTCTGTTCCTAATCAAACATTTGTATGGTACCTTCTAGCAGATTAAGTCGTACTTTTCGACATCTAAAAACTCCAACACATGTCGGAGTTTGCCTAGAACAGAATTTCATTATATCACATTTGTTTCGTATGAGTAAATATGTTTCAATCAAAAAATATGACAAATGCATGAAGAATTTATGAAAGCGAGAAAAGTTTCCTCTTGTTATTTTACCCTAAATAACAGCTCCTATCATCAAGAGTCACTTTCCTACAGACACAGCACTTTACATTTTTACTCAACTTCTCCAATAAAAGCATTTCGCACACGTTCCCAAAAACTTGTGTGGGCACAGTTCGCAAAAGCGATCGTTTTACCGTCCATACTGTATTCAATGGCTTCAATCTTCTCATAATTAAAAATCAGCTGGTCAACAGTGACACTATAGTCCTCAACATCTTCGGGACAGATAATAATCGTGTCTTTTTTAGCAACCACCATCGGTGCCCCCAATGTCCGGTAAACGATATTATTAAGGCTGGCTATCTCAGCCATTTGCATGGCTTCCACGCGGGGATGCAAAACAGCGCCTCCTATAGACTTATTATAGGCTGTTGACCCCGTCGGGGTGGACACAGAAAGACCGTCACCACGGAACTTTTCAAAAAGAAAATCAGATATTTTGATGTCCGCCACTAAAGTCTTAGATGTACGGCGAATGGTTGACTCATTAAGCGCATAATGCAGTTTTTCAGAACCGTCCTTGAATTTCACCAAGATACGGAGAAGGGGATAATGTACAGCATGTTTGGCTACTTCTGACTCTAATGCCACAATCACCTTGTCTAAATCAGTATTCATAAAGTCGGTATAAAAACCTAAATGCCCCGTATGAACACCTAGAAAACGAATTTTATCCAGTTTATTCTCATAGAGATGCATGGCCTTGAGTAAGGTACCATCCCCTCCTACGGAGATAACTATTTCTGGGTTTTCTTCCTCAAATTGAAAATTTTTAGCTTGCAAAAGCGCTGTTAACTCTAACAGCGTTTCCTGTGACTTTTCACTTGAGTTCCCTACCAACCAGATTTTTTTACCAGAGCGCATTGTCTTCTCCGTTTTCCTTTTTATAATCCAGCCTTGCTTGAGGATCATCAAAAAGCAACTGTGCTTCTTGAATATCTTCTCGAATGGCTCCCATTTCCATATCAAGCTGTGCTGCCATATGTGCTGCAGTAGTTAAACGTTCTCGGACGTCCTCCGGAATAACGCCGCCATATTTATAACTTAGGGAATGTTCAATGGTCGCCCAAAAATTCATTGCCAATGTCCGGATTTGAATTTCTGCAAGAACGACCCGTGAACCTTCGATCGTATCAATCGGATACTCAATCACAACATGATATGAACGATAGCCACTCGCTTTTTGGTTGTGTATATAATCACGCTCCTCAACGATTTTTAGGTCTTTACGTTTTCTCAAAAGCTCCAAAACATCCCAAACATCATCAACAAACTGTACCATAACGCGAACACCAGCGATGTCTTCCATCTCTTGAATCGTTTCCAGTGTATAGCCTCTCATAGCAGCCTTCTTACGAATCGAGTCGCGCCGCTTTACACGACCAGTGACGAATTCTATCGGCGAGTAGAGTTTTTTCTTTAAAAATTGCTTGCGCACGCCACGAAGTTTGATTTTTAATTCTCCGACCGTTTGAACATAGGGATCAAGAAACTCTTCCCAATCAAATTCGGCTGCTGTACTTTCAGTCATAAGCTTATCCAAATTAACCTTTGGTCAATTCTCCTTTGCATTTTATTACAGTCCTTCTAAATTATACCATATCTCCCCTATATTAACTAGACAACTTTACATAATTTAAAAGGGAAAAAGCGGCCACAAATGTACCATAAACCTAAGGAGAAACCTAAGGAGTGGGAGGTTCAATTTCTTTGTGACTTTACTTAGATACGGGCTTTTGATATACTTTTAAATAATAAATCATTTATCATTCTAACCAGAAGGGAGGATGTCTCTCTTGGAGATCTTGCAAAGAGTAATCTAAATAGAGCATCTTTTATAAAAATGTCAGCAAATTTAGAAATCGAGCATAAAACGATGCTCTCCATGCCGGAGTACGACCGTTTGAAAACCCTCTTTTCTCATGTCACTCCCGTTCGACAGACGAATCACTATCTTGACTCTCAAGATTTTATACTTCGGAAGAAAAAGTTAGCCTTACGCATACGTACCTTTGACCGTTCGGCGGAAATGACGCTTAAAGTCCCTCAGCAGGTGGGCAATATCGAGCATAATATAGAGCTTACCCTTGAAGAAGCGCAATACCTTATCTCTCAAAAGAGTGTCACCTGTGGGAAAACTGACCTCAGTGAAATCTGCGATATTTTGAAAGAGAGAGGTGTTGATTTAGAAAGTATCACCTTGGTTGGGAGCTTAACAACTATTCGCTATGAACAGCGTCTTCCCATTGGATTAGCAGCACTTGACAAAAATGACTATCTTGGACATACAGATTACGAGCTAGAACTAGAAGTAACAGACAGTGAGCAGGGAAAAAAGGATTTTTTAGCTTTCCTGAAAAAAAATCACATTGAATTTCGTTTTTCAAAATCTAAAGTCGTGCGTTTTCTGGACTGTTTACGCCATATGAATCAACAGTAAAAAGTGCTTATTTAGCACTTTTTGCATATAATTTGGTCTGCTATCTAAAATTTGATAAACTATATTTCGTAGATATACCAACAGATAAAAAACAATTATAACAGACTTAATAAGGAAAAATATAACACTTATGTATGACATTCATCATTTTTTCACCCCGATTCTTAACAAATTCTCCGAATTTGACTCTCACAACTGGTATCTCTATCCTGTGGCTACACTTGCAGCAGCTAAAGAATTACGTGACAGCAGCAATTTGCCTAAAAATATTGAGTATCTCAATGCCAGCTTTGATCGCCTTCAAAAGATTTCTTCAGACTTTTTAACGATAAATCTGCACGGACGAAAATACGGACGAAAATTCATCCTAGCCTTGCAAGAAAGGTTAGAAAATCTAAGCATTCTTGACTATAACAATCAGATGCGCCACGAGATATTATCAGAAATACAGTTAACCACTGCTGACTTTGTGGCTCATCGTCATTTTGCTAAAAAGCAAATGATAAAAAATGCGCAAGAATTTTATAAAAATGATTTCACCCAAGTTCCAGCAACCTTAGTCTACACAGAAAATGAATGCTTACATATCGAGAGCTACCCACACGTCATTATTCAAAATTACCTTCGCCATATCGAAAAAACTGCCTGACAAAAGGCAGTTTTTTAGGTATTCTTTCTCGGCTTACACGCTCTATCGATTTTACCGCAAGCTTCTATAGAAATATCATAGTTTAGCTAAAGCTGCATCAAGCTGACGTTTAATTTCTTCATTTGTTTCAGCAAAAGCTTCTGAAAAGTTTGTATTGAGTTCCTGAAGATGGCTATGACGTATTTTTTTCACAAATTTGAGCTCGTTGAGCTTCTTGATCGTCTCTGCCACATCTTCCTCATTTACATAAAGAAGACTGTAGTGCGCCTTGCGGCTCGTATAGCCAAGATCTCCATATCGGTTCAACTGCCTATTGCCTTTGTAAGAATTGCAATAGACAAAAAGGGCACTTCTCTTTCGTTTATCCAAGGGGCGAACTGCTGGACTTTCTGATTTATTTTCTTCTGTTTCTTGATTAGTGATGGCGTTCATGGCGCCTCCCTCCTTTCAAGGGCAAATTTTCATCTACAAAAATATGTTCTGAGATTGATGATGCAATATCTTTCGTTAAATCGGATAAAAGTTCTTGCAAGTCATTTTCAGCAACGCGCAGATTATAGACCTTCTCGTTGAATAAAATTTCCTTTTTTAACTGCAACAACTCCGGACGAAAAGCTATGTACTCTTGATTTTCTGTAAGGATATTTAACTTTTCCTGCAAGTCCTTATCTGCTTCAAACTCAGCTTTCAAGCCACGGTAAACAGCAACTTGTGGCAAATCTAAAAAAGCTTTAACCAGAGTATCAATTGAGTCCTCAATCTCGAACAATTGTTCATTTATGATTAACATATTTTTATTATACCAGAGTCTGAGACAAAAGTAGAAAGAGACTGATTTCAGCAAAAACGTAAAAAATGAAAATGCTTAACCGAAGTATTCTTATACATGGGGTTAAGCCTTTTTTCATTTGGGGATTTTTCCAAAATATGCCGAGATAAAAGCTTATGCTTGAACTATTCAGCCCCATTTTTCGAAAGTCTCCTTTCGACATGGCTGCTTTTTTGATTTACACGTCATTTACTGGCCACTCCTCTTGGATAAATTCCCTTATCCTTAATTTATTTTGTATAATTATTCACATTAGTTTTCACTAAGCATCAGATACCTCTATTAAGATATTTAGTATGAAACTGTCTAAATGTGCCCTAAACAGCTTTCTAGATTGTCTTTCCAACATTTAAAAGGCAAAAATTCTTCAAGGTAAAAGTACCGATAAAAGCACAGAGGAAAGAGATAATCTTCTCGATAAACAGGAGGTACCTCAAAAGAAACTTTTTAGCCTCTGCTTTAAAATATCTTCTCATTCATCTTGCCAATTTTAGCCAAAAGCGATATAATTACTTTATAATGTTTATAATTGTGCATAAAATTACAGAAAGGTTTTTATGAATAATGAAAACAATCAGACTCAAAGAGGTCTGAAAAATCGTCACATCCAGCTTATCGCAATTGCTGGAACTATCGGAACAGGTCTCTTCTTAGGAGCAGGGCAGTCTATTAGCATGACTGGGCCATCAATTCTACTGATTTACATCATCATCGGAGCACTGATGTTCATCTTACTCCGAGCAATTGGCGAGATGCTCTACATGGACCCAGAGCAGCACTCTTTTCTTAACTTTGTCAGCCGCTATCTTGGGAACAAAGCTGGTTATTTTATTCAGTGGTCGTATTGGCTTGTTGTTATTTTCATGGCAATGGCCGAATTAACTGCCGTTGGCGTCTATATCCAATTCTGGCTACCGAGTGTACCCGTGTGGCTCACCGAAACAGTTATCCTCTTAGTCTTAACTGCACTTAATACGCTTAACGCTAGATTCTTTGGTGAAACAGAGTTTTGGTTTGGAATGATAAAAATTGTAGCCATTCTTGGTCTGATTGTTACCGCTGTTGTGATGGCTTTTACGGGCTTTCAAGCTGATGGAACAACGGTCAGCCTAAGTAATGTTGTCAAAGACTTCTCTTTCTTCCCTAATGGAATCGCTAACTTTATCGGAAGCTTCCAAATGGTTATGTTTGCCTTTGTAGCCATGGAATTTATCGGCATGACTGCAGCAGAAACTCTGGATCCTCGCCCAACTCTTAAAAAGGCTATCAATCAGATTCCGATTCGTATTTTGATTTTCTATATTGGAGCACTGACTGCCATCATGTCCATTTACCATTGGACAGACATTCCTGCGGATCAGTCCCCATTTGTCATGGTTTTTGACCTTATCGGTTTTAAGTGGGCAGCTGCACTGATTAACTTTGTCGTTTTAACTTCAGCAGCATCAGCACTTAACTCTGCTCTCTTTTCAACAACACGGAATCTTTTCTCCCTTTCAAAATTACATGGAGACAAAGCGCTGCGACCTTTCACGAAACTTTCTAAAAATGGTATCCCAACCAATGCGCTCTTCTTCACCGCAGCTTTGATTTTCTTGGCACCGTTCATCTCACTTATTCCAGGTGTTTCTAACGGTTTTGTCTTTATTACCAGTGTCGCAACCAATCTCTTCTTGATTGTTTACATTATGACACTCATCGCTTATACAAAATATCGAAAATCAGATGAATATATGAAAGAGGGTTTCAAGGTCCCAATGCCTAACGTCTTAATTCCTGTTACTATCGTTGCTTTTACTTTAATCTTCATCTCACTCTTCTTCTTCAAAGATACACGCATACCGGCTATTGGCTCAGCAATTTGGATCCTTGGCTTTGGTATTGTTTCTTATTTCCGCAAGGAAAAGAGTGCTCAACGGTAGGGCAAGAATGTAGGAGTTTTCAGAGACTGCTGAAGGCTTATGATTTATCAAAATCTACCAAAAAATGGAACGCAGCATGCGGTTCCATTTTTTATTTTCAAGACTTATGACTGTTCTTCAACAGTCATAATTTTATTCAGAAGCTGTTTCTTCTACTATTCTAATTCCAGTTCGATTTCTTCCACGGCAGCAGTTTCAGCTTTTTCTTTTTTGTTTATTTTTTTATCAGTCTTTTTATCTTCGACTTCTTTGCTCTCTGTCTTTTCACTTCCTTCAATCAAACCATATTTTTGACGTACTTGGCGATCAATTTCATTGAAAATCTCTGGATTGTCCTTAAGAAAGGCCTTTGCTTTTTCAGCGCCTTGACCGATTTTTTCATCATTATAAGAGAACCACGCACCGGCTTTTTTAACAATGCCTTCCTCAACAGCAATTGTCAAAAGTTCGCCTGTTTTCGAAATTCCCTCACCAAACATGATGTCAACCACAGCTACTTTAAATGGTGGGGCAACCTTGTTTTTTACAACCTTAATTTTTGTTGACTTACCAATAGCCGTTTTATTGTCCCCAGAACCTTCCTCGATTTTTGTACTTCCACGTACATCTAAGCGCACAGAGGCATAGAACTTAAGCGCACGCCCCCCCGGTGTTGTTTCTGGGCTTCCAAACATAACACCGACTTTTTCACGCAATTGGTTGATGAAAATAGCTGTTGTCTTTGTCTTGTTAATACCTGCAGCGAGCTTACGCATGGCTTGGCTCATCATACGAGCTTGTAAGCCGACTGTAGAGTCGCCAATTTCTCCGTCGATTTCGGCACGAGGTGTCAAAGCAGCTACTGAGTCAACAACAACAAGGTCAACAGCGCCTGACTCAATCAATTTTTCCGCAATCTGCAGCCCTTGTTCACCATAGTCAGGCTGTGATAAAAGAAGCTGATCGATATCTACGCCAATAGCCGCTGCATAAACAGGATCCAAGGCATGCTCAGCATCAATAAAGGCAGCAATTCCCCCCTCGGCTTGCACTTGAGCAACTGCATGAAGGGCAACGGTTGTTTTACCAGAACTTTCTGGACCATAAATTTCGATAATACGTCCTTTAGGGTACCCCCCAGCTCCCAGCGCAATATCCAGTGCCAAACTCCCCGAGCTTGTCACTTGGACTTTTTGACTGGCTGCCTCTCCCAAACGCATCAAAGAACCTTTCCCAAAGTCCTTTTCGATAAGGTCAAGAGCTTCTTTCAGTGCTTTTTCACGCTCTGCACCATATTTTTTTGTAATATCTTCTAATTTTTTCTTTTTCTTTGTAGCCATTGCTTTCTCCGTTAATCTTTTTGCTCTTTATATTATAGCATTTTTCATTTTGTTTGAAACTGATTGCATCACATAATCTTACACGTAAAAATCTTGAATTTTCACTTTATTTTTTGACAATAGGGGCAAAAATGTGAGCCGCGGCCTGCAACCTTTATTTTTTCGATTTCGGCTTTACGGCACCGGGGGCAAATTTCCCCTTGCTTACCATAAACCATAAGGAGCTCCTGCATACTTCCTTCTTTCCCCATCGCATTTTTATAAGTGCGAATACTAGAGCCCCCACGTTCCACTGCTGTCTGCAGTACTTCAATCGTCTTATCATGAATCAGATGAATTTGTTTTGCACTTAGCTCTGAACTCACTGTTTCGGGATGCACCTGTGAGCGCCAGAGCACTTCATCCACATAAATATTTCCCAGACCTGCAACCAAAGTTTGGTCTAATAAATAGGGCTTAATCTTCTTTTGTGATTGATGCAGTTTTTTTGAAAAGAGAGCCTCATCAAAATCTTCATTTCTGGGCTCAGGACCAATCTTTTTCGATGTAAAATACTGCTCAACTTTCTCAGAATCCAGCAACTCCCATGTCCCAAACTTTCTCACATCTGCATAAACAAGTACCGCATCCGAAAACTCCACAAAGATATGGTCATGCTTTTGGCTTTCAAACCCTAGAGGCTCAACACGATACTTCCCTTCCATGCGCAGATGAGAAATTAACGTCCATTGTCCAAAGTCAAATAACAAATATTTACCTCGGCGCTTAATATCTTTAATTTCCCGTCCTTCAAGTTCTTTTTTTAGCTCCTCAAATCCCGTCAGAACCATTCTTGGATAAGAACTCTTAATATTGAGGATTTTTTTGTTTTTCACCAGCTTTTCCAAGCCTTGCCGAACATTTTCGACTTCTGGTAATTCAGGCATCTTCTCTAGCATCCTATCTTGTTGTTAAAGTTGTTTCATCCCGATATATTTCATCACAAAATATTGAACACTTCAATATTATATCCTATTTCTAACTCTAAATCAATATATAATATTGGTTTTTTCGATATTGTAGCATAATAAAAACAAGTAAAAGTTTTACTTGTTTTTATAAGGCCTTTTCAACAAGACGATTGATAAAAAGACTGCTTAAGCCTAATCTAAGACTGGAGATGCCTGAAAGATGACCGGGAAAATTCATCGCGAGAAGTAACTTCACTTCCCCTTTTAAGCCTTCACTCGAGTGCTCAGTGATTAACATGGTCGAGATTTCCCGCTTTTTAAGACTGCACAAAGCCTCCCGAACTGCTGAAGACTTCGCATTCGCTGAGAAAAAAACCACCAAAGATTGACTGGAAAGTCTCTTAAATACTGCTGTCGTCAGCTCCGAAGCAGAGGAAATCCGAAGGCGAGAAGAAGGGTAGCCTTTTTTTAAGAGGAGGTAAGAAAAGAGCTCCATTAGAATATACTGACTCTCTGACGAAGCACAAAGATAAATAGTTGAGGAAGACTTAACCAGTTCATTAAAATCCATCAATAAGCCCTTCGTCAACATGCTGTCTATCCCTTGCACAGTCTCTCCCAAGTCAAAGTCAACCTGCCCTGCTTCCGCATATGGTAAGGACCAATCAAGAGAATACTTGAAATCAGAAACACCCTTAAACCCTAATTTTTGAATAAAGCGTAAAAGTGAGGACTTGGAGGTGTAAATGCGCTCTGCCATCTGGGCTAAGCTAAGATTAGGAATGTCCTCTTGATGCTTAATTAAAGCATGATACGTCTGTTTTTTGTTGTCAGATAAATCGTTCAAATATGGTCCAATAACTTCCTCTAATGTTGCCAACATGCCCTCCCTTAATAGCACCTTTATTCTGTTTAAAACTCTTTTTCATTTGTATTCGTTTTCATTATACCATTTAACTCTAAAATAAAAAAAGTAATTAAAAAAACAAAAATGCCCAAGTGAAACATTTTAAAGACAGGTTGTCAACGTTTCATTTGGGACTCCGCTTCACGGCAAAAACAAAAATAAGAGGACATTTTCTCACCATCACACTCGCCTACAAAAACTCCTTTTTAGCCTCTTGGAGATAAATTTTTTAAGTTCAAAGAAGTCCGAAGACACTTTACGTGTGCAAGGCGAAGAGTGTTGACGACAAAACTCAGAAATTTAAGACAAATCCCAAAAGTTTGGGAAAAGCTGTCAAACTCAGTGAATACTCTATATTTTATGTTCAAATTTTTTTATACTAAATGTAAAAAGAAAGGAGAAGAATTAATGGAGAAACTTCACTTGGAACAGCTTTATAATTTCCGAGATTTTGGAGGTTATGAAACGACAGATGGAAGGAGACTTAAGAAAGGAGTTTTATACCGTTCAGATGAGCTCAGCCACCTGACAAAAAAAGATAGACAAACACTGCAGAAACTAAATATAAAAACTGTGATTGATTATCGAAGCCTCAAAGAACGTTATGGAAATGAAAATAAAGACTTCGGACAGAAAAAAACTTTTTATCTGACACCCATTGCTGACATCGCAGCTTTAGCTTCCGCAGAACATGGGGAAATCGATATGGAGGACCAAAGTAAGTTAACACCTGACTTGGTCGAGTTTTTAATGATTAAGCAAAACCAGACTTTTGTAACCGATCCGCACTGTAAAATGGTTTATAAAAGCATGATAGAAATTTATTTAAACCCTGATAATGGAAAAATCGTTCAACACTGCCGAGGTGGAAAAGATCGGACAGGATACGGTGTTGCCCTCCTCCAAGGCTTACTTGGCGTAGCAAAAAAAGATATCCTCAAGGACTATCTTTTAACCAATCTCTATAAGAAAGATAAAAATCAGCAGAGTCTTGAAAAAATTCAAGAAGAAACGGGAAATTCCTCGTTAGTTAAAGCCATAAGTTATTTTAAAAAAGCGGACACAAGGTTTCTGGGAGCGGCCTTAAATTATATCGAGGAGCACTACCAAAGCATTGAAAACTATGCAAAAAGAGAACTTTCAATTACCGAAAAGCACATTCAGTATCTCAAGGAGAGATACTTAGAAAGCAATGAGAAAGATAAAAATGAGTAATGTCGTGAAGAAAATGAATCAAAAGAAATACGATAAAATCAAGCAAGCATTTGCCATGACAGCAGGAAAAATGGCCAGTAATTTATACATGCGTACAATCTCTGAGGCCATGATGGGAATGATGCCTATCATGATGATTAGCTCTGTTGCTTCTTTACTTAATGCCATTAATTTTTGGGGAATCAAGCCTTTCTTCCAGAGTATCGGTTTAACAAAATTATTTGAGCAAATTAATGCCATGACTATTAGCATTGTCGCTGTTTATGTTGCAATACTAATTTCTTACAAGCTAGCAATAAATCTAAAACACGATCCGCTAAATGCTACAATAGTTGGAACTCTGTCCTTTTTTATCCTAAGCAACTTGTCCGTTGAGGATAAAACACAGTTTTTAAATCTCGTAGATTTAGGCTCTGCTGGTATATTTGTTGCGATGATTGGTGGATTACTCGGGACACGGTTATATATCTTCTTTATGGAGAAAAAATTAACAATTAAAATGCCTGACTCCGTTCCTCCAGTGGTTCAGAAGACCTTTGAATCCATTCTCCCTGGGATTCTCGTCGCTACAGTGATGGGAGGCATCTTTCTCCTTGTTTCCCTGAGCTCACAAGCCAGCATGATTAATTTAATCAATACCCTCTTGCAAAAACCGCTTCTCTCTCTGGGTTCAAATATTTTTGCAGCCATGTTTATTGTCGCCTTTATCGAACTTATCTGGTTCTTTGGTATTCACGGTGTACTTGCAATCTATCCTGTCCTTATGATGGTCTACCAACAGCCGCAAATGACTAATCTCGAAGCCTATAGCGCTGGGCAAGCGCTACCTTTCTTATTCACTACAGGTTTTATTCTAAATAATCGAGGAGCTAGAAGTTTTGCGGTTGCCTTGCTTGCAATCTTCAAGTGTAAATCTGAACAACTCAAATCAGTTGGTAAACTTTCCGTCATCCCCTCTATGTTTGGGATATCTGAACCTGTAAAATTTGGTCTGCCACAGATTATGAATATACGAATGCTCATCCCCTTAATGTTGACACCTGCTGTCTCTGTATTCTCTGCATGGCTATTAACAATCATTGGCTTTCTCCCCTATCAAAACGGGGGTAACCTTCCAACAGGATTTCCGATTATTTTCGGCGGTTTCCTTACAAATGGTTGGCAAGGTATTGTTGCCCAGCTGGTACAACTGATCCTTTGTGTCCTCATCTATATCCCTTTCATGAAATCACAAGACCTTGCATATCTGGAAGAAGAAAAGGCAGTATTCGAGACGAAAAACAAGCAATGATGCTAAAATTCTGAAAAATAAAAAGCAAAGATTTAAATTTAACTTCATAAAATATTGAAGCAGCTTCGTCAAAACGTGCCATTCAACATTAGTGCCTGTTAGAGTCAAAATCTTATTAGATAAGGTCCTACAGGACTGACCAGCCAGGATTACTCCTTTGGGAGGACGGACGGAGGCTGGCATTATGACGGTCAAAATCAAAAACGATATTTTTTTGATTTTGAACTAATAAGGCGCTTAGGCAA
>NZ_CALPDE010000030.1 GCF_943193185.1 Lactococcus ileimucosae
CTTGTCAAGAATAAAATAACCTTTTCCTCCTCTTTTTTTAAGATCGGCCGGTTTAAGCCCGCTGTTGTCGCGTTTCTTTTCTAGAGATAAAAAAAGACACAAGAAGTGTCTCTTTAGAGAATCTACAATATCGGGCTCAGTAATCGTGAAAAGTTTTGTTTTATCTTAAGCCAGAGTGATTGCTGTGCAAGAGCCTTGTCTGTGAGAAGCGTTGATTTTTCCAAATCCACTTCAAATGTTCTTTTCATTTCCTTAGCTACTCCTTCATCGTAACAAAAAGCACTGACTTCAAAATTTAACTCATAGCTTCTTATATCTTGATTAGTTGTACCAAATACACCTAGCTTTCCATCCATTACGAGTGTTTTTGAGTGGATGAATCCATTCGTATAATTGTAAATTTGGACACCGTGTTTGTGAAGGTAGTTTGCATAATATTGTGTTGCTCGGAAAATAAAGGGATGATCAGGCATATCGGGAATCATAATTTTTACATCTACACCTGAATTAGCTGCTGCTACAAGAGCTGTTATCATTGGGTCATCCGGAATGAGGTAGGGGGACTGAATCCAGATATAGTCCTCAGCATCCATAATCATTTTGATAAAGCCGGTACGCAGTGTTTTATTGTCGCTCTCTGGTCCATTTGTAACGATTTGAATATCAATATTTCCGCTGTCCTCTGGTACTACGAAATAATTGTCTTTGCGTTCAAGCTTATCTTTAGGATTTTTAACGGAAACATTCCAATCTCGGATAAAGGTTTCTTGGAGACCAAAGGCTGCGGTTCCAACAATTCGTCCATGAGTATCTCGCCAAAAACCAAATTTTTTACTGTTATATATATATTGATCCCCAACATTAAAACCACCTGTCCATCCAATTTGACCATCAATGACGACAATTTTACGGTGCAAGTGATAGTTGAGGCGCGTTTTCATCAGAGCATTACGTGAAGTGATAAAGGCTGTAACCTTTCCACCAGCTTCTTCTAAGGGTTTGAAAAAATCTCTCTTTGTTTTTCCGCCCCATGGATCATACACTACTCTAACTTCAACGCCTTCTTTAGCTTTGGAAATCAGATGATCACGAAAGAGGGTGCCAATTTTGTCACTGAAAAAAGCATAATACTCCACATGGATATTATCTTTAGCATTTTTTATATCTTCAAATAAAGCTGTAAATTTTTCTTTACCATCAAGATAAAAATTGACACTATTACCTCGACATAAAGGCGTACGTTCCATATTGTTAAAATACCGCTTAAGAAGTTTTTCATGAGGTGCCATTTCTTTCGGAGCAAACTTTTGGTTATTTTCATGCACTCGCTGACCCAGAATGGATAAATTATATTTATTCTCCTCTTCAAAACGACGTACAGTTGTTCGATCTAGTCCTCTTCCCAAAAAAAGATAGCCAAGGAAACCAATACCTGGTAAGAAAACTAAAAACATGAACCAGGCTAAAATGCTCGAAATTGATCTCGGTTTTCTAAAAATCGTCACAAGCGCGAGTACCGTATTAATCATAATCAGCATTCCAATAAAACTATAAATTGTCGCAAGTGGCATAAATTGTTTCTCCCTAAAAGCTCTCTATAAAATAACAATGTTCACTCAATTATACCAAATTTAGAAGGATATTCACTGTTAGATAAACAGAAATTTTCTAGTCTATAAATTTATGAGATAAAAGTACGGAAACACTGATGTTTCTGAAATGCATGAAGGAATACGAAAAGCGATTTAAAAGGCACAGGTTACTAACTTTACCTTATAGCGAAATTCAACACGCAGGCCAGCCCAGAATCCCTTGCTTATATCGGAGTTGCAAAGTCACACATGATTTGACAAGGAATTGATAGCACTAAAAAGCCACAGCAAGACACAGATGACTTTTAAAAACAACTATAGATTTCAGCCGATGAAATATTTTAGAGGACAAAAAGTTAAATTTAACTTCAATGGCGAGGCGCTACAAGGAACGATAGAAATATTAGATTTCGGTGGGGCATTTAAAAATGCATTCTACTTCTATGATGTATATGTCAAAGAGTATGATACTTTATATAAACACATTCCTAAGGCAAATAGTTTTATATCAAAAAGACACCAGTAAAATACTGATGTCTTTTGCTTTTATTTTTATATTGATAGAAAAATCGATTTTTACACCAATTTCCACCAAATAATAGTCCAAAACCTTGGTATATCTGAAACAGATTAACGTTTTGAGAATTGTGAAGCTTTACGGGCTTTCTTAAGACCAGCTTTTTTACGTTCAACCATACGAGCATCACGTGTAAGCAAGCCAGCGCGTTTCAAAGCACCACGGAAGTCTGGATCCACTTCAAGCAATGCACGAGCGATACCGTGACGGATAGCTCCTGATTGACCTGATACACCACCACCGTTTACGTTTACGAGCGTGTCGTAGCTACCTTCAGTTTGTGTAGCTGCAAATGGTTGGTTGATAACAAGGCGAAGTGCTGCTTGTGGGATGTAGTCTTCTACATCACGTTTATTAATTACGATTTTACCTGTGCCGGGTACGAGACGTACACGAGCAACTGAATTTTTACGGCGTCCTGTGCCAGCATATTGTACTTGTGCCATTTAGTGCGTTCCCTCCTTAGATAAGACCTGAAATATCAAGAACTTCAGGTTTTTGTGCTGCATGTGTGTGTTCACCACCAACAAACACTTTAAGTTTCATGCCTTGAGCACGTCCAAGAGTGTTGTGTGGAAGCATACCTTTAACTGATTTTTCAATCAAACGTACAGCGTTTTTCTCACGGAGTTCACCAGCAGTGATTGATTTCAAGCCGCCTGGATGAAGGCTGTGACGATAGTAAACTTTATCCGCTGCTTTGTTACCAGTAAGTTTTACTTTTTCAGCATTGATAACGATAACAAAATCGCCTGTATCTGTATGTGGAGTGAATGTTGGTTTGTTTTTACCGCGAAGTACGCTAGCAACTACGGCTGACAAACGACCAAGGGGTACATCAGTTGCATCAACCACGTACCATTTACGGTCAACGTTTGAAGCGTTAGCCATGAATGTTGTTTTCATCATTTGGGTTAAGTTTCCTTTACTTAGAATTTGTTTACGTCAGGTGTAAAAGTCCTGTAGATATTTTTGGGTTTCCGGGGCCACAAAAATGGGGTAAACAATACCGTTTATCATGTTATCATATATATCAAGTATTGTCAAGATTCATTTTTAATTTTTTTGCTTTTATGTTAAACTATTATCATGAATGTAGTGCTTACCCTAAATCGAAAAATGTTGGACAAACTTTTTCTCAAATTCAATAAATACAAGAAAGCATCAAAAAATCAATATATCACTTTTTATGCTAAACTGCCCAAAGCCACTATTTCTGTTTACAATTCTGGAAAAGTTGTCTTTCAGGGGGAAGAGGCAGAAAACATCGCGCATCAATTTGGATATACAGCTACTGCACAGCCCAAGCAGCAAGCTAATATAATAGGTACAGATGAAGTTGGGAATGGCTCCTACTTTGGTCCACTTGTCGTTGTAGCAAGTTTTATCTCCGATAAGGACGTCCTCTTTTTAAAGAATTTGGGTGTCACTGATTCTAAAAAGTTGAATGATAGCAAAATTTGTCAAATTGCTCCACAATTGATGGCACATATTCTCCATGTCCCTTTGATAGTAGAACCTATGAAATATAACAAAGTGATTGCATCAGGTTATAACGCTGTAAGTATCAAAGTTGCCTTGCATAATCAAGCAATACACCTGCTTGAGCAACATGTGTCTGAACCCATTGACCACATAATTATTGATGCTTTTACAAGTGAGAAAAATTATCAAAAATACTTAAGTGCTGAAAAAAATAAGGTCGCTGGGAAAGTTACTCTTTTGACCAAGGCTGAGGATCAGTTTTTAGCTGTTGCCTGTAGTTCTATTATCGCACGCTATCTTTTCTTGAAGAATCTCAAAGCACTTTCTCTAGAATCTGGGATGCAGTTGCCAAGTGGAGCTGGAAAAAATTCTGATTATGTCGCGGCGAAAATCGTTCATCACAGTGGTCCAGAAAGTTTAGAAAAATATGCCAAACTACATTTTGCAAATACAAAAAAAGCAATAAATCTAGCTCAAATAATAGAAAGTTAAATATGGAAAACACTAGAAAAAATACGCAACCTAACGCTTTCATGCGCTTCCTCAAAGAATGGGGCATCTTTTTAGCAATTATAACCATTGCTATCTTATCTCGAATCTTCATCTGGTCACTCGTTGTTGTAGATGGTCACTCCATGGATCCGACCTTGGCAGATAAACAGCGCCTTGTTCTTATCAAAACGGCAAGCATTAATCGTTTTGATATTGTAGTTGCTAAAGAGACTGAGTCAATAAATGGTCAAACTGAAACCAAAGATGTTGTTAAACGTGTGGTTGGAATGCCAGGTGATGAGATAAAATTTGATAATGATCAGCTTTATATCAATGGTCAAAAAACAGACGAACCATATTTGGCAGATTTCAAGAAGCAATTATCAGATGGCGAACTGGAAAAGACCTATCAGAATTATGCGTTAACCTCTGAACTCTCGGAAGCAAATCGTGCTTACTTCGTTCAACTGGCACAACAGTCCCAAGCCTTTACAACAGATACAACAGGAAATCCGACTTTCACCATTAAAGTACCTGAGGGAGAATATCTTCTCTTAGGCGATAATCGTATCGTCTCAAGAGATAGTCGCGCTGTTGGGACTTTTAAACGTTCCGAGATTGTCGGTCGTACCGTGTTTCGTATCTGGCCGCTAAATAAAATTTCTACCCTGAATTAAAAGCTTTGTCAAGCTAGACAAAGCTTTTTTTATATTCTAAATCTCCCAAAAAGAGAAAGTGTAATGAGCTTACTGTTCTCCTCTGATGAAAAAAAGAGCGGTCAATTAAATTGGGAATTCTTTATTCCAGCTCTCGACGGATAAAGCAGGAACTTCTCCTAAACGAAAAAAGCTTCGGTAATAAAACCCAAGCTCACTTTTTATTATCTTTACTTTTCTTCAAATATATTACCCAGTTCTACTTCGATGGAACGTTTAGCCACATCTATTTTATCCACCTTTAGGATGGATTTATAATCATCTACTAAACGCTTTCCTTTAAAAGGTCCTTCAAGAAAGACAGCCACACCTGCCAAGAAGCAGTCAAATTCATAAACAAGACTCTTCATACCATTGATTGTTCCTGCCCCTTTCATAAAATCATCAACAATCAAGACACTTTGACCAATAGATAAACTGCGTTTAGAAAGAGTCATATTTTCGACACGACTGCTTGACCCTGACATATAGTTCACATTTAGTGTTGCTCCCTCAGTGACTTTAGGGTCTCGACGAACGATAACAAAGGGTGCATCCAAGATTTCAGCAACAGACTGTGCGATGGGAATCCCTTTTGTTGCGATAGTCATAACAACATCAATCTGTTTTTCGCAATATTCATGAGCAATAATCTGTCCGATTTTTTTTAAATTAGCTGGATGACCTAAGATATCTGAGAGATAGATATAACCTCCAGGTAAGATACGATTTTCCTCCCGTAAGAGATCGGCGAGTTCCATTGCACGTTCACGAGAAACTTCATCTGAAATATGAGGTGTGAAACGCACTCCACCTAAACTTCCAGGAAAAGTTTCAACAATTCCAATATTTTGATTTTCAAAGACGCGTTTGATGAAAACGAGGTCTTCCGAAATAGAGGACTTGGCAACTTCGTAACGCTTGCTAATTTCATTAAGATTCAACATTCTATTAGGTCTATTTAGTAAAAAATTTGTAAAATCCACTAATCGTTCGTTTCTTTTCATATTATTCACCCTTTTCCTTTTAACAATTTAATTATAACTTAGAAAAACCGAACAATCAAGTGAAAAAACTACTGCAAAGAGAAGTATTCTGGTTTCTGATATGAATATCCTGAACAAAAAAAGCAAAATCTATTTTAGATTCTGCTTTACATATTAACTGAAACAATCAAAGATTATTCTGCGTCACCACCGCGACCGTTTTTCTTGATGATTTCTTCTTGTACTGACTTAGGTACGTCTTCGTAGTGGTCAAATGTCATCATGAATGTACCACGACCTTGTGAAGCTGAACGAAGTGTAGTTGCATAACCAAACATTTCAGCAAGTGGTACAAATGCATTAACGATTTGTGATTTACCATGTGCTTCCATGCTGTTTACACGTCCACGACGCGCTGTCACGTGACCCATAACATCACCGAGGTTTTCTTCAGGAACGGTGATGACAACTTTCATCATTGGTTCAAGGATTGCAGGTTGTGCAGTCTTAGCAGCTTCTTTCATAGCAAGTGAAGCCGCAACCTTGAAGGCAGTTTCTGATGAATCGACATCGTGATATGAACCATCGTAAAGTTTAGCTTTAATATCAACCATTGGGTAACCTGCAAGGACACCGTTAGCCATAGTTTCTACTAAACCTTTTTCAACGGCAGGCACGAATTCACGTGGAACCACACCACCGACGATAGCATTTTCAAATTCGAAACCAGCACCTTCTTCATTCGGTGTGAATTCGATCCATACGTCACCGTATTGACCTTTACCCCCTGATTGACGTTTGAAGAATCCACGTGCTTGAGTAGGTGCACGGAAAGTTTCACGGTATGATACTTGAGGCGCACCAACATTAGCTTCAACTTTGAATTCACGTTTCATACGGTCAACAAGGACGTCAAGGTGAAGTTCACCCATACCAGAGATAACCGTTTCACCAGTTTCAACGTTTGTTTCAACGCGGAATGTTGGATCTTCTTCTGCCAATTTAGTAAGGGCAACACCCATTTTATCTTGATCAGCTTTAGATTTAGGTTCAACAGAAAGTTGGATAACTGGTTCTGGAACGTCAATAGACTCAAGGATAATTTTTGCTTTTTCATCAGTCAATGAGTCACCAGTTGTTGTATTTTTCAAACCAACAGCGGCAGCAATATCACCAGCATAAACTGTTTGGATTTCTTGACGTGTGTTCGCATGCATTTGAAGAATACGTCCGATACGTTCACGTTTACCTTTAGATGTGTTCAACACGTATGAGCCGGCATCCAATGTCCCTGAGTAAACACGGAAGAATGAAAGACGTCCAACGAATGGGTCAGTCATAATCTTGAAGGCGAGTGCTGCAAACGGTGCTTCATCAGAGGCTGGGCGTTCGTCTTCTTCATCTGTATCCGGGTTAACACCTTTGATTGCAGGAATATCCAATGGGCTTGGGAGGTAGTCAATAACCGCATCAAGCATCATTTGAACACCTTTGTTCTTGAAGGCAGAACCTGCAAGCATTGGGTAGAACTCAACATTGATTGTTGCTTTACGAATAGCAGCTTTCAACTCTGCTTCAGTGATTTCTTCACCGGCAAAGTATTTTTCCATCAAATCTTCGTCTGTTTCAGCAACAGCTTCAATGAGTTTTGTACGCCATTCTTCAGCTTGTTCTTTGTATTCTGCTGGAATTTCTTCATCACGGATATCTGTACCAAGGTCGTTAGTATAGATTTCTGCACGCATAGTTACCAAGTCAATGATCCCTACGAAATCTTCTTCAGAACCAATTGGAATTTGGATTGGATGAGCGTTGGCACCCAAACGATCATGTAATGTAGAAAGTGAGTAGAAGAAATCAGCACCAACTTTATCCATTTTGTTCGCAAAGACGATACGTGGAACTTTATATTCAGTTGCCTGACGCCAAACTGTTTCAGTTTGTGGTTCAACACCTGATTGAGCATCAAGTACTGTTACCGCACCGTCAAGGACGCGGAGTGAACGTTGTACTTCAATCGTGAAGTCCACGTGACCCGGTGTATCGATAATGTTTACACGATTGCCTTTCCATTGGGCAGTTGTTGCAGCAGAAGTGATAGTGATACCACGTTCTTGTTCTTGCTCCATCCAGTCCATTTGTGATGCACCTTCGTGCGTTTCACCGATTTTGTGAATTTTACCAGTATAGTAAAGGACACGTTCAGTGGTAGTTGTTTTACCGGCATCGACGTGAGCCATGATACCGATATTACGAGTATTTTCAAGTGAAAATTCGCGAGCCATAGTTTTCTCCTAGTTAATTTTTAGTTTTACACCCCATTATATCATAATAATCAAGGTTTTTATAGTTCTATTTTTACCTTTCCGATATTTTTGAGAAAAATTCATCTAATTCTTCCAAAAATAAAACAAAAGAAAAAGGAGATTACTCCCCTTTGTCAACAATCTCAATCCATCTTTCAACAGTTTCTAAATGATTGAGATAAAGGAAAAGCCGTTCATAGAGCTGTTGAGAAGCCTCCTCATACTGGGTACTCAGTGCTTCTCCTATCTCTTTTACAGTAGTTTTTCCATCAATCATACTAAAGACAAGTGTACCATATTCATCCAAAGACATATAGGTACGCTGAGGTATTTTTGCACCCATCTTACGCATGAGATTTTGTGTCCAATGTTTTTGATCTTTATAAATCCGAATTCGACCTTCATGCCATTCAAACAGCACTTTGTCTTTTTTTCGGAAAACCATATTCAAATTTTTATCTGAGATTTCTTCTTTTTTCTTGTTATTCATTTTCAGTTTTGGAAGATGTCGAAGCTTTTTTGACAGACATCAGAGGTACTACGATTGCAACAACTAAGATTAGCATGAGAATCCAAGCCATACTGTTGGAACCGAGGAAACCTGTCGGTGTTCCAGGCGTTACAACACCTGTAACTTGAAGAATAATCCCCAACAATCCAATGATAGATGCTCCAGCAACTAAACCAGATGAGAGAGAAACACCTGATGACATGCGTTCTTCTTGCACTGCTTCGGTATCTTTTTTACTGAGGATTCCAATCAAAACACGAACCAATGCACCAACTAAAATAATTGATGTTGTTGAAATTGGGAGGTAGAAACCAATCGCAAAAGTCATAACTGGAACTTTAATCATGTAAAGAATAATACCAAACACGATACCTGCAATAATCATATGCCATGGGAGTTCTCCACCAATGATACCATCCGTCAACGTTGCCATCAAGTTGGCCTGTGGCAATGCAAACTGTGCTGCATCACCTGTTAAAGCTAGCTGGTCACTAAGTAATACAATAACCCCTGTTACGACAACAACCCCAAGAACAGCAGCAACGAGGAAGAAACGGCGTACCTCATATTTATTACCACCCGTAATGAATGTAACTTTTTGTGCTTGTGTGTAACCACCAGCTACAGAAATCGCTACAACGATGAAAGTACCAAAGAGCAAGAGTGATTTTAGATCGTTATCAGATGTCCAACCCATTACCAAGAAGACTAAAGTCATGATAACAAGTGAGGCAATTGTCATACCGGATACAGGTAAGTTAGAGGTACCAATCGTACCAGTCAAACGCCCCGCAACGATGATGAATAACATTGAGAGAATGATTGACAAAATACCTGCAATGAAAGCCATCGCAATATTCCCACCAGAGATAAGGAAACCAACGATAAATGTTGCAACAATACCAATAAGGATAGCAAAGATACCAAGTGAATCACGTTCGCCAGCTTCAGCATTCTTACGGCCTTCAAGAGTTGCTTTTACAGAATTGATAATTGTAGGGATAAGACGGATAGCACCAATCATACCACCAGAAATCATCATACCTGCACCAATATATCTTACATATGAACCTGAAATAGCTGCAAAATCCATTGCTTGAATCGTGATTGAAGTGTCGTTCCAAACATTATGACCACCGCCAGCCATATCTGAAAAGTAGCCAATCAATGGAACGATACCAAAGTTCGCAAGAATAGATCCCGCAAACATCATTACGGCAACTTCAAGACCAACAATAAATCCAATAGCTGCTAGCATAGGATTTACTTCAATCTCAAGTTTCCATTTGTAGAATGTTTCATTTGTGTAGCTTACAACATTGTTAATAACACCAAAAACTGCTGATGTGAAAGCTGTAATAATACCACCTACACTGAAACCAATTCCCATGTATTTAAGTGAGTTCCCACCTGTTGACGAAGCAACAAGTGTTTCTGAGATAGCCATTGCTTCCGGATAAACAAGTGTTCCATGCTCTTCTACCAAGAGATAATCTTGCACAAATGACAAGATACCAAGCGATACAAGAACGGCAGCAACACCAACAATAACACCTTCAAAGAAAGTTACCTGTTGTCCAATGAGAATAACAGAGGGCAATACAAAGATAAGTCCCGAAGCAATTGATTCACCACCAGTTGCCATTGATTGAAGAATATTCTTCATGAGGAAGTTGTTTTTACGGATAAAAATAGACAAAAGTCCTGACCCGAGAATAGCACCTGGGATACCAGCAGCCACTGTCAACCCTGCACGCATTCCCGAATATGCTGTAGATGCTGCAAAGAGAATCGCTAAAATAATACCAATAATAACTACAACGGGGTTGCCAGCACTCTTTTTGCGTCCATCTTCGTAAGGGACATAATCTTTCCCTGCGATGCCGCCATAGGCGGTCTTAGACAATTTTTTCATGATGTTCAATATACTCCTTATATTTCTTATTTGAAAGTGTTTTCGCTCTATTCTACTACAATTTCAATAAATCAGCAACACATTTATATGATTTTAGTAATTTTTTGTTATTAAAATGATTAGTATTTTTCATTATTTTAAAAATAATGAAAAAAACCTCGACCTTTTTGATCGAGATTTTTTACAAAATTAAGACTAAAGTCAATTTTTTTACCAACGGAAGTGAGCGAACGCACGGTTTGCTTCTGCCATTTTATGTGTGTCTTCACGTTTCTTAACTGCTGCACCAGTATTGTTTGCAGCATCGAGAATTTCTTTTGCAAGACGATCTTGCATTGTGTGCTCACCACGTTTACGAGCAATAGTCACCAACCAACGGAGTCCAAGAGTTGTACGACGTTCTGGACGAACTTCAACTGGGACTTGATAGTTAGAACCACCAACACGACGCGCACGAACTTCAAGAACAGGCATGATATTTTCCATAGCTGTTTCAAAAACTTCAAGTGGGTTGTTTCCAGTAGCTTCTTCGATTTGTTTGAAAGCTCCGTAAACGATATTTGTAGAAACGCCACGTTTACCATCAAGCATAACGCGGTTGATAAGACGTGTTACTACTACTGAGTTGTACACTGGATCTGCCAAAACTTCACGTTTTGGGGCACGATTTTTACGCATTCTTCTTATCTCCTTTCAATTACGCCTTTGGTTTTTTAGTACCGTATTTAGAACGGCTTTGTTTACGATCTGTTACACCAGCTGTATCAAGTGCACCACGAACAATGTGGTAACGTACCCCTGGTAAGTCTTTTACACGACCACCGCGAAGAAGAACTACGCTGTGTTCTTGCAAGTTATGACCGATACCTGGGATGTATGCTGTAACCTCGATAAGGTTAGACAAACGTACACGAGCGAATTTACGGAGCGCTGAGTTAGGTTTTTTCGGAGTCATTGTTCCAACACGAGTCGCAACACCACGTTTTTGTGGGCTTGCTACTTTAGTTTGGAGCTTTTTACGACTGTTGTAGCCGATGTTCAATGCAGGTGAGTTAGATTTTTCCACTTTAGAGTGACGACCTTTACGCACCAATTGGTTAATAGTAGGCATTTTTCTGTCTGCTTATCCTTTTTATTTACGGAGAACCGCAAAGCGAAATAAAACGGATAAACAATCCTTTCTGTTTTTTTATAAAGTTGGAATGTCAGTATATGGTCGCTTAATCCAAGTTCTGACAAGAAGTTTGGCAACTTATACAAGTTCTCCTTATTAGGACCAAATATAAAAAGTACCGTTCAGTATTGTATCAAATTTTGGTAACTCTGTCAACTTTAGTCTTTGTCCTTTCAAAAAGTAAGGCACTTTTCAACTCATGACCTGACCTAGCCTCGTCTATGTTATAATGGAAACATGAAAAAAATCTTGATTATCTTCCTTTCCTTATTGCTTTTATTCTCCCCTTTGACTACCATAAGTGTTCAAGCTGAAGACTTTTCTGTATCGGCTAAATCTTCTATTGCAGTTGATGCAAGTAGCGGAAAAATTCTTTACAGTCAAAATGCCACAGATTCTAGCACACGTATTGCTTCAATCACCAAGCTTTTAACTGCCTATCTGGTTTATAAAAGTGTAGATGAGAAAAAAATTGCTTGGGATACAAAAGTACCTATTTCTGACTATGCTTACAATTTAACAATGAATAGCAACGCTAGTAATATTCCCCTTGCAGAAGGAACAGAAATTACAGTCAAAGATTTGCTTAATGCTTTGCTTCTCCCTTCAGCCAATTCAGCAGCCATAGCTCTGGCAGAAAAAATAGCCGGTTCTGAACCAAAATTTGTTGACATGATGATGGCCCAGCTTAAAGAATGGGGAATTACAGATGCTAAACTTTATTCTTCTTCTGGACTCCCAAATAGTGAACTCGGTGAAAATATTTATCCAGGTTCTACTGAAAACGATGCCAACACAATGAGTGCTCAAGACGTTGCCATCATGTGTACCCATCTCCTCAAAGATTACCCTGAGATATTAAAAATTACTGAAAAAACAGAACTTGAATTTGATAAAGGTGGACAGTCTGAAACAACTTTGTCAAATACGAATCAGATGTTGCCTGGCTTTGCAACAACACGCGCTGGCGTTGACGGTTTAAAAACAGGTTCAACTTCGTTTTATGTGGATTGTTTTGCTGCAACAACTGTACAGAATGGTTTCCGTATTATTACCGTTGTTCTAGAGAGTAAAAATTCTTCAGAAGATAATTCTACTCCTTTTAGCTTAACAAATAGTCTTATGAACCAAGTCTATGCCTCATGGACCAAGATACGGATTGCTGATAAAGGAAATCAGATTAGTGAATTTCCAAGTCTTCCTGTACAGGATGGAAAGAAAAATACTATTAACCTTGTAGCCGGAGAAGATTTTTCTGCTGTTGTTCCTTTTAAGGGCGGTACCGCGGATGCAAATGCAATTTCTATTTCCTTTGATAAAAAGGCTCAGACAGCTATTGAAGCCCCGATTAAAAAAGGAGAGGAGCTGGTTCAAGCTACTGCAGTTCAAAAAGATAATCTAGGTTATCTTCCTGGATTTTCTGGTCATCATTTTCCACTCACAGCTGAAAATGATGTCACACGTGCAAATATCTTTGTTGTTATGTGGAATAGCTTTGTCCGCTTTGTAAATGAAAAACTTTAATTAAAAAGGATTTCCAACATACTAGGAAAATCCTTTTTTATTTTGTATTCTGCTCCAGTTTTGAGTGTTGGTAACTATAAACAAAGTAAAGTAGCGTTGCTACTCCCAATAAAACAACCAATAAAAGCCATATTCTCACGTGATAATGAACAATCAAAAAACCATTGATAAGAATTGATAAGACAGGCAAGAAAGGCACCATAGGTGTTTTAAATTCATTAGCTTGCGGAAGTCCGTGATCCTTGCGTAGCTTCAACAAACCGAACGCTAAAATTATCAAATAAAGCAACGTAGACAAACTCAAAAATTGACCAAGAATAGTCATTGGAACAAATCCAGCAATGAGTAATGAAATACTCCCAATGAATAAAGTTGAGTTAACTGGTATCTGGTGTTTCGCAGATATTTTACTCAGTTTCTTCGGTAAAAGTCCATCACGACTCATTGAGTAAAGTAAGCGTGACAAAGCATAAGACATTGCGAGAGCCACGCTGAGTAAGGTAATGATGGCGATAATTGAAACATAGGTCGCTGCCCACTCTACACCAAGATAAGTAAGAGCAAAGGCAATGGAGTTCGTAACATTCAACTTATAGTAAGGCACTGTTCCTGTAAGCACCAATGTGACAATAACATAGAGGGTCACAGCAACAAAAAGTGAACTAATAACTCCATAAGGGATATTCCGTCTTGGATTTTCTGCTTCATCAACTGCTGTTGATACTGTTTCATAACCGATAAAGGCGATGAAAAGGATTGAAGCTCCCGGTAAAATACCTGTTTGACCACCAATCAGAGAACCTAAACCGAAGGGTGCAAAATTAGACCAGTTTGCTGGTTCCAGGTAAAAAAGTCCAGCAATAACAAAAATAATCAATGCCGAAAATTTTAAAACAACCAACGTGTTATTCAAATGTGAAACTGTTCGAGCATTCAAGAAAATCATAATAGATACTGCTGCCACAACAAATACAGGAATCAAATCAATAGAAAATCCTGAGGTAGATCCCAGTGGACCGTTGAACAGGGGAGGCAGTTGCAAATGAAGCAATCCTTTAAAATAACCACTCCATGATTTAGCTACAATTGATATCGTTGTAAAAAACTCAATTGCTAAAAGCCAACCTACTATCCAAGCTGGAAACTCTCCAAAAGTTGCATAAATGTAGCCATAAGGTCCTCCATGACTTGGAACCCGTGAAGCAAATTCTGCAAAAATCAAAGCCGAAAGCCCCACAGCTACTCCAGCAATAATAATGGATATCATAAGAGAAGGGCCTGCGATCAAAGCAACTCCCATACCCGTTAAAGTGAATATTCCCGCTCCAACCATTGCGCCTAAGCCCAATAGCGTTAAATCCATAGAATTAAGAGTACGCTTCATTTCACTTTTTTCTTGGCCTACTCTTTTACGAAAAATGTTCATATCACTCCTTTGAATAGATCAATTATTAATTCCTTTCGACTTTACAACAGCTAATAAAATTGCACCAATGATAAACAATATCGTACCTATTGTGATATAAGCCAATTCTTTTTTTGTTTTTTTCTCTCCGAGGAAGAGAATTCCACCTATTGTTGAAATAATTGCCCCAAGCTGTGAAAATGAAAAGGCAATAGCATTCCCGGCCATTGATGCTGCAAGGAGCATAAATACATTTCCGACACCCCACATCAAGCCCACGGAAATATTTTTGAAAACCACTGCTTCAATTTTAATATCACCAGCTGATAAAATAAATGCACCAATAACCATTCCAATAGACATTGGGAAAATGATTGTCAAAGTATCAAAATGAATGTTAAACCAAAGGGCTGATAAATTATTGAATAAAATCACATACGAAACATAAGCCAACGTAGAATAAGCTAGGCTAATCAAACCACGTGCATAGTGATGCTTTTCGACTGCAATGATATTTTCTGGATCTCGTTTAGCAGAAAAATAAAAACCAACAATTAAAGCAAGAATTGCAATAAAACCAAGTGTATACTGAATACTCTGCGTCCATTCATGAAAAATAAAGACCCCAATCAAAGACGCTAGAACAAGTTGCGAGCCAGCTGATAATGGACCAGCTACAGATACTCCAAGATATTTCATTGAATGAAACTGACCGCTCTGCCCAATCGCCCAAATAAGTCCACCGATAAAGCCAATAATAAAAACAGGTAGGCTAAGTTGAGGTTGATGCACCAAAAAGACAAGCAAAGCAAATACGAATGCACCAAAAGTCATTCCTAAAGTTTGTTGTTTGGCAGTTCCCCCAATTTTATTTGACACAAAACCAATGGAGCCCCAGGCAAACATCGGGACGAGTGCAAGTAAGATACCTTCCATTTTCTTCCTCCAAAAATAAATAATAACTAAAAATCTTCTTATTCTACCATTATTATCGATAAATAGCAATGTATTCAAATATTTTTTTATTTTCAATACTTTCCAATAAGCTTTATCTATATTTTTGATACAATCTAATACTTGATAACACTATTTTGAATCAATTATTGTTTCAACTGTATTCACTTTATTCTCTCTTTATAGTTCATTTTCAACTTATAAGGATACAAAAAAATAAAACACGCTCAAAACGTATCTTATATTTTCTCAATACAGACTAAAAATGGCGGCTTATGAATCTGATTTAGGGGTTCGTATCTCATGACCTGCCATTCTGATTGGGGAAGGGCACTTACCCAATTTATAACAGCAGCTTTTTCATCTTCTCCTCCCTCGTGTCCATAATAGATAACAAGCATAATTCGACCTTGAGGAAGGAGCTTTTCTTTTAATATCTCCAAAGCCTTTAAAGTTGTATTCGGACGTGTGATAATTGATTTATCTGCTCGAGGAAGATAGCCTAAATTAAAAATAGCAGCTTTAACGGGTTCAGATACGTATTTATCTATGTTTTCATGCCCATCCAAAATCAATTTCGCCTGCAAATCCCTTGCCTGCAATAATTTTCTCGTAGAATAAAGTGCTTCTTGTTGAATATCAAAAGCATATACATTATTTGTTAGAGCAGCCAGAAAAGCAGTGTTCCAACCATTTCCCATAGTCGCATCAATTACTGTATCATCTGCTTTGATTATTTCAGCTAACATGTAATGTGACATTTCAATTGGTTTAAGCATAAGTAACAGGCTCCACTTTTCTAATATCTTTACATCCTTGAACAGATCCTCGATGCGCCATTTCGCGGTCAATAGCATTCAACACTTCCCATTTTTTTAAGGACCACATTGGACCTATTAAAGCTTCACGAGGAGCATCACCTGTAAGACGGTGAATAACTATTTGTTTGGGAATCAACTCAAGTTGATCACAAATAATGTTAACATACTCTTTTTGAGACAGTAGTTGTAAACGTCCCTCGTGGTAATCACGTTGCATCCGAGTATTCTTCATCAAGTGCAGCAAGTGTAATTTCACACCTTGAATATCAGAATCCAAAATCATACGCCGCACATTTTCCAACATCATTTCACGCGTTTCACCAGGCAAACCATTTATTAAATGCACACAAACATTAATATTATGTTCACGCAAACGAGCCACTGCATCCGTATAGGTCTGATAATCATGCGCCCTATTAATTAAATCACTCGTTTTTTCAAAAGTAGTTTGGAGCCCTAAGTCAATCCAAACTTCCATACGATTATTAAGCTCTGCTAAATAATCAACCACATCAGGCGGAAGACAATCTGGTCGCGTACCTATTGAAATCCCTACTACATTAGGTTGACTCACTGCCTCTTCAAAGCGTTCACGTAAAACTTCAACAGGTGCATGTGTATTCGTAAAATTTTGGAAATACACAATATATTTTTTAACCCCTGGCCACTTTTTATGAAATGATTCTACTTCCACCCTAAACTGATCGGCAATTGGTGCATCAGGCTCCAAAATAAGATCTCCAGAACCAGACACAGTACAAAAAGTACAGCCACCATGAGCAACGGTCCCATCACGGTTGGGACAATCAAACCCAGCATCAATAGGAACCTTAAAGATTTTTTCTCCAAATGTCTCTCGTAAATATTCATTCCATGTTCTATATCTTTTTTGCATTATACAGCTATTTCCTTCACTTACACTTCATTATAACAAAAAAACAGCCGATGGCTGATTCATCTTACTGCGGATGTCGGGCTCGAACCGACGACAACACGATTAACAGTCGTGCGCTCTACCAACTGAGCTAATCCGCATAAAATAAAACCCGATTATACATCGGGAATTAACAATATAGTCCGTACGGGATTCGAACCCGTGTTACCGCCGTGAAAAGGCGGTGTCTTAACCCCTTGACCAACGGACCATATAGAAACTTGGCATTTACCCTATCTCGCAGGGGGCAACCCCCAACTACATCCGGCGTAATAGGACTTAACTTCTGTGTTCG
>NZ_CALPDE010000031.1 GCF_943193185.1 Lactococcus ileimucosae
CAACCCGACCAAATCAACTTTAGCATCATGGCACCGGGGACCATCTTTACTATGGCTGGGGAGCAGTACCGTTATCTAGAGAATCAAGGTGGAGGGAATCATTTGATTATTCGGAATCGAATGATAAATTTTATTGCTTGGGATGAGCAAAATGCTCGTATTAATGAATGGTATGATGCTCTTGATCCAGTAGTTCAATCTAGAGTTCGTCCTGTGGCAGATGTTTTTGCAACTGGAGAAGTTTCGCAAGGAGACGTTATATTTGACGGACCGGGTGAGTATTGGTTACCCAATAACTTAAGCGATTTTCCGGAAGTTGCTACGGACATAACACGTGTCAATACAAGTGGCAGTCCGCGTGCTTTTGCCCTCTCTTTGGCAGATGTGACACATTTATCAGGACCAAATCGTGCCTTTCCTGATCATAGAGGGCGTGGAGCAGATAACGGTTGGTGGTGGTTACGCACTCCTGGAGGAACAGCAGGGGTTGCTTGGCGTATAGATTCAGGTACTCTGACAGGGAGATTACACGGTAATAATCCCATTGGAACTGTATCACAATGGGGAGGCATCCGCCCAGCCATAATTATCAACCAATAAAGAAAGAAATCTCCGTAATCATTTCAACTTTCTATGAGGTTTATAAAAGGGAATAAAAATAAAAAGAGTCAGAACGGACAGGGAGTTACCGTTTCGACTCTTTTTATTTTCAATTGAAAAATTTAAATCATTATCATTCACATTCTTAAAGATACCGCTCAGCAACAGTCCTATCCCCCGGGTAGGGCACACGCTCATCATTGATCAGTTGGAACTTGTCTGCACCTTTTCCCGCGATAATCACAGCATCATCTTTATCATGAACACGTTGGATGGCAAGTTTGATAGCTTGGGCACGGTCAGCTTCAAAATCACAAGGCCGTGTCACATAGCTTGCGATTTCGTCAGCAATGACCTTTGGATCTTCGTGATTAGAGTCGTCCTGTGTGAGGATGACCTCCAAGCGTTGGTGTTCCTCAATGACGTGACCAAAATCTTTACGGCGACTTTCCCCTTTGTTCCCCGTTGCTCCAAGGACTAATACGATTTTCCCGCTATGATGCGGTTCGACAACAGAAACCAAGTTTTTCAGGCTGATGCCGTTATGAGCATAATCAACGTAGACTCTTGCCCCATCTCTTGTTGTCAACATTTCCATACGACCAGGAACAACAGCCTTGGCGAGACCGGCTTTTATCTGAGCGACACTGGCACCCAGATGTTGTGTTGCGAGAGCTGTTGCAAGGGCATTTTCTTGGTTAAATTTACCCAGAAGGCGTATGTCAAAATGTCCATTAACCAGCCCCTTTGTTGTAAAGTCATGCGCTTGTGAGTCAACGATTTGATTTTCCGAGTTTTCACCATAGAAAGCATGAGGAATGCCCAGTGTTTCCAGTTCCTGCTTGATAATATTGAAATGTGTCATTTCACTGTTGGCAACAAAGTAGCTCGAGTGGTGTAAAAGTTGACGTTTACAGTAAAAGTAATCTTCGAGTGTCGGATGTTCAACCGGTCCGATATGGTCAGGAGAAATGTTAAGAAAGACACCAACGTCAAAGTTGATTGCATAGACACGTTCTGTTTTATAGGCCTGTGAACTGACTTCCATGACGAGGTGTGTCATGCCATTGTCGACAGCTTGACGCATCATTTTGAGTAAATCAAGACTTTCAGGCGTTGTCAACTCCGACTTGAAGAAGTTTTTGCCGTCTAACGTTGTTTCAGCCGTTGAGAGGAGGGCTGTTTTTTGCCCATTCATCTCATCTAAGATGGATTTGGCAAAATAAGCAGAAGTTGTCTTGCCTTTGGTTCCTGTCAAGGCCAGTATTTTGAGTTTGTTTTGCGGATAATCATAAAAAGCCTGTGCGAGAAGACTCATCGCACGCTTAACATTAGAAACGATAACAGCAGGAATGTCTACCTCGTAGTCTATTTCGGAAACGTAGAAGGGCGCTGCCAAGTCTTCTAAATACTCCGCTTTAAAATTCAGTCCCTTGGCAAAGAACAGGGTTGATGCAGAGGTATTTCGACTATCATAGCTCAACTGATCAAAGTCAAAATCTTCCTCCCAGTTGTAGTAATATTCTTTTCTAAAGGCAATTTCGTGGAAGTTTTCGTCTTTTTTCAGAATTTCTAGAGCCTCTTGTAATTTTATCATGGGTGTTTCTGCCTCCTTTGCTCATATCGCCTAAACTCTGCTGCGAGTTTAGACTATAAGGCATATTATTTGATTATGAATTGGAGCTTATAATACAGGCTTAATTATACCATTTTCGCTACTGATTTTGTGACTTGGCAGTCGTGTGAAGTTTTTGAGTTGGAGGAGAGAGGGCTGTTCAATATAAAGCTAGAAGATACTGTAGAATGCCGGATGATAGGATTGATTTACTTTAATGAACATTCTAGACTTTTGATTTCTTGTTCGAGCTTTTGGGCGATTTGATAGGACTCACTCATCTCAAAAATATGCTGGCATTTTTTCATTGTGCATAGCCCATCAAAATTTCCGAAAGTCACTTCAAAGTGTGCTTTTTGGTAGATGAAACTGACTCTTTCAAAAAGGTCGAATTCATGGAATCTTAAGGAATCGATAAAATGAATAAGTTCCATGGCTAAGTACTTTTGTTTATTTTTAATAAAAATCTCAAGTACATTGATAGAGGTGAGTATTTGAACTTTTTTAGCGAAGGGATGACTGCTCTTACTCTGGGTGGCTGCAAGCATTTTTTGACTGAATTTTGATAAAGTTCCTAGATCCAGAAAATGAGCGATGTCATTTAATAAAGAAATCTCATATTCGCCCCATATTCTTACACTGTCCAAGTATTGTTTTATCATGATAAGGTTTTTGGGGGAGAACTGGAAAGAGGGCTCGACGGTGCTTAAAGCAAGCTCTGCCCGGATTTTATCTAATTGTAGTCTTTTGGGGAGAGGAGCATTTTTTGAAAGTATGTATTCATATCTTTTGAGGATGTTTTTAAGATGGATAGAGTTGTTATTCAAGGAAGCTATTTCACGCTCTGCAAGTAAATTGAGGTGGTTGGCTTGGTAATGTAGGTGATAGAAAAATTCATGGGCTGAAACATTGATATTACTCAGAAGATGGAGCAGTATGAGACAAGATACGAGACTTCGCCCCGTTTCAAAATTTGAGAGTTGCGAAATAGAGATGCATTCGTGAGCGGCTTCTTTGAGGGTGAAATTTTTAGAAGTGCGGAAATGCCTATAAGTTTCTCCGACTGATGGGTTTATTTGCATGAGAGCTCCTAAAATTTTAATATATTTATGTTTTTGAAGTTGTAATAAAACAGTACAAAACAGCTTATTAGTGATGGCTTTTCCATTAAATAAGCATCTGTAGAAGTATCAACATATAGTAAAATAAGCACAAGTTGTAACTATTTTTTGATTGTACTTGTGTTATATACTAAGTATGAGTTAGGCAGTGAAAATAGATAGGGCTTATTTTGCGCTTCTTCTATTATCTATTCGTATATTTATTCGTATTTTCACTGAGTGATTCACGCCTTAAATATATAGGGAAAGATTTACATGAAAGGAAAATTTTAATGAAAAAGCGAGCCAAAAAAAAGAGAACTTGTGTGGTAGCCACTGCTCTATTATTTTCGATAGTTGCACCGTCTATGACAGGGGGGTACAGGCCAAGGACATTCAAGTTAACCAAAAAGCCAGCAAAATATCGGACCTGCTTGAACAGACTGCATGTGATGAAGCTGACTTGGTTTTTTTGCAGCAAAAAGAAAGAGAGTTGATGGAAAGACGAAACATGCCATTATTGGCCCTTCGTGCTTTCGCGCCCCGAACGGTTGGAAGAAACTTGGAGGGGGTGCGATATACTCCGGCAGCTATGCGTAAAACTTCAACAGCAGTTGGGTTTGGGCGGACACAAATTAAGGCTATCGCGCGTAGTATTTATATCTATAGCTATGGCGCAATTGCGACTAAGATCGCCACTGCTGCCACATGGACCTGGGTACTTGGTGCTGTAATTGGTGTTTCATCTGCTGTAGTTATTTATGTAATGGGCATTTTCTATTAATCGTCCTTATAAATAAAAATATCCAAACACATATTTATACTTCTTTACTTTTTCTTGCTGCCAGCTTTCTTATCTTTATTTTGGAGGAAAGCAAATTCACAGAATTTCATTCTCTCTTGGGTTTGCTTGTGGTGATTCAGGTGAGCTTTATTTTGAGTTACACGGGTATCTTCATCTTCCAAAAAGTGGCAGTCATGAAAAAATAAAAGAATTGCATTTTTATAAAAAATAATTGCTGAAAATTCAAGCGATTTCCTACCTGCTTGCCCGATTTTTTACACTAACTTCCTTGGGTGAAATGAAAGTGGTGTTGGCAACCTTATTCTTAATAGTAATTAACAGCGTGCTTCGGGCTTATTTTGTTAGTCTTTATATGCTAAAGTTAATGAATATAAAAGGTCAGATGAGGGAATCTTTTTGTCGAGGAATTTTTAGGTATCTCATTCATTCTCCTTATGGTTTACCTTAATCTTCATACGATGATATTTTTCAGCAATACTTGTGAGTCGAACGATCTGGAGTTTCAGACAGATCGTGGAAGGTAACTCTTCCAAGTGAAAAATTTAGATAAATTGTCTAAGAAAGGAAGACGAGGGCGTAGGCACGTTACGAACTTTTATTGTCAAAAGGCGCCCGTTCGTGGTAAAATAGAAAAATGAATAGTACAGAAATGAGTGGGAATCTCAGTATGGAAGAAAAGCTCCAGCAGATGGATGCTGAAACTAAACGAAAAGAGATTCGAGACAATAAGGCAGCACAGCAGGATACAATGATGCGTGGAACCCTGTGGTTCACTTTATCAGACATTTCATCACGTCTTCTGGGTGCCATATATATCATCCCTTGGTTTGCATGGATGGGGGAGCATAACAATGAAGCAAATGCCCTGTTTTCAATGGGCTATAATATTTATGCGCTCTTCCTATTGATTTCTACGGCAGGTCTACCTGTAGCCATTGCCCGTGAAGTAGCGCACTATAACGCTATGGGGGATGAAAATCTAAGCAATCGCTTGGTCCGTCATATTTTTCTCTTTATGGTTGGACTGGGTGTCATAGCTGCTGGTGTGATGTATCTTGGAGCGCCCGTGCTGGCGACGATGTCTGGGGGAGGAGAAAACCTGACGGAAGTGATGCGGTCACTTTCACTGGCTATTCTGATTTTCCCGGCCATGTCGGTCATTCGAGGTTACTTCCAAGGTCTAAATGATATGAAGCCAATTGCTCTAAGCCAGATTTATGAGCAAGTTGTTCGTGTCATCTGGATGCTAGTATTTACCTTTATGATCATGAAACTTGGTTTCTCAGGGGGCGACTGGACGCAAGCTGTTGTGCAATCAACAACAGCAGCCTTTGTTGGTATGCTGGGCTCCTGCGTCGTTTTACTCTGGTATTTGATTAAAAATAATATGCTGGGTAAAATTATCAATCCGGGACCAAGCATTACAAAGATTAGCGCCTTGCGTTTAATCTCACAAACGGTTTATCAAGCTATTCCTTTTGTTGTTATTGGCTCAGCTATTCAGATTTTCAAAATCGTTGACCAGGCGACCTTTGTTACGGTAATGCGCTGGGTCTCTGATTACAGTGATACACAACTTTTGGTGTTCTTCTCATACTTTTCTGCCAATACAGATAAGCTGACGATGATTTTGATTGGTGAAGCCATGACATTAGGTGCTGTAGCTTTGCCATTGATTGCTTCTAACTTTGTGAAGAAAAACTATAAAGAAACAGCACATCTGATTTCTTATGATTTTCAGCTTTTTGTAGCCTTTATGCTGCCAGCTGTTTTAGGAATGACGGTTTTAGCGTCACCTATTTATACACTTTTCTATGGCTCTGTAAACAGCCTGCAGCTCGCGCTCTTTATTTGGGCTGTTCTTCAAAGTTTCCTGCTGGCTTTGTATACAATGGTGGCACCTATATTGCAAGCTTTGCACTACTCTAAGGTGGCTATGCGGTATTTCATTATTACTTTGGTGATTAAGCTGATTTTGCAGGTGCCTTCAATCATGATTTTCCATTCTTATGGTCCTCTTGTGGCAACAACCATCGCATTTGCCTATGGCACATGGATTATTATCCGTAAGATTCATGAAGTGACCGGTTTCCGAGTAAAAAGTACATTGAAAGGAATTATAGGAATTTCGATTCTTACAGCTATGATGCTTGTAGTGACCCTCGTTCTCTATGGTTTGACTTCCTTAATCTTGAGGCCGCTTCCTTCAGGTCATTTCAAAGCTTTGCTCGTTGTTTTAGTTGCGGGAGGCGGAGGATTCTTTACTTACCTGTATTTGGCAGCCAAGGCAGGTTTACTAGAAAAATTAATGGGCAGCCGTGGTACACGTCTTCGTCAAAAATTGCATATTTAAAGAAATAAGATGAGTTCCCGAAAACTTCTTCGGGAACTCATTTTTTGCAGCTTATCGTGTGTTCTGGTAAACTCATGGTGTTCAATTTTCAGCCAGTAGCTCTAAATACATGAGGAAGATTTAAGATGTAATTTATAATGATGAGTGACTGGAAATAAGTAGAAATTCAGCATGCAAAAGTAAAAGCGCTTGGACCACGGCATTCTATGCATGGGCTTAAGCGTATTTTTTTATTTTTAGAAGCCTATCCTGCACCAATCTTTTTAGGACTGAGGCGAGAACTGTTGCATTATTTACAGTGAGGGGAGGGGATTCAAACTAACGATATTTCTGTAGTATATACAGTGTGAATTTTAGGGGATGTTGAACTTGTAGATTTTGAAACAGCCGTCCTTAGAGCGGGCTGTGCTTCCTATCTCTTTTAGCTGAATCAGGATTAGGCCAGGGCAACTGTAAAAGTTGAGAACGAGGATGTTCATTGTGTTATAATAGAAAAAAGCTTTTAGGAGGTTATAATGACACGAATACAAGATGATTTATTTACAGCAGTGAATGCCGAATGGCTTACTCAGGCTCAAATACCGAGTGATAAACCTCGTATATCTGCCTTTGACGAGTTAGTGTTAATCAATGAAAAAAACTTGACAGCAGACTTGCAGAAAATGTCAGTGGAACTTCCAGAAGATAATCCAGAATTGTTAGAGGCTATAAAGTTTTATAACAAGGCAGGAGACTGGGAAGCACGCAATAACAGTGATTTTTCATCTGTATCTAAAGAGCTATATAAGGTACAAAAGCTGGAAACTTTTGAAGATTTTCGTGCGCATTTACTTGACTTGGTTTTCCACTCTCAGGCACCGCTGCCTTTCTCAATGAATGTGGAGGCAGACATGAAGGATGCTGTGCATCATTCACTTGGCTTCACTGGACCGGGTCTTATTTTACCGGATACGACTTATTATTCAGAGGAGCATCCCCGTAAGAAAGAGCTTTTAGAATTTTGGCAAAAAAACTCCGGCGACATTTTAGAGAAATTTCATCTAGAAGATGCGCGAGAAATTGCGGCTAAAGCTGTTGCTTTTGATAGTCTTCTGGTTGATTCAGCCAATACATCGGAAGAATGGGCCAAGTATGCCGAGCTTTATCATCCAGTTCCTTTTGAGGAATTTGTGGGCCATTTTAAAAATATAGATTTTCGCGCATTTGTTAAAGGGCTGGTACATACGGAGCCAGAAAAGATTGTGGTCTTTGAGGAGCGTTTCTATGAGAATTTCGACAGCATTGTTAATGAAGAAAACTGGCCTTTAATTAAAGCGTGGATGCTTGTGAAAATTGCCCGTAAAGCTTCTGGATTACTCTCAGATGAACTCCGTCTTTTAGGTTCTGCATATGGGCGCTTTTTATCTAATGTGGCTGAGGCGAGAAGTCAAGAAAAGCACCAACTGGATATAACTGAAGGCTATTTTAGTCAAGTTATTGGTCTCTTTTATGGGCTAAAATATTTTGGGGAAGAAGCAAAATCAGATGTTAAACGTATGACTTCTGAAATGATTAAAGTTTATCAAGAACGTTTAGATAAAAATGAGTGGTTGAGCCGCGCGACTATTGATAAAGCAATTGAAAAGTTGAGCGCAATCACCGTCTTTATCGGTTATCCGGACAAACTTCCAGAAATTTATAGTAAACTTAAGGTTGGAAGCGGTAGCCTTTATGAGGATGCTTGCAGCTTTGATGAGCTACTTACAGCGCGCTATTATGAAAAATTTAGTGAAGATGTGGATAAGAGCTTATGGCATATGCCAGCACATATGGTAAATGCTTACTATAGTCCGGACAGCAATACAATTGTTTTTCCAGCAGCTATTTTGCAGGCGCCTTTTTACAGTCTTGAACAAACAGCGAGTCAAAATTATGGCGGTATAGGTGCTGTAATCGCCCATGAAATTTCTCATGCCTTTGATAATAATGGTGCGCAGTTTGATAAATATGGCAATTTGAACAAATGGTGGACAGACGAAGATTATGCAGCTTTTGAAAAGAAACAGGAGGAGATGATTGCCATCTTTGATGGTGTGGAAACTGAAGCTGGGCCAGCTAACGGTAAGTTGATTGTCTCTGAAAATATTGCCGATCAAGGTGGTATAACAGCAGCGATGACCGCTGCACAAAAGGAAGCAGATGTTAATCTTGCCGAGTTCTTTAGCCAATGGGGAAAAATTTGGCGCATGAAGGCCAGTCTAGAATTTCAACAAATGCTTCTGTCAATGGATGTTCATGCCCCTGCTAAACTCCGTGCAAATATTCCACCAACAAACTTGGAAGAATTCTACCAAACCTTTGACGTAAAAGAGGGCGATAGAATGTATCGTGCACCTGACAAACGCGTGAAGATATGGTAAAGGAATTTCACGAACTCAAGCCAGAAACACAGCATATACTGAGAGAAATTAAGAAAGTTCCTTATGGACAAGTGAGTTCTTATAGAGATATCGCAGTCAGAGCAGGATTGATTAATGGTGCGCGGCAAGTTGCACGAGCTCTACATGGTCTGTCTGAAAACCATCAGTTGCCGTGGTGGAGAATTATCAGGTCTGACGGTACTATCGGTATGCACGGTGAAGGACGTAGGGAACAAATCCGTTTGCTAAAGTTAGAAGGTCTTGAAGTAACAGACAGCGGAAAAGTGAAGCCAAAAAATGACCAGAAGTAGCACGAGAGATATGGGAGAGCTTATGGTACTGAAACGAACTCTCTCTCAAAATTGCTCTCCTAGCTTTACCGCGGAATAAGCGAATGTAAACCTTGTAAAACAAGTCGATAAATGGTATAATGTAGGATAATGGTTTGTCGACAAATTCTGTGGGAAATATTGTCCCCATGGGTTTTGTAAGCAACGAAACATCGAGTTTTCGTTGCTTTTTTGGCGTTTCTGAACTGAAAAAAATCTAAAAAGTAATGAAAAAGACAAACTACTGACTTTTCAGATTTTTTCATATAAGAAACTTGGGAGTGACAAACCTTGTATAACACATCCAGCAAAACTGGAAAAATAGAATGAGGAGAATCAACTTGGCAGGACATGACGTAAAATACGGTAAACACCGTACAAGACGCAGTTTTTCACGAATCAAAGAAGTAATTGGTTTGCCGAACTTGATTGAAGTTCAAACAGCAAGTTATCAGAACTTCCTTGATGAGGGATTGGCTAACGTTTTTAAAGAAATGTTTCCAATTGACAACTTTGCGGGCACAATGGAGCTTGAATTTGTCGGATATGAGATGAAAGCCCCAAAATACACGGTAGATGAAGCCCGTGCTCACGATGCAAACTACTCTGCACCGATCCATGTGACTTTTCGCCTTGTAAATAAAGAGACAGGCGAACTGAAAACTCAAGAAGTTTTCTTCGGTGATTTCCCACTTATGACTGAAATGGGGACGTTCATCAACAATGGTTCTGAACGCTTGATCGTCAGCCAGTTGGTACGTAGCCCAGGCTCATATTTCCATCTAAAAACAGATAAAAACGGTTTGGAATCATTTGGACATACAACGATTCCGAATCGTGGGGCTTGGTTTGAGTTGGATACAGACGCTAAAGGTGTTGGTTATGTGCGGATTGACCGTACACGTAAATTGACATTTACAACGATGTTGCGTGCACTCGGCTTTGGTAGCGATGATGAGATTCTTGAACTTATGGGTCCAAGTGAGCTCCTCAGCACAACATTAGGCAAAGATGTGCATAAAAACCCAGCAGATACACGTGTTGAAGAAGCACTTAAAGATATCTATGACCGTCTCCGTCCAGGTGAACCTAAAACAGCGGACAGCTCTCGTGGGCTTTTGATTGCGCGTTTCTTTGATCCTCGTCGTTATGACTTCGCACCCGTTGGGCGTTACAAGTTCAACAAAAAACTTGCCCTTAAAAATCGTATTCTCGGTTTGACTTTGGCAGAGCCAATTGTTGATCCTGAAACTGGAGAAATTCTTGTTGAAGCAGATACCGTGGTTACACGTGATGTGCTAAATTCTATTGAAGAACTTTTGGATAATGGGCTCAATACTACAGTTTATCAGCCTTCTGCTGATGCGGTTTTGCCTGACCCAATCGAACTTCAAACATTGAAAGTTTACTCTCCAAAAGATCCGGAACGTGTAGTAACCTTGATTTCTAACGGTCAGATTCCTGCAGAAAATCGTGTGTTGACACCGGCAGACGTTATTGCGAACATTAGCTACTGGTTAGGGCTTGCTGAAGGCATTGGTAAAGTTGACGATATCGACCACTTGGGTAATCGTCGTATCCGTTCAGTTGGCGAATTGCTTCAAAACCAAGTACGTATCGGTCTGTCACGTATGGAACGTGTTATCCGTGAGCGTATGTCATCTTCTGAAAATGAAAACATGACGCCTCAAGGCTTGATTAACATTCGTCCTGTAACAGCTGCAATCAAAGAATTCTTTGGTTCTTCACAGTTGTCACAATTTATGGACCAGCACAATCCTTTGTCAGAGCTTTCACATAAACGTCGTTTCTCTGCCTTAGGTCCTGGTGGTATCTCGCGTGACCGTGCATCCTATGAAGTACGTGACGTTCACTATACGCACTATGGGCGTATGTGTCCGATTGAAACACCTGAAGGTCCAAATATCGGGTTGATCAACAACTTGTCATCCTACGCTAAAATTAACGAATATGGTTTCATTATGTCACCATACCGTCGTGTTGACCGTGCGACAGGGACAGTTACTGATGAAGTTGAATACCTGACAGCTGACGAGGAAGACAATTATACAGTTGCCCAAGCCAACTCACCTTTGACAGAAGACAACAAATTTGTCAATGAAACAGTAATGGCGCGCCACGTCGGAAACAACATTGAGGTTGATGCTTCAACAGCAGACTACATGGACGTTTCACCTAAACAGGTTATCGCCGTAGCTGCTGCTTGTATTCCTTTCTTAGAAAATGATGACTCTAACCGTGCCCTCATGGGAGCCAACATGCAACGTCAAGCCGTTCCATTGATTGACCCACATGCACCTTGGATTGGTACAGGGATGGAACATCAGACAGCACGGGACTCAGGAGCTGCCGTTATTGCTAAGCATGACGGTACCGTGGAATACGTAGATGCTGATGAAATTCGTGTACGTCGTGCCTCAGGCGAACTTGATATCTACAAGATTATGAAATACCGCCGTTCAAACTCAGGAACTTCCTACAATCAGCGTCCGCTTGCGGAACTGGGCGATAAGGTTGAAGCTGGCGATATTATTGGTGATGGTCCGTCAATGGAGAAGGGGGAAATGGCACTTGGTCAGAACCCACTTGTCGCTTATATGACTTGGGAAGGTTATAACTTCGAGGATGCCATTATCATGTCTGAACGTCTGATTAAAGATGACGTTTATACTTCTATCGCTATTGAAGAGTACGAGTCAGAAACACGTGATACAAAGCTTGGCCCAGAAGAAATCACGCGTGAAATTCCAAATGTTGGTGAAGAAGCGCTTAAAAACTTGGACGAAGATGGAATCATCCGCATTGGTGCTGAGGTAGAGGATGGAGACTTGCTTGTTGGTAAAGTCACACCAAAAGGTGAAACTGATCCAACGCCGGAAGAACGTCTCCTTCGTGCCATTTTCGGTGAAAAAGCGCGTGAAGTCCGTGATACATCACTCCGTGTGCCTCACGGTGGAGGTGGTATTGTTCACGACGTCCGCGTCTTCACACGTGAGAATGGTGATGAATTACCATCAGGTGTAAACAAATTGGTTCGTGTCTTCATCTCACAAAAACGTAAAATCCACGTTGGGGATAAGATGGCTGGACGTCATGGTAACAAGGGTGTCGTTTCAAACATCGTTCCTGTGGAAGATATGCCTTACTTGCCAGATGGTACACCAATTGACATCATGTTGAATCCATTGGGTGTCCCTTCACGTATGAATATTGGTCAAGTTATGGAACTTCACCTTGGTATGGCTGCGCGTACTTTAGGTATCCACATCGCTTCCCCAGTTTTCGATGGTGCGAGTGACAAGGACATCTGGGATACAGTTAAAGAAGCAGGTATGGCTGACGATGCCAAAACAGTGCTTTATGACGGACGTACCGGTGAAGCCTTTGACAACCGTATCTCAGTTGGTGTCATGTACATGATTAAGCTTCACCACATGGTTGACGATAAACTTCACGCACGTAGTGTTGGTCCTTACTCACTTGTTACCCAACAACCGCTCGGTGGTAAAGCGCAGTTTGGTGGACAACGTTTCGGAGAAATGGAAGTTTGGGCCCTTGAAGCTTACGGTGCGGCAAATGTCCTCCAAGAAATCTTGACTTACAAGTCAGATGATGTTATTGGCCGTACACGTGCTTATGAAGCTATCGTTAAAGGCGAACGCATTCCTAAACCAGGTCTTCCTGAATCATTCCGTGTCCTTGTAAAAGAATTGCAAGCCCTCGGTATGGACCTTAAAGTCCTTGATGCTGAGAAGAATGTCCTTGATCTTCGTGAACTTGATGATGAAATTGAAGTGCGTCAAGAAAATATTGACATTACACCAGAAATGCTTGAAGCTCAAGAACGAATTGTTGCTGAAGCAGAGGAAACTGAGCAAGCCTTGATTAACGGAGCAAAAGAAGAATAATTGTTCTTTTCTGTGGAAGAAGTATAGATTTTTAGAAAGCTTGTCTACAAACGAGCTCACTTGAAAAATTTTCGATAAAATCCTTTCAGTTGAACCGCTGTGCAAAATTGCTCGGCGGTAATGCTGAGCTAAATTTATATAAAGTTGGTTCAGTATTGCTGTCGAGTGATTTTTGGTCTTACAGCTCTTCACGCTCTTTTTACTGAGGCGAGGATATTCAAAAGAAAAGAAATAAATACAAAGAAAGTGGAGAAAACATTGGTCGATGTAAATAAATTTGAGAGCATGCGAATTGGTATCGCATCTCCACAAAAAATTCGTTACTGGTCATTTGGGGAAGTCAAAAAACCAGAAACCATCAACTATCGTACGCAAAAACCTGAACGCGAAGGACTCTTCGATGAGCGTATCTTTGGTCCACAAAAGGACTGGGAATGTGCTTGTGGTAAGCTTAAAGGCGTTTTCTACAAAAACCAAGTCTGTGAACTCTGTGGTGTTCAAGTAACGACCGCCAAAGCGCGCCGTGAACGTATGGGACACATCGAGTTGGCAGCACCAACTTCACATATCTGGTATTTCAAAGGGATTCCATCGCGCATGGGGCTTGCCCTTGACATGAGTCCACGTGCTCTTGAAGAAGTTATTTACTTCGCAAGCTATGTCGTTATTGACCCTAAAGAAACAGATCTTGAAAAGAAACAACTGTTGACGGAACGTGAATATCGTGAACAACTCTTGAAAAATGGTTTTGGCTCATTCGTCGCAAAAATGGGGGCGGAAGCTATCCAAGATTTGCTTAACGATGTCGATATTGAAGCAGAAATTGCTGAACTTAAAGAAGAACTGAAAAATGTGAGCGGCCAACGTCGTGTGAAAATCATTCGCCGTTTGGATGTCTTAACAGCTTTCAAAAAATCTGGGAATAAGTTAGCTTGGATGGTTCTTAATGTTCTTCCAGTTATTCCACCAGATCTTCGTCCGATGGTTCAGTTGGATGGTGGACGTTTTGCCACATCTGACTTGAACGATCTTTACCGTCGTGTCATCAACCGTAACAATCGTTTAAAACGTTTGATGGAGCTTAACGCACCGAATATCATCGTACAAAATGAAAAACGGATGTTGCAAGAAGCCGTTGATACACTGATTGATAACGGCCGCCGTGGACGTCCAATCACAGGTGCTGGTAATCGTCCGCTTAAATCTCTCAGTCACATGCTGAAAGGTAAGCAAGGGCGTTTCCGTCAAAACTTGTTGGGTAAACGTGTTGACTACTCAGGACGTTCAGTTATTGCTGTTGGTCCAACGCTTAAAATGTATCAATGTGGTGTCCCACGTGAAATGGCTATCGAGCTTTTCAAACCATTCGTCATGTCAGAATTGGTTAACAAGGGCATGGCAGCTAACATCCGTGCGGCTAAACGAAAAGTAGAGCGCCAAGATTCGGAAGTTTGGGACGTTCTTGAAGAAGTTGTTAAAGAACACCCAGTCCTTCTTAACCGCGCACCTACGCTTCACCGTTTGGGTATCCAAGCTTTTGAGCCAGTCCTTATTGATGGTCGCGCGATGCGCCTGCACCCATTGGCCTGTGAAGCCTATAATGCCGACTTTGACGGTGACCAAATGGCTATTCACGTGCCATTGTCAGAAGAAGCTCAAGCTGAAGCACGCTTGCTGATGCTTGCGGCTGAACACATCCTTAACCCTAAAGATGGTAAGCCTGTCGTTACACCATCACAAGATATGGTCTTGGGGAACTATTACCTGACGATGGAAGCTAAGGGACGTGAAGGGGAAGGTATGATCTTCGCCAACCCAGAAGAGGTTGAGATTGCTATGCGTAACGGTTATGTTCACTTGCATACACGTATCGGTATTGCGACACAATCAATGAATAAACCTTGGACAGAATTCCAAAAAGGTAAAATCTTGATTACAACTGTTGGTAAAGTCCTGTTCAACTCAATCATGCCTGAAGGAAATGATATTTATCCAGAAGGTATGCCTTATCTGAATGAAAATACGGATGAAAACATCACAACCAAAACAGATGATCGTTTCTTCATGGAACCTGGAGAAGACATTCATGAACGTTTGGCTGAACTTGATACAGTATTGCCATTCAAGAAAAAACATTTGGGTAATATTATCGCGGAAGTCTTCAAACGTTATCGTACAACAACAACTTCTGAGTTCCTTGACTTGCTCAAGAACTTAGGTTACCACCAATCAACATTGGCTGGTTTGACCGTTGGTATTGCAGATATTCCTGTAGTTCCTGAAAAAGCAGAAATCATTGGTGCAGCACACAAACGTGTAGAACAAATCACGAAACAATTCCGTCGTGGTTTGATTACTGATGATGAGCGCTACAATGCGGTTACTGATGTTTGGCGTGGTGCAAAAGACACACTTGAAAAACGCTTGATTGAAGAACAAGACTTGACCAACCCAATCGTTATGATGATGGACTCTGGTGCCCGTGGTAACATTTCCAACTTCTCACAATTGGCCGGTATGCGTGGTTTGATGGCTGCTCCTAACGGACGTATCATGGAATTGCCGATCATTTCTAACTTCCGCGAAGGTCTTTCTGTCTTGGAAATGTTCTTCTCAACTCACGGTGCGCGTAAAGGTATGACCGATACAGCCCTTAAGACTGCCGACTCTGGTTACCTTACACGTCGTTTGGTTGACGTCGCTCAAGACGTTATTATCCGCGAGGTGGACTGTGGCACAGACCGTGGTCTCGTAATCTCTGATATCGCTACAGGTAAAGAGATGGTTGAACCATTAGTTGAACGTCTTGAAGGCCGTTACACACGTAAAACTGTTGTACATCCAGAGACGGGTGAAGTCATTATCGGAGATGATCAATTAATCACCGAAGATATCGCTAAGGAAATTGTTGCTGCGGGTATCAAAGAAGTCACTATCCGTTCTGTATTTACATGTAAAACACCGCACGGTGTATGTAAGCACTGTTATGGTAAAAACTTGGCAACAGGTGAAGCCGTTGAAGTTGGTGAAGCCGTTGGTACAATCGCCGCACAATCAATCGGTGAACCTGGTACACAGTTGACAATGCGTACCTTCCACACAGGTGGTGTTGCATCAAGCTCAGATATCACTCAAGGTTTGCCGCGTGTCCAAGAAATCTTTGAAGCACGTAATCCTAAAGGGGAAGCAGTCATTACCGAAGTTACTGGTACGGTTGAATCTATTGTGGAAGATGCTGCGACACGTACACGTGAAATCACAGTCAAAGGTAAAACAGATACACGAACATATACTGTATCAATGGCTGATGTGCTCATGGTTGAAGAAGGTGAATTTATCCACCGTGGTCAGCAATTGATTCAAGGTTCAATCGAGCCTAAGCATTTGCTTCAAGTTCGTGATGCTTTATCTGTTGAAACTTACTTACTCGGTGAAGTTCAAAAAACTTACCGTTCACAAGGGGTTGAAATCGGTGATAAGCACATCGAGGTTATGGTTCGTCAAATGCTTCGCAAAGTGCGTATAATGGATACAGGTGATGTTGACATCTTGCCTGGTGGTCTTATGGATATTTCTGACTTTGAAAAGCTCAATGAAGAAGCACTTCTTTCAGGCAAAACACCTGCGACAGCACGTCCAGTGCTCATGGGTATCACAAAGGCTTCACTGGAAACAAATTCGTTCCTGTCAGCTGCATCCTTCCAAGAAACCACACGTGTCTTGACAGATGCTGCGATTCACGGTAAAGAAGATCACCTGCTTGGTCTTAAGGAAAATGTTATTATCGGTAAGATTATTCCTGCTGGTACTGGTATGTTCCGCTACCGTAACATTGAACCTCTGGCAGACCTATCGGACGCTCCAGAAGTAGTTGCTTCAGTTGAAGTTGAAGAAGTAAAATAATAGCATGATTTTTAAATAAACTTTTACAAAGTAGGAAAACGCTCAGTTGAGCGTTTTTTTGTATGACAATTTTTCCACAGAGCCATAAAGTCAAGAAGCTCCAGTCGGGGCTTCTTTTCTCATACTTTCCTTGGTTCAGCAGAAAAGACCAAGCAAAGCC
>NZ_CALPDE010000032.1 GCF_943193185.1 Lactococcus ileimucosae
GTTACGTTTACTTTCTGAGTCTATAGTATAAAAAAAAAAAAAAGGTCAAATGAAATGAGTGTTTGATGAGAAAAGGGTTGTTTACTTTGGCTTGGAGCTTGCTTATTTCTCTCTTCTGAACCAAGGAAAGCATGAGAAAAGAAGCCCCAGAAGGGGCTTCTTGACTTTGTGATAAGGTGTTCTATGTTTTGTTTTCCTATTTTGCATAGTCAATAGCACGTGTTTCGCGAATGACTGTGACTTTAATATTACCAGGATAATCCATTTCGTCTTCTATACGATTTTTTACATCTCTCGCTAGAATAACAATTTGGTCATCTGTAAGTTTTTCTGGTTTAACCATGACACGAACTTCACGCCCTGCTTGTAAAGCGAAGGCACTTTCAACACCTTCAAAGCTGGTTGAGATATTTTCCAAGTCACGCAGACGTTTAATATAGTTTTCAATCGATTCACGGCGTGCTCCAGGACGTGCTGCACTCAGTGCATCAGCTGCAGCAACTAAAGTAGCAATATTACTGTTAGGTTCTGTATCGCCGTGGTGACTCGCAATTGTGTTGATAACAATCGGGTTCTCCTTGTACTTACGTGCAAGTTCTGTCCCAATCTCGACGTGACTACCTTCAACTTCATGATCCAGTGCTTTACCGATATCATGTAAGAAACCAGCACGTTTAGCAAGGCTCACATTTTCGCCCATCTCGCCAGCAAGATTTCCTGCAACATGAGCAACTTCAATCGAATGGTCAAGAACATTTTGACCATAAGAAGTTCGGAAATGCAGGCGCCCCATAATCTTCATCAAATCTGGATGCAGATTATGCGCACCAACTTCAAAGGCTGCTTGCTCACCATACTCACGTATCTTATGGTCTAGAGCCTTACGATTTTTTTCAACCAGTTCCTCGATGCGTGCAGGATGAATACGACCATCTTGGACCAGTTGTTCCAATGTCATGCGAGCAATTTCTCGTCGAATCGGGTCAAAGCCAGATAAGACAACTGCTTCAGGCGTATCATCAATAATAACATCAATACCCGTCAAGGCTTCAAAAGTACGAATGTTTCGACCTTCACGCCCGATGATTCGTCCTTTCATTCCATCGTCAGGTAAGGTTACTACTGATACGGTCTGTTCAGCTACCGAATCGCTAGAAACACGCTGGATAGCAAGCGAAACAATGTTCTTCGCACGTTTATCAGCTTCAGCATGTGCTTTTTCCTCACTCACACGAATAAGCTGTGCCATCTCTTTAGTTAGACCCTCGCGTGTTTCACTAAGGATGAGTTCTTTCGCCTCGTCTCTTGTCAAAGCAGCGATACGTTCTAATTCTTTTTCTTTCTTTTCTTCAATTTCTAAAAGCTCTTGCTCACGCTTATTGAGTGTATCAGTTTTTTCAGAGAGCGCTTCCTCTTTAGAGTCTAAGCTACGTTCTTTATTCGTAAGTTTGTCATCCTTACGATCTAGAACTTCTTCACGTTGTTTTAGGCGTTGTTCTGTTTCTCTTAACTCCTTACGTTCTTGCTTAAATTCATCTTCGATTTCACGGCGCTGTTTTTGCTCTTCTTCACGAAGATTAAAACGTGCTTCTTTCTTGAAAGCTTCTGCTTCATCCCTGAGGATTTCCGCTTCTTTTCTCACAAGAGCAGCATCACGCTGTGCAGTTGCCGTTATCTCATTAGCCTTGCTTTCTGCTTGCATAAAAAGACTTTCAGCATCCTGCTTGTTTTTCTTAATATTTTGAGCGTAAAAAATAAAGGCAATAACCAATACAATCAATAAGACAAGCAGAACGAGTGATATGACGTTCATCTGTCTCCTTTTATTCATACCTGCTCTATCGCGGTGCGATAGAACAGATAGCTTGATTATAATTCACATGTGCTTCCATAGAAACACTCCTTACATTTTATCATTTTTTGGGATATGTTTCAATTAAGTATTTTACCGCTTTCAAATTTTTAACAGTTTGATTTTAAAAATATTATGTCAATATCAGTAAAAACAGTGCTTTTTGCGGAAAATAAAAAACCGTGTTCACACACAGTTCTGCTCATTAGAGTAACTCTTTAAGGGTATCCACCTTATCCAAGCGCTCCCATGGAAGATGGACATCGGTACGTCCAAAATGCCCATAAGCTGCAGTTTGCCCATAAATCGGGCGAAGCAAGTCAAGCATCTTTATGATTCCTGCTGGACGTAAATCAAAGTTTTCACGAATAGCTGCCAATAAAGTGTCATCTGAAACCTTCCCCGTCCCAAATGTGTCAATATTAACAGAGGTTGGTGTAGCGACACCAATCGCATAAGACAGTTGTACCTGTGCCTTATCTGCCAAGCCAGCAGCCACAATATTTTTAGCCACGTAGCGTGCTGCATATGAGGCAGAACGGTCAACTTTTGTCGCATCCTTACCAGAAAAAGCTCCACCTCCATGTGGGGCATAGCCACCGTAAGTGTCCACAATAATTTTACGCCCTGTCAAGCCAGAATCTCCTTGTGGTCCCCCGATAACAAAACGCCCTGTAGGATTGATAAAGTATTTTGTATCTTCATCAAGGAGGTGTGCTGGGATAACTTCCTTAATTACTTTTTCAAGCACATCCCGATGAATCACTTCATTTGTCGCATCAGCAGCGTGTTGGGTTGAGATAACGACTGTATCAACACGTTTCACTTGCCCTGATTCATCATACTCCACTGTAACTTGTGATTTAGCATCTGGACGCAGATAAGTAAGCTCTCCAGATTTACGTAAATCTGCCAATTTTTTCACTAATTTGTGACTAAGTGAAATCGCGAGTGGCATATATTCTTCCGTTTCATTGGTGGCATAACCAAACATCATGCCTTGATCACCCGCACCGATAAGGTCAAGTGGGTCAATATTTTCCCCCTCTTTCCCTCGAACTTCTTCTGCTTCATTTACTCCCTGAGCAATATCAGGTGACTGCTCTACGAGTGAAACATGGACGCCAACTGACTTGTAGTCGAAGCCATTTTCACTGTCTGTATAGCCTATATTTTTAATGGTTTCACGAACTACTCCAGCAATATCAACATAAGCTGAGGTTGATATTTCGCCAAATACATTGACTGTGCCTGTATAAACTACTGTTTCGCAAGCCACATGTGCATCTGGATCTTGTGCCACAATAGCATCAAGAATAGCATCCGAAATTTGGTCAGCCACCTTATCTGGATGCCCCTCTGAAACTGACTCTGATGTGAATAAACGTTTTTCTGACATTTTTTATTTCCCCTACTTCTTAAGTATTTTTCGGTTACAGGCTTAAATGGTAGTGATTACTCACCTGGAGATTACTCTCCCGCCATCGGAAATTGTAACTTCCTTATTTTAGCACAAATTGGAATTTTTTGATATACTTTGCCTAAATGAAAAATCCTTTAGATAAAAAAATTATTTTAGCAGCCAACCCTTGGCTGAAAGATGTTAAAATTCTCGAGCAATCTGTTTCAACCCAGATTGATGCCAAGAGTGATGGACAGGCAGATACTTTATATATGTCTGAAAAGCAAACAGGAATTTATGGTCGTTTTGGTCGCGAGTATTTTGCTAGTCCAGATGGTGGCATTTATATGACACTGCTCTTAAGGCCCACAGGTTCTCTAGAAAGTTTGCCCAATTATACTTTGCTGGCCGCCGCCGCTGTGGTCTCAGCCATCGAAAACTTAACAGGAAAAAAAACAGAGATCAAATGGGTAAATGACATCTACCTAGACGGCAAAAAAATTGTCGGTATTTTAGCCGAAGCTCAAGTTCAAGCAGATAAGAGCTTACAGATTGCCTTGGGTATCGGGATTAATTTTTATATTCAAAAGTTCCCAGAAGAACTCGCACATAAGGCTGGTTCATTATTTACAGAACCCCCTTCTGTCACACGCTCTGAACTGGTTGCTGAAATATGGTCCGAATTTTACAGACTGTCCAATCGTGACTTCTTCAGCTTTTACAAATCTCGTTCCCTCGTCTTAGGAAAAAAAGTTGAGTTTGAAGAAAATAAAACGCTTTATAAGGGAAAAGCAATGGATTTAACACCTGATGGAAAGCTGATTGTTCAGCTAGAGAATGGCCAATGTAAAATCTTATCAAGTGGAGAAATATCACTCAAAAAATGGACGTGATGGACGTCCATTTTTTATTTATATTATTAGGAGTTTACGAAATTCGGAATTGTTATTTTTTTAAAAATCTGACCAATCGTCTTCTTTTTCATCGATGATGGGCTCTGCCTCTTTTATTTTGCGTTTCCCTTTTTTATTGGTCTGCTTATTTGCGTAGCGATTCGCCCACTTATCGGAGTAATCTTCAGACCACTGCCCCATCTTATCGGTCCACTCATCTACTCGAGAGTCGAAGTTTTGTGACTTGCGCTCCCAGTGTTCTTGATAATCTCCTTGACGCCTTTGACCTTGACCAGCACTTGGAATAATCCAACTGGCTACAAAGTAGACAGGGATAAGAGTTCCCCAGCTTCCAAAAGCTAAGAGTACATATAAGATACGCACAAAAGTAATGATATCAGGGCTCCAGCCGAAGTATTCGCAAATACCTGCAATTGTACCTGTTAACATGCGGTTGCTTGATGACTTTGTGAGTTGTTTTTGAGACACTTTTTCTCCTTTCTAGAAACTATTTTTCAAATTACTGATAAGAGTTGGGAATAATCCAACTTGCTATGATATAGACCAAGATTAGCGTTCCCAAACTCCCCAGAGCGAAAAACACATATGAAATACGCATCAAGGTAATTTTATCACGATCGAGACCAAAATACTCACCTAAACCAGCGATAGTCCCCGTCAGCATGCGATTGTCTAATGACTTTGTTAATTTTCTCTGAGCCATGCTCTCTCCTTTCTTAAATATTGAGATGAAGCTTGCTCAGTCTGCATCTTTAAGCCAAATTGTTCCTGACTTTGTCTCAAGTTCAAAGGTTAATGTTTCTGCTCCAGTACGAACAACCGCAGCGCCATTTCGGCTTGCTTCAAACGGATTATCCAAGTTTAGACGCGTTTTGTAGCCCCCAAAAACAGTGCGTACATGGCCGACAAGCCCAAGATGCTCAGGAACGGAAAGTTTAACATCCCCATTGACATTTTTCACAATGAGTTTGCGGGCTTTATCTTGCGTTTGAGTCAATAAGATATTGCCATTTACCAGGTTAACATTGCCGTCTTCAAAGGCAGAGGTCACTCTAATATCACCATTTGCTGAATTTAATTTGAGAACATCTGTTGAACCATCTAGAACCTTGATTTCACCATTTTTAACTGTGACATCAACGTCTTTATTCAGCATTTCTGAAAGTTCAACATCTCCGTTCACTTGGTCAATTTTTACCTTATCCACACTTATTTTTTCGACTTTAACATCGCCATGTGCAAACTTGAAATCAAAAGTTTCATATGTTTTTTCTGGCAAATAAAGTTCTAGATTAAGAACGATACGTAAACTGTCTGATGCAGTAATCTCTAAAACGCCATCCACTACCTCTAACTGCGTTTTTTCTGCTAAATATTCGTCAATTTTTTCTGGGGCAACTGCTCCATAAATTTTGTACTCTGCTTTCACATGAGCATTTTCTCCTGGATAAACAGCAATTTTACCTGCCTTAATAGCCAAGTTAATTGAGTTAAAATCACCCTCAATGTCTTTTTCTACAGTTTTAACTATAGATTTTACTTTTGGAAACCCTTTAGAAAAGTCAATATTCTCATCAATTGCTTTTGAAGCATCCTTTAAGACAACTTTTCCCTTAGACACGATTTGATCCATAATCCCTTTGAAAGAATCCATGAAGTCAACTTCATGATTAACGAATCCATCTTTATCGGTGTATTTAAATTTTTCTTTACTTTCTGCTGCCCCTTCTTCAGTCATGGGGCTTGATTTATCAAGTAATTCTAAAGCCTCATCTTCCGAGATAATTCCTCGGCGCATCAAGTCCATAATTCTATCTTTTTTATTCATTTTTGTTCCTCCTGTTATAGAACTGAGGCATGTCAACCTCTATACTAAGATTATCTCATATTTCGTTGTAGATACTCTCAGCCTTTGGACTGATTTTTATTTCTAGCTTTCCAATAAGAAAAACTGATTCTTTCGAATCAGCTTTTTTATTTTTGAGGTTGAATATATGTAGATAGACTCGCATCACTTGCTGAAATGGTACGATAGCTTACCACATTCAAACCTTCAACATTCATTTCTGAAACAAGGATTGAGCCATCTTTGTTAACTTTTTCTACAAAGGCAACATGACCATATTCCGCAGAAGCACCTGCTACTCCCGGTGGGAAGCTCACTGCATAACCCACCTGTGGGACAGTTGTTGTATAGTAGCCTTGAGCAACAGCATTTGCTCCCCAATCGCCACCATTGCCCATATACTGCCCAATTTTACCTCCCAACTGGAAGATACGGTTGTATACATATTGTGTACAATTTCCCCAAGCGTAACTTGCTGCACCTGAATACTGAACACCATTGTATTCTGGGAACTCCAGACCACTTGGCATAGCCTCAAGTAAAGGACTCGCAGGGGCTTCAAGATTTCTTATGTCTTCCGATAAGTTTTCAATGTCATCATATTGTGTCAAATTATATTCTTTAATGATTTGAATCAGTTTCGCTGCATATTCCGGATCAGTCGCGAAAATCCCTTGCAAAGAACGTGCTGCATCTTCTACATTATCACTGTTTGTTTTCCAGCTTCCAGCATAAATTTTGCTATTCCATGTTGTCCCATGCAGCATCAAATTAATATAATCTACAAGTGATTGATCATAAGTACTGTAGGCACGATAAGTCCCTGAAGATATGGTTACTGACTGCCCGTTAAAGGCACCAATAATGTTGAACAAGTTATGGTAGATTGAAGCGACATTACTACGTCCGTAACCAGATTCTAAAATAGCTTGAGCAATAATCAGTGAAGCATAAAGATTATTTTGCCCTGCAAGCTGTGAGATACGTGGTGCAATACTCTTAATAAAATCTTCAGCTGTTTTGTTATTTATCTTAGTCAAAGGCGGTACAGCAATATTCGTTTTATTAAACTTTATATCGCCATCTGTACGGGCCTGCTTATAAGTCGTTACTGCATCTTGAGCGGTGTAAGTAGGCGCATAATATACAGGTGCTGATGGAGCTGGTGCCGGCGCTGGCGTGCTCGGAACAGGCTTAGGTTTTTCAGGCTTTGGCGTAGAAGGTTTTGGCTTCTCTGGTTTCGGTTTTTCTGGTTTTGGCTTCTCCGGTTCTTCTGGATCCACTGGTTTCTCAGGGTCTACTGGCTTTTCTGGATCTACAGGTTTCTCCGGATCCACTGGTTCTGTCGGATCTACTGGAGTTTCTGGGTCAACTGGTGTTTCTGGATCTACTGTTTCTCCAGAACCCTCACTGTGATTCAAATCGCCACTGTCTGATCCTCCAAGCACGAGCTCATCGGAAGGCTTAATTTCAAACTCTAAATTAGAATTTACATCTGTAGTAGACACTAAACTATCTGCATGAGCGGTTGCACCAAAAGCTGTAATCCCTAAGACTGCTGCTGCACTCAAAGTCACTTTTGATAAAGCTTTACGCTCCTTTACCTTCATATGTTTGTATTTTGTTCTAGCCATTGTTAATTTTCTCTCCTCAAAAAATAGAAAACCTATTTTTATCATCTTTTTTTAATAAATAAATTCTCCACTTTATTCTAACAAAAAATACTTCTTTGCTCAACCGATATGAGAAATCATTTTACTTTTATTTCATTATCATTACAAACTCCTTTTTTAAATTTAATCTGCTATACTAACATCAAGGATAAAATCATGGAAAAATATGTGACTACAAGTGATGGCGTGAAAATTTACTATAAAATTGAGGGAGAGGGTCCTGTCCTGCTTCTTCTTCACGGTAATTCGCAGAACAGCAGTATTTTTAAACGGCTCATTAAAAGGCTAAAAACGTCTTACAGATGCATCTCTATTGACACACGTGGGCACGGTAAGAGTCTGTTTGAGGGCAAGAAACTCAGTTTTGGACGACTGATGCAAGATGCTTTAGAGGTTATGGAAGCTGAGCACCTTCAACAGGTCAATCTCCTCGGCTTTAGCGATGGCGCAAATATTGCGATGCTGTTAGCCAGCTGTTATCCTCAACGTATCCATAAGTTGATTCTCAACTCAGGGAATACTACTTATTCAGGGCTTTATTCCCCTGTACGTTTCACAATAAAAGTACTTCATGTTTTGGCACAGCTTATCTCCAAAAACTCACCAGCCTTCAACCTTCTTTTAGATGATGCTCTCCCAAATATCCAGCAACTCCAGAATATCACAGCTCCTACTCTTGTCTTGAATGGTCAATTTGATGTGGTCAAAACCGCACATGCGCGGGAGATTGCGAAAAATATCCCACACAGTCAGCTTCTTATCATTCCTTGGGGAAGTCATCTGACTTTCTATTTTCGTCCCAATAATTTCAGCAGAATCGTCTGTGATTTTTTGGAGGAAACGGTCAATGCAGTAGACTAATTATTTTCCCGCTTTTGCGGGTCTTTCTAAGCTAATAATTTCTTTTCAACATGGCTGCGATAAAATTATGATATAAGATAAACCTTAATCCCTTAAAAAGAAAAACACTCAAGATGATGCATTTAATGCCTTCTCGAGTGTTTTTGCTTTATTTTGGACTTTTATCCTCACTTCACTTAAAGATTTTGACCATTTGAAGCGATAACTTCCTTATACCAGTCAAATGATTTTTTCTTAGAACGTTTGAATGTTCCTTTACCTTCATTATCCATATCTACATAGATAAAGCCATAGCGTTTACGCATTTCTCCTGTACCTGCTGAAATAAGGTCAATACAGCCCCATGAAGTATAGCCTATAAGGTTAACTCCTTTTTCAATCGCACGGTTCATCGCTTCAAAATGAGCTTTAAAATAAGCGATACGATAGTCGTCATTGATCGAACCATCAGCTGCCACTTCATCTTCCATTCCTAAACCATTTTCAACGATGAAGAGAGGAATCTCATAGCGATCATAAAGGTCAATCAAGGTATATTCCAAACCTATCGGATCAATTTGCCAGCCGTACTCGCTTGACTCAAGATAAGGATTAGCCGCTCCCCCAACGAGGTTACCCATAGAAGCAGGTGCCCCATGTTGTTGTGTTACACATATGGTCATGTAGTAACTAAAGGTGTACATGTCAACTGTTCCTTTTGCTAAAATGTCGCGGTCTTCCTCTGGTATATCAAGCTCTATGTTCTTGTTTTTAAAATAGGCTTCAATCAAGGCAGGATACTTCCCGCGAACCTGAACATCAGAAACAAACTTATTAACCAGCAAATCGTACTCTTTTGTCTGCAAGACGTCTTCAGGGCTTGAAGTCAAAGGATACATAGTGATATGGGCCATCATACAACCTATTTCAAAGTTTGGATTAATTTCCTTTGCTTTTATTATAGCCTTTGCGCTAGCCACCATGGCATGATGCAATGCTTGGAAGCGATGTTGTTCATTTGAAGGAATCTTATCTAAGGGAAACTCTCCTTTAGGATGCAAGCCTAAAACAGTCAATTCACCATGCGGCATTGTTCCAAAGTTTAATTCATTAAATGTAATCCAATACTTGACTTTGTTTTTGTAGCGTTCAAAACAAGTTGTAGCGTAATGGACAAAGTGGTCAATCGTTTCGCGACTAAGAAAACCATTATATTTTTCCATAAGTCCTAATGGTATTTCAAAGTGACTCAAAGTTACCAAGGGTTCAATCCCGTGTTTGAGACATTCATCAAACACTTTGTCATAAAAGGCTAGACCGGCTTCATTAGGCTCCACTTCATCACCTTGAGGGAAAATTCTGGACCAGTTGATACTGAGACGAAATACTTTGAAGCCCATCTCTGCAAACATGGCGATATCTTCTTTGTAATGATGATAAAAATCAATTGCCTTATGAGACGGATAGTAGGTTTCTAAATCCAAAGTCGGTGTGAAAACGCGTGACTTTCCACGCCCACCTACTGTTTTCATATCGGCTACGTTCAATCCCTTACCGTCTAAATCAAAAGCACCTTCTAACTGATTGGCTGCTGTCGCACCGCCCCATAAAAAATTATCTTTAAATGTCATCTCTACTCCTTACTCAGCTATAACTGTTAACAGTACGTCTTCTCTACCTACACGCTTGGTGTCTGTAGGCAATACATTTCCAAAAGTCTTCGTATTGGTCACAACTATTGGCACTTGCACATTGTATCCTGCCTCTTTAATCGCATCTATATCAAATTTCAAGAGTAAATCTCCCTTTTTAACTTCTTGTCCTTGCGATACAAAGGCTTCAAAATGTTTGCCGTCTAATTCAACTGTATTAATACCCACATGAATCAAAAGTTCTACGCCTTGGTTGGACTTTAAACCAATGGCATGCTTAGATGGGAAAAGCGTTTCAATCACACCATCAAATGGTGCATAAACTTCACCGAGAGAAGGTTCAATCACAGCTCCTTTTCCAAGTGCTTCGGAAGAAAAAGCAGGATCTGCAGCTTCAACTAAAGGAATTACTTCCCCTTCCAAGGGTGCTGAAATTAAGCTATCTTGAGTATTCACCACTTGCTTACCAAGTGCTGCTTGTTTAGCTTCTTCGTGACTCATGGCCTGCTCAACATTCCCGTCTTCAAAGCCGATGACCCAAGTGGCAATAAGGCTCACAACAACAGTAGCAGCTGCAATCAATGCAAAGGTAATTGCTGGAGCAATGTCGCCTTCATAAGTAATGTAGCCTGGGAAGCTAAAGACACCGAGACCGCCCATTTGATAAACTTGTTGTCCTAATACTAGACTAAGTCCCCCTGCCAAGCTGGCAACGACACAGGATACCCAAAATGGACGCTTTTTAGGTAGGGAAATACCATAAATAGCTGGTTCCGTTACACCAAACCATCCTGAAATAAAGGCTGGGATAGCTAACTCACGCAAGCGTTTATCTTTTGTTTTCAACATCACCGCACCAACAGCTCCCGTTTGTGCAAATGAAGCTGTACCTGCAGCGGCTAAAATTGCAGTAGGCTCACCTTGAGCTGTCGCCATAATTGCAAATGGAATCAATGCCCAATGTAGGCCAAACATAACCAAAATCTGCCAAGAAAAACCTAAAAGTAAACCAAAGAGTAAAGGACTGAAGCCTTGAAGGGCGATAAAGCCGTCTCCCAACAAGTCTGCCGCAATATTCATCACTGGTCCAACAACCAAGAAGCCAATCGGGATAACGATGAGAGCGGTAAAAAATGGTACCAAGAAAAGTTTTACCATATCAGGAATGATTTTCTTCAGCTGTCTTTCCAAGAAAGCAGCGAAGGCAGCAATAGCAATAATCGGCATAACAGATGAAGCATAGCCTGCCGTTGGAACAGAAAATGGAATCCCGAAGAAGTTCAATCCTCCTGCTTCGGCAAACTTAGCCGTAATACTGCCATCTAAAAATCCTGGATAAACAATAGCGGTCGCAATCATCATTCCTAAGAAAGGCGAACCTCTGAATTTCTTCATGGCGGTGTAGCCGATAAAAATTGGCAGGAACATGAACAAACCATCACCCATTGCATTCAAAACAGCATAAGTTGGTGAAGCTTGGAAGTTTGCCCCTAAAGCAAAGGAGAAAATAGCTGCCAAACCTTTAATCATACCGGCACCAGCAAGTGCTGGCAATATCGGTTGAAAAATACCTGAAACCATCTCAACAAAGCGGTTAAAGAGACTTCCAGTTGGTGCTGCTTCTGTTTCTTCAAGCACACCAAGCACAGCATCTACATCGCTACGTACATCAGGGACATGATTACCAATAACCACTTGATACTGTCCCCCTGCCTGAATAACCGTGACGATACCGTCAGTTTCTTTTAATACATCTGTATTCGCTTTGCTCTCATCTTTCAACTTAAAGCGCAAACGCGTAATACAATTTGTCAGTGAGGCTACATTTTCCTTGCCCCCGACTTGCTTTACAATCTCATTTGCAAGCTTTTCATACTTACCCATCATTTTCTCCTATTTGTTATATTTTTATAGCGTTTATTAAATAATATTGACATCATCGACCAAAGCTGCCGCTGCTTCGTCCAAAATAAAGGTTACATTTGGATGTGTACGCAAAATGCTTGCAGGAATGTCCTCAGTGATGGGACCTGAAATTATTTTTTGGATAATCTCAGCCTTACCTGCGCCTGATGCAAACACAACCAGCTGTTTACTCCTCAATACTGCACGTGGACCAAATGTAACAATCTTTTCTCCTGGAAGTTCCGGTGTCAAGGTTAAAAGTTGATCATACAACTTATGCCCAGGCACGATAGGAATTTCAAAAACTCCCTTGTCAAAGCTGGTAAATCCAGGCATGTTGGCACAAAAATGACCATCAGCACCTACACCCAGCACCATGAGATCAATGCCACCATTCATCATTAATTCATGTTCATAATCTTGAATGCCATCCACTGGCAGCGGATGAATGTTCGCTCTATCAATATCTGTATGATTATAAAATGCTTGGTTAAGGTCTCCCATGGTAAAGTTGTCTTCAGCTTTAGGCAGAGGAACTTCATCAAAATTGTAATAATGAATGTTTGACTGATCCATACGTAAAGTTTTGCGACGTTCAATCAAAACTTTATACATACCTAAAGGTGTTGCTCCCGCGGTCAAAGACAAATTGACACGCTGGGGTAACATCATTTTTTCAAGTACCATAGCTGCTGCGACTTCACTTAATGATTCATAATCTTTGGTAACAACAATTTTCATAAAATCCCTCTTTTATTCCTTTACCTCACTCTTTTTCATAATACGACTCAAATGAACCATCAAGTAAAATTGCTCATCGAGTGAAATTTCATAGTTGTATTGTTTTTTGATGAAATCCGTCACTTTCTCGACTGTTTCAAAACTTTTAGGATACTTATTTTTCATCAGATCGAACATCTCACTGTCTTGGTTTTTGTGCAAGTTGCCTTCTAGCTTTTTGTGTGTCAAAACGCGTTCTGTGAAAAATTTCAAGTGTGTTTTAAAACGTTGAAAATAAATGTCATTATCATCGAAGCTCGTCTTCAAACTGTACTTAATAACTGTTAAAATTTCTTCCATAAGTTTAAGTAAAATTTCTGCTGTAGAGTTTTCGTTAGACAGGCTTGCACTCACAATGTGTAAAACAATGAAACCCACTTCATCTTCAGTAAAATCAATATGCATCTCCTCGGAAACTTTAGTCATAGCTTCTCGGCAAATCTCAAATTCTTCTCTAAAGATATTTTTCACATCCCATAGCAAGAAATTTTTCATGGATACACCTTCTTTAGAACGAATCACAGCTCCATTTAAATGGTCTGCAATAGCGACAAAAAGTGCATCTGAGATTTCCGTCTCAAGCTTTTCTTTTACTATCCTGACGATATAATCTGCTGCATAAAGAATTTCTTGGGGAATACTTTCTAACAGTTGGTCAGACCCTTTATTCTCTAAGGTGTAAAGTCTTTCAATCTGACTCTTTTCACACATCTCACCAACTTTTCTGCCAAAAGCAATTCCTTTCCCCATAGCAATTTTTTCTTGACCTTGATCATCTATAACCAAAACCGTATTATTGTTAAGTATTTTGTTAATTTTCATTTTTTGGACCCAAAAATTTATGACATAAAAAAGACGAAATCAAAAGAAGAACTTCCCCATGAAAAGCTTACTTTTGATTTCGCCTAATTTAATAGTCACGACTCAATTGATAAATTCAGTATATAATATTCAAAAAAAAACTGTCAAGCAATATGTATGCGCTTTCTATTTTTTGTTGATATTAGATGTCAAATTTGTTACTTTTACTCTCTAAAAAACAGCTTTTGAAAAAAATATTTGCCAACGCAAAAATGTCTGCCATTGCTGACAAACATTGATTGAAGTATCTTTTTAGTTTTAACATCTCTTATTTTATTTCGTGCGCTTCATAATGTTTTTCAGCATGTCCATCACGAGACCTTCAAATTTTTCAGTATCCTTTGTGATATCTATTCCTTTTTCTAAAGATACAGCTGCACTCCAACCTATAGCTTCTGTTATGGCAGCAGCAATCGAAGCATTGATGACATTTCCAACTCCTGGGATTAAACGAGACAGCGATCTCCCAATATACGGAATAAGGGTTACTCTTATAAAATTAACCACAAATTTATCATTAAATTTCTCACCATATATTTTATAAATCTTTCGCAACATTCTTAACTGAATAGGAACCAAGATTAAGGCATCTGCAATAGGCAGAGGCAAAGCACCTACCCCAGCAGCTGTAAGTGAAGCGCCGTGAATGGTTGTACGAACCTTCTGGGCCTTATCACTGCTTATCATTTTCTTGACACTTTCAGGTGTTTGAACATTTGAGACTTCTCCACTCTTTTGCTTTTGGTTTAACCTCAGCCCTTTTTTCTTTGTTGAAAATTTCGTTATTCCTACCATATTTTCTCCTTAATAAAGTAAATTTAAGATAGATTTTTAAGTTCGTCTTACTTTTGTTTGCTTCCAAGTGTCTTCTCTTTCCTCGCACTTGCTGTGTCCTCTAGAATGTCAATCAAGAAACTTTTTGCTTCTTCTTTAAGTTTAACATTTTCTTTAGATATTTTGAGTCCCGTTGACTTATTCTTTTTGATAGGTAAAAAATACATGAGACAAAAACAAAAACGCTTGTCATTTCTGACAAACGTTTTATTCTGTAAACTGATTAAGCTTTGTTTCAAACAATTTCTTTGAAATTGTTCTGGGCATAATCGAAAATTATACTTGGTTTACTCACAGTCAGAGATTGTTTCGCAGAACAAGAACAATATTTGTTTGCTCACAATCAAAGATTGTTTCGCAGAACAAGGCTTACGCCTTGTTCGCTGAACCGAAAACATCGATGCGTTCTTCTACTGCTGCAGTGATTGCATCAACACCTGGTTTCAAGAATTTACGTGGGTCGAAGAGTTTTTTCTTCATGTATTCAGCTTCGTTAGCTTCAAATTCAGCGGCAAATTCACGAGTTGCTTTTGCAAATGCAAGTTGGCACTCTGTGTTTACGTTGATTTTAGCTACACCGTTAGCGATTGCTTCGCGGATTTGATCGTCAGGGATACCTGAACCACCGTGCAATACGATAGGAACATTTTTACCCATAGCTTCAACAAGGGCTTCGTTCAATTTAGTCAAGTGATCGATGTGGAGACCTTTCCAGTTTTCTGGGTAAGGACCGTGGATGTTACCGATACCAGCTGCAAGGAAGTCAACACCAAGTTTAGCCATTGCTACTGCATCTTCGATAGGAGCAAGTTCACCTTCACCGATGATGCCGTCTTCCTCACCACCGATAGAGCCAACTTCACACTCAACAGAGATGCCTTTAGCATGTGCTTTTGTGATAACTTCTTCAGCGAGTTTAAGGTTTTCTTCAATTGGAAGGTGTGAACCGTCAAACATCAATGAAGAGTAACCAACTTCGATACATTCCAAAGCATCTTCAAAGTGACCGTGGTCAAGGTGAATAGCTACTGGTACAGTGATACCCATTGACTCCACAAGTGTTTCAATGAGGAGCTTACAGAGTTTGTAGCCTCCCATATACTTTGCAGCACCCATTGAAGTTTGAATAAGCACTGGAGTCTTTTTAGCTTCTGCTGCACGCAAGATAGCTTGAGTCCATTCAAGATTGTTTGTGTTGAAACCACCAATCGCGTAACCATTGTCACGAGCGGCTTGTACGAATTTTTCTGCTGAAACGATTCCCATTTCAAATTCCTCCGAATATTTTCTATTACCGTCTTAGTATAGCATTTTGTGAACTGTTTTTCTAGTTATAAGTGATGAATGCGCTTGTATTCTGGATTTTTTAGAAAAAACGGCTGACCTTTTGCGGGATTTAGGCCTATATCATAAATAGAGAAAAATGAGACTGCAGCGATTTTCTATATTTCTCTTTGCATTGGGAAAAGCAAAAAATCACTCAGCCTTGATACAGAGGAATAACTTGGCTAAGGGACTTTATTTTTGACTTAGAAAACTTATACTGTCTAATGAACAATCAGGGCAGGGCGAATACCACCACTAAGGCGAGAAAGTCCCACTTCTTCCGTCGCAAGTAATCTGCCATGTGTATTTATAAGCCAAGCATAACCTGAAGCTCCAGGAGTGCGAATCCACCACCAAGCATTATCAGCTGCTAGACGCTCTAAACGTCCAGTAAAAGCGGTCCCAGGGCCTGATAGGCGTGCTACATCTGCTAAAGAAATCGCAAAAGCACGGGGCGTACCTGTTGAAACAACTGTAGTCACATCTGCAGCAATTTCTGGGAAGTTATCTAGATTATTAGGCACCCAACGCGCAGGATCTGACCATGTAACATCTGCATCTGGCACTGCTCCTGTCACAAAACTGTCTGACACAGGCTGTACCATGGCTTGAACTTCTGGGTCAAGAGTATCATACCACTGATTGAGACGAGTATTCTGATTATTCCAAGAAACATTTACAATCGCATGATTCCGAATAATCAAATGATTCCCCCCACCTTGATTCTCTAAATAACGATACTGCTCCCCAGCCATAGTAAAGATGGTCCCCGGTGCCATGATGCTAAAGTTGATTTGGTTAGGTTGGACATTATCATTTGGTCCCGGGTTCCCCCAGTTGTTATCGATAGAACCGTTCTGTACGGCTGTCAGGAAGTCTGACAAGTCGGCATGATGCGTATA
>NZ_CALPDE010000033.1 GCF_943193185.1 Lactococcus ileimucosae
TACGCATGAGAAAAGCTCCTTGTTAAAATGGACGAAATATTTTTTTATTTCTTGTCCATTTTAACAGGAGCTGTTCACGACTCCATTTTTTCTTTTTATCATTTCTTGTCGTCTTTCAGAAATTTCTGTTTAAACCGCTTTTCCCTTCCGATATTCATCCATCATGTCCATAAAGTCGTCAAATAAATAGCTGGCATCATGCGGCCCCGGCGCTGCGTCAGGATGAAATTGAACCGAAAATGCTGAATAACGCTTATGACGAATGCCTTCAACTGATTGGTCATTGATTTCTACATGAGTAATCAATAAATCTTCGGGCAAATCTTCGGCTGATACAGCATAGCCATGATTTTGACTGGTAAAGTCAATTCTTCCAGTCGCAATTTCTTTCACCGCATGATTGAAACCACGGTGTCCAAACTTCATCTTATAAGTCCTTGCTCCATTGGCTAAACTGAAAAGTTGGTGACCCAAGCAAATCCCAAAAATCGGAATCTTCCCCTGAATACGCTGAATCATCTCCACAGCTTGTGGGACATCTGTTGGATCCCCAGGACCATTGCTCAGCAAGACACCATCTGGATTCATAGCCAAGATTTCTTCTGCTCCTGTGTTATAAGGCACAACTGTAATATCACAATTGCGCTTTGAGAGTTCTCTTAAGATTGAATGTTTAAGCCCAAAGTCGACAACGACCACTTTTCTTCCTGTATTTGGTGCGGAGTAAGCCGTTAAAGTGCTGCTTTTCTCCACTTGATTATTGGGTAAAACAGTTGCTTTAAGTTGACTCATCTGATGCTCAAGATCATCTTTGATATTGACCAGAGCTGCTTTCATCGTTCCGTGCTGACGGATAATTTTTGTAAGTGCCCGTGTGTCAACCCCAGTTATCCCTGGAATATTTTTGGCTTTCAAAAATTCATCTAAAGACATCTGTAGTCTCCAGTTGGAAGGGCGACGTGCTACTTCGCTGACAACGATTGCCTTACAGCTTGGATGAATGGATTCATAGTCGTCTCGATTGATTCCATAATTTCCTACCAATGGATATGTAAAAGTCAAAATCTGTCCATTATAAGATTGGTCAGTAATGGATTCTTGGTAACCTGTCATGCCTGTGCTGAAGACAAGCTCCCCTGTTATATCCGTGTTGGCACCAATTGATTCTCCCTCAAAGATAGTCCCATCTTCCAATATTAACAGTCGCTTCATAGATTCCTCCGATAATTCTTCGCTCAGTGACGCAACACAGCTTCCAAAATGGCCATACGTGTATAAACACCATTTGTCATTTGTTGAACAATGCGACTCTTCGAGCACTCAACGAGACTATCAGCTATCTCAACATCACGATTAACAGGTGCTGGGTGCATGATAATTGCTGTATCACGAAGCTGTTTCGCACGTTCTACTGTCAAGCCATAACGCTCATGGTAATCTTCTTTTGAAATGATATCTCCAGCAGTGTGACGTTCGTACTGTACACGAAGTAACATGTGCACATCCAGTTCCGGCAAGATATCATCAAGTTTGGCATAGGTGCCATAAGCACCAAATTCTTCTTCGTTGTACCATTTTTCAGGACCTGTGAAATAGAGTTGTGCCCCTAGTCTATTGAGCATCATCATATTTGACTTGGCTACACGAGAATGTGTCAAGTCACCAGAGATGGCAATCTTTAGTCCTTCAAATTTACCAAATTCTTCATAAATCGTCATCAAATCAAGCAAACATTGGCTAGGGTGCTGACCACTACCGTCTCCACCATTCACAATTGCACAGCTGATGCTGTCAGATTGAATTAACTGTTCATAGTACTGTTCTTCGGATGAGCGAATGACACAGACTTCTACGCCAAGCGCGTCTAAAGTCAAAATCGTATCATAAAGCGTTTCGCCTTTGCTGAGGGCGCTTGTACCTACATCAAACTCCAGCACATCCAATCCAAGTTTACGCTCTGCGATATGGAAAGAGTTGTGCGTCCGCGTACTGTTTTCAAAAAAGAGATTGGAAGTGAAAATTTGGCGCTCGTTTTCAAATTTCGCTGTCCCTTTTTTAAACTCAGAAGCACGTTTGATTAAGCCCATTACTTCTTCTGTTGATAAAACTTCCATGCTTGTCAAATGTGGCAAGCTCACTAAACCATTTGTTACTGACATTATAGGTCTCCTTTACCCTCATCGCACTCTCTCTGTAGTACGATTTTTTTAAATGTTGATGAACGACGATAAGTTGCTCTGAGTGTTACTGTTTGCCAGAGCAAAACTTTATATTAAGCTTCCTCTGGTAAAACCAGGTTCAGCACAATACCAATGATTGTTGCAATAGCTACAGATGAAATCTGTAAGTTTTGCGTAATTTCAAGGACCATACCACCGATACCGATGACTAAAACGACACTTGAGATTAATAAGTTACGTTTGATATCAAAGTTAATCTTATTTTCCACAATGATTTTCAAACCACTTGCAGCAATTACCCCGAACAAGGCGATTGAGGCTCCACCAATAACTGGACTTGGAATCGAGGTCAAGAGGGCTGTGATTTTTCCAACAAAGCTGACCACGATAGCCAAGACCGCTGCACCTGCAATCACATAAATCGAGTGAATCTTTGTAATGGCCATAACACCAATGTTTTCACCGTATGAAGTAACTGGCGGTGCTCCAAGAACTGAGGCAATGACCTGTGCCAAACCATCACCAGACAAAGTTTTGTCAAGACCTGGATCTTTAAAATAATCTTTTCCCGTCAAGGAATTTAGAACCATGATATGACCAAAGTGCTCTGTCATTGTGACAAAGGCAATCGGTCCCATCGTCAAGATAGCCGACGGATAGAAGGCCCATTTATAGCTGAAAAATGGAATTTCCATCGTTGGCAGTGCCAGCCAGTTTGCATGTGTTACATTGTTAAAATCTACAATAGTGTGTCCTGTTATTTTACCAATGATGATAGCCGCGACATAGCCTGTAACAATCCCGAGTAAAATAGGAACTACTGATAAGAAGCCTTTACCGTAGATACTGAAAACAACAATCGCCATAACAGTAATCATCGAGATAATCAGGAAAGGTAAGCTATAGCCTGTCATCGCTCCAGGATTTGTGTACATTGAATCATTGATGGCGACAGGTGCAAGTGAGAGTCCAATAACCATAACGATAGGTCCCACAACGATTGGTGGAAGCACACGATCAATCCAACCCTGTCCAGCAAAGCGGACGATAAGGGCAACGAGTAAATACACTAGACCACCTGTTAAAGCTCCCTGAGCGATGGCTGGCATTCCCCCTTGTTTCATTAAAAGTTGCATCGCTCCGATATAGGCAAAACTAGAACCCATGTATGCCGGTACCTTAAACCGTGTTACTGACATATGGGCCAAAGTTCCTAAGCCTGAACTGAGCAAAGCAATGGCCGGGTCAATCCCTACAAGGATTGGAACCAAAACCGTTGAGCCAAACATGGCAAAGAGATGCTGGAAAGATAAGCCAAACCATTGACCGCCTTTGGGCTTTTCATCAACTTTCAAAAGAATATCTGTATTACTTGCCACACTTATGCCTCGTCTTTCTTAATTAAGATGCTGTCTACACCATCTATTTCTGCCATATTCACAATTATCTGCTCGTCTTGGGCTGTTGGGATGTTTTTTCCAACATAATCTGCACGAATCGGCAATTCACGATGCCCACGATCGACAAGCACCGCAAGCTGCACACGGGCAGGTCGGCCACGTTCCACTAAGCCATCAATTGCTGCACGAATTGTGCGTCCTGTATAAAGCACATCGTCCACCAGTACAATATCTTTCCCAGTAATATCAACATTGATTTCTGTTGTATCTTCTGTCGCTTTCTTATCGTCACGGAACGGACGTGTATCCAGCTCTCCTAAAGGCATATCAATATTTTCCAATTGTGTTAAGCGCTCTTGGATACGTTGTGCCAAGTATACGCCACGCGTTTTAATTCCGATAAGGACTAATTTGTCCAATTCCTTGTTTCGTTCAATAATTTCATAAGTGATACGTGTAATCGCACGTTTCATCGTAATTTCATCGATGATTTCTTTTTTTGCCATAAAACACTCCAATATAGAAAAATTCCCTAGTCCAAGGGCTAGGGAAGGCATCAGAAAATACTCTATAATATACTTTAATTAAGTTCATTTAAGATTCTGACCTTGCCTGCCTCTCTGGACACACTTAAAGGTTATAGAGATTATAGCAAATCCTCTATTTTTTTGCAAGAATTTATGATTTCAGGTTTGGAAAAACTACGTAGACTTGCAAATTATCATTGTTTCTAAATTACGCCAACAACAATATATTAAAAGCCGAAAAATGACTTCCTCGGCTTTTTTGCAGCATATAGACACAATCTCCCCTTCTACATGTTATAGCGTTCAAGAAAAATTATGCCCTACTTTTCAATGGTTCCATAAAAAACGAACAACTTCTTGATTCTAAATAGTGATTAAAGTTTTACCACAAAAGCTTCATAAGGTCTGAGTGTGCTTCCATTCAAGTCTATTTGACCATCAGAATAGTTATGAATAAGAATTTCTTTAACTGTTCCTTCTGTTGAAAATGGGGTCTCGTTCACACTAAAATTAGCGACTATTAGCCACTTTTCTCCCCTATAAGAACGTACATAAGCAAAAACTTCCTCTTCTGTTTCCGTTAAGAGTTCAAATTCGCCCCAAATAACTAAAGGATTTTCCTTACGTAGAGCAATCAATTTTTGATAAGTGTAGAAAATAGAATTTTTATCTTTTAGAGCAGCTTCAACATTTATTTGCTTATAATTCGGATTCAGAGCCAACCAAGGCTTGCCTGTTGTAAAGCCTGCATTATCTTGTGCATTCCACTGCATAGGTGTCCGGGCATTGTCACGCCCTTTGGCATTGATGGAAGTCAGAATCTCCGCTTTACTGTAACCTTCTTCCAATCTTTCATAGTACATGTTCCGACTTTCGATATCATCGACTTGCTGGATATCCGTTACAGGGCTATTGGTCATCCCAATCTCTTCCCCTTGATAGATATAGGGTGTCCCTTTCATCATGTGCAACAAAATTGCTAGCATTTTAGCAGATTCTACTCGATATTCTTTATCGTTGCCCCAGCGTGAGACAATCCGCGGCAAATCATGGTTATTCCAGAAAAGAGAATTCCAGCCTTCATCTCCAAGTTCTGTTTGCCATTTACTAAAGACTTCTTTTAATTTTGAAATCTCTAGCGGAATCAAATCCCACTTGGTTTTTCCTTCTGCTTCATCTAAGCCGATATGTTCAAATTGAAAAACCATAGAAAGTTCTTTATTGACTGGGTTAGAATATTGTTTTGCAATTTCAGGCGTTGCACCCCAAGTTTCTCCTACCGTTAAGAGATTTTTTCCGCCAAAAGTTGCTTGGTGCATTTCTTTTAAATAATCATGCAGCTTTGGTCCATTGCCTGTTATCCCCTTATCCGGCTGTTTTCCTATAAGATCAATAACATCCATACGGAAACCACCGATGCCTTTGTCTATCCAGAAATTCATCATGTCATAAACTGCCTGACGTAGTGCTTCATTTTCCCAGTTCAAGTCGGGTTGCTTTTTGCTAAATAAGTGTAAGTAATATTGGCCTGCTGTCTCATCCCACTGCCAAGCTGATCCCCCAAATAGCGATTTCAAATCGTTAGGCAGACTGCCATCCTCAGCTGCATCTCGCCAAATATAATAGTCCCGATATTTACTTTTTTCAGATTTTCTCGCTTCGATAAACCACGGATGCTCATCACTGGTATGGTTAACAACCAGATCCATAATAATCTTAATCCCGCGCTTCTCTGCTTCAGAAATCAATGTTTCCATATCTGCCATCGTTCCGAACTCATCCATGATTGATTCATAATCTGAGATATCATACCCATTATCATCATTAGGTGATTTATAAACTGGGCTAAGCCAAATGCCAGTGATGCCTAATTTTTCCAGATAATCTAGACGAGAAATAATCCCTTTAATATCTCCAATCCCATCACCATTACTGTCTTGAAAACTACGAGGGTAGATTTGATATATTACTGCTTCTTGCCACCAATTTTGTTTATCCATGATTCACCTCTCTTTTAATGCAAACGGTTGCTTAAAATTATGATAGCATTTTTAAGCAAAATGAGCAACAAAAGAGAGCATTAATTTTTTCGAAAAGGCTGCTCACTTTTTCTTCAAAGCCAGCAAGTGAGAATATTCCAAGTCATATGTTGCTAAGTCAATCCCGAAAACTTTTTCTTGCTTTTCCAAATCATAGACAAGAAGATTTTTCCAAGTCAAGATCCACACTTTGCCGTCTTTATCAAAGTCGACATTGATAAGCATGTCTTCTGTAGAATAGTTCTCCATAAGTGATTCATTAAGTTCTAAGCGACTGATTTTTTGGGTGCCTATGTCATAGAAGCTTATTATCATTGAGGGATCAAAACCATCATTCGTATGACTTATGGCTAAAGTTTTTTCGTCATTAGATACTGCTATTTTGTGTGGTTCATCTTTCCCCAAGCTAACTTCCTTACGTGCCAAACTGTCCTTATCAAGGATAACTAATTTATCTTGTGGAGTGGGTTCATATGGATTGCTTTTCAGTCGATAACTTGTATTTGTCAGATAAAACTTATCTCCTATCAACTTTATATCTAAAAAAGCTTCTGAATTTGCTACGGCAGCACTTGCATTGGTGATTAATCTTTCATCTACCTTCTTTAAATTCTTTTTATCAAAAATCACAAGATTATTGTGCGTGTATTTATCTCCTTCATTCATCGTACTATTCAAAACATAAATATGTTTTTCATCTGTTGCTGCAGCATGCATCACGTTACCAGCTGTATCTGGGAATTTAAATTGCTTTTTTAGTGTTTTCGACTTATCATATTTGTGAACCGAGCCTCCATCAGGTTGACTGGTCATAGGATAGTAAAAATTTCCGTCAAATCCTGCACCTGTGATAGGTCCTTCGGGGTATTCTGCTTTTGATAAGCTGCCTTTTTCAATATCTAAGCTGACGACTGTTTGTGGACCTCTTGGAAAAGGTCCTGGTGCGAAATCTTCAAAAACAAAGAAATGATTATTTTTAGAAGCAGGTTGAAGATTATGGGTTGCAGTCTGCTCTCCTAGCTTTACTTTGTCTTCTGAACGTTTCTTTGCCCCTTCATTAGTCTTCTCAAAACCCACAATTTTTTTGTACGACATGATATAAAAGTCAATTTTTTTACTTGTTTTAAAGGTTTGATCGCCTTTAGGGGCATCTCTATAGACTAAAAAGACGGCACCAAGTGAGAGAAAAACAGCAGCTAGGACTGGTAATATTATTTTTTTCATTGTTCAATAGACATCCTTATTTCGCACGGTAAATCAACTGGACTTTATTATTATAAAGCAGCTCCGAGGGATGGATAGCCCGTGCGCCTAGGATATCATAAGCAGAAGTATTGAGATTAACCTTAGCAACATCCATATAGGCTGCCCAAACCAACTGCGAACAGTAAAAGCTGTTCCTATTATTGGTTCGGTAGAAGTTGAAGTTATAAGGTTTGCCTACCTGTCTCCCCGCCCAATGTCCTGCATGCCAATCTTGTGAGACAGATGTTGATTTTACACCTGTTTGCCAGACATTATGGTTGCCTACTTTTCCACGACTTTCAAAGTTAGATTGAAATCTAACCCCATTTGTATAGGGGGAAGACTCTGCAGTAACTTTGGGATACTGAGGAGCTACTATTCCCGCATGCCAGCTGCCTGAAATCCCTCTATTTGTAATGGCAATCACACCATCACGCCAGGTCCAGTTGCCATATCGTGCACGTGTACGGTCTGTCTTGTCAGGAACTACGGGTAAGTTATCGATCTTTTCCATGATCTTATTTTCCTTCATCTCTTAATCGACCATCTTCAAATACATTTCTTCCAGTTCTTTTTCCATTTTTCTTGTTTCTTGCGTATCTGCTGAGCGGCTACTCCTTTCTAATTTTTTGACATGTTCTGCCATCCTTGCTTTCAAGTCTTCCAAGGATTCAGCTTGGACTTGACCTGCTCCTCCGGACATTAATAAAGCAAGGCTCATCAGTCCGATAGACAACTGTCTTTTCTTCTTCATCATAGGTTTCCTCTTTTCTAATAGTTGTTCTTTTAGCTTAACATAGTTTTGCCATTCACAATGTTCTAATTATGTAAGGAAATATTAAATTAACGAAACAATATGTATTATTCATGAAATGATTTGGTTTTTTGCAATTAACATAACTGAATCTCAATAAAACAGAAAAACTCCTGAATAATTAAGTTCAGAAGTCTTTCGAAAAAAATAGATTAAAGGAAGCAATTATCTTTAGTAAAGAAGAAATCAAAAAAAGCCACCAAGGTGACTTTTCTGGAGATTTTCTTACAAATCGTTGATATCGAAGTCTTCGCCGAGGAAGTCCGCGAGTGAGAAACCTTCTTGAGTTTCTGGAAGATCGTAGCTTGGTTTTGCTGCCTTACGTGGTGCGCGTGGTTTGCGTTCACGTTTTTCACCGTCTTCGTTGTTACGAGCTGGGCGAGCAGGCGCTTCTTCCAAAGCCTTGATTGAGAGTGAAATACGTTCTTCTTCAGGTTTCACATCAAGAACTTTTACATTCACAACTTGACCAACTTTAAGCACATCTTTTGGATTTTCAACACGGTCCCAAGAAATTTGTGAAACGTGAACAAGTCCTTCAACGCCTGGGAAAAGTTCAACGAATGCACCAAAATCAGTGAGACGTTTAACAGTTCCTTCAACAGTTGAGCCAACTGGTGCTTTTTCTTCAACTTGTTCCCATGGGCCAGCTTGTGTAGCTTTAAGAGAAAGTGAAAGACGACCAGCTTCTTCATCAAGTTTCAAGATTTTAACTTCAACTTTGTCACCAGGTTTTACAACGTCTGCTGGACGTTTGACACGGTTGTGGCTAAGTTCTGAAACGTGAACAAGTCCATCAATACCACCAAGATCAACGAATGCACCAAAGTTAGTAACACGTGAAACAGTACCTTCAACGATATCGCCTTCGTTCAATTGAGCAAAAGCTTCTTTGCGCATTTCGATATTTTCAGCTTCAACTACAGCACGGCGGCTAAGGATGAAGCGGTTTTCTGCAGCATTAATTTCGATAATTTTAGCTTCAATTTCTTGACCAACAAATTTCTTCGTATCTTTAACGAAATATGTGTCAATCATAGATGCTGGAATAAATCCACGCACACCGTTATAATCTACTGAAAGTCCGCCTTTAACATCTTTAGTAACCTTAACAGTAACGACTTCACCCTCTTTGCCTTCAAGTTCAGTCCAAGCTTTACGCGCTTCAAGACGTTTTAATGAAAGAAGGTATACATTAGCACCTTCAGCGTCTTTACCAACAATTTGTTTGATAACGAGCAAATCAAGAATATCACCAGGTTTTACGAATGTATTGATATCAGCATCACGGTCGTTTGTGATTTCGCGAAGTGTAAGGACACCTTCAACACCTGTACCAACGATAGCAACTGTTGCTTGCCCATTTTCGATAGTAAGGATTTCACCCTTTACGACATCACGTACTTTAACGTCCTCAACGCTGTTTAACAATGTTTCAAATTCATTCATTTGTAAAAAAATTCCTCCAACAATTTGACTGTCTACAGTCTTATGACTTAGTATATCACAACTATGAGAGAAATGAAAGCTTTTTTATGCATTTTTTCTTCTTTTTTACAAAGAATAGCTTGAAATATTTTCAAATACATTTTAGACCTGCTCTAGTAGTATTTTTCCTAAAAGCTACGCAATTTTTAAGTGTGGAATTTTTCCTTTCATGCTCTGTTATTAGCATTGTTGAAATGCCGAATGGTCAATTTTTGTCCCTGAGCGATCATGTCTCTCAAGCCCACCTCTGTCCTCGCGTAAGAAGCCAAATCAACTCACACCTTGTTTACTGATATTGCATAATCTGCCCATTTTTATAAGCAAAGTCAATCAAGGCTCCGCCAAGGCACTCGTCTCCATCATAGAAAACAACGGCTTGTCCTGGAGTGATTGCACGTACAGGCTCAGCAAACTTGACCGTAACCTTATCTCCTTTAACAGCGATTGTTACGTCTGTATCTTCTTGACGATAGCGGAATTTAGCTGTACAATGCATTTCAAATTCTTCAGGCATTGGGCGGGTAAAGCTCAATCCACTTGCAGTTAAACTGTCTGAATACAGGTGTTCATGGTGGAACCCCTGCCCAACATAGAGTGTATTGCTGCTCAAGTCTTTCCCTACAACAAACCATGGTTCACTTGTCGTTTGACCTTGTTGACCGCCAATACCTAAACCACCGCGTTGCCCAATGGTATAGTACATGAGTCCGGCATGAGTTCCCATTTCTACACCATCTAGTGTCATCATTTTACCGGAAGTTGCGGGAAGGTAGTTTGACAAAAATTCTTTAAAATTCTTTTCACCAATAAAACAAATTCCTGTCGAATCTTTTTTCTTGGCTGTTGCCAATCCTGCACGTTCAGCAATCGCACGTACTTCTGGTTTTTCTAAATGCCCAAGTGGAAACATTGTTTTCTTCAGTTGCTCTTGTGACAATTGGCTTAGGAAATAGGTTTGGTCTTTATTATTATCTACGCCACGAAGCATATGAACTGTGCCATCTTCGTCTGTTGTGACACGGGCATAGTGTCCTGTTGCTACATAGTCAGCCCCGAGTTCCATTGCGTAATCAAGAAAAGCCTTAAACTTGATTTCTTTATTACACATGACATCCGGATTAGGTGTGCGCCCTGCGCGATATTCCGCCAAGAAATATTCGAACACGCGGTCCCAATATTCTTTTTCAAAGTTGACAGAATAGTAGGGAATACCAATCTGATCGGCTACTGCTGCTACATCTTTATAATCCTCTGTAGCTGTACATACACCATTTTCGTCAGTATCGTCCCAGTTTTTCATGAAGACACCAATGACGTCGTAACCCTGTTCTTTTAGCAATAATGCTGTAACCGAACTATCGACACCACCGGACATACCGACAACGACTCTTGTTTTTGAATTATCCATTATTTGTTCACCATCTCTTTCTATTTTTATTAGATTTCCTATTTTTCTTTAGAAAAACAAAAAAGCTTACATTCAGTTGAAGGCTGAAGTAAATAATAGGTAACGACTTATTATAACAATTTTTTCCGGAAATAAATAGACCGCGAAATGCTATAATAGAGATATGATTGAACATACAGATAATCCTTTAATTTTCAACATGGAAATCAATAAAAATAAATACGCAAACCTTGCTGAAACAAAGCGAGTTTGTCCTTTTTGTGATACTCCAAATCTCAAAGACATTTTGGACCATCAAGAGCACAAAATTTGGCTCAAAAACAAATTTCCGACCATTGAAAATTCTTTAATGACTGTCATTATCGAATCTGACAAACACCTTGGTGATGTTTCTACATACTCCGTACAAGAAAATAGACAAGTTTTTCGTTTTGCTTTTGAGTGCTGGCAAAAGTTGCTGGACGACTCTAAATATAAATCCGTACTCATGTTTAAAAACTTCGGGCCGCACTCTGGGGGAACTTTACGCCATCCGCATATGCAAATTGTTGCTTTGTCAGAGGCCGATGGTTACGAACATATCTCTCCTGAAAATTTTGAAGGTGTGACACTTAAGGAAAACAGTGTAGATATCACGCTTTCTACACGGCCAATTATGGGTTTTGTTGAGTTCAATGTCATCATTTCTCATCTTGAGTATATCGATCATTTGGCAGACAAGGTTCAGATTATTACACAATATTTATTAAATGACTATATGAATGGTCGTTGTGATTCCTACAACCTTTTCTTCTACAAAATGCCAGACAGTCAGCGTTATATCTGTAAAATCGTTCCTCGTTTCATTACTTCCCCTTATTATATCGGCTACAAAATTCCACAGGTCAATAAAAACAATCGTTTAGAAGAAATCGCAAGAGAATTAAAAGAAAAACTGGGCTAATGAAAAGAACCGAGTAAAATAGATTGTACTGTAAGTTTTTTACAGTGTCTATTTTAGGAGATTCTTTTCAACATAATCCAGTTTTTCTTTTATAAATTAGGTTATAATAAAAGCATGTTTGATTTTATCAAGAAAAATATGTGGTTGCTGCTAGGAAGTTTTGTTCTTCCTGCTGGATTGCTTGCGGTTGCTTTTGCCTTCCTCGGCATCTATTGGGGAAGTGACACTTCTATTCTTGCTGGCGATGCTTATCATCAATATGTCGCTATTCATACCCTCTATCGCGATATCCTTCATAATAGTAACCTAGGTTTTCTCTATGCCTTCACCAATGGTTTGGGGCTCAATCTTTATGCTTTTTCGGCTTACTATATGGGGAGTTTCTTCATGCCCATTACTTATTTTTTCAATGTTCATAATATGCCTGATGCGTTATATCTGATCACACTTTTAAAGTTTGGAACTATTGGTCTCTCAAGCTTTGTTGCATTGAAAAATATGTATAAGAAGCTTCCCTCTCTCCTCATCCTTGCTCTATCGACCTCCTTTACTCTAATGAGTTTCTTAACGAGTCAAGTGGAAATTATTATGTGGTTGGATGTCTTCATTTGGCTTCCTTTAATCATATGGGGAATGCATGCGCTACAAGACTTTGGAAAACGTCGTCTCTATTTCATTACCTTAAGCCTCTTATTTATCCAAAATTACTATTTTGGTTTTATGGTTGCTCTTTTCCTCATTTTTTACTTTCTAGCGCGTTCAACATTCCAAAAATGGTCCTGGAGAAAATTTTTTGATTTTGCTCTCACCTCTGCTTTATCTGCTTTCACAAGTTTAGTTATGCTATTGCCCATGTATCTGGACCTGAAAGCAAACAATAGCCAGGCTGTATCGCAAATAGATGCGCTCTGGACTCAAAATTCTGATCTTTTTGATCTTTTTTCTAAAAACTTCATTGGTGCCTATGACACCACGCAGTATAATGCTGTACCAATGATTTATCTCGGGCTTCTTCCCCTTCTTCTTGCCCTTACTTTCTTCTTCCTCCCCCAAGTCAAAAGGCGGACCAAACTTGCATTTGGTGCCTTGCTTACTCTTCTGATTGCTTCCTTCTATCTTCAATTTTTAGATTTAGCGTGGCAAGGTATGCATTCACCTAACATGTTTTTACATCGCTATGCTTTCCTCTTCTCCTTGATTATTTTACTTCTGACTTGTGAAACGCTCACACGTTACAGGCAAGTGAAATTATGGATGCTTTTATTGCCTTTTGTCTTCCTTAGTCTTGCCTTTATTAGCACAGCCTTGTTGGGAGGATACCCTTATATTTATGCCCTTCATGTTCTCCTTACTTTGCTTTTTATGCTGGCTTACTTCCTTGCTGCTTTAACTTTCTTTAAAAAATGGCTCCCTTGGCGTCCTCTGCTTATTATCCTTTCTCTATTCATGGCCGCAGAGGCTGGTCTAAATACTTATTATCAGCTTTCTGGTATCAAAAGAGAGTGGAATTTTGCCAGTAGAAATTATTACAATACCCAAACTGAGTTCATACACCCCCTTATCGCAAATGTCCATTCTCGGGCAGGCAATACGTTTGTCCGAACTGAAAATATAGCGCCTGACACTGCAAATGACGGCATGAAATATAACTATAATGCACTGTCCCAGTTTTCTTCCGTTCGTAACAGTAACTCCAGTAAAATCATGAAACTCCTAGGATTTCATGCGGATGGCACCTATCTTAACCTCCGCTATCCTGAGAATACTCTAATCATGGATTCGCTGCTTTCTATAAATTATAATATCAATCAATTTCAACCGGAAAAATATGGTTTTAAACAAATGAAGCCCTATCTGTTTGAAAATAAAAACGCCTTGTCTTTAGGTATATTTGTCCAGGAGGGTTTTAAAGATGCTCCTCTCATTGACAATAAAAAAGAATTCTTGAAAAATCAAGAATCCTTTCTTAACCATCTGACACATCGCCGTGAAAAGTATTTCACTCAGTTCTATGCACACTCTGAAACAAGCAACAGTAATATATCAGGAAACGAAAATCAAGTTACTCTTACGCGGAAATTAGGAGAAGAGGGCGGTGTTTCTGTAAGTTATGATCTTACAGCTCCTGCCCACAGTCAGATTTATCTTGAGCTTCCTAATGTGAGCTATCTCAGTCAAAATTCAAAAACAACGACGATCAGTATCAGTGCTGGGCCAAAAATCCTCCATGTTTATAATGTAAACAGCAAGGATGTTGGAAACTTTTATAATTTAGGTTACTTTGCAAAGACTACACCTTTAAAAGTAAGTGTTTCTTTTCCAGAAAACACCCAAGTTTCTTTTGGAACAACAAGATTCTGGGCCCTGGATACAAATAAATATCAAGCGGCTATCGATAGCTTGAAAAAAACAGAAGTCAAGACGACGCAAGTCAAAAATGGAATTCATCTGACTTACAAAGCAGACAGCTCTGGACAGCTCTTCCTCACACTTCCTTACGATAAAGGGTGGACTGCTAAGCTGGATGGAAAACCTGTTAAACTAGATAGGGCGCAGCAAGGTTTCATGAAACTAGACGCTCCTGCAGGACAACATAAGGTGGAGCTTCAATTTTTCCCGCAAGGGCTTAAGGCTGGGCTAACTTGTTTCTTTGTTGGTATCTTTTTATTTATTGGTTATGATTTTGTAAAGCGAAAAAGCAGTATGAGGGACCAGGAACACTAAGTTGAGAGAGACTTGCAAAGTTTAAACATCAAAAAACCGCTTGTTCTTGACACGCAGGAGTGCCATGGCAAGCGATTTTTCTTTTGAGTCTACTCGTCCCTATATCTATGTTTCAGAATCTTGTATTATTATAGGGATAATTCTGTTATTGGTGAACGATGATTGCGGGGCGGACACCTCTATTCGGAGCCGCTGGACCAGTACCATAACCTGCTCCATTTAGTTGACCTTGAAGATTGTGCAAAGAAGAACCAACTAACCAAACCCTGTGACCGCTCACAACACTAGGAGTGCGAAGGAGCCAACCATCATTTTCTCCCTGATCTGTTGCTCGATTAGAAAAATCAGTAAATGCCCTACCCGGTCCTGATAGACGAACTACATCTGCCAAGGAAAGTGCAAAGGCCCGCGGAGTACCGCTTGGATCAACTTGGGTTGTATCTGCCTCAACTTCTGGGAATGCATGCAGATTGGCTGGTAACCATCTATTCTGCCCCTCCCAAACGATATCAGCATCCGCCACAACTCCTGTGTCAAAGCTATCCGCTACAGGTTGAGTCATAGCTTGAACTGCTGGGTCAAGCGCAGCGTACCATGTGTTAAGGCGATTATCCTGTTGGAAAACACCTTCTCCAAGGAAAGAGTCATTCCGAATAATCAGATGATTCCCACTACTCATATTCTCCAAATAACGGTACTGCTCCCCAGCCATGGTGAAGATAGTCCCCGGTGCCATGAGGCTAAAGTTGATTTGGT
>NZ_CALPDE010000034.1 GCF_943193185.1 Lactococcus ileimucosae
ACGCATGAGAAAAGCTCCTTGTTAAAATGGACGAAATATTTTTTTATTTCTTGTCCATTTTAACAGGAGCTGTTCAAGACTGTGTTTTTTATTTTAAAGGCTATATTATCGCTCTACGCGCCCCGCATAAACATAATATTCCTCAACGTCTTCCTCCAAAACTTCCGCATCATTACTCCAGGAGAAGTGCTGTGCGGCGATTCTTTTTAAGCCTTTTTTCTCGTAAAAAGGATAGTTGGAATAGCTGTCTGTCAGGAGGAAAAAGGTTTTTACCTCATTTTCTTTCAAGTAATCAAGGAAAAGCTGATAGAGTGTGCTGCCAAGACCTAAGCCTTTGTAGTTCTCATTTAAGATTAAGAGGTTTAAGGCAGCATCAAAGGTTTCCTTGCTTTGTTGTATAAGTTCCTCATTGAGCTTCATGGTTTCCAAGTAAAAGTCAAAAACGGTTTCTGGCTTTCCTTGGTTGATAATTAAACTTAGAGCTTCTCTTGGCGGTATCTTATCCGACTTTTGGGAAGGAGGTCAGGAGTGAGAGCAGCAGCGACGACGCCGATAATTTTTCTCTTATCTTTAGTGACAAAGACTTTTGTGGAGGTCAAGAGGACTGTTTCAAGAAAAAAGTCAGCCATAGGCAAGACATTGTCTTGTTTATTCCACTCTTGATAAGCCCAAGTGTCGATAATTAAGTGATGAATATCCGCAAGTTCGGCTTCATTTATATCTACCAATTCTGTAAATATTAGGTTGTCTTTATTCATATCTTTTTTTCACAATAGCGTTGGTCACAGTGACTTGTGCCACTAAAACCTCACGCGCATCCGTAAACTTCATCTCCCACACATGTGTACGCCCACCTTTATGTATAAGGAGCCCTTGAGCAGAGAGTATTCCTGCTGCTTGAGTTGGGTTCAAATGATTGCCATTGACCGCTTGTCCGACAGCAAAATGTTTATCGTCAAGCAAGAGATTACTTGCCATACCAGCAGCAACCTCAGCAAAGGCAAGTGTTGCCCCACCATTTAAGAAACCTTGAGGTTGCGCGTGAAAGTCTCCTAAAGGCATTTGAGCGGTAAAACCTGTTGGGGTTAAAACCAGATTTTGAATACCCAGTTGTTCAATTAAATTCATGTAAAAATCTCCTTTTTCACGGTGTAATCCTCAAGTGCTGCCTGATTGATAGATACACCCAAACCCTTGCCACGCGGTCTGTTCATCTTGCCTTCAATAAATTTAATCTCTGGTAGGATCAAATCTTCTGTAAAATAATAGGACGAATCGGACAAATCCCCTGGCATGACATTGTCGCTTAAAGTGGCCAGTTGTGTATGCAATATCTTGGAAATACCACTTTCGACCATACTGCCAATCCAGAAGGAAATGTTATTTTTCCGGCAAAAGGCGATAGCTTCTTTGGTTTGATAAAGTCCACCTAATCGGCCAATTTTGATATTGAGCATGGTTTTCCCCTTAAGTTGAGAAAGAGCCTGTAAATCACTCCAACTTTGGACATTTTCATCAAAACAGATAGGTGTTGAAAGCTGCGGAAGAATGTCTTTATAATTTTCGAGATTATCAGTAGCAAAAGGCTCTTCAATGCAGACAAGTCCAAATTGATCGAGCTTTATCAGCGCTTCGATATTTTCAAGGGCATAAGAGCGGTTGGAATCAACAGCCCATTGGAGCTGAGGATAATGCTCCACAGCATATTGGACGCGTTCAAAACCATCTGCGGGTTTAATCTTAAGCTTTATTCTTTCTACACCTTGAGCGATTAAGGCTTCGATTTTTTCAGGAAGCTGCTCAAAAGGCACATCGCCCAAGACGGCACCACGCGATAAAGTTTCTGTCAATGGCTCAGGAAATAGGGCAGCGATTGTATTTTTTCCTTGGGCTTTGTAATAAAGGTCCAGCAAGGCATTCTCTAAACCAGCCATTGCCATCGGTAAGGGCTGCTCAAAAAACGCATGAATCTCAAAGGGATGTGTGAAGTGTGCGGTCATTACTTTTGGAATGTAAGTCTGCGCCAAACATTCCCATGAGCTGTCAAACGTTTCTTGCGTGTAGAAAGGTGTGGTGAAGCTTACACATTCACCGTAGCCCTGATGACCTTTTTCGTCTTCGGCAATGATAATAATGGTGTCACGTTGCTTCAGCTCACCTTTGGCTGTCTTGAAGTTAAACTTCATCGGAAGTTGGACGTGATTCAAACTGATCGATTTAAGCTTCATGTTTTAAATTTTTCCTAAGGATTTTGCCTGAGGCATTTTTGGGTAGAGCATTCATTTTGATAATCTGACGCGGTAGTTTATACTTGGCCAGCCGCTGACTCAAAAAGCTTGTAATTTCTTGGACATCAGGCGTACCTGCGTAGAAAAGAAGTGGCACTTGGCCCCAAGTTTGGTCTTCTTGCGGGACAAGCGCACATTCGACAATTCCCTCTAAGCTATAGAGTAAATCCTCAATCTCTTTTGGATAAATATTTTCTCCACCGGAAATAATGATATCTTTACGACGATTGAGAATATAAAGGAAATTGTCTTCATCAAGATAGCCAATATCCCCTGTGTTGAAGAGTTGAACGTCCTCTTGATTAAGATAGCCTTTCATGAGCATTGGTGATTTTAGATGTATTTCGCCAGCCTGATCAGCATCAGGATGTAAAATTTCAATCTCTACCCCGGGAAGTGCTTGACCGACAGAAGTCAGCTTGTCTGGATGTTCCAAAATGTTGAAGGTAACAGATTGGGAAAAAGTTTCCGTCATCCCGTAAGTTTTGTATACAGGTAGGCCTTGTGCAAAACAGGCCTGTATCAAAGGCTGCGGAATAAATTCCCCCCCTAATAAGAGGACACGAAGACTTTCGGCAGCAATCTTTTCATGAACACGTTTAAGCATGGTCGGTACCATGGAAACCATATTGACCGAGCTGTTATTAATCAGTTCGATCAACTCTTCCTCATCGAAAGAAGCACGTATGGTGGCCTGAGTGGCATTGTAGAGGCTGCGCATGATGATGGACAGACCACTGACATGAAACATGGGCAGAACGACAAGCCAGTTGTCTTCTGGAAGAACGCCCATGGTTGCTGCAGAAGCAGCCACATGTGCCGCAAGCATTTTCCAAGTGATAGGAACAGATTTGAACTTTCCAGTTGTCGCACTGGTGTTCATAATCACAGCAATCTTCTCTGGCGCTGGCTGCCAATTGAGCACAGCTCTGCTGGTTTCTAAAGAATATAGGTCAGAAAAAGACAAGTCTGCTGGATAGGTTTGCTGGTCCGAAGCAATCAGCAGTTCCACATCGAGTTCAGTCAGCTGCTCACGGATTTCATTAGCTGTAAGATGCGTGTTGAGCAAGAGGACTTCCTTGTCCAAAGCCAACAGCGCAAAGAGCACAATTACCATTTCTGGCGAATTTTCTGAAAGAAGAGCTAGGCGGTTGTGCCTAGCTGTTTCTTTGTTTAAATGTTGGGCTGTCTGAACAGTTTTATCGTAGACCTCTTTAAAAGTCAGTTGATTTAAGAAAAGTTTATTTGGCGATTTTTCAGCCTGTTCTTTTAACCATTTCATAGCTTATGGGAATTTAGGGAATTGATCAAAGTCAGGTTTGCGTTTCTCTTTGAAAGCATCGCGCCCTTCTTTGGCTTCATCGCTGAGGTAGTACATGAGCGTTGCATCACCGGCAAATTGTTGCAAGCCAGCAAGTCCATCAGTTGCAGCATTCATTGAGCCTTTAAGCATACGAAGTGCCATTGGTGACAAGGCAAGCATTTCTTCGGACCATTTAACTGTCTCGTCTTCAAGTTGATCAAAAGGTACAACAGTGTTTACCATGCCCATATCCATTGCTTCTTGCGCAGTGTATTGACGGCAGAGGAACCAGATTTCACGTGCTTTCTTTTGACCAACCATAGCAGCCAAGAGTCCAGCACCATAACCGGCATCAAAAGAACCGACACGTGGGCCTGTTTGACCAAACTTAGCATTTTCAGAAGCAATTGTTAAATCACAAACGATGTGGAGAACATGTCCGCCACCGATAGCAAAACCGTTGACCATAGCAATAACAGGTTTTGGTGTGATACGGATCAGATGTTGCAAGTCTAAGACGTTAAGACGAGGGATTTGGTCTTCACCGACATAACCACCGTCGCCACGAACTTTTTGGTCGCCGCCAGAGCAGAAAGCTTCCTTGTCTTCACCTTGGCCGTGATTAGCACCTGTCAAAACAATGACCCCAATCGAAGTGTCATCACGTGCTACAGTAAAGGCATCGATAAGTTCCACCACTGTTTTAGGGCGAAACGCATTACGTACTTCAGGACGATTGATCGTAATTTTCGCAATACCGTTATAAGTTTCGTAAATGACATCTTCGTACTTGCGGTCTAAAGCAAGCCAGTTATATTTTGACATAGTTTGTCTCCTTTTAGTATTCTACCTTATTCATTATAGCATGGTTCTGCTCTGCAAAGAGTTGGACAAGATTAAGTTAAAATGTTGAGGCAGTTCGAGGTGTACGTTGTGCCCTGCGCCCTCCACGATAAGACTCTGTGCCCTCTTATAAGTACTGAATTGCGCCGCAATCTGTGTATATTTTTGATCCAAAGCACCGGTAATATAAAGTAAGGGCATGTCTAAATTTTGGAGCGCCTCAGAAATATCTGGAAGATTGCCCTGCCCGGTAGCGCGCAAAGTTTGGGCCAGGGCATGAGGTGCATTTAGTGCACGGCTGGACCAGACTTTATATTGGACTTCCTGAGGAAGATGGTTTTGACTTTGGAAGATAGGGAGCGCGCCCCAATAGTCCGCAAACCATACCGCTCCGTTTTTCTCTATCTGGTCTGCAAGCTCTAAATCAGACTGCCTCCGTTTTTCGCGCTGCAGAGGGTCGGAAATACCTGGAGCAGCAGATTCCAAGATGAGCTGCTCGATAGGCTGTTCAGGAAACTGAAGGGAGAATTGTAGAGCAATTCTTCCGCCCATAGAATAGCCGAGGAGAGTATAAGCCTCTCCATGAAAAAGCAGTTCTACAAGTTTTTGAAGCTCTTGAAGAATGCTTGAAAGCTGGTAGGCTTCCAGAGCTTTAGGCTTACTGGATTTCCCATGTCCAATGAAGTCTAAAGCAAAAACTTGATAACCTGGCAGCTGCAAATTTTCCCAAGTAAGAGCCGACTGACTAAAGCCGTGCAATGCTAGCAATGGCTTACCTTGCCCATGTATTCTTACATGAAAATTATTCATGCCAATCTGAATGTACCTGTCTTCAAATATCATAAGTTGTATATTTCTTGTGCAATTCTAAGCTCAAGTCCTTGTCCGTCCTGATTTCTAGTAAATGGATTCCTGCTGAGTGAATACTCTGACAAAAATACTTTTCAAAGTCTTGATAATCTGTAACAAGATGATAGTCAAGACCAATCAGCTGAGATAAACCACCAAAGTCCAGCCCATGAGGGGTGGAAAAGAGATAGTCAAAATGTGGCTGTCCTTTTTGTGCTAAATGATGGAAGATCCCCCCACCGTCATTGTTAAAAAGTACAATAGTCAGGTTTAACTGCTGTGTTTTTCCAACAATCAAACCATTCATGTCATGAAGCATAGAAAGGTCTCCGGTTAATAAAACAGTCGGCAACCCATTAGTGGAGACACCTAAAGCAGTGGATTCTTGACCGTCAATACCATTTGTCCCGCGGTTTCCTAAAAGGCGCACATCAGAATTTTGACTGCGCCAAAAATAGTCAACATCGCGTATAGCCATGGAGTTAGAAATCAGGAGTTGCGCTTTTTCTGGCAGAAGTGCTTGAAGGACTTGGATATAGTGTCCCTCAAAAGGAGCCCTTTCTTCTTCAACAGTTTGGAGTTTCTGGCGCATTTTCTTCTGAAGTTTTTGCCAGACTTCCAGATGGCCGCTGCTAGAGTCTAAGGCAGGAACCTCCTGACAAAAAGTATGCACATCTGTTTGGACCAGCTGCGTCGTTGTTTGACTTGGATTGCGATACTCTAGGGCGGGATCAATCTGAATATATTCGGCAGCTGCATTATGAGTAATCAATTGTAAGACACGTTTAGATACAGGAATTTGCCCAAACTGTAAGAAGCAATCAACCTTGAGTTCTTTTAAAACTTGCGGATGAGCCAGAAAAGCATCGTAGCTATCAATGATATTAGGATGCTCATACTTACGAAGATTAGACAGAGGATCTGCCAAAAGAGGGGCCTGGAGTTTTTCGGCTAATTTTATAAGGGACTCTTGATAGTCAGAGCTACTATCTGGACCAGCGAGGAGGACGACATTACCGCTTAGTTCTGGGATAAATTGTGGGCTGATTTTTCCCTTGCTGATGATGAACTTTTTTCTGCCTTTTTGATAATTTTCAGCCTTTAAGTCAGGTATCAAAGGCTCGCTGATAGGGATATTGATGTGGACAGCAGCAGAGGGGACACTGATTGATGCTGCAAAAGCACGCTGTGCCACCTTACGGGGATATGTCCAAAAGTTGTGTTCAGTCGGACGACTTAATTTCTCATAATGATTCACAAATTTTCCGAAATACTCGGATTGATTAACAGTTTGAGCAGCGCCTACAAACTGCAAGTCATTGGGACGATCGGCCGTAAGAAGGATTAGAGGTACACGACTGTGCTTTGCTTCCGTGAGGGCTGGGAAATAGTGTGCAGCAGCAGAACCAGAGGTACAGATAAGCACAACAGGACGCTGCTGTACCTTAGCTATACCGAGAGCAAAAAAAGCAGCAGAACGTTCATCAATATTTACATAAGTATCGTATTTCCCATATTCTTCGAAAAGCATGGCCAGTGCTGTCGAACGAGAGCCCGGACTAAAGACCGCTTCCCGTACGCCTAAATGATAAAGTTCATCAACAAGTGGAGCTAAGTATTCATTATTCATCTTAAAGAGCCTCAAGTATTGTTTTTAGTTTTATTTTTGTTTCATCAAATTCAGTCTGACAGTCAGAAGCAGCAACAATCCCGCATCCAGCATAGGCATAACAGGTTTTATCCTTAATAAGTGCAGAGCGAATTGCAACGATAATTGTGCCGTTGCCTTGGGTATCAATAAGACCTAGAGGCGCAGCATATAAACCACGTTCATGTTTTTCATTTGCACGTAAAAAGTTAAGTGCAGTATGGCTGGGATGGCCGCCTAACGCAGGTGTGGGATGAAGATGCTTTGCCCAGTCGATTAAGGAATACTCACCAGCCTCAGCTTTTAAAATGGTTTGTAAATGATAGACATTTTTTAAAGCCATTATGCCAGTTTGCTCAATTTCAACTTGAGAGACTTTCTCCAACAGTTTTTCTTTAATTTTTTGGACGACAATCTGGTGTTCCTGAAGATTTTTCGAGTCTTTCAGTAAAAGCTGTGCCCCATTTTCAAGAGCACGAGGCATCGTACCTGCTAAAGCATAGCTCAATACCTGATTTCCCGTTTTTTGGACCAAAATTTCTGGTGAAGCTCCCAGAAAGGTTTTGCCAGACTTATGATAAGCAAAGATAAAAGACACAGGATTATTTTGCATAAGACGTTCAAGAATTGCTTCAACATTAAAGGGGGTCATACTGGTAAATTTTACTTCTCTAGAAGCAACGATTTTGACAGCTTTTCCGCTAGTGATATTTTCTTGAAGTTTCTTGTAAAGTTTTACCCATTCCTTATACTCTGGCGCTTCCTCTTCATAGCTATGATGCCGAAGGTCAGTCTCTTGGTCTTTAATATCGGGAAGGGCATCACAAGACAGAACATAAGATTCGGTCTCTGTCTGGATGTAGTAATGTTTGAAGGCGATGATTTCATTCCCCATATCTTGCCAAAGCTCACCCTTCACCTGTTCAAAAAAACTTTGGCTATAGAAAACATAAGGGTAGTTTTTTATCTCTTTTTCTTGAACCGTTGTGAGTCTCTGACTCGCAATAATCAAAGTTTGCTTTTGACTATCATACCAAAAAACACGCTCACTAGGGTCAGGGAAGGCAGACCAAAAGGCAAGCGGGTGCTTTAATTTGAGATTTATCCGTCTATAATTCATAGTAATGAAATTATATCACAGATTAGAGGAATTAGGTCAGTAATAGAGCCAACTTGGCTGCGCGGCAGCTACTGAGTTACGTTTTTAACTGCATTCGCAATCTAGTTAACCAGTAAATATGAATATAGAGTATATAATGTTTTTACGTTAATAACATAGTTAAAGTAAGAAATTTTCAATTCGTTTTTAAGGGCAGCCGTCCGGTAATATTGGCAATTATACATCATTTGACGGTATTTTAATTGTAGTTCAGTCTGAAATTATATCACAGATAGGGGGAAGAACGTGATATAATAAACTTATTAAAAAATAGAGGAAACTGGAAAGAACGGAATGAATATCTATGTAAGACTTGCGGAACATCAGAAGATAGAAAGTAAGAGGTTATGGCTTAGACCTTTTTCCATGAAAGATACGACTGACATTTTTGAATACAGTTCTGATGCGGCTAATCTTGAGTTTATCTTTCCGCCTCATCGTACTATGGAACAGACTAAGTTTATCCTTGCCAATCATTTTATGAGAGAACCTCTGGGAAAGTGGGCGATAGAGCTAAAAGACGAGAAAAAGATGGTTGGGGTCTTACAGTGTGTCAAGCTTTCTGAACGTGAGGAAATCGCGGAACTCGCCTACGTGCTCAATAAACGCTACTGGAATCAAGGACTGATGACTGAAGCATTGCAAGTTTTAACAGATACTTGTCTCCAGCAAATAGGTTTAAAGGCAATAGTGCTTAATTGTGACACAAAAAACTATGGTTCAATTCAGGTTGCAAAGAAAGCAGGATACAGGCGAGCAGGGCGCTTCAAAGGAAGCAATCAATATACAGGGCGTATATCTGAATTTGAAAAGTATGAAGTAAAAAGAAATCAAGCAGCAGGAGCATCTCATGTCTAAACACGAAGAAATTCTAAGTTATATAGAAAAACTCGATATTGGCAAGCAGGTCAGTGTTCGGCGTATCGCGAATCATTTGAACGTAGCAGATGGCACAGCTTATCGGGCGATTAAAGAGGCGGAAAATCGTGGTTTAGTGGCAGTCAATGACCGCTCAGGTACAGTTCGAGTCTCTATAAAAGGTCAAAAGCGAAGAAACAAACTGACTTTCGGTGAAATAGCAGAAATAGCCAGTGCCGAAATTCTTGGGGGACATGCTGGCTTAGATGTTGAGTTTAGCCGCTTTTCCATTGGGGCCATGCAACCTGAAAGTGTCAAAAAATTTCTGATGAAAAACAGTCTAATGATTGTTGGGGATCGGAAAGATATTCAGAGCATGGCACTTCATGGGCAAAGTGCTGTGCTGGTCACAGGGGGATTTGAGGTTGATCAAGATGTCATTGATTATGCAAATGAGATGGGCATCCCACTCTTGCGAGCGACTTCCGATACTTTTACAGTCGCAAACCGTATCAGTCATGCTTTGGCAAATGAGCTGATAAAAAAAGATATCATGACCGTCGCGGAAATCTCACACGATCATCGTCCAGTGCTTCGAGAAGAAGATACGGTTAAGGACTTTATGGAGCTCATGAAGCGGACAAACTTAAGCCGCTTTGTTGTTGTCAACCCTCACCGTATCGTTGTTGGTGTTGTGACCATGCGAGATATTGCTCACAAAAACTTAGATACACAGATCAATAAATTGATGAACTATCCAGAAGTTGCCAAGCAAAAAATGACTGTTGCCAGCATTTCCCAAAAGATGATTCACGAAGGTTACGATATTATGCCTATTGTAAATAAGGATTATACTTATGCGGGTGTTGTGACCAAGTCTGAGGTTTTAGAGAGCCTTCAAAGGAGTCAAGAAGAAAATCAGGTGACACATACCTTTAGTGAAGATATGTCTAGGAAGATTAGTGAAAAAGGCTCCGCATACACTGTTATGGTTGAACCGCTGATGGTTAACAATGTGGGAAATATCTCCAGTGCTGCTCTGGGAGAAATTGTGACCATAGTGGTACAGCGCACCCTAGACAAAAGGCGCCGTAGAAATGTCATCCTAGAGTCGATGAATCTCCACTTCATGGGGACTGTAGCGATTGATAATCTTTTGGAAATTTATCCTAAAGTCATTAATGAAACGCGGTTAGGTGCAGTGGTGGATATTGAAATTTATTACATTAACAACATTATTGCTAAAGCTGTTGTAAACTTACAAATTACATAAGGAAAGAAATTATGAAAGATATTATTGCAAAAATTAAAGCACACGATACGATTCTCATTCATCGTCATAAAAATCCAGATCCCGATGCACTTGGGTCACAGTGCGGACTAAGAGCTATTTTGAGAGAGAATTTTCCTGAAAAAAAAATCTATGCTGTTGGATATGATGAACCAACACTGACATACTTGGCAGTAATGGATCAGGTGAACTTAGAGCCCAACACTTCTTATCTCAGTATCATCTGTGACACAGCAAATACTCCTCGCATTGATGACGACCGCTGGAAGGAAGCAGACTATGTCATCAAAATAGACCATCATCCCAATGATGATGCCTATGGTGACTTGCGTTGGGTTGAGCCAGCACGAAGTTCCACTTCGGAAATCATCACCGACTTGGCTTTGACACAGGGGTTAAACTTGAATGCCGAGGCAGCTCGACTCCTTTATGGTGGAATTGTTGGAGACACGGGGCGTTTTCTTTATCCTGCCACATCAGCCCAAACTTTATATCTTGCGAGTAAGTTAGCAGAATATGACTTTGATCGTCCAGCGCTAGGGCGGGAAATGACTTCCTTTGATATGAACGTCGCACGCCTGCAAGGCTATGTCTATGAAAACCTTGAAATTTCTGAAAATGGTGCAGCGCGCGTGATTTTAAGTAAAGAGATTTTGGACAAGTTTAGTTTACGTGATGCAGAAACTTCAAGTATCGTAGGAACACCGGGAAATATCCGAGAGGTCCAGTCTTGGGCTATCTTTGTGGAGCAAGAAGATGGGCACTACCGTGTGCGTATGCGCTCAAAAACAAAGCCGATCAATGAGATTGCCAAGCGACATGACGGCGGAGGGCATGCTTTGGCTTCAGGGGCTAATTCCTACTCTTTGGAAGAAAACGAAGAAATTTGGCAAGAACTACAGGCTAATTTGAAATAAAGTATAAAAATCAATCCGAGATTATGGGATTGATTTTTTGTGATTATAGAGGATATTGGTGCTTCTTTTTTAATAAACATTCTTTCTAGAAATTTTAATGTAACAAAACATTATGATAACATTTCATAAATATTAAGCAACATGTTAAAATATGATGAGAGATACCATTGTATTTGG
>NZ_CALPDE010000035.1 GCF_943193185.1 Lactococcus ileimucosae
GACTTGCTTGTTGAAGCCGATTTACTTACCGACTCGGACACAGACTTGCTTGTTGAAGCTGATTTACTTACCGACTCGGATACTGACTTGCTTGTTGAAGCCGATTTACTTACCGACTCGGACACAGACTTGCTTGTTGAAGCTGATTTACTTACCGACTCAGATATAGATTGGCTCGCAGATGTAGACTTACTTACTGACTCAGATATGGATTTGCTTACTGAATCCGATACGGATATCGATGTTGAAATCGAATTTGATTTCAGCGATTCTGATTCTGATTGTGATGTAGAGTCACTTGGAATGGACTTGGCATTAATACCATTTAGGTCATAGCCTGATATAGCTGTCGCAGTCCCTGCCGATCGCACATAGGTAATACCATAACGAGCGTGCATAGCCGCAGATGCTGAATCCATCATGATTTGCTGCTTAGAAGTAGCCCCTACGAGACTAATTCTTAAATTTGCTAAATCATTTGCAGTACCCGAATAAGGTGTCGTGAAGGTAAACGTGTGACTTCTAACCCCTTCTTTAGTTTGTGACACATACTCTTTTCCCGTTGCACGTACTGGAGATGAGCCCAGAGGTTTCGCTTGAGCAGCAGTGACTACAATTGTGTTCTGCCCATCAATCTTCACATTAGTTGGAGCACCTAAATTAGGATCCGAAGAGACATCAATAAAGAGGCCTGTATACCCCCCATCTGTCTTCCAAGTCTTTGTTGTTAAAACACCACTTGCATCATAAACTACAGTCCAATTGATTGATTTTGTCACAGGATCGTAAACAGCTGTGACACTTTTCATTGTATTTTCAGACTTAGGAGTTCCTCCACTCCAAATATATGAATAAGCATTTTCTGAGAAATCGCTGATATTAAAAGCCGTTTTCGAACCAGTTGTTACTGCGCGGAAGCTTGATCCAACTCGTCCAAGACTTTCAAAAGTCATTCCATTCTCTGCTGGGCGTGGCATGATAGAAGTTAAGCGAATGTGTTTCGCCTTACCATCAGCAGTGGTAACTTCATAAGTCAACCCGTTACTTGCTGTGACATATCCTCCTGTTGCACCTATAAAGTCAGGGTTTTGGGAAATCTGACTTTGAATAGACTCTTCTAACGCTCCAAGCAAGGCATGCATAGTAGTCAGATGATCCAAAGAAGGGTCTAAGCTCTTTGTGATGTCTTGGGCTTTTGATAAAGAAACATAAGCAGGCGCCAAACCTGACATCTCAAGACTCTCAGCGGTAGCTAGTGTTCTTTTTAAACTCGCTATAGCAGTATTCAAATCAAGGAGAGCTTTCTCTTTTTGAGCGGTAGACTCTGCTTCACTTATAGTTCCACCATCTTTTGAAGCTTCCTTCTCATTCAGACTTCCCGCATTATCTACATCTGCTTCCTGTTTATATTTAGCTACTGTTGTTGATTCGCTTGATAAATTTGAAACAGAAATAGATTCTGAAGCAAGTTCACTAGACGAATGCAACACTGACTCAGAAATAGATTCAGACACAGATTCACTTACGGATTCAGATACTGACTCAGAAACAGATTCTGATATAGACTCACTCACCAATACGGATTGTGATGCACTTAAACTGTCAGAAATTAAAAAAGACTGACTATCAGATGCTGTATCCCTTACTTTATCGGATGCTGCACCAGACTCAGGCGTCATTGATACTTGATCTGTCAGCAAAGTAGACATCTCACTCACTTGAGTAACGGTATCTTCAGCCAGAACCTCATGTTGATCAACAATCACTCCACCAGCCAAAGCTCCCAGTGCTGCTGCACCTTTAAGGATCGTGCTAGTTGAAACATTTGAACGATTCAAATCATCCACATGAAGCGTCTTGTCTTGCGTACTTGCTCCTGTCAATCGGATAAGACCGATTTGTGACATGATCGTACGAACCCAATGTTTACCAGATTTGTGCATCTTGACGCGAGTACGCCGGGACGTCTCGCCATATTCTCTTTTGTTTATACGTTTTCTCATAACAATCTATAAAAATCCTATAAATAAAATAAAATGGTATGTACAATCTATTATACTAAAATTTCACAAATTTTAATTTTATATTCCTCTTATATTTTTTTGAAAATCTTTTTTTTTTTTTTTTTTTGTTTCACGTTTTTTACATTTGTTTTTCTCGTTTTAACATTTCTCATTCCTATCCAGTTGTCTACACATAAAAAAGGCTGAACCAAACCGTCCAGCCTTTAGAAATTTATTATTTTTCGAGCAATCTTATTTTTTGGAGGCAACGTTGATATTCTCGCATCATACCTTTTTCAAGATAATAGTCGGCATGGAGTTGGAGCCGCCAGCGATATGCTCGTAACTCTGCTGAAGTATCGTAGCCGAGAAGCGACAGCATCGTAACCCGTTCTTCGATACTCTTTGTAGGAAAGACAGAAGGTACATCCACTGTCTTAGTCACGCTGGTTGAGCGTTTGCGGTGATAATAAAGACTAATATTACTAAAAACGATACGTTCCGCCAAGAGATAAATCTTCCACGTCGTATAGTCGTCTTCAACTTTCTCTTCCCACGGATAGATAATGTTTTCAAAAAGACTAGTCTTATAAAGCTTACCCCATGGCACAGTAAAACATTGACTCAGACAATATTGTGTATCATATTCTTTAGCAAACCACTCCTCTGGCGTATAAATCTTCTGATAATAATCCTCGGCCTGCAAATGAAAATGAAAAGCTTGCCTCTCCTCAATAAACTCCGTAAAATTGGCAATAGCAATATCGCTTCCAGTTTCAGTTAAAGAATGATAGAGAAATTCGATATGATTTGGCTCCAGCCAGTCGTCATTGTCAACAAAAAGGACATAGTCCCCTGTGATAAGAGGAAGTGCTGTGTTACGTGCTGAACCAACGCCACCGCCGCCGAGTGGATTATGTACCAAACGAATACGCGAATCTTGTCTGCGATAACGTTCACAGACCTCGGACGAGCCATCCGTCGAACCATCGTTAACAAGAATAATCTCCAGATTAGTATAGGTTTGTTGGATAATGCTATCCAAGCAAGGCGCAAGATAGTCAACAGCATTATAAACAGGAACGACAACACTTATTTTAGGCATCTCTTCCCCCATTCTTCTTAAAATGTCGAATCAAATCAAGCTTAGTGCTAATGTCCTGATAGAGAGTGATTTGTCCAGAAGCCATAGCATCTTGTTGGCATTTTTCGAGTCTTTTTTGGTAGGAGATAAGATGTTGACTCGCGTCATAACCCATAGCGACAAGTAAAGCAATGCGTTCCTCAGCGTTACGAATCATCCCCTCAACATCTTTCTTCATACTATTATGAGAAAGACTCGTTGCATGTTGCGAATAATAATATAACCCTTGATTGATAAAAGCAATCTTATTGGCCTTGAGATAAAGCTTGTAGACCGTTGCATCATCTTCACGTAAACGTCCTACCGGGAAAACAACGTCATCAAAAAGTTCAGCTTTAAAAAGTTTAAATGTTGCTAATGTGAATGCCAGATAAAGATTGTTTTTAGGCGTACTTTCCTGATCAATCCACTCTTGCACAGTATAGACCTTCTCGAAAAACATCTCAGATGTGATAGAAAAAAGAAAGCTTTGCCGCTCTTCATTAAACGAGTTGAAATTACAAATAGCAATATCAGCATCGTTCGTTTTGGCCGTCTGATAAAGCCTCTCTAGATAGTTAGGCTCAACAAAGTCATCCGAATCAACAAAAGTAATATAGTCACCGCTCGCTAATTCAATACCACGATTTCGTGCTGCTGATGGTCCCGCATTTTCTTTATGAATGAGATGAATACGCTGATCTGACTCAGCATATTCTTCACAAAGTAAGCCGCTTCCATCTGTAGAACCATCGTTGATGAGAATAATTTCAAAATTTTGATAGGTTTGGTTCAAGAGTGACTTCATACAACGTCTTAGATAAGCAGAGGAATTATAAACAGGGATAATGATACTAATAACTGACTCTGACGTCATCGAATTTTCCTTTCTTTCGCTTGATGATGTAATCTTAGCTAAAATTTGACTCTCGTAAACACTGTCCTTTTCAAATACGATTGCCTCATCATAGTTAAATTCTGCTGTATGCTTATGATTTAATTTAATCTTGTGAGTGGCTTTCATCTGGAACCACTCGTATTCTGAGTCGATATGACCGAGATCAACGGCCTGATAACCTTGCAGCATCAAGTCATAAGCAAGAACTTTCGCTGTTGGTCCAAGCATCAAAAGAACGAGTGATTCCTTAGGCACACGCTTAACTTCTTCCAAGATAAGGTCATACTGGGCAAAAGCATTCCGTGAGGGGCAGATGATACGAGAGATAGACTTAGCAGCCGCAAACAAGTCATTACCCACACCAGAACATGATGTTTCTCCCTCAACAATGACAATATCTCGATCCCTCCAAAGCTCCTTTAAGGCAGCAAAAGAAGTCTGCGCAGCGCTCTTATCTACTAAGTCAATATAAGGACGTGAGATAAAAGTCGAACCGTACCATGACGATTGGCACATGTCTCGATAGAAATCATTGTACTTGGCAAAATGAGCTTTCCAAAAGGTCTGGGCATTGCTATTATAACGTTCAAGATTATTGAAAACATCAGGCAAGCAGACCATGAGCTTTTCGTCACTCTGACGACCTAAAATCTCGCGCAAACGTCCAGCAAGCACTTCATCATAGTCTTGGTATGGGATACTGTGTCCCATCATGATATCCACTTCACCATCTCCAAAACGTGCCACACTCGCACCATGCATTTTGACAAAAGACAGACTCTCTAATATCGGCAGCACAGTAATCTCTGATAAATCAATTTTCTTAGTCACATAACACCTCAAATACTGCATTAGTCAACAGGCGACGCGCAAAATACCCGTGCCGCAAAAGAGGATTGAACGCTCTCACCCGCTCAACCATTTTCTGATAAGTTTCCTCCGTCATGTCTCGGACGATAGTCGCCACCTCGTCCAAACTATCCACAACAATTCCCAGTCCATTGCGCTCAATAAGGTCCTGATTAGCGATACCTCGCTGTACAAAGACAGGAATACCTGCTGCTAAGAAAGCCCCGAGTTTATAAGGACAGTAAAGTTTTTGATAGTCCTTATCATGCTCATCCATCCAGACCAGCCCAAAGCCACCACGTGACAGTTCTAGGAGTAATTGTTCATCTGGCATATAAGGATGATGATAAACATTACTTGGTAATGCCACCTCCTCACGTGAGTAAAGATGAAGAGGAATATCATAGTGCCATTGCTTCACAAAGCTGAAACGCTCCACTGACCCTGGAAAATGCAATCGTTTTTCAAAGACAGCTGGTAAACTTGGCACAGTTGTTGGATGATCCCACATTTTTTGGATGATGGCTTTTTTGACTGTGAGCCCCTGCTCTCTCAGCTTATCTAACATTTCTTGACTGGGAACAACGATAAGATCAGCCTTGTTATAGTAAGCAATCGTCCGCTCCATGAGATAATAATTCCCAGCAAACATTAAAGGAACCACATCATGTACAAAGATGATGATTTTTACGCGATAGACACGTAACTTGTCCATGAAGCGCTCATCAAAAGCTGTTGTATTCCAGGTTGGGGTTTGAAAAATAACCACATCCCCTTGCCGCAGACCTGCCACGATGCCATCCAGTCGTTTGGACAGTTCGACAGGTGAATCAGCTGTGATATCATAGCGGTAAATGCCGAGCTCACGGTAACCTAATGATACAGCAATATCGGTAACCATATTTTGTGCTAACTGAGCAGAGCTTGCTAATCCATTGATATTTGTTATATAAACTCGCATTAATTCTTATATTTCTCCATTAAACGTAGACGTAACTCTAATTCCTTATAAGCTGGAATGTCGCCATTTCGTAATTTACTGTCACGATTGAGTTGAGCCCGCCAGAGGTAAGCCTTAACTTCTCGTGAAATATCCCAACCGAGAAGACCCAAGACAGCTATTCGCTCCGCCACAGGCTCTACATCAAAAACGCTTGCTTGATCAGTTGTCTGTGTCATAGAACTTGCATTCACACGATAGACAAGACTGGAACGATTCATATAGGCGATACGGTCAGAAAGGAGATACAACTTCCATGTTGTACGATCATCCTCACCAAACCCCTTTGTTGGATAAGTGACATATTCAAACAGGGATTTCTTGTAAAGCTTCCCCCAAGGTACTGTAAAACATTGGCTAAGATTATGTGGTGCACCATATTGGTAAGCAAACCATTCTTCTGGCGTATAGACTTTTTCGTAGTAATCCTCATCCCCAATGTGTAATTCATAACGCGCTTCATCCTCATAATAACGCGTAAAATTAGCAATCGCCACATCGCTCTGAGTACGTGTTATCAAATCATACAAATCACTGACATGGTTAGAATCAATCCAGTCATCCGCATCTAAAAACAAGATATAATCACCCGTCGCCACCTCTAGAGAGGTATTGCGCGCGGCGCCAAGCCCTCTATTTTCCGAAAAGTGAACAACCTTAACCCTGTCATCCATGGCTTTAAGTTGCTCACAAATCAAAGCCGACCTGTCTGTCGAACCATCATTAATTAAGAGAATCTCAAGGTCAGTATATGACTGGTGAAAAACACTCTCAACACACTGTTTCACGTACTCTTCTGCATTGTAAACAGGAACAATGACACTAATTTTAGACATTTTAATCTCCTTCATATCAACAGTTACCCCTATACTATCATGCGCCCGCCATTTTTTCAATGTTCAGACATCTATTATAAACTCTCATTGATAAAAAAGTGCACTCCTTTTTAAAAAGAGAGCCCCCTAAGCCTTATTTAAAGCCATTACATTCTCGCAAACTTTGATATCTTTTCTGGCTAGAAAGCAACATATAAAAAAAGCGGGCTAATTAGACCTGCTGTATTTTCCCCGTCGATGAAAACGCCTCAAAAATCCATCTTTTGGTTGAAGTCGCGTTGTTCTTGGAGACGCAACTCTTCCAGTTCTTCTCTTTTTTGCCTCAAGCTAAAATTATAGTTTTCTAAAACTTCCTCAAAAGGTTGACTCAAATTAGAGGGAACACCTTCATCAAGCTCTCTATAAAAACTGTATACATAGTCAAGAAGCTGATGTGTTGTTTGCCTCATTTTCATTTGATACTCGTCCAGCAACTCTTCCGCCTCCTTGAGTTGTTTCATATTGGCAGCATGTTCCTCTTCAATTTTCCATCTTGTATTATTATCCATGCGTTCATCAGCCTTTCTGATACATTATTTAATCGGATTTTTTAAATCCGGCTCAAATTTCTTGGACGTGAGATGCCTTTCTGCTGCCTCTGCAACTTTTCCAGTAAGACCCTCTTTAAAACTTGACACTACTGTTTTCCCTGCAAAGTCTTTCATTTTCGCTTTGCGTTTTTCTAGCTTTGCCCTTAAAGCAGTTTTTTCTGCCTCTATTTTAGACTTCTTAGCTTCTATAATACATTTTATTGCCTGCCTTTCTTGCTCTTTCTGAGCTTCCTTAAACTGTTGGTCCAGTGCAAAAATATCGAGATAGGCATTTGTTTTATATTGATTTGTCATCTTGTTGCTCCCCAATTTACTCGCGTTTGATTCATCAGTGTATTAAAACCTGTTGCCCCCTGAGAGTCTACTTGTTCAATATTCTGTACAATTTTTATTAAGGTTGCAGAGAATTCTTCAATTTCAGTTTGAAAAGTTCTTGCTTCCTGATTCGTATGTTCTTCAATATCTTTATCCCAAACGCTTGGAAGTTCAAGTTCAGTCAACAAGGAAAACACTTCACTCGTCTCCAAGTAGTGCACAACATCACTGATAGCTTGAATCCCTTCCTTAATTTCTTTTTGAATTTTTTCTAGAGCATCTGACAGATCTGTTTTAACTTCCTTTGTAAACTCTTCCGCCCGAATCATGGCATCTTGGGCAACACATTGTAACAACTCTACCCTCAATTCAACTTTTTGACTTCCACTTGCAGATCGAATTCTATTTTGATAGTCCGGAATGTGTTTCGCATTCCATGCTTTTGCTTTTTTATTTGCTTCAGAGACGATATCTTGATAAGATTTCTTAAACTCATCGTAGATTGCCTTAGCTGCAGCTGCTGTCAATCCCAATGCGATTAAATCTAATACACCCTCTGATAGAGCCGCAAGAATCTCCGAAGCCGATACACCTGAAATTCCTGCTGCTTCAACCTTTGAAACAGATTTCTCAATCAGATCTGCAAGCTGGTGACCTGCCGTTAACATTTCAGGATGAAAATTCTTACTTGCCACTAAAGGGTTTCCATAGGCATCCATTTGGAATTCACCAAAATCATGACTGCTTATTTTATCAAGAGTCTTACTAAAATGTACGGGTACAATCACATTAACATGTCCAAACTGCTCTTCATAAGGTGCTGTCCGATTTAACATGCTTACCACATCAAAAGGATTGACATAATACGTTACTTTTTCACCAACTGCTTTAATCTCCTTATCTGAAAGTCCCATCTTTTTTAAGCTTTTGGTGACATCTGGACCATCAAACAAGACCACTTTTCCGATTGTACTAAAATCTTTTGGATAATCATGATAAAGTTTTGCGACTGCCTGCGCCGAAACCATTGTACCAAGAGAATGCCCAGTAACGTTGAGCTTAGCATTGGGTGCTTGCTTTTTAATATCCTCTATTTTAGAAATAAGCGCTTTATAAGCCAACTTTGCTTGGGGAATGTAAGCATGAGTGAGGGCAAAGTTTCCATCATTTGCTACCCAGTCATTTAAATTTTCCATGGAGATACTATCGCTTCCACGTACCGCTAAATAGGTTTCTTTGGTCTCTTTGTTAAGTTTTGGAGTATCTGTCACAAAGTAAGCATTAAAACCTGCTTTTTCATCTGTCAATAATCCTTTTTGAGAAGTATGAGGAACTTGTATTTGGTCAAAACCAGAAACAGAAGTCGTGCTATCAACTATTTGAGAAGTATAATATGTTGTGGTTTCTAAGGTTTTATCCGGCTGAAGATAAACTACCCCATTATTAGGAAGATTGGTTCCGCCATACGTTTGAATTTTTCCTGTCTTTTTGTTTATATAGTCTTTGGAAAAATCATAGGGAGTTTCTTTAGATTTTGATACGTTTGGAGGAAAATTATTAGGACGGCCCTTATAAGCGGATTCAGCTAAATTGGCGTAGATGTTATTGAAATTGTCTAAATCACTCATATAGTTTTGTTCCCCCGTCTATTCTCAAAGGTTGCATTAACGTCATGTCATCAATCTTCGGATATGATTTACGATTTTCCAGATTAAAACCTACAGTAAAACTGGAGTCTTCTATATGATTAAACCTCCCATTGATTGTTAATACTAGTCCTCCCCCTTGCGGTGTTCCATTACCGATGGTTTCAATATCTAAACTATCCCAGTCCCACTCAATAGTTTTTACTTTGTCATCTAGCATAGCTTCCGTCATTTCTTTTTCATGTTTCTTCAAATAAGCAATTTGGTCGTTTTTTGATGGTGTTGTAAAGTCTTTTGTCAAAAAAATATCAAACGGCGTTTTAAGCTGTGTCATTGCTGTAATCCCTCCAATCAATAAAAGAATAGAAATCACCAGTATCCATTTACGATTTATTTTTTTCTTATCCATTCTCTATTCCTTTTAAAAAAGTAGTCTCTTTAGACTACAAATTTCTTTGATTTAGAACCCAAAACTTTGCGCATCTTGTGCATCACGTTCTGCAACTGTGTCCGCATATTTGTTGAGTTGTTGGTTGATGCTTTCTAGCAATTCTTCAAACTTTTGAACATTTTGATAGAGTTGGTTGTATTGCTCCAAGTAAGCTTGGAAGGCTTGACCTTTCCATTCTTCCGCGATTGTGCTGTTCATTGAATTTACACGTTGAATCGCTTGTTCGATTTCTTCCTTAGATTGGATATAAACTTGCGCTTGTTGCTTTAGTTCTTCAGGTGTAACGCTAATTGTTGCCATTTTTATTCTCCTTTAAAATAATATAATATATGTAATAAAAATTATTACCTTATTTCATTGAGATATTCCTTATCTCTTTATTTTGCAAGAAAATATTGTGTACAAAAAATGAGAAAATACTATTGTTTTTCCATAATATCATTTTATCACCCTTGTTCATCTTTTGTCAAAAACAAGTTAAAATTTTTCGCTTTTTCATTTTATTTATATGCCTCTTTTTCCCTAGTTAGACTTTTCGACTAAAAATTGTAGACCTGTGAGCTTCAAGTAACTTATCTTCTGAAAGAGTAAATAGAACGCTTCAAAACACAACGATAAAAACGCTCAACGACAGCAGTCTTTAGTGTCATCAAGCGTTTTTATCTAAAAATCGGATAATGGAAGTGCTCTCTCATCTCTATTTTTCTCAAAAAGACTTTAAAAAGTCGAAGTCCATGCGCCGTCTTGGTCGCGGAGAATGAGGGCAGGGCGAGGAACATGAAGAGACGTATCCAAAAAACCAGCAAGATGTACCATAAGTCCGCCATTTGCCCACCATGTAGGAGAAGGAGCTATTATCCACGGTACATTATACCTACCAAATGTGCGAAGAGCCCAAGTTCCATTCCATCCTGTACCACCCGAACTATTTCTTGAATTACGATCTGGGAAAGCTAAACCCGGACCAGAGACACGCATCACATCAGCCATGGACAGGGCGAAAGCTTTCTTCTCACCCCCCGGAGTATACATGGTGATATCGTCACGCATTGCAGCTGGTACTGAAGGATGTTCCAGATCAAACTTCCAGTTGATGTCACCATCAACCCAAATATCTGTTGGATTATTTGCACTGCCACCCGGATCAAGCCAACCATTTGCTGCTACATTCCAGAAACCCTCGGGCGCATTGGCAAAACCATCCGGGAATGTTGCTTGAACCGGTTGAACCTGCCGCCTGATGACACTCGGCAGTGCATCATGGAAATCACGCATTCTACCGTCAATTATGGAGCCGTTGTAGCTTGTCGTTCCCTCCGTCCCCCATTGTCCAGCACCTATTCCAGCATTATGCAAAACGAGATGATTTCCGTCCCCCTTGTCTTCAAGATAGCGGTACTGTGTCCCACGCATAGAGAATGTTTGACCCGGCTCCATCTCACCAAGGATAGGTAAGCCATTACGTAC
>NZ_CALPDE010000036.1 GCF_943193185.1 Lactococcus ileimucosae
CATGGAATATCGGATGGCATACCTCATTGAACATTAATTTGTTTTTTTACTGTCCGTTTTATTTGGTGCTTGACACTCAAGCATGAGCGTTTCCTTTTTTTTGTATTTTACAAGCTTTGTTATAATTACCATGTAAAGTAATGAACGAGCTTAAAGATACCAAGGACAAGTATAACTATACCGAGGAGTGTCCAAAGTGCTATTGCACCCCATAATGGCGTAAGCAAAAGCATGAAACCTGCAACTACGCTTAAGACCCCAGAGAGAATAGTCCATGGTTTAGAGGGGGAATAAGGCACATAACTAAAAGAGACAAAGCCTTCTGTTATCCAAGTAAAGCCCACTAAAATTCCGATAATAATAAACAAAGTAGCTGTGGCAGCTGCTAGATTAATCAATGAAAACAGTCCTGCAATCACGTAAATTGTTCCTAAAAGAAAATGTCCAAATCTGGACCAAAAATTTTCATTCATCAATGAAAAAATAGAAACAAGATAAAAAATCCCAATTAAAATAAAGGAAATTCCAATCAAAACAGTTCCCACCTGCGCTGTACGTCCAGGCCAGAAGAGAATAAGCAAGCCAATAAGTGTTGAAATTAAGCCGTTTATCCCGACATTTTTACGTAGCCTTTTTGAAAAATTTTCAGAAAACATTTTAATACCCCTTTCTTTTCTGATAACTTAATTATAACTCATTTTTTTAAAAGAGTGGGAAATTGATGTAATTGTTTTATTATTGACATTCTTAGAGAGGAGAATTATACTTAAAGTAAGTCAAGCGTTTAAGGAGAAAAAATGCAAATATCAAGTCGCTTTACGATTGCTCTTCACATTTTTGCTTGTATTCATACATATGAAGGAGAGCGCAAGATAACCAGTGATTTTCTGGCAAGCAGTATCAATGTCAATCCCGTCATCATCAGAAAAGTGCTTCAACAATTAAAAGCCAAAGAACTGGTAACAGTGGCTCGAGGAAGTGGAGGGGCAAGAATTGCAAAGCCGGTTGAGGAAATAAGTTTATTTGATGTTTATAAAGCAGTTGAGGCTGTGAGCCAAAAAGGACTTTTTCATTTTCATGAGCATCCCAACTTAGATTGTGCTGTGGGAAAAAATATCCATCAGGTTCTTGACGTTAAACTTGATAGGATTCAAAACGCCATGGAAGAACAAATGAAAGCGATAAGCCTGCAAGAAGTTCTTACGGATATTGAGCATTGCATAGCGATAAACCCTTAAAAAAAACTGAATAATTGACTTTTTCTATTGGCTTATATAAAATTGACTTGTAACAGAAGAAGTTACAACAAAATGATGGTGGAGGTTGATTTATGAAATTAGCAGTAGTTGCAGCAAATGGTAAAGTTGGTCGACTGATTGTACAAGAGGCAGTAGATAGAGGAATAGACGTTACAGCTATTGTCCGTAGCGAGAACAAAACAGCAGCTCAGTCTGTACTGGAAAAAGACTTATTTGATTTGACTAAAGAAGATGTCAAAAATTTTGATGTTATTATTGATGCTTTTGGTATTTGGGCTGAGGACAGTCTTGAACAACATACGGCTTCGGTTCAGCACCTTGCGGATTTAGTGGAAAATACAGACAAGCGATTGCTGGTTGTCGGTGGTGCAGGAAGTCTGTATCTTAATCCCGAACATAGCCTTCAACTTTACCAGTCAGAGAACTTTCCAGAAGCCTTTAAGTCTTTAGCTGCCGCTATGGCTGAATCTTTGGCAGCATTAAGAAAACGGGACAATGTTAAGTGGACTTATGTGAGTCCAGCAATTGACTTCCGACCAGAAGGAGAAAAGACAGGAGATTATGTTGTTGCTGGTGAGGAGCTCACAATGAATGCCAAGGGCGAGAGTATTATTAGTTATGCGGATTACGCCAAAGCGATGATTAATATTGCTCTTGAGGAAAATTATGTCGGACAACGTATCAGTGTTTTTCAAAAATAAAAGGGATTTTCTTGAAAAATCTCTTTTATTTTTTACATATGAAATAGCGAACAAAATGTTTGACCTTTACTGACCAAAGGAGTATAATTAAGAGGTGGTAAGAAAAATGAGAAAATTACTACATTACTATGAAATGAATCGAGGTGCATTATGGACATCGAAAAAATGACAACAAGTATGCAAAAATCACTTTATGAAGCGCAACAAATTGCGCAAACTCGCCATCATCAAGTGATCGAAATTCCACATTTATGGCGAATATTTGTAGAACCCAATAGTTTTGCTTATAATTTTTACAAAGATTTAGGCATCAATATTGATGAATTTACAAAAATTATTGAAAATGAAATAGATAAAATTTCTTCTGTTGAAGGGAGCAATATCACTTATGGCCAAAACATAAGTTCAGATCTTTTTAGTCTTTTTAGTGCAGCGGATAAGATTGCTAAGGAGATGGGAGATGAGTATCTCTCGACAGAGATTGTACTGCTGGCACTTTTTGACTTAAAGCAAAATCCTTTAACAAAATATTTAGTCAGTCATGGACTTAATAAAGAAAAAACAAAATCAGCAATTGAAAATTTACGTGGAGGTGATAAAGTGACAAATCAAAATACAGAAGATACATACAAAGCACTTGAAAAATACGGCGTTGATCTCGTTGCTCAAGTAAAAGCAGGCAAACAAGATCCTGTAATTGGACGTGATGAAGAAATTCGTGATATCATCCGCGTCTTGTCCCGTAAAACAAAAAACAACCCCGTTCTGATTGGTGAACCGGGTGTGGGTAAAACAGCCATTGTTGAAGGACTTGCGCAACGTATCGTTCGTAAAGATGTACCAGAAAATCTAAAAGATAAAACCGTTTTCTCTTTGGACATGGGGGCACTTATTGCCGGTGCTAAATACCGTGGTGAATTTGAAGAACGTCTAAAAGCGGTACTTAATGAAGTGAAAAAGTCTGACGGACAAATTATCCTTTTCATCGACGAACTTCACACGATCGTAGGTGCTGGTAAGACTGAAGGTTCAATGGATGCGGGTAACCTTTTGAAACCAATGCTTGCACGTGGTGAATTGCACTTAATTGGTGCTACAACTTTGGATGAATACCGCAAATATATGGAAACTGACAAGGCTTTGGAACGCCGTTTCCAAAAAGTTCTGGTTACTGAACCCACAGTTGAAGATACAATTTCTATTCTTCGTGGTTTGAAAGAACGTTTCGAAATTCACCACGGTGTAACCATTCATGATAATGCCTTAGTTGCCGCAGCAACCCTTTCAAACCGCTATATTACAGATCGTTTCCTCCCTGACAAAGCGATTGACTTGGTGGACGAAGCCAGCGCAACTATTCGCGTAGAAATGAACTCTTTACCTACAGAGCTTGACCAAGCCAATCGCCGTCTCATGCAGTTGGAAATCGAAGAAGCAGCGCTTAAAAAAGAAAATGATGATGCTTCTAAGAAACGTTTGAATATTATCCGTGAAGAGATTGCTGAATTACGTGAGGAAAACAACCAACTTAAAGCGCAATGGGAAGCTGAAAAGAAGGAAATCGGTAATATTTCCGAAAAAAGAAATGAGCTGGAACGTGCCCGTCATGAACTTGAAGAAGCACAAAATGAAGGCGATTTTGAAAAAGCAGCTGCATTGCGTTATGGTAAAATTCCTGAAATCGAAAAAGCACTGAAAGACCTTGAAAGTAAAGCAAAATCAGATGATCTCAGTCTGGTGCAAGAATCTGTTACTGAGGAACAAATTGCGGAAGTGGTTGGTCGTATGACAGGTATTCCTGTAACGAAACTAGTGGCAGGAGAACGTGAAAAACTGCTTCATCTGCCAGAAACCTTACATCAACGTGTTGTTGGGCAATATGAAGCGGTAGAAGCTGTATCTGATGCTATCATTCGTGCCCGTGCAGGTATCCAAGATCCTAACCGTCCTCTAGGTTCATTCCTCTTTTTAGGTCCAACTGGTGTTGGTAAGACAGAACTGGCTAAAGCTTTAGCTGAAAATCTGTTTGACTCCGAAGAACATATGGTTCGGATTGATATGAGTGAGTATATGGAAAAACATAGTGTTTCACGTCTTGTCGGAGCTCCTCCGGGATATGTTGGCCATGATGAAGGGGGACAATTGACTGAAGCTGTTCGCCGTAACCCCTATACGATTATTCTGCTTGATGAAATTGAAAAGGCGCATCCAGATGTCTTCAATATTCTTTTGCAAGTTCTGGATGATGGCCGTTTGACTGATTCTAAAGGTGTCTTGGTTGACTTTAAGAACACCGTCTTGATTATGACATCAAATGTTGGTTCACAATATTTGCTGGATAATGTTGGTGATAAGGGCGAAATCTCTGAAGAAACAACTGAAGAAGTGATGAAGCAGTTGCGCATGCACTTCAAGCCAGAATTTCTCAACCGTATTGATGACACTATTCTCTTTAAACCACTGTCACTTGATAACATCAAGAATATTATTGTGAAGATGACCAGTCAATTGACACAACGTCTTGAAGATATGTCCGTTGAACTTGAACTCAGTGAAGAAGTGAAAACATGGATTGCTGAAAACGCTTATGAACCTGCCTATGGTGCGCGTCCATTAAAACGTTATCTGACAAAGGTTATCGAAAATCCTCTTGCTAAATTAATCATTGCGGGCAAGATTCCACCTAAAACTAAAGTTTTAGTTAAACTTACTGACAATAAAGTGGACTTTGATATTTTGCCTGCCTCTGAATAATCAATACTTAAAATAAAGGAAGAAGCCCGAACATTTTGGGCTTTTTTCATACAGTAAAAAGTATTTTATAGTATTTAAAAATTTTGAAAGGCTTCTGATATGTGAGCTCCGCAGGAATTTTTGCAAAAGTAGTAGATTCTCTCTTGAATTTCCAGATAATTCTTGACAATTTATAGTCTTTAGAGGTAGAATGTAGACACTATAGGATACAAGAAGGAGTCTCTCATGGAAAAAACATTCTTTATTATTAAGCCTGATGGAGTTCGACGCGGCTTAGTGGGTGAAGTTTTGAAACGTATTGAACAACGCGGTTTACAGCTGGATAGATTAGAGCTGCGCACCGCTCCAGATGAGTCTTTGATTGACAAACATTATGAAGCCTTAGTAGATAAAGATTTTTATCCTAATCTTCGTAATTACATGACTTCTGGTCCTCTTGTCGTTGGCGTAATATCTGGTTCAGAAGCCATCTCTTGTTGGCGTACAATGATGGGTGCGACAAACCCCGCACAAGCTCAACCCGGGACTATTCGTGGAGACTTTGCGCAATCACCTGAAAAAGGCAAAGCCATTGAAAACATCGTCCATGGCTCAGACTCACCCGAATCTGCAGAGCGTGAAATTGCGCTCTGGTTTTCATAAAGAAAAAATTAATTTTCAAGAGCAAAGGCTTTCTGACTGGGGTTGAGCTATATAGCTGTAAGAACCAGAAGAAGGTCTTTTTGTGTCCACTTTTTATCAAGGGAGAAAAGGAAATATGAAAGAATTTTGGAGACTTCATCCGGCGATAAGGATTCGTCTGCTGATGAATTTTTTAGGGACCCTCTGCTTTAGTACAGTAGGGGGATCAATGACTATTTATTACAACAAGTATATGGGGGCAGGAGTTACAGGTTTCCTCCTTATTATAAGTTCTATTGTAGTTTTTTTAGTGGGACTTTATGCTGGACATTTGACGGATATGAAAGGAAGACGGCCAGTGATGTTATTTTCGACAGCACTTACAGCAGTGGGCGCAGCTCTGGCTACTTTTTCTAACTCTAGTTTTTATTTTAATCCCTGGCTTACTTTTCTGGGATTTTTGATTGAGAATTTTGGCTTTGGTTTTTTTAACACAGCAAGCCAAGCCATGATTGTTGACTTAACGACCAGTGAAAATCGAAGAACAGTTTATAGTATCCAATACTGGGTGATTAACTTTGCGATTATGATAGGTTCTGGTCTCTCTGCATGGTTCTTTAGAGATTATCTGGTTTGGCTTTTGCTCGCTATTACTGTTGAGGAAATTTTGAGCTTTATCGTAATCTTTTTTTGGATTGAGGAATCTTTTGACTCTCAACAACAAAGTAAGACAGAAACACCTAATATTATTCAAGCTTATTTATTTGTAGCAAAAGACCATATTTTTATGTACTACCTTTTTGCTTCAGTCTTTATTTCGATGATGTTTAATCAAGTCGATTATTACCTGCCTGTACATCTTAGCGATAGTTTTTTGTCCACAAGAATTTTTGGAGTAGAAGTTTATGGTCAAAGAATGTTAACCATGTTTCTTTTGATTAATACATTAATCATCATCCTTTTCATGGGAAGGATAAATCATTTAACGAGAAACTGGTCACGCCGTACAGGTATAGGATTAGGCATCCTTATACAGGGGCTGGGATTTATTCTTGCCTTTTTGGGAAAGAATCTGGTCTGGGAAGTTATTGCTGCAGTAGTGGTAACCTTAGGGGAAATGATTCTTATACCGTTTTCTCAGTCTTTAAGGGCAGATCTTATGGAGGGGGAGCATGTCGGAACATATACGGGAGCATTTTCTGTGACTCAGCCTATAGCTGCGGTCCTTTCAGGGCTCTTAGTATCTCTGTCAGCATTTTATGGAAATGTAGGTATGGCTCTTTTCATGATTGTCATTACACTGTTAGGGATTTTTCCTGCATTACGTGCTATCCGCATGCATGAAGCACTCTAGTAACTCCAAATGGAAAATAAAAAATGGAACCGCACAGTTAGAGAGCGGTTCCATTTTTTATAGGTGTCGCGTAAGTTAGACTTCTTAGTGAGTTATCAAGCCTCCGTCAGTTGTTGTTAATCAGATAGTTTCTGATGAAGAAGGGTGAGTTTTCTGTTGCCTCTATAAAGCTCAACTACAGTCCAAATTAATAAACTTAGAACTAAAATAATCAAGAGAAGAGCTGTCCCATCCGCAAGATAAGCTAGATTTTTAGGAAAGAGGCTTTCAATTTGAGCGGGTAAACCAATCAGGTTGAGGTAAGTCAGTGCAAGAACAGAAACCCAGCCAAAGAGTTGGACAATCCAATTGTTTTTAAACCTTCCCATCTCATTTTTACTGTTTGTAAGCATCAAAAGAGGGATGATTGAAAAGGGGAGAGCAAAAGCCAGAAAGACTTGAGAGTCATTCATCAAGTTATTAATGGCTTCATGCTGTTCCTTTAAGCTATAGCCGCGTGTCATTGTGACACAGATGAGGACAGGGATGACGGAAAGAAGCCGTGTGACGAGCCGACGTGCCCACATCGGCATTCGCATGTGAATGAAGCCTTCCATTATGATCTGTCCTGTCAATGTACCTGTAATGGTCGAATTTTGTCCAGAAGCCAAGAGAGCCACGGCAAATAGAGTTGAAAGTGCACCTGTTTTCGCCACGTCAGCAAGTACACCATTGCTTAAAAGAGAGGGGGTAGAAAGCGCATCATAAAGACCAAAGAAAGAAGGATCATCAATAACGCCTGTTTTAAAGACGGCTACACCCATAATCAGCAGGAGTGCATTAACGACAAAGGCCATGGTAAGTTGGATATTAGAATCCCAAGTAGAGAATCTTACAGCTCTGGCGATATCCTTTTCATCACTGTGATTGATTTTTCGACTTTGTGAAATAGAAGAATGAAGATAAAGATTATGGGGCATCACAGTTGCTCCGATAATACCCAGTGCCCCTGTTAAAGGCGTCATTCCAGCGACTGAAGGCGAAGTTGCAAAGGTCTGTGTGTTGGGGATAAATCCTTCAACGAGTTCTTTCCAGTCAGGATTAGAGAGGGCGACTTGATAAGTAAAGATAAATAAGATAACGAGAATGAGACAGACCACGAGAGCCTCGATTTTTCTAAAACCGACTTTTGTTAAAAGTAACAAAAGGAAGACATCAAATACTGTGATAAATACTGCCAGTATCAGTGGAATGTCAAAAAGTAAGTAAAGCGCAATTGCCGCCCCAATAACTTCCGCAATATCGGTTGCCATAATTGCTAGCTCTGTCAACACCCATAGAATAATTCCTAAGACTTTGCTGGTACGTGCGCGAATAGCTTGTGCGAGATCCATCTGACTAACAATCCCAAGCTTGGCTGACATATATTGAAGAAGCATAGCAATCAAGCTAGACATCAAAATAACCGAGATTAACAAATATTGGAAGTTTTGTCCTCCTGTAATCGAAGTGGACCAGTTTCCTGGATCCATATAACCTACGGCAACCAAAGCTCCTGGGCCGGAATAAGCAAGGAGTGTCCTGAAAAATTTACCCTCTTTAGGTACTTTTACCGTTCCGTTAATCTCTTGGAGTGACTTGCCATTTGTATGATAAATCAACTTATGAGGCTGATTTTTAAGAGTGTTCATATTTTCCTTTCTAAGTTGAGAGAAACTCAACCTTATTTTTTATGTAAGAGTGAAAATAGGGAGCCCTCTAGAGAGACTCTGTTCTTAAAGAGGAAGCCACACTTCCTGTTCTTTGCATTAATAATATATTTTCTTGTAAAAATTGCGGAATTACAGATATTTGACCACTGTCTTCTTTTAGGATAATCGAACCGTCTTGGAGACGTTCAAGGATACGAATAAAATGCGGAATCTTTATCTTAAGCTTGTGAAAGAAAGCTTTAGCGTCTGAATCTAACGTTGTGATGTAGTAACTCTTATCTTCCTCGGCGTGAGATAAGGGAATTTCCACTTCATCTTTTTTCCAAAAAACCTCGGAAGGAATAGTTGAACCATGTGGATCAGTTACTGGGTAATCCAGCAAAGCATAGAGATATTCCACAAGTTTGGGAGAAGAAGCATGTTCTAGATTTTCTGCTTCTTCATGCACTTCCTCAGTAGAGTAACCTAATTTATCAACTAAAAAGGTTTCCCAGACACGATGACTTTTAATGATAAAACGAGCCTGAGCATGACCTTGTTCGGACAAATTAACCCCATGATAAGGTTCATAAAGTACGAGTCCTTTTTTAGACAGTCTTTTAATCATCTCCGTTGCGCTAGGAGCTGCAACGGACAATTTTTTTGCGACCAACTGAATACTTACTATAGACTCATCGCTTAAGCCTTCTAATGTATAAATGGCTTTCAGGTAGTCCTGTTCATTTTTTGTTAATTTTAGCACCTAGTTTCTCCTCACATATGTTGTAACAAAAACATTATAGCACCTCCTTATTTATTTTTCAATAATATAAGGTTACCCTAATAAGCTGGTTTGCCAGTTTCCAAAAATAAGAGACAGGTTTTTGCTTCCTTCCTCACATCCTATGTCTTCTTTTTTTACAATATCATTTTGAATTTGATAAGCAAAAGATTACAATGGTATAATATAATATGTATATTGTGTTACTTTGTGTGCACAAAATACTTGACGAGGAAAAGGCCATGCTCTATAATCAGGCAGCACAGCACAGCACAGCACAGCACAGCACAGCACAGCACAGCACAGCACAGCACAGCACAGCACAGCACAGCACA
>NZ_CALPDE010000037.1 GCF_943193185.1 Lactococcus ileimucosae
CTAATGTTACGTTTACTTTCTGAGTCTATAGTATAAAAAAAAAAAGGTCAAATGAAATGAGTGTTTGATGAGAAAAAGTCGATGAAGGAATTTTTACAGCACCTCATTTTTATTATTCACCTTTTCTAAAATAATGGTATCAGAGCTTCAACAAAAAAGAAGTTCCAAAGAGAACTCCTTAAAGTTAAACGCTGACATTTATCAAGTGCTTTTCAAATAAAAAAAAAGAAAAGCCAGCACGCTTTTCTCCAAATTTTAACCATAATGCTACAAAGAGACCACGATATGGAAAGTTAAAATATCTAGCTCTCTAGATTTAAAACTCAAACAATCTCCCAACCTTTGTTCAGTAAGCTATATTTTAACTGTTTGTTCGCAAAAAAAGCGTAAATAAAGGTCAGACCTCCTAATGAAGGCAAAGAAACTTCCCACATTTGCCCCGTCAACATGAAACTAATAAAACTAACTATCGTAACTCCAAGGAACATATAACCGATAATCTTCCACTCGCCCCTAAACATCAATACCCAAATGCCAAAGAAAAATACGGTCCATGAAAAGCCTTGCTTAACTATGCGCGTAGCACCTGTACTGGTGTTTTTTAATGTAATGTGAGTCATACTGTTCTCCTCATCTTTCTCTCTGTTCTTTAATTTAAAATTCAAAAACCTTGTCCTAGTGTAAAAACTCCTCTTGATCTTTTCTTCCAGTTCTCCTCTTGTTAATTTACTGTCTTCATATCAAAGCTTCGAGCAATTTCATATTATTTTCTCTGCGGGATTCACATTTTATATCACGCATTTCTGTTTTTTCACGATTATTAATGCCTGATACGAAAAGAACTATGGCAAAGCCATGAATTAAATAGTGCTGTAAAAAATAAAATAAGAAACAGCGCTAAAATATAGCTAAACACCTCTCTCAGTTTTATAATATGTTGACTTCATTCGATCTATTTTTTCAACGAACAGCGGCTCTCTAGAGTTTCGTGAAAACATTTATTCGCACTTCTTCTCCAATTTCCATTGTTCCTTTTATTTGAGCCTTGATATTAGTCACTTTACTTTTTTGTCATTTACTTCTGTAATGTTCTCTAGCCAGATACGACAAAAGAAGAATCCCAATAATCATTGAAATTCCCCAGCTCGTCCACTCTGCCGAATCTGAATGCTGTAAAAAAGGCACATAGAGCAGCAACAGCTTTTTAATTCCTAGGTTAACAGCTATAATAACTGCATAAGAAATGACGCCTTGACAAAACCACTTCACATTTCCTCTCCTTCCATAAATATATAAATTTCCATAACTCTCTTCACAAGTAGTGCACTCTATCTAGAAAACAAACTGGCCAAAATGTAGAAAATATAGATGTGTGCCGGATAAAAAATATAGAAGAAATTTTTCATCCCTTTACCCTTTTTCCCATCGTACAGTGCCATCGGTATCGCTGCAAACACCATCATCCACTGAATTCCCCTAGCTTCCAAAAGAAACAGCCCCATTGAAAGTAAGACGAGGCATAAGATTTGAATCCAACGTTTTTCTCTAAAAATATAGAATAAAAGTCCTAAAATAACCACCATAAAGCCACCCTCAACCATCAAAATGTTAGGAACGAGTAGGAACAGCTGTATCAACCAAGTTGGTGTATTCTCATTTAATATCAAAACTTGTAAAAGGGCAGGTAAAATAGGGAGCAAAGTAATGACAATGCCTTTTAAAATCTTCTTGGCATTCAATAAATCCCAAGCATACATGTAAACCGTTGTCATGAAGAAAGTTGAAAAGGCATTGTTAATAAGTGTAATGTCTGGATTGCGCAGCAAATAAACATTGAGTAAGAGATTTCCTGCCCCCATCAAGAGAGAGGCAATCAAGAGTCGGGTCATGAGTTTTTTCTTGCTTCTCGTATGGAAAAAGCTTTCGGCCATTAAAAACAAGAAGATGGGAAAAACAGGTCGTCCCAGCATATTGAAGAACTGTGGTACGCCAGCTGTATTCCACATCTGAAAAATGTGGTCAAAAACCATGAGAACAACTGCAAAAAATTTGAGATTTGTTCCGTTGAAAATACTACTTTTTGTTTGACTTTCTTGCAAAATACTTCTCCCTTATAACTTTACTCTTTTTCTAAAAGAAAGGAGGATTTTTCCTGATGGACAGTATATGAGCTGGGAAGACAGCTCTATCTGATAATTTATCCCCTACTGCTGGCGCAAAATATGCTGCTGAAATCACTTCAACCGAACCCTCATTATTTTCGTTAACTTTATATTAATCCTTTGTTAATACTCTTCTCTTTAAAACACTCTTATTAACACATTTATCATTTTCGTATTATTATTGTATAATTATTATACAACTTTGACAATTTACATTTTAACTACATTTGTAAACCTTAATGAATTATTCCTTTTTGAATGTAAAAAATAAATAGACAAATTGGAGGACTACAATGGCGCTTTCCGAAACTGCACAATTAATTATCAATCACACAATAAAGCTTTTAGAAACTAAACCTATAACATCTATTTCAATTGTGGAAGTCACTTCTTCTCTTCAAATCAGCCGTGTAACTTTTTATAAGTATTTTAGGAATATAAGGGATGTGCTCGATGTCTTGGTTGAAGAGCTACTACTTGGGTTCAGTCAAAAACTTCAAAAAAAGAATACACATTTACTTGACTTTGTGAACATGAACAGCTCTTCTGCAATAAAAGCTACCCTGTACGACAATGCTCTAGGCGTCGATAAATATTTCTATGCAAACCGCAAATACATCAAGGGATTACTCTTCAAAAATAGTGGGATTGATTTTATCTCAATGCTACAAGCGGTCTACTATAATCATTTTCATGTTGCGATTGAAAATGTCTTATCTATGTATGATAAGAAAATTATTTCCAGATATGTGAACTATATGGCTTCTGGTGTCACAGCCATTTGGCAAGAATGGTTCATCAATAATTTTGATTTATCTGTTGAAACGATAACAAATGACCGCTTAGATATGCTTGCTCCGTCGCTCACGGCACTTTACATGAGAAAATAAAAAGAAAATCTTGTATGAAACTCTTGCAAAAATAAATCATAAAACAACCAAAAGTGAGGAAATGAATCAAAAATATCCTGAAAAAGCGATTCATCTTAGCCAAAACAAAAAACACTTAAGAACGGCCTTCTAGCACACGTCTTAAGCGTTTTTCAATTGAGGAATTTCTCTATTTTTCGTAGGCTTTCACAGCCTCCAAGAAAGCTGTACCATATTTTTTCAGTTTCACTTGTCCCACACCAGAGACTTTTAAAAAATCTTCTTCTCCCTGAGGCATGATTCGTGCCATATCCTTCAGTGAGGCATCTGAAAAAATCATAAAAGGTGGAACGCCTTCTTCTCTAGCGAGCTCAAGACGTAGTGTACGTAAGTCTTCAAAAAGTTCTGCATTAAAGCTTGCTTCTGATGCTGCTGTACTTTTCTCTGGACTCAAAGCCGCACGACGCCAAACTCTTTCCCTGCCTTGTAGCACCTCTATACCGCGCTTTGAAACCCCAAGTAAAGGATATTTTCCCGCAGAAACTGCCAGATAGCCTTCCCCAGTCAAAAAGTCAATCAGTTCTCCGACTGCTTTTTGAGAATAATCTTTCATAATACCAAAAGTGGAGAGTTTTTCAAAGTTCCAACGGGCTAAATTTTTATTTTTAGAACCCACTAATACTTGAGTTACTGCTGTTTTTCCAAAGCGTTGCTCCATACGAACCACACAGGACAACACTTTTTGAGTTTCCAAAGTAACATCCGTACGCTCACGATCATCCAAGCAATTTGAGCACTTGTGACAGTCCTCACCCTTATCACCAAAATACTGCAGAATATAGCCTTGCAAGCAAGTTTCTGAACTGACATAAGCCTGCATCTGTCTAAGCTTTTCATATTCTTGCTCCTTGTGCTGCTCACTTCCCTCACCCTGCTCGATGAGGAAATTACGCAACCGCACATCATTAGGCGAAAACAAAAGAACAGCATCCGAATCTAAACCGTCACGTCCCGCACGGCCAGCCTCTTGATAATAAGCTTCAATCGTTGCAGGCATCCCATAGTGAATCACAAAACGAACATTACTCTTATTGATACCCATGCCAAAAGCATTTGTTGCGACCATAATCGGAACAGCATCGTAAAGAAAGTCCTCTTGGTTTTTCTGCCGTTCCTTTTCAGATAGCCCTGCGTGATAACGTTTAGCTGGAAAATGGTTACGGTTAAGCCATTCCGTAACTTCTTCCACCTCCTTACGAGTGTTAGCGTAAATAATGCCTGATTCATCTTGATGTTCCTTTAAATAGGACTTCAAAAAATCACGCTTATCTTTGCCTTTCACGACTTCAAAACGAAGATTTTCTCGTAAAAATCCCGTTTTTACTGTCTTTTCTGCCGATATATGCAAGAGTTCTTGAATATCCTGAGAAACACGAGGAGTCGCTGTAGCCGTCAGAGCCAATATCGTCGGTGAAGTTGGCAAATCAGACAAACGCTCAGCAAAGGTAACATAAGAGGGCCTAAAGTCATGCCCCCACTGGGAAATACAATGTGCTTCATCAATAGCTACCAAGTCAATCGGCAAGTGCTGTAAAAAGTAGTTAAAAGACTCCAGCTCAAAGCGCTCAGGTGCAACAAATAAGATTTTAACTTGGCCGCTTTCGACCTGTTTCATCCGAAAGTGTGCCTCCCTCTCATCCACAGTTGAATTGATAAAAGTAGCGGGAATGTTAGCGATATTGAGCTGGTCTACTTGATCTTTCATGAGAGAAATCAAAGGAGAGACAACCAAAGTTATCCCCTCCTGCAAAAGCGCTGGAAGCTGATAACAAATTGACTTTCCAGCTCCTGTTGGTAAAATACCTAATGTATCTGTCCCATTTAAAACTTGCTCTATAATTTGCTTTTGCCCTTGACGGAAACTTTCATAACCGAAGATTTCTTTGAGTTTTTCTTCTAAATTCATCTTCCTTATTATAGCAAAATATAGCGCACTGTGTTTACTGGTGAAAAAGAGAGCAAAACAAGCAAGCATTCTGATGTACCTGCTTGGCGAACTATTGTATTACCTATTGACTTTTATCCGGATGGATACCACACCAAGGAAGCAAAATCCCAGACCGAACATCAAATCAGCCTTCACCATGTACAAACTCCCTCTGGAACTTCAACCTTAATTTCCTGTCACAAAGCTATCTGCCGTGGCTTGAACTATAAGCAGGAGCACTTCAAAAATAATCTCTTACCGCTCTCATATACATGTTATACTGAAAAAAGCTCCTGACTAAGTAGGAGCTTCTCATACCAATAACCCCACTACTAATAATGGGCCTTGTCCAAAAATTTGTTTAATGTGTACGATTATAAAGGACACTTGAGACAAAGGAAAGCACAATAATCAATCCTCCAAGTAATCCGGTTACCGCCTCACCTATTTCCCAACGAATACTTGCTAAAATAAGAATAGCCAAGGTCAATATTGCCCAATGTGCCCCATGTTCTAGGTATACTAACTCATTAAGTGTTCCTTTTTCAACCAAGTAAAGTGTAAGAGACCGGACAAACATTGCCCCTATAACTCCCAAACCCAGCAAAATAATAATTGGATCAGAAGTGATTGCAAAAGCACCAATGACACCATCAAAACTAAAAGAGGCATCAATAACTTCCAAGTACATGAAAAGCGAAAAGGCCGCACGACCAACTGCATACCTAGCTTCTCCTGTTGCATGCCTTGGTAAATGCTCCGTCATCATCTCTCCAAAACCATTGACCAGCATATAAGTCACAATACCTAAAATCCCTGAAAAAAGAATCGCATGCGCATCAGCAGCAACAAATTCTGCTGTTAAAAGAAGAATAATCAGAGAAATAATAGCATTGGCTGCTGGGAAATGTCCAATTTGTTGTAAAAGTTTTTCTGGTAACTTCAACCATGTATGCGCTCTCTTATCAAAGAAAAATCCTAGAGCTAACATCAATAAAAACATTCCGCCAAAAGCAGAAATAGTGGGATGAGCATGATGCAATATATAGCCATATGTTCCGGGAATTGATGGATCTCCTTTTTCCAAGGCTAAGCGCATTGCGCTCACCGGATCCAAGTGAGCCGACACCCCCACAATCAGAAGCGGAAAAATCAAACGCATCCCCACTACAGCAATTAAAATTCCCACCGTTAGAAATATTTTGCGCCATGCAAGACTCATCCGTTCTAAGATTCGGGCATTGACTATGGCGTTATCCATTGACAGTGAAATTTCCAACACCGCAAGAATAGCCGTAATCATAAGACCGTCCCATCCTGCATAAATATAGGCAGCAATCAGTGCAATAATACTAACAATAAACGAGCTTCTAAAAATTTTCATAAGTTCCTTTTCTAAATGTCCACTTCTACAAGTTGTTTTTCCCCTTTTGTTACAGAAATTTTTCCACTAAACTGCTCGATTAACTCTTCCAGTACCTGCTCTGTTTCATCTAAATCTACGAAAAGTTTAACCGTCACATCTGATAAAAATTCACTTTCAGAGATTTTTAAACCTTGATTGCTTAGAAAACGCTGCAAGCTGTCAAAATTACTGTAATCCAGTTTCAGTATGAGCTCTTCCTGAGTGACAAATTGCACCAAGCCCACTTGGTCTAAAGCATGCCCTACACTGCCAGCATAAGCGCGTATTAAACCACCCGCACCAAGTTTAATGCCGCCAAAATATCGGGTAACTACAGCACAGACATTTGTAATTTGTCTTTTTTTCAAAATTTCCAACATTGGAACCCCAGCTGTTCCCGAAGGTTCTCCATCATCACTTGAGCGCTGAATTTCCTGTCGATCACCTAAAGCAAAAGCCGAACAATTATGGGTCGCCTTGTAATGTTCTTTTTTTATCTTCGCAATAAAGTCACGCGCTTCTTCTTCAGTATAAACGCGCTTCAAATGGCAAATGAAGCGCGACTTTTTGATTTCTTCTTCTGCACGAAAATCCTTTTTTATAGTAATTGTCATAAGTAAATTTTATCAAAATTAGTGAAAACATGCGACTTTTTTCGTCCAGAAGAATATGAATGAATTATACGGGAGATTGCTCCTCAAAAAAGAATTAAGCGAGGTACCTGCTCAGGCTATTCTTTTTGAGGGAATGAAAGAAATTTCGAAAACTAAAATCAGATGCAGCCGCTGTGGAAAAACCAGTGAGAAAAGAGAAGTACAGTTACCGATTGGAGCTTACTATTGTCCCTACTGTATTCAGATGGGGCGTGTTCGTTCTGACGAAAAACTCTACCATCTTCCTCAGGAGTACTTCCCAGCAGTCTCTTATCTCAGCTGGGAAGGGAACTTGACTTCCTCTCAGCAGTCTATATCCGAACAGCTGGTCCAGTTGAATCAAAAACACGAAACGATACTCGTCCAGGCGGTAACTGGCGCTGGAAAAACAGAAATGATTTACCAAGTCATTAACGAAACATTAAAAAGAGGGGAGGCTGTCGGTCTGACAAGCCCTCGAATTGATGTTTGTCTGGAGCTTTACCGACGTTTAAAGAAAGACTTTTCCTGCCCTATCTCACTTTTACATGGGAAGGGAGAAGCCTACACCCGTTCCCCTCTAGTTATTGCCACAACACATCAACTCTTACGTTTTCGTCATTCCTTTGACTTACTTATTCTTGATGAAGTTGATGCTTTTCCTTTTCCTGATAATGACATCCTTTCTTTCGCGCTCAAACAGGCACGAAAACCTTCTTCTACCTTAATCTATCTGACTGCAACAACGACACGCGATTTAGAGAGACAAGTAAAATTAGGGCACATTAAAAAATTACAATTGCCACGGCGTTTCCATGGTTTCCCACTTGTTCTCCCGCAATTCTTCTGGCAAAGCAAATTTTACCAAATGATTAAAAAACAAAGAACTACCGGTTACCCCCTACTTATTTTTGTTCCTGAAATAAGACAGGGCAGAGCACTGACTCAAGATTTAGTAGAAAAATTTCCTAAAGAAACGATTTCTTTTGTTGCCTCAACAAGCACTCAACGCCTAGATAATGTAGAAAAATTCAGACAGCAGGAAATCTCTATCCTTGTGTCGACAACAATATTGGAACGCGGTGTTACTTTCCCCAAAGTTGATGTTTTCGTCTATCACAGTCATCATCATAACTTTACCCGTTCAAGTTTAATCCAAATCGCAGGGCGTGTTGGACGTAGTCCACAAAGACCAGTGGGGAAAGTTTATTTCTTTCATCTGGGTAAAACCAACTCCATGCTAGAAGCCTATAAAAATATTAGAGCAATGAACCAAGCAGGTGGCTTCTGATGAAGTGCTTACTCTGTCAGTCTGATTCCCCTCTTACGCTTTCCTTTTATCAGCTCTTTCTTTTGCTCCCTCAATCTCCTAAACTCTGTTCCTCTTGTTATTCAAAATTCCATTTCATAAAGCCCCCTCACTGCAGCCGATGTTTCAAAGCTGGAATAGATGGTTGGAGCTATACTATAAAAGTAGACACAAATTAGTGTGTTATAATCTGTCTAAGAAGACACAAAAAAGAAAGGACTT
>NZ_CALPDE010000038.1 GCF_943193185.1 Lactococcus ileimucosae
ACAACTATTATATTCTATCAAACTAACCTCCCCTTGTCAAGAATAAAATAACCTTTTCCTCCTCTTTTTTTAAGATCATTCGGTTTAAGCCCCATTTAACGAACTTTATGAACTCTTATTTTTTTAAAAATTGACAGTTAATTAAGACGGGAATATCAGTGTGTAACTAAAAAAATGGCCGAATGACCATCTTTTTAGTTACACATTTTCCACATTGTGGTAAACTTTCTGCACATCGTCATCTTCTTCCAAAGCCTCTACCAGACCTTCAAAGATTTCCAAATCTTCACCAGAAAGTTCCACTTCGCTCTGTGCAATCATTTCGAGTTCAGTTGTTGTAAATTCTGTAATACCTTTTTCTTTGAGAGCAGCAATTGCTTTATGTAAATCTGTAGGTTCCGTGTAGACAATAATTTGACCTTCTTCGGCAGAAACATCGCGAACATCAATATCTTTTTCCATCAAATATTCAAAAATCTCATCCGCATCTTCTCCAGCAAAAACAATCACACCTGTATTGTCAAACATATAACTCACTGAACCTTCTGCTCCAATATTTCCCCCATTTTTATGGAAAATCGTCCGAATATTAGAAATTGTACGGTTCACATTTGAGGTCAATGTTTCGCAGATAATCATTGAACCGTTAGGACCAAACCCTTCATAACGCCCAGAAACAAAAGCCTCTTCTGACCCGCCTTTAGCTTTGTCAATAGCTTTATCAATGACATGCTTTGGAACTTGTGCTTGTTTAGCACGTTCGATAACAAACTTAAGCGCTGTATTTGATTCTGGATCTGGCTCTCCCTGTTTTGCGGCTACATATATTTCAACACCAAATTTTGCATAAACTTTTGATGTCGCTCCGTCTTTAGCTGATTTTTTTGCGGCAATATTGGCCCATTTGCGTCCCATGGGACACCTCCTATTCTCAATTTATTCTTAAATATTATATCACAAAATCAGTGGTTTGCGCCCGTAGTTCTGTTCTTTGAGCCCCCGATGCCCTAATTGATAAATATCATCTGATTTTTGCGTAAGCAAATCCCACGCTTCTTTTCCGATACGTGTTACAAGTTTATCTTTGACTTTAGTTAAGTGTTTTTGTCCTTGTTTTGTAAATCCTAAAACATGGATGTTTTGAGGAAGTTGAAAATCACGCGGAATATCCAATAAAACATAGGTTAAGAGCCTTCTCACACGCGCTCTTGTATACCGCTTCGTATGCACTGCCTCTACCAATTCGTCAAAAGTTGTTACTTTCTTAATCGCCGTTTTTATCCGACTCTCTAATTCTGTATTCATTTGGAAAATAAGGCTCAAATCTTGGGAAATTATCTTATACTTAAGCAGAGCGAAATAATTATCCCAAGAAACTTTTGGTTGCTGATAGAGTTGCCTTAAATTTTCAGGCACAAAATTAAAGATATCTTGATGGTCAATATTTGCTCTGATGGCTGTTGCTGAAGCAATTTCACCAGACAAGCTTTGAGAGTGAAAAGCATTACTGCGGTGAATGGCTTGGAGCCTTATATCTTTATCCGCACTGGCCTTTGCATAAGCGAGAGCTAGGACGTGGTTGGGAGTGTTTCCATCAAAATGCAAGCCTGAGAATTTTTGCCACATCATCTGGGTTCTTTCGGGATAGCTTAGCGTGCTAGGTAACGTTCTAATGAAGCTCTCCATTTCTGCTGATTTATCTTTATAAAGACTCACAATTTTTTGATAATCCAGAGCAGACTCCGAACCAAAAACGAGTGCTTCAATACCCATGTCATCAAGAATATCTACTGCAACCTGTGCAAAAAAATCCGCAGCCTGAACGGCTCCCATGACAGGAAGCTCTACCACGATATCTGCACCATTTTTTAGAGCCATTTCCGCTCTTGTCCATTTATCAAAAAGAGCTGGTTCGCCCCTCTGCATAAAATTTCCAGACATGGCCACGATTTTGATGCCATCGCCTGCCTGATCTAATAAATATTTATGTCCGTTGTGAAAAGGGTTGAACTCAGCAACAATTCCTATTATTTTTTGCATACAAAGAACCAACGTAAACTTTCTTCATCAGGTTTTTTGTCTTGAAAATCAGCATATACTTCTACTTTAGAAAATTTTTGAAGACCTTTCAAATATTCCTTTATCGGATAAGTTCTCTCTTGGTGCACTTCATCTTTACGGACAAATCTTCCATCTGATTCTTTGACAAAAAAGGTCAATTCGTGGACGACTGAATGGGGATAATCCCCCTCAAAAGAGTCCCAAAGAAAAGCAAAATCTTCATCATTTTCGTGATAAGAATAACCCGGAAAGACCGAATCCACTTGATATGTCGAATGGACATCAAAGATAAAAACACCTTCTGCATTTAAAGAGTCATATACGCCGTCAAAGACACGTTGAACTTCGGAAACATTTGACATGTAGCAGATCGAATCCGAATAGCAAGTCACCGCATCAAATTTTGTCTCTCCAGACAATTCCCGCATGTCTCCTGCAGCAAAGATAATATGTTCTCCCATCTGACGTGCGCGTTTATCCGCAATGGTCAGCATTTCCTCTGACAAATCAACACCGGTTACCTTGTAACCTGCTTGACTAAATCTTATCGATAAAATACCCGTACCGCATGCCAGCTCCATGATATTTTGCGTTTTTGCTGGAAAATGCCTTTGACTAAAGTCAAACCACAGGTCATAAAGTTCCTCATCCATTACGGAATCATAGACCCGGGAAAATTCCTCATATGAAGCCGTCATTTATTCAGAAATCCATTCGTTAATATCAACAAGTGGTGCATCTGACCAAAGTTTTTCTAAGTTAAAACGCAGACGTGAATCATGATCAAAAACGTTGACAATCACATCACCTAAGTCAACTAAAACCCAACCTGTACGCGCATCCCCTTCGATATGTCCTGCAGCATGTACTCCAAGTTTATCCGCTTCTTCAGCGATATTATCAATAATCGCATCAATCTGACGTGTGTTCATTGCTTCAAGGATGACAAAATAATCTGCAACACCTGACACAGTAGCTACATCGAGAGCTACAATATCCAAAGCTTTTTTATCATCGGCTGCTTTTACAACTGTTTCGAGTAATTGTTTTGAATTCATTTTATTCCTATTTTCTATTTTATTATTATTTTTTAAGATATTTGATAAATGCGTTATACGTTTCGATACTTTGGGGATAAATTTTTACACGAAGCTCAGCGAGATAAGCGATAAGCCGCATCGTCTCAAAGGCAACCGCCATATTAAGAGAGCGATCTGCGATAGCTCTCGCTTCAATAACACCAGGGAAATCGCGTCCTTCTTCAATATAATCCGCCACGTAAAGTACTTTAGCCAAGTCAGACATCTCCGCACTCCCTACAGTGTGGGCCTCGATTGCATGAAGAATTTCGGGATCTTCCAAACCCAAGTCTTCTTGTATTTTATAAATGCCCACTCTACCGTGCCAGATATTGTTGCTCCAATTTTTTAAATCCGCATCTAAATTATATTTGTCAATCAGCCCTAAAAAAACTTGATCCTCGGTCTCTTTCGCGTAGTCATGTAAAAGAGCAGCAAGACTTGCCTTATGAACATTTACGCCATATTTTTCAGCAAGAGCAATTGCTGCTTTCTCTACACCCAAAATATGTTTGAAGCGTTTTTCAGACATTTGCCCTTTTATTTTTTCAAGTAAGGACTCACGTGATAAATTAACTTCCGGATAAAAATCAAACATACAGTCCCTCTTTCTTAATATAGTCTAAAACTTTTGGTGACAACAAGAAGTTAGGAACAATCCCGCGGCTCAACTGCTCTCGTATCATATTCCCAGAGATATCCATACCAGGCACGTCTACCCACAGAATAGGATAACTCGTTCCCACACGAAAACGCGGACGACGTACACCAACGAGTTGCACTAATTCCAAGAGTTTTTCAATGTTTTTCCATCTGGATAAACTACCGATTAAGTCACCACCGATAATAAAGTAAAAGTCTATTTCTGGATACTCTTCCTTCAGTTTCTTTACTGTTTCATAGATTCCTTCTTTTGACTGACAACGACACTGGTTAAGTCTGAGTCCTTCTTTTCCCTCTAGTGCAAACTCAAGCATCCGAGTAACATGCCCCTCTGTATTATGCTCTGGCAAAAAAATGACCTGCTCCAAATTAAGCTGTTGGCGCACTTGATCAGCAATTGTTAAATGTGCGATATGCACTGGATTGAAGTTTCCCCAAAAAAGGCCGATGGCACGGCGAACACGAGTGTTTTCCTCCTGCAATTCCACCTTAGTAAAAGGGGTTAGAAGTTCAAGCGACATAACTTATACCTTTTTTACATCTTCTGAAATTTTGCGATTCTCTTTACGATCACTAACTTTAAAAACAACAATGTTACGCCCAATGATTTGGACAACGTTGAGCCCCATTTCGTCAATCATCTCCGCAACATCTTTCGCTGTTTCATCTGAATTTTGCAAGATGTTGACCTTGATTAATTCACGTGCATCTGCCGCGTGACGGATACTTGTCAGAATTTCATTAGTCAATCCTGATTTTCCAATTTGAACAATGGGGCGAATATTTACTGCGAGACTTCGCAAGTAACGCTTTTGTTTTCCAGTTAATTCCATTTTATTTCTCTTTTCTAATAATTATCCAGCTTCCATGTCATGTTAGGGGCAATGAGTCCTTTCACTTTATAAGCTGTTTCACCCTCAATAACATCGTTGACCATGGCTATTTTTTTCAGTTCGGGCAGTTTATAAGCCATTGTATAAGGCAAATCCAACTCAAAGTCGACAAAGAGTTCATGTATTTTTTCTAAAATTGCCGTACGTAACCATTGGACACCTTCTGCCGACTTAATCGAAAGCTGTACAGCTGGTGCCAAAGTTGGCACAAAGTCCTTAGCAATATCCATTTTATTATAGACATTCAGTACGGGGATACCTTGGATATCCATTTCTTCCATCAATTTTTGGACCGTTGTTTCGTGGATTTCATGATGTGGATTGCTCGCATCAATCACATGGATCAGTAAATCAACATGTGTAGACTCTTCCAAAGTAGACTTGAATGCTTTAATCAATTCCGTAGGCAAATCTTGGATAAAACCAACGGTATCCGTTAGGCTGACTGTAAAATCCTCTTTTATTTTCACCAGCTTTGTTGTTGCATCTAGTGTAGCAAAAAGTTCATCTTTTTCATATTGCGTTTTTTCAGTCAAAGCATTCATTATGCTTGATTTGCCTGCATTAGTATAGCCAATCAAGCCGACCTTAAATATAGAACTTTCTTTGCGTCTTTTTCGAATGGTTTCACGTGTTTTTTCGACTTTTTTGAGTTGTTTTTCAATGTTCTCAATACGTGTTCGAATATAACGACGGTCTGTTTCAAGTTTACTTTCACCAGGACCTTTGGAACCAATGCCTCCTCCCTGACGACTGAGCATAATACCTTGACCGACTAAACGTGGCAACAAATAGCTCAGTTGGGCTTGTTCTACCTGAAGCATCCCTTCATGTGAGCGTGCCCGCAATGCAAAAATATCCAAAATCAGTTGCATTCGATCAATAACTTTAACCCCTAAGACCTCCTCCAGATTGATATTTTGTCGAGGAGTCAAACGGTCATTAAAGATAACCGTATCTATTTCGCCAACCTCAATCGCCCAGCGCAGTTGTTCAAGCTTACCGGTCCCAATCAAAAATTTAGTGTCATATTTGTCCCGCTTTTGTGTAAAAGCATCGACTACAATGCCACCTGCTGTTTTTGTTAGTTCAGCAAGTTCAAGCATGGAGCTTTCAAAATTTTCACTGTTTTCAAAGGTTTCTACACCGGCTAATAAAACACGTTCTTGTTTTTCTTCTAAATCTATCATTCTTATACCAATGCCTTACGTAGAAGCACATCAACACCTTCTGGCACCCAGGCCGCAACAAGACCACGTTCTGCAACACGAATCCATCCTAGTCCCGAGAAAACGATATCAGACTTTTCTTTAACAGAAAATTCTTTGCGTATGAGTTTTGGAAAGGATGAAAGCTCTTTTGCACGTGGAGGTTGGAGCAGACCTCCCACATGTTTTTCATAGAACTCACTGGCACCTGCTAACTTTGTACGATGAATACTTAGCTCATTGTCACAAAAAACAGTAAACCCTTGTTTTTCACCTTGTATATAATCAAAGCGTGCAAGTCCTCCTAAAAATAAAGTTTGTTCTGCATTAAGCTGGTAAGTTTTAGGCTTGATTTCTTTTTTAGGAGAAACCAGTTTCAGATCTTTTGCTTCAAGATAATGTGCCATTTGGCCACGGTGAATAATCCCCGGTGTATCAATCAACAAACTCTCATCATCAAGAGGAATTTCAATCTTATCTAAAGTTGTCCCTGGGAAACGGCTGGTTGTGATAACATTGTCATCCCCTGTGACGAGTTTGATGATGGCATTAATTAATGTGGATTTACCCACATTTGTCACACCAACCACATAAACATCACGACCTTTACGCATTTTCTCAATTTTTTCCATGAGCTCTCTAACATCATCTTGATTTTTAGCTGAGGTTACGAGAACATCAAGTGGGCGCAGACCAGCATACTTTGCTTGCTCCTTGAGCCAAGCGCTCATTTTCCCAACTTTTAAAGAGTGTGGCAAAATGTCTTTCTTATTAGCTACCAAGAGAAAGTCATTATTTCCTGTGAAACGGTGCAAACTTGGAATTAGAGAGCCGTTGAAATCAAAAATATCAACAACATTCACAATCAAACCATCATGCTCTCCAATTTCACTCAAAAGGCGTAAAAAATCATCGTCTGTCAGACTGACATCGGCGATTTCATTATAATGACGGAGACGGAAGCAGCGCTGGCAATAGAGTGCATCATCTTCTCCTCTTTTCGCAAGAGCACCTGCAGGCAGATACCCCAAGGTTTTTTTATCTTCAGTTTGAATTCGTGCACCACAACCAATACAGTGCAATCCTTCCGCAATATTTTCAGTTTCATTCATAGGCCTATTTTAACACATTTTAAGTTATTATTCTCCCCTATTTACCTCTAACCTCCTACACTTCTACATTAGGACATTATTTTTGAGTTTCAAAAATTGATAACTTTCTACGTATTCCTCTCATCTCCTTTAATTTTTGGTTAATTTCTTGGTTAGTTTTTAAAAAGTTAAATCATTCAATTTCGTCAATAAACTACTTTGAATATTTTCTGTCACATGACTATAAATTTGTAATATCATCTTTTCATCCGAATGTCCCACACGTTCCATTATCGCTTTAATAGGAATATTCATTTCAACTAATAAAGAAATATGCGAATGTCTAAGCATATGTAAATTATACTGTCCTTCACCTAAAGCCTCTGTACATGCTTTTTTAAAAACCCTAGATAAAGTGTCAGGTCCATAAGTTTGCTTCTTAGTTCCAACAAATACAAAATTTTCATCTTTATACTCACTAGAAAAAAAATCTATTATCTCCATAGACCTATTATCTAGCATTAAACTTCTATAAGAATGACTAGTTTTTGGAGATAACAACTCTCTATTTCGAGCAGGAACGCCATGAATATTTAACGTATGCCTAACATGTAACTTCTGATTATCAAGGTCAATATCTTCCCATTTTAACGCCAAAAGTTCACCTATTCTTAGCCCTGTCAAAAATAAGAACTCAAACATCAACGCTTTTCTGAAATGCCACTTATCTTGATACAAATAATCAAGAAGTTTTCTCATATCTCTCTTGTCTAAGAATTTCTCCTTTTTCCGTTGAAGTTGTTCGTGAGTCAACTTGACTTTAGGCAAAACTATATTTTCTATTGGATTATTTTTAACATAACCTATTCTCTTTGCATAAGAAAAAAGCAATCTGTAGTAAGTTTTCCTTAAACTAAGAGTTGCAGGTGCTAAACGTAATCCCATGAAGAACTTCTGGACTTTAGCAGTCGTCACTTCTCTTATTTTTAAATTACCAAACTCCTTTAAAAAAATATTAAAAGCACTTATTTCTACAAATTGAGAAGATACTTTTAATTCTTGATCCCGTATAATACGCCATTCATCAAATACTTCTTGAACCGTTGGTATAATTTCACTTTTGCTAGCTGTACTTTCTTTTATCCTTTTCTCAATCTTCTTTGAAAGTCTGTTTTTAGTGGAGCTATACTATAAAAGTAGACACAAATTAGTGTGTTATAATCTGTCTAAGAAGACACAAAAAAGAAAGGACT
>NZ_CALPDE010000039.1 GCF_943193185.1 Lactococcus ileimucosae
CAGAACGGTTCTATCGATAACAACTGGGGGAACCCGGGACCAGATGACAATGTCCAACCCGACCAAATCAACTTTAGTATCATGGCACCGGGGACCATCTTTACTATGGCTGGGGAACAGTACCGTTATTTGGAGAATCAAGGTGGGGGGAATCATCTGATTATTCGGAATGAAGCTGGTGTACAGGTTTCTTGGGATAATCAGGATACTCGTCTCAATCAGTGGTATGATACTCTTGACCCAGAAGTTCAAGCCATGGTACAACCTGTAGAAAACACTTTTACAGTAGGAAGCATTGCATTTGATGACGTTACTTTTGAAGGTACTGGATGGATACCACTTCATCTAACAGGGGAAGTAGGAGCAGATAACTCTGCCGTTGACCTAAGTGGTACCAGCCGCGCTTTCTCACTGTCATTGGCAGATATGGCACGTTTGTCAGGTCCAGGACTAGCTTGGGAAAGTCGTGAGGAACGTCGCACGGGTGAAATGCGTACATGGTGGCTTCGGACGCCTGGAGAAAGTGGTAGAGGCTGGCGTTTGACCACTGGAGGTGTCCTGCAAACTTATGATTATAGCGCTCCACTAAGGATACGCCCAGCGCTTATCGTCCACCAGTAAGCAGGATATAGATAGGCATGCTCTCTCAAATTCCACTGAGGGACATGCTTTTTTATGTTCTCTGTGTGTGGCAGGCATTTGCTCATCAGAAAGTATTTTTTTGTATAATAGAAAGATGAAAAAGATAGCGATTATAGGCGGAGGCATCATTGGGATGACTTTGGCCAATTATTTAGATACAGAACAATTTGAAATTACGGTTTTTGACTCGGGAAAAAATCAAGCGACAGGAGCGAGCGCCGGGATTATTTCACCGTGGTTGTCCAAGCGACGCAATAAGAAATGGTATGCTTTAGCCCGAGATGGAGCGGCCTTTTTTGAGCAATTGGTGACGGATTTTAACTTAAACGAAAGTATCTATGAAAAATGCGGGACCTTGTTTTTGAGAAGCTCAGAAGCCCTTCAAGAGCTTGAACAGCTTGCCTTAGAGCGTAGAAAAACAGCGCCAGAGATTGGAGAAATTCGGCGTCTAAAACCAGAGGAAACAGAAAAAATGCTGCCCTTACTTAAAGCAGCGGAGAGCTTGTATATTTCAGGTGGGGGGCGTTTAGATGGAAAAGCTTACTTGGAACACCTTCGCGCACGAGCAGAGGCACAAGGGATTCACATCATTAAAACTGAAGCCAGAGTAAGGAGGAGAGGACATGGCTGGGAGCTTGTTTCAAGTCAAGAAAGTCTCCTTGTGGATGAGCTGGTTTTGACACCCGGACCAGCATTGAAAGAGCTGTTGGAACAGTTGGGGTATTCCACAGCTGTTTTTCCTCAAAAAGGTCAACTTTTGTCCTTTGATACAAACTTTGAGACCGGGCAGTGGCCAGTGGCTTTTTTGGATGGCGAGGCAGATCTCATTCCTTTTCAAGAAGGGCGTCTGCTTCTAGGTGCTACACATGAGAATGAAGCGGCTTGGGATTTAAGACCCACCAAAGAAGCTTTTGAACAGCTGACAAAGGGAGTACAGCCCTTTTTGAAAGAAGATTTTTTCACACAAACAACCTATAGCTATCGTGTCGGAACACGGGCATATACACCAGATTTTGCGCCCTTTTTCGGTCCAATGGCGGGCGAAGCAGGTTTAGCAGTGGCGAGTGGACTGGGCTCTTCAGGTCTAACAACAGGACCGTATATTGCTTATCTTTTAGCACAGTATCTCAACAGCCCCCAACGTCAGTGGGAGATGGGATTATATACCAAAGATGTAAAAAACTATATAAAAGCCAAAAATGCTTCAAAATAAAAGACGTATCGAAGGGTGTGTTATAATAGAAAAGATAGATTGAAAAAACAGAAAGATAATAATGGCCAAAATATCAGATTTAATCGTTAATACACCAGAAAAAACAGAAGTTGAAGGCATTTTTCATAAGCATCCGAAAGGGTTTGGTTTCGTGAATCCACTCGATGCAATCGACAAGAGCAATGACATCTTCATCTCACCAAAATTTACCAAATCAGCTATGGATGGAGATACTGTCCTTGTGCGAGTACTTCACCAAAAAAATGCGAAACGTGGTGCAGATGGGCAGATTATAAAAATTACAAAACGTTCTGTGACTGAAACCGTCGGCAGTTATAAAAGCTTATCCAGCAGGCAAAGTAAGCTGACAGGTTACAAAGGAACCATTCAACTCTACAATGATAAAATAACAGACCCCTTGTATATCAAGCAGTCTCTTCCTGGGTTACAGGAAGAAGATGTGGTGCGTGTCAAAGTAACACAGTATCCAAGTGAAGACAAAGCTTTTGAGGGGCAACTGTTAGAAATTATTGGTCACAAGGATGATGTTGGAATTGATATTTTAGAGGTGCTTTGCGCCATGAAAATTCCGCAAGAATTTACACCGGAGACACTGGCCCAGACGGAAGCAATCCCAGAAGAATTGACGGAAGAAGATTTTGCAGGACGTGACGATTACCGCTCAGAAATCACTTATACAATTGACGGTGAGGACTCGAAAGACTTGGATGATGCCATCCATGTTAAGAAGTTAGCCAATGGAAACTATGAGCTAGGTGTTCACATCGCTGATGTTTCTCACTATGTGACCGATGGTTCGCCTTTGGATGAGGAAGCCTTTGCACGTGCTACCTCCGTCTATGTGACAGACCGTGTCGTACCTATGTTGCCCGTTAAGCTGTCCAATAATCTTTGCTCGCTCAACGAAGCCCAAGAACGTTTGACCCTGTCCTGTGTGATGGAAATCAATAACTCAGGTAAAATTATCAATTACAAAATAGGTCCATCGGTGATTAAGACAACTTATCGCATGACTTATTCAACAGTGAATAAGATGCTCAATAAAGGGCGAGAAGGACACCGAGAAAGTTTAGAACAATTCCCTAAAATTGTGGACTCTGTTACTGTTGCTGGCGAACTTCACGCATTGCTCGAAGAGATGCGTCATCAACGTGGTATGATCGAATTTGACGAAAGTGAAGCAAAAGTTATCTTGGATGAAAAAGGTCATGCGATTGATGTTGTAAAACGTGATCGTGGGACAGCAGAACGTATGATTGAGTCTTTCATGTTGGCAGCCAACGAAACAGTTGCCCTTGATTTTCGGAAGAAAAAACTGCCCTCACTTTACCGCGTGCATGACAAACCAAAGGAAAAAGCATTTGCTAAACTGATGGAGAAAGCTGCAGATGCTGGGTTTAGTTTGAGCTCTGATTCTCATGAAGCCGTGAATTACTTTGCGGAAGAAATCAAAGGTACAGCATTTGAAAAAACGCTGACTTATCAGTTGCGTCATACCATGTCGACAGCTTTGTATTCTGAAAAAAATACGCATCACTATGGTTTAGCCGCGACGGACTATACACACTTTACGAGTCCGATTCGTCGTTATCCTGACTTGATTGTGCACCGTTTGCTTCATCTTTATCCAAAAGAGCACTCCAACCGTACAAAAGAAGAGTGGAAAGAACGTTTACCTGAAATCGCTAAACAGTCTTCTGACATGGAACATCGTGCAGTTGTGACAGAACGTATCGTTGATGCCATGAAAAAAGCAGAATACATGCAGGACCATATCGGTGAAGTTTACACAGCAACTGTAACTGGTGTCCAAAAGTTTGGGCTTTTTATGGAACTCGAAAATACTGTCCAAGGTTTGATTCGTACGGTCAATCTTCATACCGGTGTTGAAGAAGCTATCGAATTCGATGAAGAAGAAGACATTTTCAAGGGCAAAAAATCAGAAAAAACTTACCGCATGGGTGATGTCCTAAAAATTCGTGTTATTTCCGCCAACAAGCGTAAAGGGACCGTTGATTTTGAGGAAGTTATTGAAGAATAAAGGTTCTGTATACTCTGTGGTGGTAGATTAAAATCTACCGCCATTTTTTTGTAGAAAAAAGCCATAGTAATCCGCTAAAATGAAGTTACCAACCACCATTTTAGTTAGGATTCCTATGACTCATTCAGATTCTATCACACTTTCGCTCGACTTGAAAGCCTCAGAGTTAGATTTTCCACTGGAAAATTTTGTTCGCGAAGACTACACTAAGCTTACAGGGTATCACAAAGCCTTGATTTTCAAAGCCACCTATCGCCCCAAGCAGACCATTTGTAGTAGCTGTAGTGTCATTTCTGAGTCTCGTAAAGTCCGTGATTACAGGACTTCTGAGGTGCTTATGACACCTGCTGGACACAGGCCAAGAGTTCTGGAGTTGACCAAAGCAAAGTATAACTGTGCAGATTGTGGCGTTACTTTTACGCCTACACCTTATTTCGTAGAACCTGGGGGAATATCTTATCTACTGTTAAGGGCGCTATCTTCCTTGATTTCAAGGTCAAGATGGCAATGAAAGATGTGGCAAAGCGTTACTTTGTGTCGCCTGCTTTCTGCTGGAAAATCGTGGATCAAATCCCTTTAAAACAACCTTTTAGGCAGCTACCAGAAGTCCTTTGTTTTGATGAATTTAAAGCCACTCAAAATTCTGATAATGGCTTAGCTTTCGTCTACTCGGATGGCTTGACACATGATATTATTGACATCCTAGAAAGTCGTAAACAAGCGGACTTGATGGCCTATTTCCTGAAATTCCCTCGCTCTGAACGTCTGAAAGTCAAAACCATTGTCATGGACATGAATACCTCCTATCCTGCCCTCTTGACGATTTTTCCCAACGCTCAGCTGATTATTGACGGCTTTCATGTGGTCCAACAGTTGTCACGAGCCTTTAACCTGCTGCGGGTCAAGGAAATGAAGGCACTCAAAAACCTCAGGGGCGACAAGGGGAAAATCTACCGCAAATTCAAGAAATACTGGCGCCAGATCCTCAAATGGAACGGCAAGGTCAATTATCAGAACCGGAAATAATGGCCACTTTTCAGGGGCGAATGGCGGACCGAAGGTGAGGTCATTGATTATCTTTTGGCTTATAGCCCGCAGCTTCAAGCGGCTTATGAGGTCTATCAAAGTGCACTGGATGCTTTTCAGAACAAGCAAGCAGAGGACTTTTTTGAAGTCATCCAAACCCTGCCTGAAAGCTTGCCAGAGGACTTTAAAAAGTCTTGTCGTTACTTGCTTAAACACAAGCAGGCTATTTCACGAGGCATTGTTTCGCCCTACTCCAACGGCCCACTTGAAGGCAAGAATAATCTTTGTAAACTCATTAAACGCATTGCCTTTGGCTTTGTCAGATTTGACCATCTCAGAAAACGGATTTTACTCCAACAAATTCTCTCAAAAACAAACTAAAAAGCTACCCCAAGGCAACTTTCTCATACTCATTCTAACTCATTTTTAGCGATTACCACCGCAGAGTTGACAGAAGCTCAAATTTTACTTTGACTATGTTCTTCAAAAAATAATAAGAAGAAAAAATTTCTCCCACACGTTCATTTTAATTTTTTAACTGTCTTGCTCTGTGTATCTTCCAGATTATTTCGTTCTTTTTTATAAATTTTTCATCCCCTTTACAGGTCTTTGTCCTCTTTACAAATTTATACTTTGTATTATACAATATAATTACGGATTCGGTTTCAAGAGTCTCTAAAATTAAAAATGCTTCATTAAAAGACATTTAGGAGGAATGTTATGTTAAAACGACTAATGCTGAGTTTTGCTGTTTTGTTGGGTGTGCTTTGTTTGTCTGGTGCACCAAATCTTGCTTTTGCAGATGTAAGTAGCCAGTCTGCGATTGCTCAAAATCTTGATGAGAATGAGCAATTAACTGGAAGCTTCGTTTCCAAATACGATAACGCAATAGAAGTAGATAACAATAAATTTGTCCTTGATGAAAGTCTTTTACCTGAAAATACTACTCAGGACGAAATTATTAAATTGAAAGCAATAATCAAAGAAAGTAATTCGTTCTTGAATCAACAATTTAAAAAAGTTTCTAAAGAAAATATAGTTAAAACAGATAATTCCGTTGTTTTTGCAGAAAGCGCTGCGGTTGCTCAACAAGAAGCGAATGGTGTTCAAATCCAAGCGAGAATCAAATTTAAAGAAGGCAGTAATTATAGTCATACTTATTGGTGGGGGAAACGTGTAGGGGTTTCTCGTAGTAAAATTCGTCAAGTTTCTGGAGTAATCACTAGTTCGGCAGGTGTAGTTGCCGGAGTTTTGTATTTTATTCCTCATGCATATGCTAAGGCTGCTGCTGGTGCAATAGGAGCAGCAGCTGGAGCTTTGGGCTATCCTATGTCTAAGTTTCCGGGAGGAATCGTATTCAATACAACTCCAAATTATTCAGGTTCTCAAATTTGGGCTGTTGCTTTTCAATAACAAGGTGAAGTCATGAAAATATTTAAAATAATGCAATCTATAATTATAGTTATATGTACAGTGACTCTTATATATGGCTTAATAACTCATCAAAATGATTACAGTTATATTTTTACTTTAATTATTGCGATTGTTATGATTCCTGAGGGTCATAAACTTTATAAAGACATAAAACAAAAAAAGAGCCAACGTTAGCTGGAGCTTCTATAGAATAGACTTGTACTTAAAGACCAAGAAGAATTTTTTAAGTCTTTATCTTATCCTCTTTGGTATCCTTACACTTCGAGAGCACGAATTATGGAAATGGAAAAAATTAGCAAAATAAAAAATAAGTTCTATGAATAGCTCCTGTTAAAATGGACAAGAAATAAAAAAATATTTCGTCCATTTTAACAAGGAGCTTTTCTCATGCGTAAAAATCAAAAATACACAGGCGACTTCAAAGTGAAAGTCGCACAAGCTTATCTCTTTGAACATCTTGGGAGCTATCAAACGGTCGCCAATCACTTCGGCGTCGCCAACCTCACTCAAGTTCAAAACTGGGTCAAACTCTACGAGAAAGACCCTCAACTGCTCTACCAAGACAATCGTGGGAGGAAAGCCAAAATAAAGCTTGAAGCTCTTTCTCTGGAAGAACAAGTCAAGTTCCTCAAAATGGAGGTGGAACTCCTAAAAAAGCTACACAGCCTCTTGGAAAAGTAAGTACAAGAGTAAAATATCAAATCATTGACGAATGCAAAACTTCCTATCCTGTTCGTGTCCTTTGTGATTATCTAGGCGTTTCAAAAAGTGGTTATTATGATTGGCTCAATAAAGGCAAACCAAGCGTCCATGCTTGGAATACTTTTCTCGCTGAAAAGATACAGATTATCTTTGACTCCTCACACAAAGGCTATCGCTATATCTGGATGCAACTCCAAAGAATTTATGACGTCTTTGTGAACCCTAAAACGGTGCTACGCTATATGCAACTCCTGGGCTTAAGTTCTCCCATCCGAAAGAAACGCTTCACGTCATGCACGAGACGAGAACTCAACGAAAAAGCGAGAAAAGT
>NZ_CALPDE010000040.1 GCF_943193185.1 Lactococcus ileimucosae
CACCCCACGTGCTTTTACTCTTTCTGTAGCAGATGTGCTACGCTTATCAGGTCCAGGCCGTGCTTTTCCTAATAGAGAACAACGTGCAGCTCCAAATAATATACTTTGGTGGACACGTACACCTTCCTCACAAGGTCTTAATCCTGATACAGGTTGGTTTGTTAATAGAGATACAGGTGTAACTAATGCTACTGGATGGTTAAATGCTCACTGGGGCATAAATGCTGCTGGAGCGAATGGCGGCATGCGCCCAGCCCTCATCATCAACCAAACAAATTAAAGCAAAGCAAAGCTTTCTCTCGCAGAAAGCTTTGCTTTTTTGCTGTACATTTTCAGTAGGGTGAAATTTTTAAGGGCTAAAGATTTTTAATTTCTTGGGCGATTAAGTTTGCAGTGTAGTAGCAATCGCAAAACTCAAACATTCTTTTGCATTCTTTCAAAGTTTCTATTGAGGCTTTGTTTCCTCTTTTATAAGCAAGCATCGCCTTATTATATCGAAGTGTTAATTTGTCATAGAGATAATACTCATGGATATTACTATTCTCAAGATAATTAATATACTTTTCTGCCAGAGAAAACATTTTATCGTTAATTGAAACGCTAATGATATTATTCAAAGTTTGAAACATGGCGTGCTTGGTATAGTGTAAATCGTTATTTATACTAGTTGGATCAACCATTTTTTGAGCCAAATCTGCCGTTGTAATGAAGTCAAATAAAAGAAAGCAGTGCCTAAATAGCCAAATGTCATATTGCCCCCATTCCTTGAGAGCGTATAGATAATGTTTCACAAAATTAATATCAGATTTTGAAACTTGAAAATCAGAATCAAGGCTTGCTATAAGTGACTGGATTTTAATTTTATCCAATTTAAACTTTTTCTTGTTTGGAACTTGACTTATCTTGTCTGTTATTATAGATAATAACTTTTCTAGTTTTGAAATATTTCGGCTCATATACGCTTCAGATACTTCGGTATTGAAAAGGAGGATATCATTTGGTTCCAATCGTTTATTGTATAGATTTTGAAATTCTAAAAAAGTCACATTTATATTTTGTAATGTTGCGATAAACACATCACTGGTTAGCATCGTTCGTCCATTTTCAAAATTAGATAACTGTGAAATAGATATATCATCACTAGCTGCTTCTTTTTGAGAAAATCCTTTTGCCACTCGGAAGTCTTTGTAGCATTGTCCGAGGATATTCCCGAATTTTAATTGTTTTTCTTTTTTCGTTTTCATAAACTCTCCCAAATTTTTATATATACAAATTAATTTTTTTGAAAAAATAGCTAAACATCCGTTTAATTCAACTTTTTCGAGTGATTTTGGCTTTATTTACAGTTTTATATATTTGTGTTTCTTGAGAAACAAAAATTTAATTTCTGTTTGAATTTATTGTATTATATTAATATTGTATGTTATATATTATACAATATTAATATAATTAAAAAAAGGGGAGGAAAAAGAATATTGAAAAAGCATAAAATGTTGACCTTGTTTACTGTAGCTTTGACTGATAAGCCATCGTATCTTACATCAGGATTTTAGACTTTACAGTACTGTACAGCGGTGATGCAGCTACAAACGTATCAATAAAAAGTACTGAAAAATTTTTTAAAGGTTTTTCGGTGTTAGAAAACAAATTAAATGTGTTAGATTTCGTTATAGCACAAAATGTAAGTCCACATAGGAACAATTTTAGTTTCTATAACTAAAAATATGGAGGTAAGTGATGTTTGATTTAGTTGCTACTGGTATGAGCTATACAATGGCTCGAGGTATTGCAAATGCGGTAAGCATGGGAATGAACATTTGGACAGCGGTTTCTCTTTTTTCTGGAGCTTTCACAGGTGTTGCAGGGATTGTTGCTCTTCTTAGAAAGTATGCGCAGAGGAAACTTTGGCAACGATTTATTGCTGCATAGGATGTAGTGATGAATGACAATGGCAAATAAAGTTTTGCCATTGTCTATTTTTTGGAGGATTGATGATTAGATTGTTAATGCTAAGAGATTTTAGATCTTTTTGTAATCGTTTAAATAACAATATAAGAGATATTTTTTCGTATTTACCAGAGCGTGTCTGTTTGAAATTATCATTTTTGATTGGTTTTGTTAGGTCTGTCTTGCTGTATCTCATTCCCTTATTGTCCGTGCTGTACACTATTTTTGAAAAAAGTGTGTATTTGGAATTTTTACTTTTTTTGAATTGCTATGGCAGCTCCTTTATTTTAAATAATCGACTCAACATACAAGGAGGACTAGGATATCCTGAGCGCTTGCTCAAAATGTCGAGTAATAAAAGTTTCTTCTATTTTTTTAAAAGAGGTAATGTTTTATTAGTCTATAATTTTCTTGCATTTATTTTTGTTGAAGCTCTTCTACTACTCATAAACAAGGAGTTTTTTCATCTCCTTGCTCTATTAGCAGTACTTTCTGTTGGTAAAAATATCATTGAAAGACGTCACTTATTTTTTAATTTAATTAATAGCTTGGCAATTATACTTTTAGCTATTAATGTCAAGAACTCATTTTCTAAGATTATTTGGAGTGTTTTAGATAACGATGCTGATAAATTACTTAAAATTTTACTAGGTATTGATGTTTCGCGATTGTTCAAGGAAATGCTTCTTGGGATTGTTGCACTATCGGTTATATTTGATCTTTTTTCCATTAAAAGTTTTAAAAGAAGAAAAGAGGCGATGGCTACTAATAAACTTTTGGCCGAATGGAGCATAAAAACGCGTGGTTTATCTAATTATTTTATTGCTCCACCTTACAGCAAGGTTTTTAACGACGTATTTTTAATTCCTGTAATCGTTATTGTATCTGTTTTTTCAATACTTAATTATCCATTCAAAGAAGAAATTCAGCTTCTGATTTTTGAGATTACTTTTTACTTTTATCTTTCTTATCTTGTAGAAAAATTATGGTATTTTTTATGTTTGTTTGCGAACAAAAAGGAAAAAAATATTTTTTTAATGAGTCTCAAAGGTTTTTCCTTCAAATTGCTTGAAAAAGTTTTCACTCTTTTTATCATTAGTTTTCCTATGCTCATTTTATTTTTGATACTGATCAGTGAACGAACACTTTTTCTACTTTCTGTTCCTATAAGTTTAGTATTATCTTTAATACAAGAAAGTACGATTTTGATAGATTATCAATCTTTGGCCATTGACAAAACAATGTCTGTAAAAGCAGTATACAATCCGTTCATTTACTTGGCATTATTGGTTCTTATAGGTTTAACTCAGATTGTCAATAAGGTGGAAGACCTTGATATTTCAGAGATGTTCTTTATAAAAGTTTATATTGCAATATTCATTTTGTTTACAAGTTATTTGCTTGGAAAAGCAATAGTACAACTGGGAGGAGAGAAAAGAATATGAATACTTGGCCATTGTTATCACTCAGCATAGCTTTTCTTTATGCTAGTCACCTTTTTTTGAAATCTTTTAGTAAAAAGAAGAAAAACATATTTGCTTTACTATTTTTTGGTTCATGCGCAATACTATTTTTAGCCGGACTTATCATGGGGATGATTTATGGAAAATACTAGATTTTATATCAAAGTAAAAAATTTATATCAAGGACAAAAGATAGTCATTCCTTTTTTAGAAACCTCAATTTCAAAAGGAATTATCACAAATATTGTTGGGAAAAATGGAGTGGGAAAAAGCAGCTTTTTATCTGCTTTAAATGGAGAATTAAGCGTTGAAGAATTCAGAGTGTCTATTGGTACAGAAAAGATTGACGTAAAGAAAAACTTTGAAATTGTAAAACTGACTTCGGATTTTTTTGGCTATGAGTTTTTGAAAAGTATTGAATTTGTAGAATATATTTTGCGTCTGTACCGAAGAGAAATAAAGAGCAATATGAAAAAAGCCCGAAAAATGATGGAAGATTTGAATATGAAAGAGTTTGAGTATACTTTGGTTAAGGATTTATCTCAGGGTACAAAACAAAAGTTAGCGTTTATAGCTACTGTTTTGACTTCATGTAAGATTATGTTATTCGATGAAGCTTTTGAGCATATTGATAGAAAAAGCTTGCAAGAAATTTTTCGGATTCTAGACATGGTAAGGAAAGAAAGCTATATTTTGAATGTTTCTCACACAGGAATTCTTGATGATTTAGAAAATGTGAAATTAGATTTGGAAGGGCTGATCAGTTATGAGAATTAAAAAAAGTTACACCTTAGCTAGTAGCATTTTATTAGCCAGTCTATTAAGCGGGATATTGATTGCTATTTTTGGATTCGTAAATGATGAGCTGGTTCCCATGTATTCTTCAGCACAAGATTTTTGGAGTATATTTTTTCGTATATTTATCAAAAATTTTTTGATTATCATTTTTATGCTAATAATTTCCCTTATTCCATATTTACCAGCTCTTCTTTTGTCCGTCTATAATTTTATAGTGTTTGGTGCGAGCCTTGGTTTTTCGATAATGGACGTGGGAATGTGGGGCTCACTTTTGAGGTATCTACATGGATTATTAGAAATTCCAGTTATAATTATAGGTTTAGCCTTATCTTTGCGTTTTTCGCACTTTATTTGCGCTAAAATTTGGGGGAAATCTGGGAAGGCGACTTTCCATTTGAAAAAAATGGAGATTATTTTGACTCCACTATTATTACTGGCTGCTGGAATTATAGAAACAATTTATATAAAAGAAGGATTATAGATGGATTCAAAGATAAATAAAAGAGAAAAAATTATATTCTTATTAATGTTAGTGGCTTTTTTGGGACTTAATATTTTGGGGGGATACATTTTTGCAAGTACTGAAGAGTTTCAAGACATTTCTTCTAAAGTTAATATGAAAAATATTCTGAGTCTTGTAATTGTCCTATCGGCAATAATATCTTTATTAACGTTTCTGTTCACTAGTTTTATCAATAATATCATACTAAATCTGCTTTCTGGAAAGAAAGTACCATTTTGGACTAATACTTATTTTCTTTTAATTGCTACCTTGGCTGTGCAAATTGTGTTTTTTTCGATTAGATATTTTTTTGGAGGTGCTTCTCCCAATGATTTTCTTTTGATTGTACAGTCTATTCTTAGAAATGGAATCTATGTATTTCTCATAGGAAAAAGGGTGAATCTAGAGTCGAAAACAACATTGATATTATTATCACTATTGTTTGCCATAGATATTTTAGTTGGGGTCATTTTACTTTAAGACAAGCGAGCAATCTTTCTTTACAAACAGGTGTGGTTGGCTATATACTGGGGTTCCTAATCGCTCTAGCCCTCTCACAATTTCTGCCCTTCAAAGTCAGTCCGAGTCTTTCAACAATTGGCATTACAACAATTTTAAGATTAGTCTTCAGCTTTGCCCCAGCAATGCAGTAGTACGAAAAGGATTTGATTGATATTTTGAGAGACTTCTAACATTTCATGAAGAGCTTGTAGGAATTCTCTCTCAAATATGTTTGAATGCTAATATTAGTGTACTGGTAACGTTTGATAGTGAAGCTTAAAAAAGCATGATTTCTGAGTTTAAAGAAATCTGTCAAGCACCAAATAAAACGGACAGTAAAAAAACAAATTAATGTTCAATGAGGTATGCCATCCGATATTCCATGG
>NZ_CALPDE010000041.1 GCF_943193185.1 Lactococcus ileimucosae
ACTTGGCATTTACCCTATCTCGCAGGGGGCAACCCCCAACTACATCCGGCGTAATAGGACTTAACTTCTGTGTTCGACATGGGAACAGGTGTATCTCCTATGCAATCAATACCAAATCATACTCTGAATGTATTGAACACTCAAAACTAAATAACAATCTCACAATAAATAAGTAAAGCTAAACTCATATGTTCTATTACTTGGTAAAGTCCTCGAGCTATTAGTACTGGTCCGCTCCATCCCTCGCAGAACTTCCACTTCCAGCCTATCAACCTGATCTTCTCTCAGGGCTCTTAATTCATAAAGAATGGGAAATCTCATCTTGAGGGGGGCTTCGCACTTAGATGCTTTCAGCGCTTATCCCTTCCCTACATAGCTACCCAGCGGTGCTCCTGGCGGAACAACTGGTACACCAGCGGTAAGTCCACCCCGGTCCTCTCGTACTAAGGGCAGATCCTCTCAAATTTCCTACGCCCGCGACGGATAGGGACCGAACTGTCTCACGACGTTCTGAACCCAGCTCGCGTGCCGCTTTAATGGGCGAACAGCCCAACCCTTGGGACCGACTACAGCCCCAGGATGCGACGAGCCGACATCGAGGTGCCAAACCTCCCCGTCGATGTGAACTCTTGGGGGAGATAAGCCTGTTATCCCCAGGGTAGCTTTTATCCGTTGAGCGATGGCCCTTCCATGCGGTACCACCGGATCACTAAGCCCTAGTTTCCTACCTGCTCGAGTTGTAGCTCTCGCAGTCAAGCTCCCTTATACCTTTACACTCTTCACATGATTTCCAACCATGTTGAGGGAACCTTTGGGCGCCTCCGTTACTCTTTAGGAGGCGACCGCCCCAGTCAAACTGCCCGACAGACACTGTCTCCCACGCCGTTTATGCGTGCGGGTTAGAGCAACCATGAAGCAAGGGTAGTATCCCAACAGCGACTCACTTGAAACTAGCGTCCCAAGCTCAATGTCTCCTACCTATCCTGTACATGCTTCACAGGTACTCAATATCAATCTGCAGTAAAGCTCCATGGGGTCTTTCCGTCCTGTCGCGGGTAACCTGCATCTTCACAGGTACTAAAATTTCACCGAGTCTCTCGTTGAGACAGTATCCAAATCATTACGCCTTTCGTGCGGGTCGGAACTTACCCGACAAGGAATTTCGCTACCTTAGGACCGTTATAGTTACGGCCGCCGTTTACTGGGGCTTCAATTCAGAGCTTCGCTATTGCTAACCCCTCCTCTTAACCTTCCAGCACCGGGCAGGCGTCACCCCCTATACATCACCTTGCGGTTTAGCAGAGAGCTGTGTTTTTGATAAACAGTTGCTTGGATCTTTTCACTGCGGCTGTATTTCTACAGCACCCCTTCTCCCGAAGTTACGGGGTCATTTTGCCGAGTTCCTTAACGAGAGTTCTCTCGATCACCTGAGGCTACTCGCCTCGACTACCTGTGTCGGTTTGCGGTACGGGTAGTATTGCTTTAATCGCTAGAAGATTTTCTTGGCAGTGTGACATCAAGGGCTTCGCAACTTATGTCGCTTCCCCATCACAGCTCAATGTTAAAGGAACATGCATTTGACACATCCCACACCTCACTGCTTAGACCAGAATCCATTAACTGGCTCCCTTTAGCCTACTGCGTCCCTCCATCACTAACAATACTAGTACAGGAATATCAACCTGTTGCCCATCGACTACGCCTTTCGGCCTCGCCTTAGGTCCCGACTAACCCAGGGCGGACGAGCCTTCCCCTGGAAACCTTAGTCTTACGGTGGATAAGATTCTCACTTATCTTGCGCTACTCATACCGGCATTCTCACTTGTAATCGCTCCAGCACCCCTCACGGTATACCTTCTTCGCTGATTACAACGCTCTCCTACCATCAATATATATTGATCCACAGCTTCGGTAATATGTTTAGCCCCGGTACATTTTCGGCGCAGGGTCACTCGACTAGTGAGCTATTACGCACTCTTTGAATGATAGCTGCTTCTGAGCTAACATCCTAGTTGTCTGTGCAACCCCACATCCTTTTCCACTTAACATATATTTGGGGACCTTAGCTGGTGGTCTGGGCTGTTTCCCTTTCGACTACGGATCTTAGCACTCGCAGTCTGACTGCCGCACATGTGTATTAGCATTCGGAGTTTATCTGAAATTGGTAACCCGAGATGGGCCCCTCATCCAAACAGTGCTCTACCTCCAATACACTTAAATTGCGACGCTAGCCCTAAAGCTATTTCGGAGAGAACCAGCTATCTCCCAGTTCGTTTGGAATTTCTCCGCTATCCACAAGTCATCCAAACACTTTTCAACGTGTCCTGGTTCGGTCCTCCAGTGCGTTTTACCGCACCTTCAACCTGCTCATGGATAGGTCACTAGGTTTCGGGTCTACATCATGATACTTTAACGCCCTATTCAGACTCGCTTTCGCTACGGCTCCGCCTCTTCAGCTTAACCTCGCATCATAACGTAACTCGCCGGTTCATTCTACAAAAGGCACGCTCTCACCCATTGACGGGCTCGAACTTCTTGTAGGCACACGGTTTCAGGTGCTATTTCACTCCCCTCCCGGGGTTCTTTTCACCTTTCCCTCACGGTACTGGTTCACTATCGGTCATTAAGGAGTATTTAGGCTTGGGAGATGGTCCTCCCGGATTCAAACTGGATTTCACGTGTCCAGCCCTACTCAGGATACTGCTAGGTATAAAGTCTATTTCAAATACGAGGCTGTTACTCTCTCTGGCTTACCTTCCCAGGTAATTCTTCTATAAACTTTAAGTCCACATTGCAGTCCTACAACCCCAAAAAGCAAGCTTCTTGGTTTGGCCTTCTTCCTGTTCGCTCGCCGCTACTTAGGAAATCGTTGTTACTTTCTCTTCCTGCAGGTACTTAGATGTTTCAGTTCTCTGCGTTACCTTCGCGTAAGCTATGTATTCACTTACGGATACTATGCATTACATAGTGGGTTTCCCCATTCGGAGACCTAGGGATCAGTGCTTACTTACAGCTCCCCCTAGAATATCGTCGTTAGTCACGTCCTTCGTCGGCTCTTAATGCCAAGGCATCCACCGTGCGCCCTTATTAACTTTGCCAAAGCTCAGGAGCTTTGTGCTTTAGCACTTAGCTCCTGGCTTCTTCATCTTGCTCATATCTTAGATGTGAGTAGGATGAAGTTTCTTACAAGTATAAGTTTTTTCGAACTATTTCAAAATAATTCGCAGCTTTACAGAAATGTTTAATCATTTCTCGGTTTATTTATCGTTATAAGATATTGTTATTTAGTTTTCAATGATCAATTCCTATTTTAACGTCTTCGTTGACAAGAGATTGAACTCAAGACTAACTTCCTAGGAAAATAGATAAATCTTCCATAGAAACCAAAGTTTCTATTACAGATTTCCTAATTTTCTACGGAAGTTTTCGCTACGCGAAACGTCTTTCATATCTCTATGGAGCCTAGCGGGATCGAACCGCTGACCTCCTGCGTGCAAAGCAGGCGCTCTCCCAGCTGAGCTAAGGCCCCATCCTCTCAACGCAATCTTCTACTGCTTGCATTAAAAGACTGGCTTTATGGGTGCTTATAGACCCCTCAAAACTGAATAAAGTAGAAGACATCTTTTTTAACTGAGTTCAACACTCACTTCCTAGCAAATTAGATAAATTATCCTCGGATGTAAACATCCTTGCGGTAATTTCCTAAATTTGTACAGAAGTGTCCGCTAGGCGGAACGTGTTTCACATCTTTTTTATATTCCTTAGAAAGGAGGTGATCCAGCCGCACCTTCCGATACGGCTACCTTGTTACGACTTCACCCCAGTCATCGGTCTTACCTTAGGAAGCGCCCTCCTTGCGGTTAGGCAACCTACTTTGGGTACTCCCAACTTCCGTGGTGTGACGGGCGGTGTGTACAAGGCCCGGGAACGTATTCACCGCGGCGTGCTGATCCGCGATTACTAGCGATTCCGACTTCATGCAGGCGAGTTGCAGCCTGCAATCCGAACTGAGAATGGTTTTAAGAGATTAGCGCACCCTCGCGGGTTGGCGACTCGTTGTACCACCCATTGTAGCACGTGTGTAGCCCAGGTCATAAGGGGCATGATGATTTGACGTCATCCCCACCTTCCTCCGGTTTATCACCGGCAGTCTCACTAGAGTGCCCAACTTAATGATGGCAACTAGTAATAAGGGTTGCGCTCGTTGCGGGACTTAACCCAACATCTCACGACACGAGCTGACGACAACCATGCACCACCTGTCACCGATGTACCGAAGTAACTCCTTATCTCTAAGGATAGCATCGGGATGTCAAGACCTGGTAAGGTTCTTCGCGTTGCTTCGAATTAAACCACATGCTCCACCGCTTGTGCGGGCCCCCGTCAATTCCTTTGAGTTTCAACCTTGCGGTCGTACTCCCCAGGCGGAGTGCTTAATGCGTTAGCTGCGCTACAGAGAACTTATAGCTCCCTACAGCTAGCACTCATCGTTTACGGCGTGGACTACCAGGGTATCTAATCCTGTTTGCTCCCCACGCTTTCGAGCCTCAGTGTCAGTTACAGGCCAGAGAGCCGCTTTCGCCTCCGGTGTTCCTCCATATATCTACGCATTTCACCGCTACACATGGAATTCCACTCCCCTCTCCTGCACTCAAGTTCCCCAGTTTCCAATGCACACAATGGTTGAGCCACTGCCTTTTACATCAGACTTAAGGAACCACCTGCGCTCGCTTTACGCCCAATAAATCCGGACAACGCTCGGGACCTACGTATTACCGCGGCTGCTGGCACGTAGTTAGCCGTCCCTTTCTGGTTAGATACCGTCACTTAAGTAACTTTCCACTCTACTTAACGTTCTTCTCTAACAACAGAGTTTTACGATCCGAAAACCTTCTTCACTCACGCGGCGTTGCTCGGTCAGGGTTGCCCCCATTGCCGAAGATTCCCTACTGCTGCCTCCCGTAGGAGTCTGGGCCGTGTCTCAGTCCCAGTGTGGCCGTTCACCCTCTCAGGCCGGCTATGTATCATCGCCTTGGTAGTCCTTTACACTACCAACTAGCTAATACAACGCGGGATCATCAAGTAGTGAAGCAGTTGCTTCTTTTAAATCAGAATCATGCGATTCTCATTGTTATGCGGTATTAGCGTTCGTTTCCAAACGTTGTCCCCCGCTACTCGGCAGATTTCCCACGCGTTACTCACCCGTTCGCCGCTCTTCATCTTGGTACAAGTACCTCAATTCGTCGCTCGACTTGCATGTATTAGGCACGCCGCCAGCGTTCGTCCTGAGCCAGGATCAAACTCTCATTTAAATTTAGTTCATCAAATGAACTGGCTGTTCTTTTGTCTTTCATTATTGAATTGACAGTTCCATACAAGAAGTTTCCTTCTCGCATATAGTCATTCTACTTTATTCAGTTTTCAATGGTCTATCTCGCGCTCAAGATATCCTCTCGCGCGACAACTATTATATTCTATCAAACTAACCTCCCCTTGTCAAGAATAAAATAACCTTTTCCTCCTCTTTTTTTAAGATC
>NZ_CALPDE010000042.1 GCF_943193185.1 Lactococcus ileimucosae
ATACAATGGTATCTCTCATCATATTTTAACATGTTGCTTAATATTTATGAAATGTTATCATAATGTTTTGTTACATTGATGTTCTTGGAGAGACGACCATAAAGGATTAGAAAAACACTTCTTTATGATTGGAAAAGCTTGCTATGTGCGAGCTTCCTCTATACAACAGAGCGCGTGCGAACGGGGACATTCAGAATGTAACGAATGGGAGAAAAGTTGACAAACAAGAAGCGCTTGATTTTAATCTTATTGACCTTTTGTTCAGCAATTAATATCTTAAACAATTCTATTATTTTTTAACTTAACCATTTATTAAATGAGCAAATTATAGTACAATGAAAGTGTATTCATAATATATGTCAGAAAATTTAAATTTTTTCTGATGGGCAAGAAACATAAGGAGGCATATGAAAAAGAATATACATTTATTTGGTCTTGTAATCTTATTGTTCACATATTTGGCCCTTCCTGTAATCGGGAGTGCTCAAATGCAAGAAGTTATAAACTCAAGTAGTGTACAATTAACAAATAAGATACCTTCTACAAATGACTACCTCAAAAAGCAAAACGCATCTGTTCTCGCTAAGAATTCTGGAGAGGGTAGATTATCCTCTCAAGCACTAGCAGTTAGCCAAGAGAACCCCTTAAATTTTAATGCTTTACAGCCTAGGGATCTCACAAAATTGAAAGAGGTCATTCCTGTTAATGGAATAGACAAAAATGCTGCTGCAGATGATAAGGGAAATCCTATTGATGCCTCTGATTGGATTGCAGGAGATTCCTACGATGTCAAATATAACTGGAATATTCCTAATGGAGTAAGCATCCATGAAGGAGATACTTCTACTGTTGAGTTACCTGAGGGAGCTATCTTTGCAAAAAATGAAAACTTCAATATTATTGATGCCAATGGTAACGTAGTAGGCCGTCTTATTGCAAAAGCAGGAGATACTTTGGGGACAATCATCTGGTCAGATTATTATGAAACACGCCCCAATAACCGTTTGGGAACCCTCCATTTTGTACTTACAGGAATAAAACCAGCACCTGCTGCTAGCGACCTTTCGAAAAATGGTTGGCCAATCACTCAACTTCCGAATGGTCACTATAGCCAGATTCAATGGCAATTACGAATCAATGTTGACAATAAAAAACTAGAAAATGTAAGTGTCAATGATCAATTACAAAATGCTAATGCCCAAACGATTGATACCAATTCCTTTTCTTTGATGTATACAGATGGAAGTGGACCAGTTCCAGCAGCAGATTATACTTTAAGTTTGACTGAAACTGGATTTACAATTACTTTTAATACTCAAATATCGAAGGCAATAGATGTAATGTATACGTCTACATTAACGAAGGGAATTCCCTATCTTGTAGATGGAACGAGGATGGTTTTTCCAAATGAAGTAAGTATGAAAGCTCCTAATATTGATGCTAAAGCAAGCAAAGATGTTGTCTTGGGGGAAAGGGGAGAGGGTGCAGGAGATTCCCGTGGAGTAATTTTGTCCAAGATTGATGCTATGACAGGAGAACGTATTCCTCATGTTCACTTTAAGTTAACCAACTCTTTTGGGGATACCATTATGGGTTATGAGGATTTAGTAACAGATGAAAACGGACAAATACATTTGAGTAATTTACCACTTGGCGCTTATTCTTTTGTGGAGACACATGCTAAAGAAGGATATGTTATTGATACAACTCCAATCAACTTTTCTATTACTGAAGGTCAAGAAAATGCCGTGCAGCTAATAGCAAAAAATGATGAAGCAACAAGTGTTACAGTAACTAAGTACTGGGAGGATAATAATAATCAAGATGGACTTCGCCCAGATTCAATTCAAGTACAACTTTATGCAAATGGTGAGAAGCTAGGTGAAGCAGTTACCTTAAGTAAAGATTCCAAGTGGACCTATACATGGAAGTCCCTTTCTCAAAAATATGAAGGGAAAGATATTCTTTATACTGTTAAAGAGATTACTAAGGTAAATGGCTATGAGACAATCATAAATGATAGTAATAAAAAGAATATTATTATTACAAATAAACACCATACTACAAAAACCGACAGGAAGAAAAGTCATAATAATGACAAAAATAATAAAAAAACTTCCTCTTCACCCCAACATGCTTTACCTAAAACGGGAGAGGATGACAGAATGGCTTTGATAAGTACTGGTATCGCTTTCGTATTTCTAGCAATTACTTTTATCTTTTCTAATCTCCGACTCAAAAGATATAAAAAATAGTTGAACAAGGTTAGGCTTAAATACTAAAAAAATTCCTAACTTAGGCACTTAAACGTCCCCCCCCCCCTGAAGATTAATGCCATGAAGTTAAGAAAAGTAAAAAGACAGATTCTTTCAAAAAGTTTTCTGTCTTTTTTGTATACACGAAAATGACTCCCTTTTGGAAAATTTTAACGTTTTGTTAAACTGGATAATATCGTACAAGAGCTGAAGCGAAAAGATTGTAAGGCGTTAACTTTGCATAGATTTCTTGCTTAATAAAGTATTGCCTCCTAGAGTGAATGTGCTCTAAAGCTAAGATATGCTTCAATTGATTGAAGGAAGTTTCACTTCTCCTGTCGTTTGTGATAAAACACAGCATCCGCATTGCTCCTCACTTTTTCACTGAAGCTGGTGACCAAGTACTACAAATGATGATGTTCTTGTTTCAACCGAAACCACTCGAAAACAGAGAGGATAATCTGCTGTACTTCTACATTGACATAAAAGGAGTAAAACCCCAATGATATAAAAATCTCTTCTCCATTTTAAAATGGAGAAGAGATTTCCTTGTGATTAAAAAACGCTCAGCCACGTATAGCATACGTGATTGAGCATTTTTGTTTTCTCTTTGCGTTTTGGACAAAATCAAGTTATTCTATCCTCACACCAAAGACTTTTTTAGAAGTAATAATTAAATTTCTTCTTTCTTACGACGAGTAGCCGCCAAGCCTAAGCCACCTAACAGTGCAGCTCCTAGACCAGCTAAAGCAGCAGAATCATTCTCACCTGTCGCTGGTAATGCATGAGCTGTGTTGTCAGAAGCTACTTTATTTTCAGCAACTGCTTTAACATCAAGCTTAGTGCTTTCTGGTGAACCACCCTTATCTTTTCCTGTTGGAACAACATCAACTGTATCTGTACGTTTGTCTGCTACAACAACCTTAACTCGAACTTCTTCACTTGAACCGTCTGGATAAGTAATCACTACCACACCTTCTTTTTCACCTGGTGTGCTTGTATCTATCGGTGTCTTCCACTCGTATTTTGTATCTTCTGGAAGATCGCCCTTGTTAGAAATAGCATCTTCAGCTTTCGGTGTTTCGTTCAAGCCTGTGTTGACGTCTTGACCTTTTGGTTCATACTTGTCTGCATCTGAAGTTACTACAACCTTAACTGGAACTTCTTCGCTTGAACCATCTGGGTATTTAACAACCACTACAGCGTCTTTTTCACCTGAAGTTGTTGTGTCTACCGGTGTCTTCCATTCGTAAGTTGTATCTTCTGGAAGATCGCCCTTGTTAGAAATAGCATCTTCAGCTTTCGGTGTTTCGTTCAAGCCTGTGTTGACG
>NZ_CALPDE010000043.1 GCF_943193185.1 Lactococcus ileimucosae
GACAAAAAAAACGCCCCTTAAACCCTGAGGAATCCCCACGAACTTTGCTATCCATCGCATAAGGCCTGCTCTTTGACGTAAGCGTTCATTCCACGACGTTCTGCCAACCTGCTGAAAATCGCCCTAAAGTAACCTCACACTTTCCAACACGAGGTTACCCCCATGAGAAAGCACCGCACACCCGAACAGTGGCAGACCCTGGTCAATCAGCAGCGAGACAGTGGTCTGTCAGCTTCGAAGTTCTGCAAACAAGAGAACATCGGTTACGCCAGTTTCTGCAATTGGCGCAAGCGCCTGTCCGATCAGGCGGCCGGTGACTCAGCGGATTCCGGCGAAGCCGGTTTTCTGGACCTGTCCTCTCTGATGGGTGCAGCGCAGTCCGGCCCAGGCTGGCACATTGTGCTCAGCCTGGGCAACGGCGTTGAACTCCGGCTGAGCCAGCACGGATGATCGGGCTCGATAGTCAGGCGCGCATCTGGCTGTGCACCGAGCCCACCGACATGCGCAAATCGTTCCGGGGCCTGAGTGCCCTGGTTCGGAATCAGTTGAAGCACGACCCACTCAGTGGCCAGTATTTCGTCTTCGTCAATCGTCGCAAGACCCAGATGAAGATGCTGTATTTTACCGCTACCGGTTATTGCCTGTGGGCCAAGCGCCTGGAGCAGGGGCAGTTCCGGGTGCCGTTATCCGCCTCCGGTCAGCGAGCCCTGACCCTGACGGATCTGCAACTGCTGATCGACGGCATCGAGGTGCAGAAATACCGCCAGTTCAAGCGTTTTCGAGGGGTATAGAAGACGGACTTCCGGTATAATATGGGCCATGAATTCAACGGCTTCCACTACCTCTTCCAACACGCCTTCTTACTCGGCCCTGGCCGAGGAGAATGCATTGCTGCGTGAACAACTTCAGGTCATGCAGCGGCAGTTGGACTGGTTCAAGAAGCAGCTGTTCGGTCCCAAGTCCGAGAAGCAGGTGTTTGACCTGCCTGGGCAGGATAGCCTGTTCGCGTCGGATGACGCCCCGGTTCCGGTGCAGCCGCCGAAAAATGAGAAGCGCACGGTTAAAGCCTATCAGCGTGGCACTGGCAAGAAACAGCGGGACGACGACTGCCTGAACGACACCGGCCTGCGCTTTACTGCCGATGTACCGGTGGAAGTGATCGAGCAACTGCCGCCGGAGCTGACCGGGCCGGACGCCGACCAATACGACATCATCGGCACCAAAACCACCTACCGTCTGGCCCAGCGGGCCTCCAGCTATGTGGTGCTCAAATGCGAACGCCCGGTGTTCCGTCGTAAGGGCACGGATCAAAAACCTGTGACAACACCAGCCCCGTTCAACGTGCTGGACAACAGCCTGGCCGATGTCAGCCTGCTGGCCGGGTTGCTGGTGGACAAGTTCCAGTTCCACCTGCCGCTGTATCGCCAGCACCAGCGCATTCAACAAGCGGGTATTACCCTCAGCCGCAGCACCCTGACGAACCTGGTGAAGCGGGCCATCGACCTGCTTCGGCCCATTGTGGACGCCCAGACCGACAACGTGCTGCGCAGCCGGGTGCTGGCCATGGACGAAACACCCATCAAAGCGGGCCACCAGGGCCGGGCAGGCCCGCAGAAAGGCAAGATGAAAACAGGCTGGTTCTGGCCCCTATACGGTGATGACGACGAAGTGGTGTTTACCTACTCGAACAGTCGGGGCCGACTGCACATCGAGCAGGTTCTGAACGACCAATTCAGTGGCACTCTGATCAGCGATGGTTATGCCGCATATGCCCGCTATGCCGCGGCCCAGAAAGGCATTACTCATGCTCAATGCTGGGTGCATAGTCGCCGTTGCTTCGTTGAGGCCCAAAAGGATCATCCTGAGAAGGCCACCGAAGCCCTGCAACAGATCGCGAAGCTGTACCAGATTGAAGATACCATTAAGGAAAAGGAGCTCACCGGCGAGAAGAAGCGTCAATACCGGCTGGACCATGCGAAGCCGGTCGTCAGCGGCTTCTTCCAATGGTGCCGGGATCAGTTGGGGCAAGGCGGCCTGTTACCCAGTGAACCGTTAACCAAAGCCCTGAATTACGTGCTCGGCCGGGAAGCCAGCCTGACCGTGTTCCTGGAAAACCCGGACGTGCAGCCAGACACCAACCACCTGGAACGGGCTTTGCGGCCCATTCCCATGGGCAAGAAAAACTGGATGTTCTGCTGGACTGAACTGGGCGCGGAACACCTGGGTATCATCCAGAGCCTGATCAGCACCTGCAAGCTGCACGATATTACCCCGTACACATATCTGGTGGACGTGCTGCAGCGTGTCAGTCAGCATCCCGCCAGTGAAGTGGCGAATCTGACTCCGCGGCTCTGGAAAATCCGGTTCGCCGAGAATCCGCTACGGGCTCTGATCGATCCACGTCATCCGGACCGACAAGCCACGCAACTTACACCGGTGGAGGTCGTCCATGCGCATTGAGGACATGAGCATCGACGAGTTGCTGGAACTGAACCAGTACATCTGCCAGCGCATTGATGAACTGCAAGAACAGGAAACCCTGCAAGCCTTGAGTCGGGTGCGGGTTGGTCTGAAAGTGACCTTCGAAGGTCGAGAAGGACCGGTGCTTGGGATCGTCACCAAGATCAACCGTAAGAGTGTGATCGTGCTGGGGGAGGATGGCAGGAAGCAATACAAGGTCTCGCCGGAGTTATTAAGGCCCCTCCGTGACGTGAAGTAGGTCAACTACGTCTTGGAATGAACGCTTACTTACAAGTGGCGCAAAGAAGCTCGTGCTGAGGGACGCTGCTTGCCCGATGCAAGTGACCAGGGTACGACCGGCTGGTCGTCCCGAGACAAGTTTGCAGCGGTGGTTGAGACCGCAGCGATGAACACCGAAGACGTTGCTGCCTATTGTCGTCAACGGGGACTGTATCCCGAGCAGCTGCAACGCTGGCGTCATGACTGCGAACAAGCCGCCAGCCTGTCCTATGAGGACCGCCGTCGAGAAGCGGATGAAGCCAAGCAGCAGCGCAAGCGGATCAAAGAGCTGGAACGAGAGCTACAGCGCAAGAACACAGCACTCGCGGAGACAGCTGCACTGCTGACGCTGTCAAAAAAAGCACGGGCGATCTG
>NZ_CALPDE010000044.1 GCF_943193185.1 Lactococcus ileimucosae
GAGTTTGAGCTGTTGACTTCATTTGTCTCGTTGGGGGAAGTACAGCTTGCGGATGTTTAAAGGACTCCAGCACATTTCCTAGAATTTGTTTATTATTATCCCACCAATCTCGCCTTACCTCGCCAGGATTTTGAAGAGTTTTATCAATACCTGTAGAACCTTGGTTGAGAAAAGTTACATTTTTAACATCTTCTGGTTTTTGAGTTTTAGGGTTACCGTCTGTAATGATATAGGTTTGTTCGCCTGTTTTTTCGTTGTTTATGACTTCGGAGACATAGCCTATAGTTTTCTTATTGACTCCCTCTCCAATAGTGACAGAATTTCCTACATCAAATTGCTCATATTCTTGTTGCGCAATTTGAACATATTCTTTATCCGTATACGACATGGTGTTATCCCTCCTTATCCAAAAACTCTATTAAATCCGCAGATACACTACCACCACTCTCCTCTAGCTTTTCCGAGTACTTAGACAAAGTAATACGCACATAAAAATTTCCATTTTTATTAACTATTAGCTTAATCATAATTCCACCCATTGGGTTATGTGTAACACTTCCATAATCAATCTCATAAGATTTAATCTTTCCGTTTGGTGTCAAGGCCTGTGAATCCAAATCTTTTAATGAATTTTCAAAAATTTGTTTGGCTTCTTCACTCTTCACCACGCTTATCATCTCATTCTGAAACTGTTTCTGATCCATATAAAATTTCCCTCCAATACTTAGAATAATAAGAAGAATTGCAGCAAGCAAAATCCCCATTGATACTAAGGCCTTCTTTTTCGTATCCATATCTATACCTCTCCAAAATAGAAGATTATATTACGACAAAAAGATTGTTCTTTTTATCACACTCTTATTTTACCATCCTATTTTCTATACTGTCAATAAATTTAAGAAACTCAGAATCAAACAAACAGCTTATCCTGGACTAACTCTAAAAAAATGTACAAAGTAAAAAATTGCTAAACAGTTAAAGCTCAGCAATCCTTTATTTTATAAATTTTATTCGTACATATACTTCTTTCACCGCCCGGTTAGTTTTGTAGTTAATCTACATTTCTGAAATATTTTTCCCCTTTTTTACTTTAAGTTGTGGAATATCCTTTTGAAGATTCTGCTAATCTTTGATTGTTTCCCTCGCTATAAACATGAACATAAAAATTTCTATTTTTGAGATACTTATGCCAATTTATATCCAAATGTTTTTCCTTAAATTTATCACTCAATAACTTCGCAATTTTCTCTAACTAAACTAAATACGTTCTGTAAGACATTCAAAACCATTATTAGCATTAACCCTAGAATGCGTTTTTAACGCTTTTCCTCAAAATCAATAATATTTTTAATATCTCTTAAATTCTTTTCATCTAAGTTTGCCAATCACCAATATTTCTTATTGGACAGCTCGATTAAATCGCTCATGTTGAGAAGTATTTTAAGATATTAGAGACTCTTGAACAAGCTATTAATGACTATATTTATTACCACAACACACATATCAAAACAAAACTAAAAGGACTTAGCCCTGTACAACACAGAACTAAATCCTTTAATTAAATTTAAATGTTTAACTTCTTAGGAGCAATACAAATACGTAATCGAATGCTTTGGATAAAATCAAACTATCTCTATCTTTATTCTATCCTCACACAAAAGACTTTTTAGAAGTAATATTTAGACTTCTTCTTTCTTACGGCGAGTAGCCACCAGTCCTAAGCTACCTAACAGTAAAGCTCCTAGGCCTACTAAACCAGCAGAATCATTATCACCTGTCGCTGGTAATGCATAACCACTGCTGTCAGAAGTTACTTTACGATTAGCTGATGCCTTAACATCTGGCTTCATACTTTCTGGTGAGCTTCCCTTATCTTGTCCCGTTGGAACAAGTTCAACCGCATCTGTAGTTTTATCTGTTACAACAATTTTAACTGAAACTTCTTCGCTTGAACCGTCTGGGTATTTAACCACAACTACACCGTCTTTTTCACCTGATGTACTTGTATCTACCGGTACCTTCCATTCGTAAGTTGTACTTTCTGGAAGATCGCCCTTGTTAGAGATTCCGTCTTCAGCTTTTGGTGTACCGTTCAAGCCTGTATTAACGTCTTGACCTTTTGGTTCATACTTATCTGCATCTGAGGTAACCACAATCTTAACTGGAACTTCTTCGCTTGAACCGTCTGGGTATTTAACCACAACTACACCGTCTTTTTCACCTGATGTACTTGTATCTACTGGTGCCTTCCATTCGTAAGTTGTACCTTCTGGAAGACCGCCCTTGTTAGAGATTCCGTCTTCAGCTTTTGGTGTTTCGTTCAAGCCTGTATTAACATTTTGGCCTTTTGGTTCATACTTATCTGCATCTGAGGTAACCGCAACCTTAACTGGAACTTCTTCGCTTGAACCGTCTGGGTATTTAACCACAACTACACCGTCTTTTTCACCTGATGTACTTG
>NZ_CALPDE010000045.1 GCF_943193185.1 Lactococcus ileimucosae
TTTCATACCTTATATGACTTTACCGCCCTTCACTATAGAACTTTTTGAGCTAAGCAGGTAAACGGCGTTCATGATGGAAACACACAAATGCCCGCGGTTGCCACGGCACCAGCTTCTCCATCCTGGCAAGAAACCGCTCGCGGCGGGTGACCTTCTTCTTGTTCTGGTGCTCAGCCTGGGCGAATGAGATCTGTTTCATCGGAGTGGCTCTGTCAGCGGGTGTTGGACGACAGGTCAGATTTTACCTCGTCGGTGGCTATGAGGCAGCTCCGACGGGATTTATGCAGCGTTTCCTTAAGCGTTTTCAGAAGTGCCGAGAGAGGTTGGCCAGAATATTGGGTGGGGCAGGGAAATGTTATTTTCATTTGCTCATAAAATGATTCAATATCAAACGATAGATGAGCTACTAGTCATATACCTGAATCCGTGAGACCGGCCCCCGGAAGCACTTCTAACCCACTGACCTGCATGGCAATATAGCCATTATCGCCATTCACCCAGACAGTGCCATGCCCAACATAAAGTTCCGCGCCAGTCGCCGCACCCTCACCAGCCACGCCGGGCTGTCCATCATCGGGCAATGCTTCGAGATCGCTGGCGTCGACAGCATCGACAGCCGCTTCCCCACCACGCTGGGCATGCGCACCAGTGACGTGATCAAGAGCTACCTGGGCCTGCTGTGTCTGGGCATGAGCGACTATGACGCTGTCGAGAACTTCCGCCGCGACAAGCCCTTCCAACAACTGCTGACCCTGCAGAAGGTGCCGAGCGCGGCGACGCTGCGACAGCGGCTGGAGAAACTTGCCGCCAACGACCTGCAGGCGCGCACCGCCACCTGGTCCACGACCCTGCTGTCACTGATCGAAGCACCGATCACCGCCGAGACGACGCACGTCTGCCTGGACATCGACACCTTCGTCATGGACAACAGCAACTCGAAGAAGGAAGGCGTCTCGCGGACCTACCAGAAGGTCGATGGCTACACCCCGATCGCCGCCTATCTGGGCAACGAAGGGTGGTGCCTGGGTCTGGAACTGCGGCCTGGCAAGCAGCACACCATGAAGGAGAGCAACGCCTTCCTGGAGCGGGTACTGCCTCGCGCCCAATGCCTGACCAGGCAACCGATCCTGTTACGCGAGGACAGCGGCTTCGACAGCCAGGCGCACCTGGCGCTTCTCGAACAGCAACGCCAGGTCTTTGCCGACGAGGGGCGCCGGCTCGACTATGTCGTCAAATGGAACCCGCGCGGCTCGGCCACGGCTGATCGAGATACCTGGCTGGCGGTGGCGGCGGACTACTGGGAAGAGCTGCGTCCTGGCAAGCGCCAGGCGCTGTGGCCGCAGACCGTCTCGATCCACGACGACAACAAGACCGAATACGTCGTCCAACGCGTGATGCGCCTGGTAGAGCGCACCGCCGATCGCGATGGCCAGTTGCTGCTCGAACCGGACTATGAGTTGGAAGGCTGGTGGACCAGCCTGGACGAGGCGCCGGAGGCGGTGATCAAGCGCTACCAGGCGCATGCCACCCATGAGCAGTTTCACAGCGAGATCAAGACCGATCTCGACCTGGAGCGCTTGCCGTCCGGCAAGTTCGCCACCAACGATCTGATCCTGCATCTCGCCCAGTTGGCCTACAACATCCTGCGCCTGATGGGACAGCTGGGCATGACCGGCGAGCTGAGCCCGGTTCGCCACCCGGCCAAGCGGCGCCGGCTGCGCACCGTGCTACAAGAGCTGGTGCACCGTGCGGCTCTCGTGATTCACAAGGCACGGCAGATCATCCTCGACGTCGGGCAGGATATCGGGCGCATGACGGTGCTCAAGACGCTGCGGAGCCGACTGCGTTATCCACGAGGAACGCCATGCTGACCGTCAATCGGCGACACTCTATCCACAAGCAGTTCCAAGCGACACGCGATCGCCAGATATGTCGTGCCTGGCGGGTGGAAAGGCATGACAAAACGGGCCGTCAGCACCGATCAGCACGGTGGGTTTTGGCAATAACGGGCTTGCGAAAGCCAACTTGCACGGGGCGAATGATCAAAAAGTGCTCGCTGGCGGTGATAGGGAAAGTGTCGGCGCCGGCTTCACGGATTCAGGTTCTTGTCATGAGAACTCCTGAGCCTGGATGTAAGGAACCTTCGATAGAACCTTTAGTATTGCTTAGGCTATCATGAGTG
>NZ_CALPDE010000046.1 GCF_943193185.1 Lactococcus ileimucosae
CACCAGCCGGCAGCGAGTGTTGCGTGGTGTCGGGTAACCGCCGCTGCGAAGCGTACACAGCGAGTGGATAGGCCGTGTGATAGAGCCCCGAAATTGTGGTAGTGGCAGTCGCCGACAGTTTTCAAATGCTGGAAGGCAACACGACCCTGCCGTATGGCTTGGCAGGGAAGGGCCGCCGGGGTCGAAGAGCAGGGCATGTTCACACAGGGGGTTCCCAGGAACCTGGGAGGCCCATTTCCCTCCTCCGATCTAACGCTATCAGGTACGGGAGCCACCTGCCCCCAAGCTCCCTGGCCCAGCACTGCAGTGACTGGCGGTGATGGGAGCGAAACAACAGCCACTCAGGAGGTACGGCCAGGCGACCATAAGGAGCCAGCCGGATGGAAGGGCGGGAGTCGGAGTCGCTCATAGTACCGAAGAAGGCGGGGAACCTACTCGACGGGACCCGCTGGAGGGAAGGGGCGGCCAATCATCAGAACTGCACGAGGGCAACATGACAGGTGCACAGGAACCTGAGGTCATGTCCACGAAACAAGTGCGGATAGCAGCGCTGGCAGAGCGCTTCCCGCAGCGTGCCTTCACGTCACTGGCGCATCATATCGACGCCCAGTGGCTGAAAACGGCCTACCTCATGACGCGCCATGACGGTGCGGTCGGGATTGATGGCCAGACGGCGGACGACTTCGCGCGCGGCTTCGAGATCAATATCCAGCGCTTGCTGGAAGAGGCCAAGAGCGGGTGTTACCGGGCGCCGCCGGTGCGGCGTGTCCATATCCCCAAAGGGGATGGGCGTACCACACGGCCGATCGGCATTCCCACCTTTGAAGACAAGGTCCTGCAACGTGCCGTGGTGGCCCTGCTGGAGCCTCTCTACGAGCATGACTTCCTGGATTGTTCGTACGGCTTTCGGCCGGGGCGCTCGGCACACCAGGCCATCAAGACGGTGTGGGACGGCCTGTCGTCGATGGGAGGTGGCTGGGTCATCGACCTGGACATCAAGGCCTTCTTCGACACGATCGACCACCGGCACCTGCGAGCGTTTCTGCAGCAACGAGTGAAGGACGGTGTGATCCTTCGCCTGATCGGCAAGTGGCTCAAGGCCGGAGTACTGGAGGCTGGGCAGTGGCAGAAGGGAGTAGTCGGCAGCCCACAGGGCGGGGTCATTTCCCCATTGCTGGCGAACCTCTATCTCCACTATGTACTGGACGAGTGGTTTGAGAAAGACGTCAAGCCACGCCTGCGAGGACGCGCATTTGAGGTACGTTTCGCCGACGATGCCGTGCTCGCATTCAGCAGTGAAGCTGACGCCCGCAAGGTGCTGGAAGTACTGCCCAAGCGCTTCGCGCGCTTCGGCCTCACCCTGCACCCGACCAAGACCCGCCTGGTGAGGTTCCGCCCGTATCGTGAGCAGCGTGCCGAAACCTTCGACTTTCTGGGCTTCACCCACTACTGGGGGAAGTCACGCCGCGGGCTCTTGGTTATCAAGCGCAAGACGGCGAAGGATAGGTTTCGGCGTGGGCTCAAGCACATCTCACAGTGGTGCCGGTGGAATCGTCACCTGCCGATCCGGGAACAGCATGAGAAGTTGAGTCGTAAGATCCAAGGTCACGTTGCCTACTACGGTATTCGCGGCAATATGCGATCCATACAGACGTTTCGCCATCGGGTGAAGTGGTGCTGGATCAAATGGCTGAGCCGGCGATCCCAGAAGGCAAGGATTGTGTGGCGGAATGCGCTTCAACTCTTTAAGTTACTGCCGTTTCCCAAGGCGAGGATCGTTCACCCATGCTGATCCTTCAGCGAAACTGATGGTTGAAGAGCCGGATGCGTTAATTGCGCACGTCCGGATCTGTGGGGGGCCGGGTCGAGCAATCGCTCGGTCTACCCGACTATCTTCGTTTTCAGGCCTGCCTCATGAATAAGCCGGGATTAGTATCGCTAAACCCAGAGCGCCGAGTAGTTAGGGAGGTAGAGAAAATAGCTGCATAAAAATCAAACAGGGCGACAGATACCTTGACAGTTACCACCGATACGCGCACGGTGCAGGTTGATGACGAGGTAGAGCTGAAATACTACCGGCTCCAGAAAATCAGTGAAGGCGCCATCGACCTGAAAGTAGGCGAGCCGGAAGCCTTGTATGGCCCGACAGAGGTCGGCACCGGCCAGGCAGAGGAAGAGGTG
>NZ_CALPDE010000047.1 GCF_943193185.1 Lactococcus ileimucosae
GGAAGTATGGATTCTTCCAGGAGATGATTCTTTTCAGACTCTTTTGACAAAGAGCTGCTGGCAACACCAGTATCTGATGTAGTCATGGGTTTACCCTTGAGATATTGAGATTGTTCGTCGGGAAAGGAAACAGGGGTGAGAAGTGACCCTTCACCCCTGTTTTCTGGTGGTCTCAGCCCCCCATTTCACTGCGCCTCGCGGCCGTTGCTAATCGATCGATCTCGAGGTTCTTGTCGAGTACGACACCATAGGCCTCATAGGCGTGTTCTACGGTACAGAAATCATCAAGGTAACTATTCAGCACCGGTTGGCTGAGTCGGGGCTTCTTGCTGCATGAAGGCTGGCACCTCCCCCGCAAACAGTTGCTCCAGTGCGGTATGCGCCGCCACCCCTTGCTTGACGGCGGTCGAGAGGAAGCTGCGCATCCGGCAGAAGATCTCCGCCCCCTCCCAGGAGCGGAAACAGCCCGAGATTTTCTGCTGGACCTTGGTCATTCGCAGATCGCGCTCCCCCTGGTTGTTGGTGAAGGGAGCGGCAGGGTCGTCGAGGAAGCGCAACACGTCGTCCTCGTACGCCTGGAGGCGTTCCAGGAGGTTGCGCGGCTTGGTGCGCTTGGCCCGGCCTCGCGTTCCAGGTGGCGGTTTCACCGGCGGGGGGCACTCGGCGTCCCCTTTCGCCAGGCAATCTCGATAGCGCTGCCGCCAGGCTCGGGTCTCATCGGCCGAGAGGCAGCCGTCGGCCACCTCCACGGCGCGATGCATCTCCAACAACAGGTCATGCAAGGCCTTGGCCCATGCCTGGCCATCGTTCTCCCAGGCCGCTGTCAGCTCCCGAAGGTGGTGCGCATTACAGAGCGCGTGCCGGCAATCCGGATAGCGGTAGTAGGGCTTCCAGTGATCATGCACCAGCACGCCACGCACGAAGGGCAATACGCCGATGGCGTCCATCGCTTCCTGGCCGCGCTTGGGGTGCGGGGCCAACCAGGTCAGGGCCTCGTTGGAGGCGCTGTGTAGCCAGTAGCGTTTGCCACCGACCTGCATTCCGGTTTCATCGGCATGGACGGTGGCTGCTTCACGTAGCGCCGGGATCACCCACTCGGCGAACGCCTCGGCCCGCTGGTAGGCCTCCTGGTTGAAGGCGAACAGGGTGCCGGTGCTCAGCGACAGGCCGCACTGCGAGGTGAGCAACTCGCGGATACGCGCATAGGGCAACAGCTGATACTGGGAGAGATAGACGACATGCGCCTTGAGGCGAGGGCCATACTGGATGGGGCGAGTCACGCCCTCGGGGAATGGCGCCACGTAGCGTTGCCCCTGATCATCTTCGAGGACCTCAGCCTGATATTCGGTGACCACGGCCTGGATTACGATGTCCTGCACTTGGCGCGTTTCGACGCCGACCGGGCGGTAAGAACGCCCCTTGGGGAGTTGCCGACGATCGACACGGAGCTTGACCACCTCGTCGGGGTCCGTCACCGGCGCCAACGTCTTACCCTCATGCCCTGGCTGTCCGCCGGGGCGCCGCTCGCCTTTGGCGCGCGAGCGGCGCTGGCGATTGGGATCCTGGGACGGTGGCTTGCTGCTGTTGCGGCTACTGGTGGCCAGGCGATCGGCCATGAGCTTGACCAGCAGCATCAGCACATCGATGGCGGCACGCAGCGACGGCGAGACCGTCTGGTCTTCCTTGAGCTGCTGCCGGACCCGCTCCAGGGCCTCGTCGACGTTGATATCGCTGATGGTCATATCGCCGCATAGGTGTGCCGAATGATGCTGTGCACTATGCCAGAAAAATCAGGTGGTTGTCGACAGGCTATCCGCAACCACCTGAATAGTTACAAATTTTCTACCGTATCAAGGAAGCAGACGGGGGTATGATCGCAGGCTTTAGCGGTTTGGCAGATCCCCCCAAAGCATCACATGATCCCATTTTTTATGATGTGGACTATGCAGGTAATGCATTACGCGCCGTAGCGCTTACCCTCCCCGTCAGCCGTGGCAACCAACCCGTCGATATTGAACCTGAATCCGTGAGACCG
>NZ_CALPDE010000048.1 GCF_943193185.1 Lactococcus ileimucosae
CAAGGAAGGTGAGCTGGTGGGAACCATGTCTCTACGGCAGCTGATGGTCGCCCGTCCGGGTGCCATCGTCGATGACATCATGATCAAGGATGTCATCAGCACCCACGTAGACGAAGAGCAGGAAGAAGTGGCGCGTATCGTGGCGCGCTATGACCTGCTGGCGCTGCCGGTACTCGATCAGGATGGGCGCATGGTGGGGATCGTGACCCACGATGATGCCATGGACGTGGCCGAATCCGAGGCCACCGAAGATATCCACAAGGGGATGTCGATTGGCCAACTGGAAGACGGTGTCAGTCGGGTGCCCTTGGCCAGTCTTTACCGCAAGCGGGTGACCTGGCTGGTACTGCTGGTGTTTGCCAACCTGTTTTCGGGGGCTGGTATTGCGTACTTCGAAGATACCATTGCCGCCCAGGTCGCTCTGGTATTCTTCCTGCCGCTGTTGATTGACAGTGGCGGTAATGCGGGCGCCCAGGCGGCCACGTTGATGGTGCGGGGTATGGCCACCGGGGACGTAGGGGTCAAGGACTGGAGCAAGATGCTGGGCAGGGAGCTGCTGGTGGCCGGTGCACTGGGGCTGACCATGGCGTTGGCCGTCGCGCCCATCGGGGTCATGCGTGGCGGTGAGGACGTCGCCATGGTGGTCGCGTTGAGCATGGTCACCATCGTGCTGTTCGGTAGCATGATGGGCATGTGTCTGCCGTTCGTGCTGGAGCGCTTCAAGGTGGACCCTGCCACGGCCTCGGCACCGCTGGTAACGACCTTGATCGATGCCTCGGGGGTAGTGATCTACTTCACCATCGCCACCGCCATTCTGACCAACGTCTAGCGCATGGCGCTGCTGGCCGCCCGAGTGATGAACATCACTTCTACGTGGCCCAGCCATTCGATGTCGCTGGCCAGCGCCTTGAGCTGGCTGGCCAGGCACTGGGGCGGCTGGTGGACTGCGTCACCGATGATCAGCGTGACCGATACCTTGTCGTCCAGGTAGTGAAGCTGCAGATCGTTCAACGTGCGCCATACCGGGTGCATGTACCAGCGCTCATCAAGAGCGGCTTCCACTTCTGGGCGCAAGGGCAGTCCGGGCAGGCGGCTCGGGTCGCCCTCACCGGCATCGTCTTCCGGGTCCACGTGGAAAATGACATCGGTCAGCAGCGGAAACTCGTGGCGCAGGCGGCGACTCACCTCATTGCCGATTTCATGAGCTTCGGAAACGGTGATACGCGGACCCACCACCACGTGCAGGTCCACCATCACCCAGCCTGCCGATTGGCGCGTACGCAGGTCATGCACGCTATCCACGCCGGGCACGCTGCAGGCCACATCATGCATCTGCTGCTGCACGTCTTCGGGCAAGGCGGTATCTACCAGTTCTCTGGCGGATTCCCACAGCAGGTCGATGCCGACCTTACCTACCAGTAACCCCACGATGATCGCGGCCACGGCGTCCAGCCACCCCAGCCCATACTGGGCACCCACCAGTGCTACCAGCACGACGGCCGTGGAGAGAGCATCGCTGCGGGAGTGCCATGCATTGGCTTCCAGCAGCTTGGACTTGACCCGTTTGGCGACCCGCATGGTGTAGCGGAAGATCCACTCCTTGCTGATCAGGGCCAGCACCGCCACCGTGATGGCAAAAGCGCCGGGCGCGCCCACTTCGGTACCACTCAACAGACGGTCGATGCTCGACCAGGCAATACCGCCGGCCACGAAGATCAGCACGCTGCCCAGCAGTAGCGTGGTCAGCGTCTCGATACGGCCATGGCCATAATGGTGGTCGTTATCCGGTTCCTGACGGCCATAATGAATGGCGGCCAGAACAAAGCCATCGGTGACAAGGTCAGACAGGGAGTGAATGCCATCGGCAATCAAGGCTGCCGAGCCGA
>NZ_CALPDE010000049.1 GCF_943193185.1 Lactococcus ileimucosae
GGACTCTACTGGATGGGCTAGGCCCTTTTCGAATACCTGAACGCCATAGCGCTTTCATTTGATTGGCACTACGTTTATCGAACATCGCGAAAAACCTCGTACTTCTAGTGCGAGGATGGATAGCGAGGGGCGCGAGAGCGCCCCTAGTCCGGCCTCGATTGTTGCTCAATATACTGCTTGACCATGCTCAGGGGGGCGCCTCCGACACTTCCCGCAAAGTAGCTTGGACTCCACAGCGAGTTCTTCCGGTAGGCGGGCTGCACCAGTTCAGGGTGTAGTAACTTCATCCGCCGGCTGGATACCCCCTTCAAACTATTCACCAGCCTGGATACCGCCACTTTGGGTGGAAAGTTGACAAGCAAATGGACGTGATCGGTTTTACCGTTGAACTCCTGTAGCTCCGCCTCGAAGTCCCGACACACTCGGTCGAAAAGCAATTCGAGGGAGTTGAGATGCGCGCCGGTGAACACCTTGCCCCGATACCTGGTGACAAAGACCAAATGGGCATGGAGTTTAAAAACGCAGTGTCTTCCTGTTCTGATAGCTTGTTTGGTTTCCATAGACCAAGTATATTCGAAGCCATGAAGCAGACCAAGACCCTCAAGGTTCGAGTGAAGGACAAACACGCCGCCGAGCTTAACCGCATGGCCCGCAGCGTGAATTTTGTTTGGAACTACCTCAACGAACTGTCTTCCCGAGCCATTCGGGAGAAAGGTCTGTTTCTGTCTGCCTACGACATGCACCCCTATACCAAGGGTGCTGGCAAGGACCTCGGCCTGCACAGCCAAACGCTGCAATGCATCGCTGCTGAATACGTTGCCCGCCGCAAGCAGTTCAAAAAGCCCCGCTTGAATTGGCGCAAGTCCGGCGGTGTACGCCGCTCACTTGGCTGGATTCCGGTCAATACCGGCGCGGCCAAGTGGAAGAACGGGCAGGTATTTCACAACGGCACCTACTTCAAGGTGTGGGATAGCTACGGCCTGTCGACATACAAGTTCCGTGCCGGCAGTTTCAACGAAGATAGCCGGGGCCGGTGGTATTTCAATGTTGCGGTCGAGGTGGACGTGCAGCCGACGCTTGGGCAGGGCGCCGTTGGCATCGACCTTGGGCTCAAGGATGTGGCCACCTGTAGCGATGGAGGAAGGCTGGAAAACAGCCGCTTCTACCGCCGCATGGAAGACCAGTTGGCGACAGCCCAACGTGCCCGCAACAAGCGGCGGGTAAAAGCTATTCACGCCAAGATCAAGAACCGTCGCCAGGACGCGCAGCACAAGTTTTCCCGGAAACTCGTCAACCAGTACGGCGAAATCGTCGTGGGCGATGTTTCCTCAACCAGGCTCGCGAAGACCAGGATGGCCAAAAGCGTCTACGACGCTGGCTGGTCACAACTGAAAACGATGCTGGAATATAAATGCGCTCACGCAGGCATCGTCTTCAAGGTCGTTCGCGAAACCAACACCACCCGCGCCTGTTCGTCGTGCGGCTCGCTTAGCGGGCCGCAGGGCGTCAACGGGTTGCGAGTAAGGGTCTGGGAGTGCGTGGAGTGTGGTGTACTCCACGACCGGGACGTGAATGCGGCCCGGAATATCCTCAGCCTCGGGGCAGGACGTTGCCCTCAAGAAGTTGGAATCCCCGTCCTTTAGGGCGGGGAGGACGTCAAGCAGCGCCAGAAATGATGCAGGAGCTGGAGCGGCAGATGCGCCTGACACGTCAGTCTCCCGGCACCCAGGAGGCCGCCTTGCTGGAGCGGCTGGCTCGTCTGATGGTGGACGATGAGGCCCCCTATGACGTGGTCATTTTCGATACGGCGCCCACGGGGCATACCCTAAGGCTGCTGACCCTGCCCG
>NZ_CALPDE010000050.1 GCF_943193185.1 Lactococcus ileimucosae
ATTAGCCTTTCACTCCGATCCACAAGTCATCCAAATCTTTTTCAACAGATCCTGGTTCGGGCCTCCAGTTGATGTTACTCAACCTTCACCCTGCTCATGGATAGATCGCTCGGTTTCGGGTCTATATCCAGCGACTGTGTCGCCCAGTTAAGACTCGGTTTCCCTACGGCTCCCCTATACGGTTAACCTCGCCACTGAATATAAGTCGCTGACCCATTATACAAAAGGTACGCAGTCACAGAACAAGTCTGCTCCTACTGCTTGTACGCACACGGTTTCAGGATCTATTTCACTCCCCTCTCCGGGGTTCTTTTCGCCTTTCCCTCACGGTACTGGTTCACTATCGGTCAGCCAGGAGTATTTAGCCTTGGAGGATGGTCCCCCCGTCTTCAGTCAAGGTTTCTCGTGCCCCGACCTACTCGATTTCACGTGATCAGATTTTCGACTACGGGGCTATCACCCGCTATGGCCAGACTTCCCAGTCTGTTCGTCTAATCCGTCACACGCTTAAGGGCTGGTCCCCGTTCGCTCGCCGCTACTAGGGGAATCTCGGTTGATTTCTTTTCCTCAGGGTACTTAGATGTTTCAGTTCCCCTGGTTCGCCTCTTGCGCCTATGTATTCAGCGCAAGATACTCATCTTGTGATGAGTGGGTTTCCCCATTCAGAGATGTCCGGGTCGCAGGTCGTTTGCCACCTCACCGAACCTTATCGCAGGCTACCACGTCTTTCATCGCCTCTGGCTGCCTAGGCATCCACCGTGTGCGCTTCATTGCTTGACCCTATAACCCGAAGGAGTCTGGGGTTCGCAATGATAACGATTGCCGGATACGCTTGAGACGTATCACAATACAATTTACGTAGAAACGCGTTCAACGCGTTTCTGTCAGCATGATATACATTGTTAAAGAGCGACTGCCATAGGCAGTGATAAACACGCTGTTCCTTTCATTTTAAAAGAAAAAAGAAGGTCTTTCTTTTTCTTTTAACGTGAAAGCGCGTTTATCACTGCGCATCAACAGCATTCTGATCAGGTAATTCATTGTGAGCGCTTGCCGCGAGGGGAAGACATCGTTTAAGGAGGTGATCCAGCCGCAGGTTCCCCTACGGCTACCTTGTTACGACTTCACCCCAGTCATGAACCACACCGTGGTGATCGCCCTCTTGCGTTAGGCTAACCACTTCTGGTGCAGTCCACTCCCATGGTGTGACGGGCGGTGTGTACAAGGCCCGGGAACGTATTCACCGTGGCATTCTGATCCACGATTACTAGCGATTCCGACTTCACGGAGTCGAGTTGCAGACTCCGATCCGGACTGAGATCGGCTTTTCGGGATTGGCTCACTCTCGCGAGTTGGCAACCCTTTGTACCGACCATTGTAGCACGTGTGTAGCCCTACTCGTAAGGGCCATGATGACTTGACGTCGTCCCCACCTTCCTCCGGTTTGTCACCGGCAGTCTCCTTAGAGTTCCCGCCATTACGCGCTGGCAAATAAGGACAAGGGTTGCGCTCGTTACGGGACTTAACCCAACATTTCACAACACGAGCTGACGACAGCCATGCAGCACCTGTCTCTGCGTTCCCGAAGGCACCAAGTGATCTCTCACAAGTTCGCAGGATGTCAAGAGTAGGTAAGGTTCTTCGCGTTGCATCGAATTAAACC
>NZ_CALPDE010000051.1 GCF_943193185.1 Lactococcus ileimucosae
GAGTCTGTATCAGAGTCAGTGAGCGAATCTGTATCTGAGTCAGTATCTGAATCAGTAAGTGAATCTGTATCTGAGTCAGTATCAGAATCAGTGAGCGAATCCGTATCTGAATCCGTATCAGAGTCAGTAAGTGAATCTGTATCCGAGTCAGTGAGCGAATCCGTTTCTGAATCTGTATCAGAGTCAGTGAGCGAATCAGTTTCTGAGTCCGTATCTGAATCAGTATCAGAGTCAGTAAGCGAATCCGTGTCTGAGTCTGTATCAGAATCAGTGAGCGAATCAGTTTCTGAATCTGTATCCGAGTCAGTATCAGAATCAGTGAGTGAATCCGTATCAGAGTCTGTATCAGAGTCAGTGAGCGAATCTGTATCTGAGTCAGTATCTGAATCAGTAAGTGAATCCGTATCAGAATCTGTATCTGAATCAGTAAGTGAATCCGTATCAGAGTCAGTAAGTGAGTCAGTATCTGAATCCGTATCAGAGTCTGTATCTGAGTCAGTAAGCGAATCCGTATCTGAATCTGTATCAGAGTCAGTAAGCGAGTCAGTATCTGAATCCGTATCAGAATCAGTTTCTGAATCCGTGTCTGAGTCAGTATCTGAATCAGTGAGCGAATCCGTATCTGAATCCGTATCAGAGTCAGTAAGTGAATCTGTATCCGAGTCAGTGAGCGAATCAGTTTCTGAATCTGTATCAGAGTCAGTGAGCGAATCAGTTTCTGAGTCAGTATCTGAATCAGTATCAGAGTCAGTAAGCGAATCCGTATCAGAATCTGTATCCGAGTCAGTAAGTGAATCCGTTTCTGAATCCGTATCAGAGTCAGTAAGCGAATCCGTATCCGAGTCAGTATCTGAATCAGTTTCTGAATCTGTATCTGAGTCTGTATCTGAATCAGTGAGCGAATCAGTTTCTGAATCCGTATCCGAGTCAGTATCAGAATCAGTGAGCGAATCCGTATCTGAATCCGTATCCGAGTCAGTATCTGAATCAGTAAGTGAATCCGTATCTGAATCCGTATCAGAGTCTGTATCAGAATCAGTAAGTGAGTCAGTTTCTGAATCTGTATCTGAGTCAGTATCTGAATCAGTGAGCGAATCCGTATCTGAATCCGTATCCGAGTCAGTATCTGAATCAGTAAGTGAATCCGTATCTGAGTCCGTATCTGAGTCAGTAAGCGAATCCGTATCTGAATCCGTATCAGAGTCTATATCTGAGTCAGTAAGTGAATCAGTATCAGAGTCTGTATCAGAATCAGTAAGTGAGTCAGTTTCTGAATCTGTATCTGAGTCAGTATCTGAATCAGTGAGCGAATCCGTATCTGAATCCGTATCCGAGTCAGTAAGCGAATCCGTATCTGAATCCGTATCAGAGTCAGTATCTGAATCAGTAAGTGAATCCGTATCTGAGTCCGTATCTGAGTCAGTAAGCGAATCCGTATCTGAATCCGTATCAGAGTCTATATCTGAGTCAGTAAGTGAATCCGTATCTGAATCCGTATCAGAGTCAGTATCTGAATCAGTATCAGAGTCAGTAAGCGAATCCGTATCAGAATCTGTATCCGAGTCAGTATCTGAATC
>NZ_CALPDE010000052.1 GCF_943193185.1 Lactococcus ileimucosae
ACCGGTACCTTCCATTCGTAAGTTGTACTTTCTGGAAGATCGCCCTTGTTAGAGATTCCGTCTTCAGCTTTTGGTGTTTCGTTCAAGCCTGTATTAACATTTTGACCTTTTGGTTCGTATTTCTCTGCGTCAGACTCATCAACTGAAATAGTAACCTCCACATCTTGTGTTGTTCCATCCGGATAGTTCACAGATACTACTCCAGTAACTTTGTGGTCGCTCCCTGCTTCAGGGCTAAAGTTTGGTTTTTCCTTCCAATCATAACTAACAGGAGCAATGGCTGTATCAAACTCCTTTAATTCAGCTGTATTTGCAATCGCATCAATAGCATTGATTTCAGTCCCCCACGGCGTGTGAAGATTTTCTTTAGCTTTAGCTCCGACTACATTGACTTCCATTAGCCAAGTTACAGTTCTCCTATTATTGAGAGATGCGCGTAACCTAGCATAAACATCATCACTAGCTACATCAACTACCGGAGTATCTGACCATTCATAGCTGGCCACATTTTCATTTAAAACATCTTTTAAGGCTTGCCCTTCATAGACTGTACCATCAGATAAAGTTAACTTCTTGATAATCGTGTTTTCAACATATTCCCTAGTCAGCAAATCATTGATTGCATCAATATCTTGATTAACATGTAACGTCGGCTTATTAAATTCAATCTTACTACCTTTAAGATCTACTGGTACAGCCGCAAAGAGTTTTGGTTGCTCTTTTATTATAGGTTCATTGTTTTGAATAGTTGTATCATTTGTTCTGCTAATAGCATCAGATTGAATCGTAGTTTCTGGAGTTCCATTGGCTTCTGAAACTTCTTCTGCTGTAACAATCGATTTTTCCAAATTTGGTTCTTCATTGCTAGAAAATGTTTCAATCGAACTATCATTCACTTCCTCAACTGTTTGCGTTGAAGTTTCATCAGCTGAAATAATTACCGCTCCTATGGACATAGAAAGTGAAAAAAAAGTTCCGATAAGAACCGAAGCTACTCCCACAGTGAGTTTTTTAATCGCAAAACGTTGACGTTTTGGAGTCATTCTCTCCTCTTGTAATTTCTTAGTTCTTTTTGATAACATCCCCATACCTCCTAATTAATTTAATGTGAAAAAATGAATTTCTTAGTTCGACCGATACATAATATAGCTTAACATTTTTCCACTATGAAAGCAATAGTCTTTCTCATTTATCATAGAAATTTCATATTTTATTTAAAATACTCATAAATCTCAGCAATACTTTATTTTATAAATTTTACTTCTATATCACTTGGCTATGAAGACTTTAATTGTTGCGCCAGTTCCTTATCTCGAGCTACCAACTCCGATATTTTACCCTTAATCTCATGTTCAAGATTTTTAAACTTTTCACTCGTTTGTTTCACTTGACTAAGTTTATATTGATAGATTTGTGTAGGAGTATCCACAATAGCCTTATGAGTGAAACCTGCCTCCTCAAGCGCTTCATAAACTTCCCAATCCTCAAGATAATCTCCTAATTCTCGTGCTTCCCGCACTGTTTCCTCCCATAA
>NZ_CALPDE010000053.1 GCF_943193185.1 Lactococcus ileimucosae
CGCCTTTGGCATACCAATAGCAAGAACAGCTATCATCTCACTAATAGCCCCACACCACAAAATGAGGATTGAGTTTTTTCGACGGGCTGGAAGTGACTCACTGATTTACAGCTCGCCGAATATCGTCACTAAATTACTAGAGCTAATTGATAGTTTAATGCTGACGGATCCCCACGAAATAGATAAGAAAATCAGGATGATATGATTGAAAAGGCCTGCATGGGTCGGCATGTTGTTAATCGCCAAACCAACAATATGCCTAAGGAGACCCATGCAGGCCCCTCGATTCTTACATACTCTGCTGACCTCATCACTCCCCCTGGTCCATGCCAAGCGCCTGCAGGCGCTGCTCGACACGGTGGGTGCCCTGCTGGGCGAGCGCCGCCTGGGCTTGACCGCCCTGGGGCGTGCCTTGCCAGGGCCAGTGGCTACCAAGCACACCATCAAGCGAGTCGATCGGTTGCTGGGCAACCCTCACCTGCATCAGGAGCGTCCCCTGTTCTATTGGCTCGTGGCCAGCCTGCTGATTGGCCACATGACCCGCCCGCTGATTCTGGTGGACTGGTCGCCGATTGATGACCGTGGCAAACGGTTCTTGCTGCGCGCCGCGGTGCCCTTTGCCGGGCGCTCGCTGCCAATCTTCGAGAAAGTCCACCACAAGGATGGCTGCCAACACTGTGAGGCATACTTGTTGGCCGCTCTGGCCGAGATACTGCCTGACAACGCCACGCCGATCTTGGTCACCGATGCGGGCTTTCGTAATCCCTGGTTCGAGGCGGTTGAGGCACGTGGTTGGTACTACGTCGGCCGGGTGCGTAGCCCGGTTCGCTGCCAGCTGCCAGGGCAGGCGTGGCAACCTGTGTCAGACCTGTTTCCGCAAGCGACATCGGTACCGCGGGCGCTGGGTTCCGTGCAAATTGCTGAGAGCAATCCACTGACCACCCGCATGGTGCTCTACCATCGGCCGCCGCAGGGGCGCAAGCATCGCAACAAGCGCGGACAGGTCTCCCAGGACAGCCGCAGCCGGGCGATTGCCCAGCGCCAGAAGGAGCCCTGGGTGCTGGTCAGTAACCTACCGGCGCGCTCAACGCTGGCGGACAAGTTGGTGGCCATTTACCGGCAGCGCATGCAGATTGAAGAGGGCTTCCGCGACGTCAAGAGTCCCCAGTTCGGGCTGGGCTTCGGCATGCATCAGTCTCGCCAAGGCAAGCGGATCGAAATCCTGCTGCTGATCGCGATGCTGGCCAATGTCGTGGTGATGGTTGCCGGTCTTCAAGTCCGAGACAGCGGGCAACAGCGACGCTACCAGAGCAACACGATCCGTCATCGGAACGTTCTCTCCGTGTGGCGTTTGGGACTGGAGTGGCTGCGACGTCATTGTGTCGGTGCTGTCCCATGGCCCTCTTGGAAGACAGTTCTGACGAGCCTCCAAGGGGAAGTCAAAGAGCAGGCCTTATGCGATGGATAGCAAAGTTCGTGGGGATTCCTCAGGGTTTAAGGGGCGTTTTTTTTGTC
>NZ_CALPDE010000054.1 GCF_943193185.1 Lactococcus ileimucosae
GCCTTTCGCCACGCCAGAGAGGTCGACAAACGCATCCCGCGTGCGCCGCGCCTGCATCTGCTGGGCATCCACTTCCAGGGCGTCATACCCGACGGTCGAAAGGCGTTCGGCAAGGGCTTCATCACTGGGCACTTCTTCTGGCCTTGCTTCTGGCCCGAAACTCCACAAGTTCACCAGGCCACCCACCGTCACATCGAAGGCACCATCGCTGTCTGCCGCAACGGCCTGACTGACGGCCAAGACTTCGATCAGCTCATTGGACAGCGGCTGCCACTCATTCAGCGGCGCATGATTGAACGTTACCAGCTCGGCGTCATCCCGATAGGTCGACATGGAACGGTCCACGCTCTCGAGTTCGGCCAGAAAGCCCTCTTCCAACGCCTGTGCCTGGCCCTGGGTCAGCGGATCCATCACCGTCACCTGGTAGAAAGAGCCAAATACCCCTCCTTCAAACCGGGTGGGCGGCTCCAGGGGGCGATCACTCTCGGAGCAGCCTGCCATCAGGGGCAACAGGGTGAGTAAACCAAGGCCAGCTAAAAAGGGACGATAGCCGATGTTCATCGCATTTTCCTTGAAATGTGCTCGGGGTCAGAAGTGGAAGAACCACAGCAGCCAGAGACCAAATACCACGCGGTAAACCACGAACGGCTGCATGCCCAGTTTCTTGATGACGACCAGAAAATAGTGAATACAGAGATAGGCAATAATACCAGAAAGAAGCGTACCCACGATCATGGCGGGCCAGTCGATGGCTTGGGGATCGCTGAGCAAGCCAACGGCCTCTAGCCCTCCGGCCAGCACAATCACGGGGATCGACAGCAGAAACGAGAAGCGTGCAGCGCCCTCCCGGCTCATGCCTACCAACAGGGCTGCCGTGATGGTGATACCGGAACGGGATGTACCCGGAATTAGCGCCAGTGCCTGCGCAAAACCAATGATCAGCACATCCTTCAGATTCATGCTGTACTCGCTGCGGGTGCCGCGCTTTTTCCAGTCGGCATAGCCCAGCAGTAAACCAAAAGCGACCAGGCTCAGCCCGATGATCAGGGTCGAGCGCATGTGATCGGCAATCAGATCGCGACCCAAAAAGCCGATAATACACACCGGCAAAGTGGCCAATGCGACCCAGAACCCTAGCCTGGCATCCTCATCGACGCCTTTGCCCCGTAGCGCGGCCACGCTGCTGACGACCATGCGTATGATTTCATGACGAAAGTAGAGGATGACGGCACTCAAGCTACCCAGATGGAGTGCCACATCGAATGCCAACCCCTGATCTTCCCAGGGCGTAAATACGGGCACGAGAATAAGATGTGCGGAACTGGAAATCGGCA
>NZ_CALPDE010000055.1 GCF_943193185.1 Lactococcus ileimucosae
CCCCTGGAACACGAAGCCCTGCATGCGGCTGTTGCCTTCGTCACGTTCGGCCGCTTGAATCTCGCGGGCCGTTTCGGTGAGTGCCTGCCAGGTGGTCGGAGAGTTATAGTCAAATCTGGTGGATGGCAGTCAGGCGGCAGTCCTGTCTGATTGATCGGTTACCTGCTCCCCATCCTGAAACCGGACGTTGTTCACGACCAGCTCCAGCTTGCTGAACCCCTTGATGCGCTTCCAGCGTTTCTCGGCGCTCTGGAGCAGCTTGAAGACCATCGCCAGGGTCGTCGCCCGGGATCCGCAGTTCCGGCTGCGCTTGCTCCGTAGACGGACCGTGGCGAAGGTCGACTCGATCGGGTTGGTGGTGCGGATATGCACCCAGTGCTCTGCTGGATAGTCGTAGAACGCCAGCAGCTCGTCCCGATCCTTGGCCAGGCACGCCATCGCCTTGGGGTACTTGGCCTCGAAGCGTTTCAACGTGCGATCGAAGGCCTTGTGCGCATCAAAGCGGGTCTCGGCCATCCAGATGTCATGGAGGTCGGCCTTGACCTTGGGCTGCACTGATTTCGGCAGCTTGTTCAGCACGTTAGCGGTCTTGTGGACCCAGCAGCGCTGATGGTCGGTTTCCGGGTAGATCTTGCTCAGCGCCAACCAGAACCCCATGGCACCGTCGCCCACCGCCAGCTTGGGGGCTTGAGTCAGACCGCGCTCTCGCAGCCCCGTCAGCAGCGTTTCCCAGCTGTCTGCCGACTCACGGAAGCCGTCCTCGACGGCCACCAGCTCCTTGCGGCCCTGCTCCGTGACGCCGATGATCACCAGCAGACACAGGCGGTCATCCATGCGCACGTTGCTGTACACGCCGTCGGCCCACCAGTAGACGTAGCGACGGTCTGACAGGTCACGCTGCCGCCACTCGGTATGCTCGTCTTCCCACTGTTTCTTGAGCCGAGACACCGTGTTGGCCGAGAGCCCCTTGGCCTGGTCGCCCAGCAGCGCCGCCAGCGCCTCCTGGTAGTCGCCAGTGGAAATCCCCTTCAGGTAGAGCCAGGGGATCAGTTCCTCGATGCTGCGGGCCCGCTTCAGGTAGGGCGGCAGCAGGCTGCTGTTGAAGCGAGCACCACCGCCGCTGCGGTCACGCACCTTGGGCACCTGCACGCTGACATCCCCAATCCCGGTCTGGACCGTGCGCTCGGGCAGGTAGCCGTTGCGGACCACGGCCTGACGTCCATCGTCGAGCCGCTGATCGGCATACTGCGCCAGGAAGGTAGCCAGTTCGGCCTCGACAGCCTTGGC
>NZ_CALPDE010000056.1 GCF_943193185.1 Lactococcus ileimucosae
AGCATGACGTTCTGTTTGCGCTGCAGGAAGAGCAAAAGGGGACGGGCCATGCCGTGGCCCAGGCCCTGGCTCGTCTGGGCAACGGCATCGTGCTGGTGCTTTACGGCGATGTGCCGCTGATTCGCCGTGACACGTTGGCCAACCTGCTGACTCAGGTGGATGAGCAGCATATGGGCCTGTTGACGGTCACGCTGGACGACCCTGGCGGTTACGGGCGCATCGTGCGCGATAGTGACGGGCAGGCCGTGGCGATTGTCGAGCAAAAAGATGCCAACGACGAGCAACTGAGCATCACCGAGTGCAATACCGGCATCATGGCCATGACCAGCGCTCAACTGAAGCGCTGGTTGCCCCAGCTCTCGGCAGAGAATGCCCAGGGTGAGTACTATCTGACCGACGTCATCGCCATGGCTGCCAGCGAAGGTATCAAGGTGGCCACGGCGCAGCCCCACGATGCTACCGAGGTGGAAGGGGTCAACAACCGTGCGCAGATGGCCCGTCTGGAGCGTGCTTACCAGCAGCAGACGGCGGAAGCGTTGATGGCTCAGGGCGTTGCCCTGGCAGACCCGGCGAGAATCGATGTACGCGGCACGCTAACCTGTGGCCACGATGTGTTCATCGACGTGGGCTGCGTCTTCGAAGGGAACGTGGAGCTGGGCGAAGGCGTGCGCGTTGGCCCTTATTGCGTGATCAAGAACAGCACCCTCGGTGCTGAAAGCGTCATCGATAGCCACAGCGTCATCGACTCCACGGTGGCCGCTGGCCATAATCAGATTGGGCCCTACGCTCGTCTTCGCCCCGGCACGCGTCTGGCGGTCAAGGCGAAAGTGGGCAACTTCGTGGAGACCAAGAACGCCGAGGTCGGCGAAGGCAGCAAGATCAACCACCTGAGCTATGTGGGCGATGCCACCCTGGGGCGCGAGGTGAACGTTGGGGCAGGCACCATTACCTGCAACTACGATGGCGTCAACAAGCATCGCACGCAGATTGGCGACCACGCCTTCATTGGCTCCAACAGCGCGCTGGTTGCCCCTGTTTCGATTGGTCAGGGGGCCACCGTGGGGGCGGGCTCCACCATCGCCAAGGACGTGGCGGAGCACGCCCTGGCAGTGACCCGCAGCCGCCAGTTGGAAAAGGCCGACTGGCCGCGCCCCACCAAAAAAGCAAACTAAACACCGGTGATACAGGCGCTTGGCGCCTTCAGGAGAGTGGAGTATGTGCGGTATCGTCGCAGCCGTGGCACAGCGCAATGTGCAGGGGA
>NZ_CALPDE010000057.1 GCF_943193185.1 Lactococcus ileimucosae
TGGAGCTATACTATAAAAGTAGACACAAATTAGTGTGTTATAATCTGTCTAAGAAGACACAAAAAAGAAAGGACTTTTATGTCAGGATTTAAACGTTACGATGAGGAATTTAAGCAATCTCTCGTTAATCTCTACCAAACAGGAAAAACTCAATCTGAACTCTGTAAAGATTATGGGGTCTCTGCTTCTGCGCTTGCTAAATGGATCAAGCAGTATTCTCAAGTTCGACTTGAAGATAATACGATCTTGACTGCTAAACAGATTCAAGATTTACAAAAGCGTAACGCTCAATTAGAAGAGGAGAATCTCATCTTAAAAAAAGCGAGTGCCATATTCATGCAGAACTCCAAGTAAGATTAAAAGCCATCTATCGACTTCGATATGAACACACGACAGTTATGCTCTGTCGTGTTTTACATGTCAATCGTTCCACCTACTATAATTTCATTAACAAGAAGCCTTCTAAGCGGGAAATAGAGAATCAACGCTTGAAAAAATTACTCCTTGAAATTTATATGAAAGCTAAGAAAAGAATTGGAACGAGAGCTTTCAAAATCATTCTGTTGCGTGATTATGGCATCAATATTTCTCAAGGGCGTATTTTACGACTTCTCAAGTCTATGACGCTCCCCAAAATGTCAACGATTAAACCTCGTTTTAAATCAAACCATTCTCCTGAATTTTCTTCTGATAATCTACTTAAACAAGAATTTAACCCTAAGTCCCCGAATCAAGTTTGGACAACCGACTTCACTTATATTTCTATCGGACCTAAACGACATGTTTATCTCTGCGCCATCCTTGACCTCTACTCTAGAAAATGTATTGCTTGGAAACTTAGCCATAGGATTGATGCCAAACTCGCCTGTGACACCCTAGAGATAGCTATAAATAAGAGAAAGCCTAAGGAACCAATCATTTTTCATTCGGATCAAGGGAGCCAATTTAAATCAGCTTCCTTTAGAAAGTTGCTTGATGATAATCAGTTACTTGCTTCTTACTCCAAACCTGGTTATCCTTATGATAATGCCGTAACTGAGGTCTTTTTCAAGTATCTTAAACAACGAGAAATTAATCGGAGAACTTATCACTCCATTCAAGAAGTTCAATTATCCTGCTTTGAATACATTGAACACTTTTATAACAATTATAATCCTCATTCTGCAAACTATGGTTTAACTCCAAATCAGAAGGAGGAAAACTATTTTAAGAAAACATAGCTCATTTTCTGTCTAATTATTTGACATTAGTCCA
>NZ_CALPDE010000058.1 GCF_943193185.1 Lactococcus ileimucosae
GATCAGCGGACGGCAGCCGAGATACTGGCTGAAAACCTGTATTGGACCTTTCAGCCAGACAAGATTGGTGATCTGGTGACCAAAGGTGCAGAAAGGCCTCTGCACTATTCGATGACATTTGATGACCGGAACTTCATCTATAACTTTGGTAAGGATACGACCAAGCAGATTTCGTCGTTGGAAAATCATGTTCCGCCCAGGAGCAGTAATTCCATTTTCCTTCCGGCCAAGGAAGTACTGTCGATACATCACATCATTCTCAAATCCCGGGAGCAGGATAAGGCCTTTGGTTTCGACAATACCTATCTGGATCTTGCTCGGGCGTTGAGAAATTCCACCACCAAGGGCAACAACTACCGGGAGTTCTCGAAATCCAGGCAGGACCTTGAGTCGATGCTTGGAGGGAAAATCGAGTTTGATGATGCCTCCAACAAGTGGGCTTTCAAAAAAGGGAATCAGAAGTTCCCTATCGGTGTGACAGCGGAAGGTATCAAGAAAATTGCGATCCTGGACACGCTTCTCGGTAACCGCTATCTGGATACCAGTTCGGTCATTTTTATTGACGAACCGGAGTCTGCACTACATCCGAAGGCCATTTCTCAGTTATTGGACAACATCGCTCTGTTGTCTGAGCGTGGGATTCAGTTTTTCATGGCTAGCCACTCGTACTTTGTCATCAAGAAGCTTTTTTTGATCGCACAGGAGAAGGGTATATCAGTTCCGGTGATCTCTGAGGAAAATGGAGAGTGGACATGCAACAACCTGCAAGAGGGGATGCCTGATAACAAAATCATTGAGGAGTCGATCCGGCTTTATCAGGAAGAGGTGGAGCTGGTTCTGACATGACAAATCAGGCGATCCAGGAATCTGGAATGACGTTTGGCCCCTTTCCTGAAGGCCACTGCCTCTACATTGAGGAAAGTGATCTATATCGACGGATACAAAACCACGTGCAAATGGCGGAGTTCCTTCTGCTCAAAAACAGCCGTAAGGGAGAGCCAGTGCTTTGGGTTGTAGAGGCTAAATCGAGCAGTCCAAGGCCCGAAACCAAACCAAATTTTGACGAGTTCGTTGCTGAAATACGCGACAAGCTGATCAATGCCTTTTCGTTAACCCTTGCTGCCTGTTTGGGGCGACATGACACAGCAGACGAGTCTATACCGGCCAGATTTCGTGAAGTGGATTGGTCTGGTCAGGACGTGAAACTGGTTTTGGTGATCAATGGGCATCGAGAC
>NZ_CALPDE010000059.1 GCF_943193185.1 Lactococcus ileimucosae
GCGCACCTGCGGGTGTCGGCGCACCTGCTGATTCGCCGCGATGGCGAGTGCGTTCAGTTCGTCGACATCGACCAGCGCGCCTGGCACGCCGGGCAATCGCGCTGGTGGGACCCGGCTGAACAGGCGTGGCGGACACGCTTGAACGACTTCTCCGTAGGAGTCGAGCTGGAGGGCGATGACCAGACGCCGTTCAGCAAGGCGCAGTATGTGGCGCTTGCCGAGGCCACGCACTGGCTGATGGCGCGTTACCCGGCGCTGACCGCTGAACGGATCACCAGTCATGCTCATGTGGCCCCCTTGCGCAAGACCGACCCGGGGCCCGCCTTCGACTGGGCCTATTTCCGCCAGCGCTTGATGGCACCCACCCAATAGACGGTTAAACGGGGCAAATAAGTGGTTCTTTTAGCAACAAATGAAACGGTAGTTTGGTTACAGGAAGGTATCCTAAGTCGTAGCGACCAAGGTCCTATAAAACGCTTATGTTGCAGTGCAATAGTTTGTTTTCGATGGCTTTTTGCGGCGTGCCGCAATTGGCAGCGTGACGACTTTGCGGTATCTTCGCATATACAAAAGGCTAATTTTTACCAAATACCTGTAGCTTAACTACATTCATGAAAGCGTAGCTCATTGAATGTAGGGTGAAAATCCCCTGCTCGATGCATCGCGTCGGCTATTCACAGGCCTGTGGTGGCCACACACCGCAGCCGCCCCAGGCCCGAAGGGTTGGCGGGGCTCATTGTCATTTATCGTCATTCGGAGAGACCTCTATGAGTCTGGAGACAAGAGAAGATCTCGATCCGGTCGAAACCACGGAGTGGCTGGAATCCCTGGAATCGGTGCTGGATCGTGAGGGCGAAGATCGCGCCCGCTACCTGATGACCCGCTTGGCGGATCGCCTGCGCCGGGACGGGATGAAGGTGCCCTTCTCGGTGACAACCCCCCACCGCAACACGATACCGGTTCATCGCGAAGCCCCGATGCCTGGCGATCTGTTCATGGAGCGTCGTATTCGCTCCCTGATCCGTTACAACGCCATTGCTCAGGTCATTCGTAACAACCGTGCCAATCCTGGGCTGGGTGGTCACATTGCAAGTTTCATGTCGTCGGCCACGCTGTACGATGTGGGCTTCAACCACTTCTTCCGCGCCCCCAAGGGGGACTTCGAAG
>NZ_CALPDE010000060.1 GCF_943193185.1 Lactococcus ileimucosae
CAGCCAATTCTGCCACCACTACCGGCTCTGGCGGGGGCGGCAACGGCGCAGCATGCGCCAGGTTCACCGGGCCGGCGAGAAGGTCTTTATCGATTACTGCGGACCGACCGTGCCGGTGGTGGACCGGAGCACCGGAGAGATGCGTCAGGCCCAGGTCTTTGTCGCCGTGCTTGGCGCCTCCAGCTACACCTTCGCCGAGGCCACCGGGAGCCAGAGCCTGCCGGACTGGATCGCCTCCCACCAACGGATGCTGACGTTCTTCGGCGGGGTGCCGGCACTGCTGGTTCCGGACAACCTCAAGGCAGCGGTCACCAAGGCGGACCGTTACACCCCGAAGATCAACGAGACTTACGCTGAACTGGCTGCTCACTATCAGACGGCGGTGCTGCCCGCGCGTCCCTACAAGCCCAAGGACAAGGCAAAGGCTGAAGCCGCCGTGCTGTTGGTCGAGCGCTGGATCCTGGCCCGGTTACGGCACCAGACGTTCTTCTCTCTGGCCGAGTTGAACGCCGCCATCGCCGCGTTGTTACCAGCGCTGAACCAGCGCCCGTTCCAAGGACGGACAGAGAGTCGTCAAAGCCTGTTCGATGCCCTCGACCGACCGGCACTACGACCACTCCCCGCCACGCCCTACACCTACGCCGAGTGGCGTAAGGCACGGCCGGGTATCGACTATCACATCGAGATCGAGAAGCGGCTATACAGCGTGCCCCACGCCCTGGTGGGGGTGAAGCTGGACGTTCGGGTGACCGACACCTCCGTGGAGGTCATGCACAAAGGGCAGCGAGTGGCGCTACATCCTCGTCATGGTAAGGGCCGCTTCGCCACCCTGACTGAACACATGCCTAAATCGCACCAGGCCCATCAGAACTGGTCACCGGGACGGTTCCTGAACTGGGCCAATGACATCGGCCCCGGCACGCTGGGCGTGGTGCAGAAGCAGCTCAAGGATCGGCCTCATCCGGAACATGGTTACCGCGCCTGCCTGGGACTTCTGAACCTTAGTCGGCGCTACAGTCGTGATCGCCTGGAGCAGGCCTGTGCCCGGGCGCTGGCCATCCACTCCGCCAGTTACCAGAGCATCACCTCGATCCTGAAGCAGGGGCTGGATCAGTTACCGCTGCCGTTGGTCGAGGAGCCACCGGAACTGACCGAGCTGCCGGT
>NZ_CALPDE010000061.1 GCF_943193185.1 Lactococcus ileimucosae
GATACCCAGCGTTGGTGGTGGCCTCGGTCAATGCCTCCACCGACGTTCGGGCGTCGTCAAAGGTGACCACGGCCTCGAGATCCGCGTAGCTCACGTCGACTTGCGAGACGCCGTCCACCTTGTTGAGGGCGGCCTTGACGGTGATCGGGCAGGCGGCACAGGTCATGCCCGGCACCGACAGCTTCACGGTCTGCAAGGCCGCTAAGGCGGGCGTGCTGAGCAGGGCGAGTAGCGCGATGAAGGCGAAACGAGCTTTCATGGTAGATCTCCTTTTAATAGAACAAGGGCAAGACGTAGGGGAATACCAGGGCGATTAGCACCAGCAGCGATACGAGCCAGAAGATCGCCTTGTAGCCCGTCCTGACCCGTGGCACGGCACACACCTCTCCCGGCTGGCACTTTTCCACTGGCCGAAAGACGCGACGCCAGGCGAAGAACATCGCCACCAGCGCGACGCCGATAAAGAGCGGGCGATAGGGCTCCAGCGACGCCAGATTGCTGATCCAGGCGCCGGAAACGCCCAGCGTGATCAGAACCAGCGGGCCGAGGCAACACGCCGAGGCCAGGAGGGCCGCGACTCCTCCGGCGGCCAGGGGCCCTCGCCCCGTTTTAGGTGTCCGCATTGACGATTCTCCTTTCGGGATGGGGGGAGCTACGATAAGGTTACTTCCGTAGCTTGGTACGGAGTCAAGCATCATGAAGAGACATGCAGATAAAGTGGCGGACACCATGACCATTGGCGGCCTGGCCAAGGCGGCCGGCGTCAATGTCGAGACAATCCGCTATTACCAGCGACGAGGGCTATTATCGGAGCCCGAACGACCTCCCGGAGGTATTCGACGCTATAGTGCCGCCGATATCGACAGGTTGACGTTCGTGAAAACGGCGCAGCAGCTGGGCTTTAGTCTGGATGAGATCAGTGACCTACTTCGGCTGGAAGATGGCGCCCACTGTCAAGAAGCCAGTGCTCTCGCAGAGCACAAGTTAGGGGACGTTCGCGAGAAGATCGACAGGCTTGAAAGAATTGAGAAGGTGCTGAGCGAAATGGTCGACCGATGCCATGCACAACAAGGCAATATCACTTGCCCGCTAATTGCGTCATTGCATGAAGGGCTCAGAGAAGCAGAAGACCCAAGGGAGTAAATCACCTTC
>NZ_CALPDE010000062.1 GCF_943193185.1 Lactococcus ileimucosae
ATTGGCATTGTCGGATATATATTGAAAAAACTGGACTACCCTCTTGCACCTCTTGTGCCAGGTGTTGTGCTGGGCCCCATTGCCGAAACGAATTTAAGGCATGCCTTTCAAACCAGCACTGACTGGACTCTATTTTTCACACGCCCCATATCCGCTTTACTGCTTGCACTAGCGGTCGCCTCGATCGCTTACAGTGTTTACAGCCTCTTGACCTCCTCCCCTCCCTCAGCTTGCGCTGCCGTCTGACAACGGAAAGGAAGGGGACTCCCTGGTTGCTGCCTTCCAGGTTCCTGCTTCGCAGCCCGTTGCCTTTGGTGATAGCACCTCAGGTCTTACACAAGCTCCACAGGCTTAACCTCCCGTGAGCCCCACGGTAGTTTTCTCATGCTGGCGAAGCTTGTCAGCCCCGGCCAGAATGGCTTTGCCCGATTGCAGTATGTTGCGGGCAGCGTTTACGTCGCGGTCAATGCCTTGGGTGCCACAGCCAGGGCAGTCCCAGGTGCGGACGTTCAGTGGCATCTTCTCGGTGATATGACCACAGTGAAAACAACGCTTCGAGCTGGGATACCACTTGTCGATCTGGACGAAATCGCGCCCGTACCGTTCGGCCTTGTACGTCAGTTGTTGGGTGAGCTGATGCCAGCCCACGTCGCTGATGGCCCTGGCCAGCGAGCGGTTTTTGACCATGTTCTTGATTTGCAAGCTTTCGGCAGCAATGACTTGGTTCTCGTGAATAAGCTGCGTGGAAAGTTTGTGGGTGGCGGCACGACGCTGGTCGGCCAGCCTGGCATGCACCCTGGCGACCCGATGCCGCGCTTTGGCGCGGTTCTGCGACCCTTTCTGTTTACGCGACAGGTTCCGTTGCGCCCGTGCCAGCTTACGCTCAGTGCGCCGCAAAAAACGCGGGTTGGGGATTTTGTCGCCGTCACTGGTGATGACGCGGTGCGTCAGCCCCAGATCAATGCCGACCATGTTGGGGGTGACCGGCAGTGGTGTGGCCGCTTCCTCCACCAAAAAACTGACATGGTAACGGCCAGCGGTGTCACAGCTCACCGTGATACTGCTCGGCGTGCCGGAAAAAGACCGGCTCCAGCGGATAGCCAGCGGGTCTTTTTGCTTGGCCAGCCACAGTTTGCCGTCGCGCCAGCG
>NZ_CALPDE010000063.1 GCF_943193185.1 Lactococcus ileimucosae
ACCCAGGATGAGCGGTTCATCGAGATCACCGAAGAGCGCATTCTGATGCCGGTGGTGTACCTGTCGGAAGAAGGCGTCACCCAGACCCTCACCGAGCAGACCGAAAGCTACAAGGCGCTGATCGAAGAGCTGGGCGGCGTACCAGGTGCAGACGACTAAGCTGCCCCGCATGCCGTGAACAGGATGGATCGAGTAGGAGGGGGAGTCACCTCCCCCGTCCGCCCACACCACCTGGCATACGGATCCGTACCACGGCGGTTGGTCAAGTGTTGGCAAACCGCTCCATATAAAAGCGCACACCACGGAAGCCTCGCTTGTGCCACCAGCGGTTATTCATCGCGAACCGCGTATGATGGAGTTGGGCCAGAAACCACCAGCGCTTGTGCTGACAGTATCCTTTCGCCTCATCCACAGGGAGCCCGAGTTCGATCATTTTCCTCACTCGGGTTCTCGGTTTAAACCACTGTTTCATCAGGCACATGCGTAGTCGGCTTCGTATCCAGCTGTCGATATCAGCAAATAAGCGGCGTGTCTCTGCCAACCGAAAGTAGCTTGTCCAGCCTCGAATATATCGATCGAGACGGGCAAGCTTCACCTCAATGGCTTCGCGATCATGCCCGCGGGTCAGTTGCCTGATCCGTTTCTTGAAGCGTTTGATCGTCTCATTACTGCAGCGGATGCGCGGATGAGCCTTTCCTACAAAGCTGTACCCGAGAAAATTGCTGCGTGAGACAGAGACGACGCGGCTCTTCTCCCGATTTACCGGGAGTTTGAGTCGTGTTTCGAGAAAGGCGGTCACGTTGTCCTTGACTCGGTGGCCCGCTCGACGGCTTTGGACGTAGATCTGGCAGTCATCGGCATATCGGCAGAACCGGTGGCCTCTGGCATCCAGTTTCTTGTCCAGATCGTCAAGTAGGATATTACTAAGCAACGGACTCAAGGGCGATCCTTGCGGTGTGCCTTTCTCTCGCTGACTAACGAACCCCCCCATCATCATTCCGGCCTGAAGGTAGCGACGGATCACACCA